>NZ_JBGKEB010000001.1:0-562025 GCF_041399425.1 Enterobacter sp. KBR-315C3_2022
CAATAGCCATAGAGAAGTTTTTAGTCGTCCAGAATTTAATAATTTAATGCCTTTTAGTAAAATTTTATAAAAATCTAATATTTTGACATTCTCACAAGATATAGCTCGAGAGTTGAGAGATATTAGAGGTTTTGAAAAAAACACCATTAAAACAATATATAATCCTTTCGATTTTAATGAGCTTAAAGAAAAGGCAGACTCAAATTATTCTGGCTCGATTTCTTTACCAGGAAAATATATAATTACTGTTTCGACTTTGACATCTAGAAAAAGGGTTGATAGAACTATATATGCTTTTAAGAAAATTATAAAGAATGATCCTGAACTAAAATTAATAATCCTTGGTGATGGAGAGCTTCGTCTGAAGCTTGATGATGATGTCAAAAAACTTGGTATGGAAAATAATGTCATTTTTCTTGGTTTCCAGCCAAACCCCTATTATTATATTAGTAAAGCGAAATTGCTGATGCTTACTTCTGACTCAGAAGGGTTGCCAACAGTTCTTATTGAATCATTGATTCTTGGTGTTCCTGTAGTTAGCACAGATTGCCCAACCGGGCCTGCTGAAATATTGTGTGGCTGGGGGGAAGAAAACTTAGTCAAGATAAATTCTGATTGTTCGGATCAGATAGTAATAAACGAATTAGCCCATAAAGCATCTAAAGTTATTTCTCATTCTTATACTAGTGACGAGGTTGCGATAAAATCTGGTCTTGAAAGATTTGAAGAGAATGTTATTGCAAAACAATGGGAGGAGTTGGCTGAGAATTATGATTAAGAAATATTTAAATTCTTTCTTCTCTCTCGCTCTCAGAATGATGACTATAATTTCATCATTTTTGTTCAGCTGGATTGTTGCTCGTTATTATGGTGCAGAAAATGCCGGGACAATATTCTTTTATATTACATTACTTACTATAATTGTAACCATTTCATCGCAAGGCACCGAAATTGGAATAGCAAAGGCCGTTGCTAGAATTAATTTAGAGAATAAAGTAAACATAAATGGTCTTTTTAATTATGTTTTCACAAAAAGTTTAAAACTGTATTTTTTGGTTTTCCCGTTGCTTGCTATTTATGTATTTTATGAGGCAGTGGCTTACTACGATGCTTCTATAATTGTAGTCGCTTTAATGATTTCGGGAATCTGCTTTGTTTATATGAATGTTATTTCATACCTGTATCAAGGGGTTGGTAATATTCTGATGATGATTCTCACCCAACGAACAGTCTTCAACTTTTTAGCTTTTATTTTTATCGCAACTTCATACTTCTTATTTTATCGCACATCATTAGATATCAAAAATATATCTTTATATAAACAAATAATTATCATTATGATAGCGGCAGTATTGGCTGCATCATTTTTTTACTTCAACCACAAAAGAAAATTTGGTCACTCAAGAAGCATATTTAAACCAGATGATTTTGATCATTCGTGCAAGCAATTGTTTCGCATTCAATTTCTCCAGTTAGCAACAATGTATGGCTCTCAGATTATTATTAGTTTGTTTGCCACAAAATCTGATATTGCAGGTTTCATTGTTTCGCAACGAATTTCTACATTGCTAGGTTTTTTTGTACTTGCAGTTAGTGGTGTCGTTTCAAGTCAAGTATCACGTGCATACTCTGTTCGTGACTGTCATTCGGTGCAAAAGCATGCTTATCAATCATTTGTTTTTTCGGCATCTTTAGGACTTCCTGTAGGGATTCTTTTGATTGTATTTTCAAAAGAAATTCTTTCTGTTTTTGGGCCTGATTTTGTTCAGTTTTCCATGGTTCTTATAATTCTCATCATTTCTCAGATTGTAAATTGTTTTACCGGTGCATGTGACATAGTCTTAATGTTTATCGATGGCGAAAAAGAACACAAGCGTAACGTTATTATTGGCACTATACTTGCTTTAGGCCTTTCTTTGATACTGATTCCATTTTATTCCGCTATAGGTGCTGCTATTGCCGCCGCGCTTTCAGCGATAATGGTAAATATTTTGGATGTATTATCGATTAGAAAAAGAGCGGGTTTTTGGATGTTTAAATCAAAACATTAAATTAGGATGGTAAATGAAATTTTCAGTATTACTTTCATTATATAACAAGGAAAAACCCTCTTTTCTTTCTGAGTGTCTAGATAGCATCGCAAATAATACTCTTTTACCTGAACAAATCGTTATCGTTTATGACGGCCCTATCGGTAGCGACCTCGAAGCAGTGGTTAATGACTTTTCAAAACGATTACCTATTGATATCGTTCCATTAAGCAACAATGTTGGTTTGGGTTCTGCTTTAAATCATGGTTTAAAATTTTGTAATTATGAAACCATTCTGAGAATGGATACAGATGATGTTTGTACTCAGGAACGCTTCTCCAAACAAATTAATTATTTAAAATTGCATCCTAATATTGGATTGCTTGGAGGAGCTATAAGAGAGTTTGACGAAAACATGAGTATCCCAGGGGGGATTCGGTTTTCTAATAGTGATCATGGCGAAATAAAAGATTATGCAAAAAAAAGAAACCCTTTTAACCACATGGCTGTTGCGTTTAACAAAACAGCAGTTGAGAGAGTAGGGGGATATCAACATCATCATCTGATGGAAGATTATAATCTTTGGTTGCGTATGATTGCTTCTGGTGTTGAGACTCACAACCTAAAAGAAGTACTTGTAAATGTCAGAGCAGGTAATAGCATGTTAATTAGAAGGAAAGGATTAAAGTATATTCGCAGTGAGGTTAAGCTTGCCAAACTTAAGTATGATCTTAAGATAGATGGTTTCTTCGGTACTTTATCTTGTGCTTTTATTAGAATTATACCCAGACTAATGCCAGTATTTTTACTGAACTCAATCTATAAGATCCTGAGAAAATAATTTTTCATCATTGATTGATTTTAATACACTTTTATCATTATGTGGCCGGTTAACTTCGATTTGCTATTCATCGCAATGATCATGAGTTAACATCATTCATACATTTCAAGCCGCGCACAGTCGCGGCGACCACACCTGACAGGAGTATGTAATGTCCAAGCAACAGATCGGCGTTGTCGGTATGGCAGTGATGGGGCGCAACCTGGCGCTCAACATCGAAAGCCGCGGTTATACCGTCTCCGTTTTCAACCGCTCCCGTGAAAAAACTGAAGAAGTGATTGCCGAGAATCCGGGCAAGAAGCTGGTTCCTTTTTATACGGTTAAAGAGTTCGTTGAGTCCCTGGAAACTCCACGCCGTATCCTGTTAATGGTGAAAGCGGGCGCAGGCACTGATGCTGCTATCGACTCCCTGAAGCCTTACCTTGATAAAGGCGACATCATCATCGATGGTGGCAATACCTTCTTCCAGGACACCATTCGTCGTAACCGTGAACTGTCTGCTGAGGGCTTGAACTTCATCGGTACCGGCGTATCCGGTGGTGAAGAGGGCGCTCTGAAGGGTCCATCCATCATGCCTGGCGGGCAGAAAGAAGCGTATGAGCTGGTCGCGCCAATTCTGACCAAAATTGCAGCCGTGGCTGAAGACGGTGAGCCATGTGTGACCTATATCGGCGCTGACGGTGCTGGCCATTACGTGAAGATGGTCCACAACGGTATCGAATACGGCGATATGCAGCTTATCGCTGAAGCGTACTCCCTGCTGAAAGGCGGTCTGAACCTCTCCAACGAAGAGCTGGCCGAAACCTTCACCGAGTGGAACAAAGGCGAGCTGAACAGCTACCTGATCGATATCACCAAAGACATCTTCACCAAGAAAGACGAAGACGGTAAGTATCTGGTTGATGTGATTCTGGACGAAGCGGCGAACAAAGGTACCGGTAAATGGACCAGCCAGAGCTCTCTGGACCTGGGGGAACCGCTGTCTCTGATCACCGAATCCGTATTCGCTCGCTACATCTCTTCCCTGAAAGAGCAGCGCGTTGCGGCATCTAAAGTTCTCTCTGGTCCGCAGGCGAAGCCAGCGGGCGAGAAAGCCGAGTTCGTAGAGAAAGTCCGCCGCGCACTGTATCTGGGTAAAATCGTCTCTTATGCGCAGGGCTTCTCCCAGCTGCGTGCCGCATCAGACGAAAACAACTGGGATCTGAACTACGGCGAAATCGCGAAGATCTTCCGCGCTGGCTGTATCATCCGCGCTCAGTTCCTGCAGAAAATCACCGACGCCTATGCTGAAAATGCCGGTATCGCAAACCTGCTGCTGGCACCGTACTTCAAGAAAATCGCTGACGAGTACCAGCAAGCCCTGCGTGATGTGGTTGCCTACGCCGTGCAGAACGGTATCCCGGTGCCGACCTTCTCCGCAGCCGTGGCGTACTACGACAGCTATCGCGCTGCCGTGCTGCCTGCCAACCTGATTCAGGCGCAGCGCGACTACTTCGGTGCGCATACTTACAAGCGTACTGATAAAGAAGGCGTGTTCCATACCGAATGGCTGGATTAATCTGATTCTGCCATTCCACTAAGCCCGGTAGCGATACCGGGCTTTTTTATCTTGTAAACTCCACTCAACTCACTTTAACGGAATAGACTGCGTGAAAATTCTTGTTACTGGCGGTGCCGGTTTTATTGGCTCCGCGGTTATACGACATATAATTAGCAATACTCAGGATAGCGTTGTTAACGTTGATAAATTGACCTATGCCGGTAATCTGGAATCCCTGAGTGAAGTGAGCACCAGCGAACGCTATGTTTTTGAACACGCCGATATCTGCGATAAAGCCGCAATGGAGCGCATTTTCGCGGTCCATCAGCCGGACGCGGTAATGCATCTTGCAGCAGAAAGTCATGTCGATCGTTCAATTACCGGCCCCGCAGCGTTTATTGAAACCAATATTGTTGGCACCTATGTTCTGCTGGAGACCAGCCGTGCGTACTGGTCTGCGCTGGATGATGTTGCTAAAGCGGCGTTTCGTTTCCATCATATTTCAACTGATGAAGTTTATGGGGATTTACCGCATCCAGACGAATCAAATGGATTGGACGCGCTACCGCTCTTTACGGAACAAACGGCATATGCGCCAAGCAGCCCGTATTCAGCGTCAAAAGCGTCTAGCGACCATTTAGTGCGCGCCTGGATTCGCACATATGGGCTACCGGGTATTGTGACCAACTGTTCGAATAACTATGGCCCTTACCACTTCCCTGAAAAGCTTATTCCGCTTGTCATCTTAAATGCGCTTGAAAATAAGCCGCTGCCTATATACGGCAAGGGAGACCAGATCCGTGACTGGCTTTATGTGGAAGATCATGCCCGCGCGCTTTATACCGTATTAACGACGGGCCGGGTGGGCGAAACCTATAATATCGGCGGGTATAACGAGAAAAAGAACCTTGAAGTTGTTCACACCATTTGCGATCTGCTTGATGAGATCGTACCTAAAGTCGGCACCTATCGTGAACAAATCACCTATGTAGCCGACCGCCCGGGGCACGACCGCCGCTATGCAATAGACTCCCACAAGATCAGCAGTGAATTGGGCTGGACGCCGCAGGAGACCTTCGAGAGTGGAATACGTAAAACCGTTGAGTGGTATTTGAATAATTCGACGTGGGTCTCGAACGTTAAAAGTGGCGCGTATAAAAGTTGGATTGAGCAGAATTATGGGGAGCGTAAATAATGACCAAACGTAAGGGGATTATACTGGCCGGTGGCTCAGGAACGCGGCTCTACCCCGTCACGATGGCGGTCAGCAAACAGCTGCTGCCAATCTATGATAAGCCGATGATATATTATCCGCTCTCTACCCTAATGCTTGCGGGTATTAGGGATATCCTGATCATCAGCACGCCGCAGGACACCCCTCGTTTTGAGCAGCTGCTTGGCGACGGCAGCCAGTGGGGGCTGCGCCTGCAGTATAAAGTGCAGCCAAGTCCTGACGGACTGGCACAGGCCTTTATTCTCGGGGAAGAGTTCATCGGTGAGGACAACTGCGCCCTGGTGCTTGGCGATAACATTTTCTACGGACACGACTTGCCGAGGCTGCTTGAGGGCGCGGCCTGTCAGGAAGAGGGCGCGACGGTTTTCGCTTACCACGTGAGCGATCCTGAACGCTACGGCGTCGTTGAGTTTGATAAAGAAGGCACGGCGATTGGGCTTGAAGAGAAACCGAAGCAGCCCAAAAGCAACTACGCCATTACCGGCCTCTATTTTTACGATAACGACGTGATCGAGATGGCGAAAAGCCTGCGGCCGTCAGAACGCGGAGAGCTGGAAATTACCGATATAAACCGCCTGTATATGCAGCAGGGCCGATTGTCCGTCGCCATGATGAGGCGCGGCTATGCGTGGCTTGATACCGGCACCCACCAGAGCATGATTGAGGCGAGCAATTTTATTGCTACCATCGAAGAGCGCCAGGGCTTAAAAGTCTCTTGTCCTGAAGAGATTGCATACCGCAGAGGCTTTATTGATGCGGAGCAGCTTCGTAAACTGGCAGAACCGCTGAGCAAGACGGGATATGGTCAATACTTATTAAACCTGACCAAGGGATTAGTCTGATTTGATTTTCGATGGTGCGGGTAATTTTGGCTTTACTATTTTTTGTGAATTGCGTGCTGAGAGCCCGCTCTGCCGTGTTTTCCGTAATGATTTACCATTCTGTCACGCTTATCTTTTACGGGATAATCATTGATCCCCTCGGGGCATTCACCTTGACACCCAATCCGTATTAGCGATAAAAAATCCGCAGCTATCATTTAGGTGACTCAGTAATGAGCACCAGACACTCAAACTTTAAGAAGTGAACGAATGAAAATAACCATCTCCGGAACCGGCTACGTTGGCCTATCAAACGGCATCCTGATTGCGCAGAACCATGAAGTGGTTGCGCTGGATATCGTGCAGTCGAAAGTGGATATGCTCAATCAGAAGCAATCCCCGATTATTGACAAAGAGATTCAGGATTATCTTTCGAACAAGCCGCTGAATTTCCGCGCAACCACCGATAAAGAAGATGCCTACCGCGATGCGGACTACGTCATCATCGCTACGCCGACGGACTACGACCCGAAAACCAACTACTTCAATACCTCGACCGTTGAAGCGGTGATCAAAGACGTGGTGGCGATCAATCCAAAGGCGGTGATGGTGATCAAGTCTACGATCCCCGTCGGCTTCACCAAATCCATCAAAGAAGAGCTGGGTATTGATAATGTCTTCTTCTCGCCGGAATTTCTGCGCGAGGGCAGGGCGTTATACGATAACCTGCACCCTTCCCGTATCGTGATTGGTGAACGCTCTGAGCGCGCCGAGCGTTTTGCCGCGCTGCTCCAGGAAGGCGCTATCAAGCAGGATATTTCCGTGCTGTTTACGGACTCGACCGAAGCCGAGGCAATTAAGCTTTTCGCCAACACCTATCTGGCAATGCGCGTGGCGTACTTCAACGAGCTGGACAGCTATGCGGAGAGCCTGGGCCTGAACACGCGTCAGATCATCGAAGGCGTCTGCCTCGACCCGCGCATCGGCAACCACTATAACAACCCCTCATTCGGCTACGGTGGCTACTGTCTGCCAAAAGACACCAAGCAGCTGCTGGCCAACTATCAGGCGGTGCCAAACAACCTGATCTCTGCGATTGTTGATGCCAACCGCACGCGTAAAGATTTTATCTCCGACTCGATTCTGGCGCGTCAGCCGAAGGTCGTCGGCGTGTATCGTCTGATCATGAAGAGCGGTTCGGATAACTTCCGCGCCTCTTCCATTCAGGGGATCATGAAGCGTATTAAGGCGAAGGGCGTGCAGGTCATTATTTTTGAACCGGCGATGCAGGAAGATGAGTTCTTCCACTCCCGCGTGATCCGCGACCTGGATGCGTTCAAAAAAGAAGCGGATGTAATCATCTCTAACCGCATGGCGGAAGAGCTGGCAGACGTGGCGGACAAAGTGTACACCCGCGATCTCTTCGGCAGCGATTGATACGCAGTATTAAGACCATAAAAAACCCGGCTTATGTGCCGGGTTTTTTGTTTTATACCTTGTAGAAGTCTCGATACCAGTCCACGAAGTTCTTCACCCCATCCTTGACGGAGGTCTGTGGTTTAAACCCGATGACCTCGTAAAGCGCAGCGGTATCTGCACTGGTTTCCAGCACGTCACCCGGTTGAACCGGCATCATATTTTTCTCGGCCTTTTTGCCAAGCGCCTCTTCCAGGGCGGTGATGTAATCCATCAGCTCCACAGGCGAGCTGTTGCCGACGTTATACACGCGGTACGGCGCGGAGCTGGTGGCAGGTGAGCCGGTTTCAACGGTCCAGTTAGCGTCAGCCTGTGGGATCACATCCTGCAGGCGGATAATGGCTTCCGCGATATCGTCGATATAAGTGAAGTCGCGCTTCATCTTGCCGTAGTTGTAGACGTCGATGCTCTTGCCTTCAATCATCGCTTTAGTGAACTTGAAGAGCGCCATGTCCGGGCGTCCCCACGGGCCGTACACGGTAAAGAAGCGCAGGCCGGTGGTCGGCAGGTTGTAGAGGTGCGAGTAGGTGTGCGACATCAGCTCGTTGGCCTTTTTAGTCGCCGCATACAGCGAAACCGGATGGTCAACGGAGTCATCCGTTGAGAACGGCATCTTGCGGTTAAGACCGTAGACGGAACTGGAAGAGGCATACAGCAGGTGCTGAACCTTGTTGTGACGGCAGCCTTCCAGCACGTTGAGATGGCCCACCAGGTTGGCGTCGGCATAGGCATGCGGATTTTCCAGCGAGTAGCGAACGCCCGCCTGCGCGGCCAGATGGATCACCCGGTCAAATTTCTCGTCAGCGAAGAGTGAGGCCATTCCCTCGCGATCGGCCAGGTCAAGCTTATGGAAGATGAAATTATCGGATTTGAGCAGATCCAGACGGGCAAGCTTCAGGTTAACATCATAATAATCATTCAGATTATCAATACCGATAACGTTGTGTCCGGCGTCAAGAAGACGCTTGCAGACGTGGGAGCCGATAAAACCCGCTGCACCTGTAACCAAAAATTTCATATCGATCCTTATCCAATTCTTACGGGTGCCTTTACGCACCAGACTGCGTCTATGATAGCGCGACACGCAAAGGTTGCCTAACTCATCTTTACGATATAACTAATCGGATTCTTATAGAAAAATCCCCAGTAAACGATAAACTGTGCAGATAAAATTTTTTTGCGCTTTTTTTGCCGTTAAGGATTGTATGACGCAGAACAACAATAGCCCGGTCATGCGAAGCAATGACCCGGAGCAAATTGATTTACTTGATTTAGTGCTGCAGCTGTGGCGTGGGAAGTGGGTAATTTGCGCATTTGTCGCCGTGTTTATTGTTCTTGCGGTCGTCTACATCACGACCGCCAAAGAGAAGTGGACCTCAACGGCGATCGTCGCCCAGCCGGATGCTGCGCAGGTTGCAACTTACAGCAATGCGCTGAATATTTTGTACGGTAGCGCTGCGCCCGGCATGCTGGACATTCAGACCCGCGTTATAGGTCGTTTTAACGCGTCGTTCTCGGCGTTATCGCAGGCGTTAGAAAACCAGGACATTCCAGAAAAGCTGGTGATTGAGCCTGCGGTCAAGGGGCAGCCCCTGCCGCTAAACGTTTCCTATACCGGCGAGTCCGCTGAAGCGGCGCAGAAGCAGCTCGCGCAGTATATTCAGCAGATTGATGAACAAACGGCGAAAGAGCTGACCATTGACCTGAAGGACAACATCAAGCAGCAGATCGCCACCCTGAACGACTCTCTGGAAAACCAGGAGAAAGTGGCGCAGGAGCAGAAAGATCTGCGTATCAAGCAAATCAGCGAAGCGCTTAAGAATGCTAAAGCCGCGAAAATTACGTCTCCGCGCCTCCAGCAGACGCAGGATGTGACGCAGGAAACGATGTTCCTCCTGGGAAGCGAAGCGCTGAAGTCGATGGTAGATAATGAATCGTCGCGACCGCTGGTCTTCTCCCCGGCCTATTACCAGACCAAACAGTCTCTGCTGGATATTCAGAATTTAGACGTTGAGCCCGGTACGCTTCACGTTTATCGCTACGTGATGAAGCCCGATCTGCCCGTCCGTCGCGACAGCCCGAAAAAGGCGATTACGCTGATCCTGGCCGCGCTGCTGGGCGGGATTATCGGTTCCGGCGTCATTCTGGGGCGTAACGCTTTGCGCAACTACACGCCAAAGGCGTAATGCGCAGATAAAAAAAGGGCCGGGTTTCCCCGGCCTTTTTTATTGGTGACGTTTTCGCAAATTCTCAATTACCGCCGTCAGGTCCAGCTCCTGATCCTGCAGCAGCACCAGCAGGTGGTACATCAAGTCGGATGCTTCATTCGTCAGCTCTTCCCGGTCGTGCACGGTGGCGGCCAGCGCGGTTTCGACGCCTTCCTCACCCACTTTCTGCGCGATACGCTTGGTACCGCTGGCGTAAAGCTTTGCCGTATATGAGCTGGCAGGATCGGCCGTTTTACGTTCGGCGAGCAGCTGTTCCAGCTGATACAGGAACAGCCACTGGTGCCCCGCTTCGCCGAAGCAGCTGCTGGTGCCTTTATGGCAGGTTGGGCCAATAGGGTTAGCCAGCACCAGCAGCGTATCGTTATCGCAGTCTGGCATAATGCTGACCGCGTTGAGGAAATGGCCCGAGGTTTCGCCTTTCGTCCACAGGCGCTGCTTTGTGCGCGAGAAGAAGGTCACTCTGCCGCTATCGAGGGTTTTCGCCAGCGCGTCCTGGTTCATATAACCCACCATCAGCACTTCGCCGGAAACGGCGTGCTGTACCACCACCGGCAGTAATCCGTCCGTTTTTTCCCAGTCCAGCTGCGCCCGTTGTTGCTCTGTTAACATACCCTGATCTCCACGCCCTGGTCGGCCAGGAACGTTTTTAACTCACCAATATTGATTATCTGCTTGTGGAACACGGAGGCCGCCAGCGCGCCGTCAACGTTCGCATCCCGGAAGGCCTCAAGGAAGTGTTCCATCGTGCCCGCACCGCCGGAAGCAATCAGCGGCACGTTGCATACCGCGCGCACTTTCTTCAACTGCTCAAGGTCGTAGCCGTTACGCACGCCGTCCTGGTTCATCATGTTCAGCACGATTTCGCCCGCGCCGCGCTTCTGCACTTCTTTTACCCAGTCCAGCGTCTCCCACTGGGTGACGCGGGTACGGCTCTCATCGCCGGTATACTGATTAACGTGGTATTTACCCGTTGCGTCGTCGAACCAGGTATCAATGCCGACCACGATGCACTGCACGCCGAAGCGATCCGCGAGCCGGGTAATCAGCTCCGGGTCGGCGAGGGCAGGTGAGTTGATGGAAATTTTGTCAGCGCCAAAGGTCAGTATTTTGGCCGCGTCTTCGGCGGATTTGATCCCGCCCGCTACGCAGAAGGGAATATCAATCACCTCCGCGACGCGCGCCACCCAGCTTTTATCCACCACGCGCCCGTCGCTGGAGGCGGTGATATCGTAAAATACCAGCTCGTCTGCACCCTCATCGGCGTAGCGCTTTGCCAGCGGGACGATGTCGCCGATGATCTCATGGTTGCGGAACTGCACGCCTTTCACCACCTGACCGTCACGCACGTCCAGGCAGGGAATTATCCGTTTTGCCAGCATTGAATCGCCTCCGTCACCGTAAATTTTTCTTCGAGTAAAGCGCGCCCGACAATCACGCCGCGCACGCCGGTTCCGCGCAGGGCGGAAATATCGGCCAGCCCGCCGATGCCGCCAGACGACTGAAACGCCACCTGCGGATAGCGCGCGCACACTTCTTCATATAAAGAGACGTTCGACCCGGCCAGCGTCCCGTCGCGCGAAATATCGGTGCACAGCACGTGCTTCAGGCCAACCGGCAGATAAATCTCGACCAACTCCTCAAGGGTTACGCCGGAGTTTTCCTGCCAGCCGCTGACGGCAACCTGCTTGTTGCCCTGCTCGTCGATGCGCACGTCCAGCGCCAGCACCAGCGCGTCTGCGCCAAAGCGGCGGAACCAGCCTTTTACCGTGTCAGGATTTTTGACGGCGGTGGAGCCCACCACCACGCGCGCCACGCCCGCGTCCAGCAGGGCCGCAACGTCCTCTTCCGTACGAACGCCGCCGCCAACCTGGACGGGAACATCCACGCCGGCAACCAGTTTTTTCAGCAGCGGGATCTGGCGCTTCGCCGGATCTTTTGCCCCCGTGAGGTCGACCAGGTGCAGAACGTCCGCGCCCTGAGCCGCGTAGTCCTGCAGGCGCGGCAGCGGGTCATTGCCGTAGTCGCGCTGCTGGCCGTAATCGCCCTGATGGAGACGAACAACCGTGCCGTCAATTAAGTCCAGTGCGGGAATAATCATCACATCTCCAGGAAGTTTTTGAGCAGCTGTGCGCCCGCGGCGCCGGAGCGTTCCGGGTGAAACTGCACGCCGAAGAAGTTGTCCTTCTGTACCGCCGCGGTGAACGCTTCGCCGTAACTGCACTGGGCGATGGTGCACGCGTTAACCGGCATGGCGTAGCTGTGCACAAAGTAAAAATAGCTGCCGTCCTCAATGCCGCGAAACAGGCGGTCGCCCGCCTTCGGGTAGACACGGTTCCAGCCCATGTGCGGCAGCGGCAGGCCGTGGTCGGTCATTTTCGGCACGTCCTCTTCGATAATGCCGAGCAGCTCGACGCCGTTAGACTCTTCGCTGCGGCGGCCGAGCAGCTGCATGCCGAGGCAAATCCCCAGCACCGGCTGGGTGCAGGCTTTGATCAAATCGACCAGCTCGCGCTCGCGGATCTGATCCATCGCCGCCTGGGCCGTGCCCACGCCCGGCAGGAACAGCTTATCCGCGCGCAGCACCACGTCCGGGTCGCGGCTCACCGCGGGCTCGTAGCCGTGGCGGGCAATGGCCGATTTCACCGAGTTGAGGTTGGCGCATCCGGTATCCAGAATCACCACGTTCATCACAGCACTCCTTTTGACGAGGGCAGGGCGTCGCCTTCCACGCGGATCGCCTGGCGCAGAGTGCGGCCAAAGGCTTTAAACAGGCTCTCCACGCGGTGGTGATCGTTCTTGCCTTTGGTTTTCAGGTGCAGCGTCAGGCCCATGGTATAGGTCAGCGAGCGGAAGAAGTGCTCCACCATTTCGGTGCTGAGATCGCCCACGCGCTGGTAGGTGAAATCGGCTTTATATTCCAGGTGCGGACGTCCGGAGATATCCATTGCGCAGCGCGCCAGGCATTCGTCCATCGGCAGTACGAAGCCAAAACGGTTGATGCCGCGCTTGTCGCCGAGCGCCAGCTTGAGGGCCTCGCCCAGCGCCAGGCCGGTATCTTCCACGGTGTGGTGGTCGTCAATGTAGAGATCGCCTTTGACCGTAATCTCCATGCGGAAGCCGCCGTGGGTGGCGATTTGGTCCAGCATGTGGTCGAAGAAGCCCACGCCGGTGTGGATCTTGCTGCCGCCTTCGCGGTCCAGCCAGACCTTCACGTCAATCTGGGTCTCTTTGGTGTTGCGCTCCACGTGGGAGTAGCGGTCGCGCCTGGTGAGCTGCTCGCCGATTTTCGCCCAGTTCAGATCGTCGGTGCCGTAGCGCAGGCCCGTAATCCCCATATTTTGCGCGAGCGTCATGTCGGTGGCGCGGTCGCCGATGACGTAGCTGTTGGCTTTATCCAGCGCCTCGTCGGCAAGATAGCGCTCAACGAGCTTCACCTTCGGCTTGCGGCAGTCGCACTCGTCGGCCGGCAGGTGCGGGCAAATCAGCACCTCGTCAAACTTCACGCCCTGCGAGGTGAGGATCTGCATCATCAGGTTGTGCGGACCGTCAAAGTCCGCCTGCGGGAAGCTCGCCGTGCCGAGGCCGTCCTGGTTGGTGATCATCACCAGCTTAAAGCCCGCTTTCTGCAGCTTCAGCAATACCGGGATCGCGTCCGCTTCAAACGCCAGCTTGTCGAAGCGATCGACCTGAAAATCGCTGGGTGGCTCCGAAATAATCGTGCCGTCACGATCGATAAAGAGGTACTTCTGGCTCATACTTTCTCCGCTTTCAGGGCGTCAATCACGCGCTGGCTCTCTTCGCGCGTGCCTACGGTAATGCGCAGGCAGCCGCTTAAGGATGGTTGTTTATTCTGGTCTCGTAAGATAATGCCCTGATCCCACAAAGATTTAAATACGGCGCTGGAGGCCGTAAAGCGCGCCAGGATGTAGTTAGTCTCAGAATCAAACACCTGCTCCACGCAGGGAATCGCCTTCAGCGCGGTGACCAGGTACTGGCGTTCCTGCAGAATGCTCGCCACGCGCTCGCGCATTGCGTTGATCCCCTGAGGCGCGAGCGCCTGCGCCGCAATGTCCGCAACCGGCGTTGAGAGCGGGTAGGGGGCGATCACCTTCAGCAGCAGGTCGATAACCTCTTTATTCGCCAGCGTAAAGCCGCAGCGCAGGCCAGCGAGCGCGAAGGCTTTTGACAGCGTGCGTAAAATCACCAGGTGCGGATACTCCTCAAGCCAGCCTGAGAGCGTGGCCTGAGGGCAAAATTCGATATAGGCCTCGTCGGCAACCACCAGCGCCTTGCCGCGCGTCATCTCCAGCAGCGTGCGGATATCCTGCGGGTTGATAATTTGCCCGGTCGGGTTGTTGGGGCTGCAGACGAAAACAACCTTCACGCCGTCAAGGCTGTCGGCAATGCCCTGTAAATCCAGCTGCCAGTCGTCCAGCGCCTGCACGTTACGGCAGGCAACGCCAAAGGTTTCCGCGCTGACGCTGTACATGCCGTAGGTCGGCTGGCAGTACATCACCGCGTCTTTGCCCGGCTCGCAGAACGCGCGGATCAGCAGCTCGATGCCTTCATCCGCGCCGCGGCTCACCAGCACCTGCTCCGGCTTCACGCCCGCATACTGCGCATAGTTTTCGATCACCGCTTTCGGCTGACACTCCGGATAGCGGTTCAGCGTCTGCTGCGAAAGTTCAAACTGCACCGCGGTGGGGTATTCGTTGGCGTTCAGCCAGACGTCGCCGCTGCCGCCGAGACGGCGAGCAGACTGATACGGAGTCAGTCGACGAACGTTTTCGCGGGCTAATTCTTCAATGTTCATGCTTGCTCCTTCAGGGCGGCGACGCGCAGCGTCACGGCGTTTTTGTGGGCGGTCAGGCGCTCGGCGGCGGCCAGCGTTTCAATAGTGGCGGCAAGCGAGGCAAAGCCTTCGCGGGAAAGCTCCTGCACGGTCATGCGCTTCTGGAAATCCGCCAGCCCCAGGCTGGAACAGGTGGCGGTGTAGCCGTAGGTCGGCAGCACGTGGTTTGTGCCGGAGGCGTAATCCCCCGCGGACTCCGGCGACCAGTCGCCGAGGAACACCGAGCCCGCGCTGGTGATGCGCTCAACCAGATCCCGCGCGCGGCGGGTCTGAATGATCAGGTGTTCAGGGCCGTACTGATTAGAGATGGCAACGCACTGCTCCAGGTCGCGGGTCACGATCAGGCGGCTGGCGGAGAGCGCCTGGCGCGCCGTGTCGGCGCGGGGTAAGTCTGCCAGCTGGCGCTCGACCGCCTCGCCCACGCGTTTCGCCATAGCGGCGTCCGGCGTCAGCAGAATCACCTGCGAGTCCGGGCCGTGCTCCGCCTGTGAAAGCAGGTCGGAGGCCACGAAGTCCGGCGTAGCGCCGCTGTCGGCAATCACCAGCACCTCGGACGGCCCGGCGGGCATATCAATCGCCGCGCCGTCCAGCCGCTGGCTGACCTGGCGCTTCGCTTCGGTGACGAAGGCGTTGCCCGGCCCGAAGATTTTATCCACCTTCGGCACGGATTCGGTGCCGAAGGCCAGCGCGGAGATGGCCTGGGCGCCGCCGACCTTGAAGACTTCCTGCACGCCGCAAAGCTTCGCCGCGTAGAGGATCTCATCGGCAATCGGCGGCGGGGAGCAGAGCACGACTTTCTGGCAGCCGGCAATGCGCGCCGGGGTCGCCAGCATTAATACGGTAGAGAACAGCGGGGCCGACCCGCCCGGAATATAAAGGCCGACGGAAGCCACCGGGCGCGTGACCTGCTGGCAGCGCACGCCGGGCATCGTCTCCACGTCAACCGCAGGCAGCTGCTGCGCGGTGTGGAAGGTCTCAATATTTTTAACCGCCACGGCCATCGCCCGCTTGATCTCGTCGCCGAGGCGGCCTTCCGCTTCGGCCATTTCCTGCCCGGTGACCCTTAACGCGTCGACCTCGGTTTTATCAAACTTTGCGCTGTACTCGCGCAGCGCGTCGTCGCCGCGGCGCTTAACGTTTTCCATAATTTCCGCAACGGTGCGGGTGATGCTTTCCGAAGCTGAAATCGCCGGGCGCATCAGCAATTCACGCTGCTGCTCTTCGGTGCAGCTATTCCAGTCGATGAGGGTGTTAAAGGTCATGGCAATTACTCCATCATCTTCTCAATGGGCAGTACCAGAATCGAGCTTGCGCCCAGCTCCTTCAGCTTTTCCATGGTTTCCCAGAACAGGGTTTCGCTGCTGACCATGTGCATCGCCACGCGCTGCTGGTCGCCCGCCAGCGGCAGAATGGTCGGGCGCTCGGCGCCCGGCAGCAGGGCAATCACCTCGTCCAGACGCTCCGTCGGCGCATGCATCATGATGTATTTGGATTCGCGCGCCTGAATCACGCCCTGAATGCGGGTCAGCAGGCGGTCAATAAGCTGCTGTTTGGCATCCGCCATCTCGCCGTCGCGCTGAATGAGGCACGCTTTTGAGCGGTAAATAACTTCTACTTCGCGCAGGCCGTTTGCTTCGAGCGTTGCGCCGGTTGACACCAGATCGCAGATGGCGTCCGCCAGCCCCGCGCGAGGTGCCACTTCAACGGAGCCGTTCAGCAGGCAGGATTTAAACTGCACGCCTTTCTGATCGAGGTAACGCTTGAGCAGGTGAGGGTAGGAGGTGGCGATTCGCTTGCCGTTCAGCGCCGCCGGGCCGTCCCAGGCTTCGTCTGCCGGGGTGGCGAGCGACAGGCGGCAGCCGCCGAAATCGAGACGACGCAGGGTGAAATAGCGCGGATCTTCGCCTTGGGCGCGGCGGGTCAGGAGCTCTTCTTCGAGCACGTTTTCGCCGATAATGCCAAGGTCAACCACGCCGTCCATCACCAGTCCCGGGATATCGTCATCACGTACGCGCAGAATATCGATAGGCATGTTTTCCGCCAGCGCAATCAGGCGCTGGGTGTGCAGGTTAATTTTAATCCCGCAGCGGGCCAGCAGCTCGCGTGAATCGTCGCTCAGACGGCCTGATTTTTGAATAGCTATGCGCAAACGTGAGTTATCTAACATTCTTTTTTCCTCGTTAACCTGTTTTAACCTGTCTGAATACGGTCCAAAAAAAAGCCCCCGGAAGAAGATCTTCCGGGGGCTTTCTCATGCGTTCATGCACCACTGGAAGATCCAAACGTCTTCCAGCACACATCGCCTGAAAGACTAGTCAGGATGATGGTGATGATGGTGGTGTTTAAATTGAACGCGTGTCATATAAATTCTCGTTGAATGCTTATGCATCAGATGTCTTTTAACCTAAACCACTTAGGCGACAGAAAGCAAGGGCTTTTTTTTATCATTAATTCATTTCATATTGATGCAATGAATTGTGTGTTTGCCAGCGCTGGCGTAGCCTTATGAAAGACAGGTGAGAGCCAGGAGAATTTGCATGAAAAAGGTCGCGATTGTCGGTTTAGGTTGGTTGGGAATGCCGCTGGCGATGTCGCTCGCCGCAAGGGGCTGGCAGGTGACCGGAACGAAGACCACGGTGGATGGCGTTGAAGCGGCACGGATGTGCGGCATCGACGCCATTGAGCTGCGTCTGGAGCCCGAGCTGGTTTGCAATACCGATGAGCTCGATGAACTTATGGATGTCGATGCGCTGGTAATTACGCTCCCGGCGCGCCGCAGCGGCCCGGGAGAAACGTTCTATCTCCAGGCGGTGCAGGAGATTGTGGATAGCGCGCTGGCGCACCATATCCCGCGGATCCTCTTCACCAGCTCAACGTCGGTTTACGGCGACGCTGACGGGACGGTAAAGGAAACTACCGAACGCCAGCCGGTGACCGCCAGCGGACGGGTGCTGAAAGAGCTGGAGGACTGGCTGCATAACCTGCCGGGCACGCAGGTGGATATTTTGCGCCTGGCCGGACTGGTGGGGCCGGGACGTCATCCCGGACGTTTCTTTGCCGGAAAATCGGCGCCGGACGGGCAGCACGGCGTCAATCTGGTGCATCTTGAGGATGTTATCGGCGCGATTGAGCTCCTGTTACAGGCTCCAAAAGGCGGTCACATCTATAATATATGTGCACCTTCTCATCCAGCGCGCAGCGAGTTTTATCCGCTGATGGCGCGCCAGCTTGGCCTGACGCCGCCGGTCTTTAGCGCGGCGCGGGGAGAAGGCAAAGGCAAAGTCGTTGATGGCAATCGTATTTGCCGTGAACTGGGATTTGAGTATCAGTATCCCGATCCGCTGGTCATGCCAATGGAATAATTCCGCCAGCGGAAAATCTCGCACACCGTAAGGGGGCGAACATGAAGCCGCTGCTGGATGTTCTGATTATTCTGGATGCGCTGGAGAAAGAGGGGAGCTTCGCGGCGGCATCGGCGAAGCTCTATAAAACGCCTTCGGCCCTGAGCTATACGGTGCATAAGCTGGAGAGCGATCTCAATATCCAAATCCTCGATCGCACCGGCCATCGCGCGCGTTTTACCCGCACCGGACAAATGCTGCTGGAAAAGGGCCGCGACGTTCTTCACACGGTGCGGGAGCTGGAAAAACAGGCCGTTAAGCTCCATCAGGGATGGGAAAACGAGCTGGTCATCGGCGTTGACGATACGTTTCCCTTTTCCCTGCTGGCGCCGCTTATCGAAGCGTTCTATCAGCACCACAGCGTCACCCGGCTGATCTTTATCAACGGCGTGCTGGGCGGCTCCTGGGACGCCCTGACGCAGGGACGTGCCGATATTATCGTCGGCGCGCTCCACGAGCCTCCCCAGCTCAGCGATTTCGGCTTTGCCCGGCTCGGCACGCTTGAACAGGTTTTTGCCGTTGCGCCGCATCACCCGCTGGCGAGCGAGCCAGAGCCGCTGAATCGCCGCATCATTAAGGGCTTCCGCGCAGTTGCGGTCGGGGACAGCTCCCGTCCGGGCTGCGCGGTCTCTTCACAGCTGTTAGACGAACAGGAAGCCATCACCGTATTTGATTTTAAAACCAAGCTGGAGCTGCAGATAAGCGGACTAGGCTGCGGCTATTTACCGCGCTATCTGGCGCAGCGGTTTATAGAAAGCGGCGCGCTGGTGGAAAAGCAGGTTTTAGCGCAAAGCAGCAACGAACCGGTGTGGATTGGCTGGAATGAACAGACCGCCGGGCTCGCCAGCGCCTGGTGGCGGGAACAAATTTTAGCAAATAGTGCTATTGCCGCGGTTTACACTCAGGCAGATGCGGGTAAATCAGTCGGTTAGCGAAATTAATTTATTGATGGCTTTCTCAATCTATTGCGTTTTGTGTCTGGAATAGGGCAAAATGCCGCCGCTGCAAACAAATGAATAATCGACGATATAAAAGGCGTCGGTTATTTTTTTTTGCATGTACGAAACGAAACTAAAAACCAAGAGGCCGGGCTTCGTACCGGATAGATATTTACTAAAATCCGACAGTTGTTGTCGCTGAGGAAGACTGAAATGGGGCAATTTTTCGCTTACGTGGCGGTTATCACCGTAAAGGAGATTAACCATGTCGCATAACGCAACTCCAAAAACCTCTCGCGTGGAATTACGTAAAACGCTTACGTTGATTCCGGTTGTTATGATGGGCCTTGCCTACATGCAGCCAATGACGCTGTTCGATACATTCGGTATCGTATCAGGCCTTACTGACGGTCACGTTGCAACGGCGTATGCCTTTGCGCTGGTCGCTATTCTCTTTACTGCGCTGAGCTACGGTAAACTGGTTCGCCGTTTCCCGTCCGCAGGCTCCGCGTATACCTATGCTCAGAAATCCATTAGCCCTGCGGTTGGCTTTATGGTGGGCTGGTCATCTCTGCTGGACTATCTGTTCATGCCGATGATCAACATTCTGCTGGCTAAAATTTACTTTGAAGCGCTGGTACCTTCCGTACCGTCGTGGATCTTCGTTGTGGCGCTGGTGGCCTTTATGACCATCTCTAACCTGCGCAGCATCAAGACCGTGGCGAACTTCAACACCCTGATTGTGATTCTGCAGATGGGTATTGTTTCCGTCATCGTGGGCCTGATCATCTATGGCGTGATGCACGGTGAAGGCGCCGGTACCCTGACCAGCACCCGTCCGTTCTGGTCTGAAGGCGCGCACGTTGTGCCGATGATCACCGGTGCGACAATCCTGTGCTTCTCGTTCCTGGGCTTCGACGGCATCTCTTCACTGTCTGAAGAGACCAAAGACGCCGAGCGCGTGATCCCGAAAGCGATTTTCCTGACCGCGCTGATTGGCGGCCTGATCTTCATCGGTGCGTCTTATTTCCTGCAGCTGTACTTCCCGGACATCTCTCGCTTTAAAGATCCGGATGCGTCTCAGCCTGAAATCATGCTGTACGTGGCAGGTAAGACCTTCCAGTGGGGCGTGCTGATCTTCTCCAGCGTGACCGTTCTGGCCTCCGGTATGGCTGCGCACGCGGGCGTTTCCCGTCTGATGTACGTTATGGGCCGCGACGGCGTGTTCCCAACGCGCTTCTTTGGCTATGTGCATCCGAAATGGCGCACGCCAGCGTGGAACGTGCTGCTGGTTGGCGCAATCGCGCTGCTGGCGATTAAATTCGACCTGGTGACGGCAACTGCTTTGATCAACTTCGGTGCGCTGGTGGCGTTCACCTTCGTTAACCTCTCCGTGATCTCTCAGTTCTGGATCCGCGAGAAGCGCAACAAAACGCTGAAGGACCACTTCAACTATCTGGTTCTGCCGGTGTGCGGCGCGCTGACCGTTGGCGCACTGTGGATTAACCTGGAAGAAAGCTCCATGGTTCTGGGTCTGATCTGGGGCGCTATCGGCCTGGTTTACCTGGCATGCGTGACCAAGAGCTTCCGCAACCCGGTTCCTCAGTACGAAGACGTCGCCTAAGACGGTGTCGGGTGGCGGCTAAGCCTCACCCGACCTGCACAACCTTTAGGCCCGCGCCAGCGGGCAAAAAAAAGCCGGAGACATCGCCTCCGGCTTTTTTGTACCCTTCGGTCAGACGATTTCCTGCGCGTACTGGAACAGGGCTTTCAACAGCGCCTGCTTCTCGGCATCGCCCTCGTACTGCCCGTACAGCATCTCCAGCTCTTCGGCATAGCGTTGAAGGTACTCTGGCGTAAAGACGTTACGACGGTGCTGCAGCCAGCGCTCCTGCTCGGCTTCATCCAGCGTGCCGGGGAAGTTACGCGCCCGGTAGTTAAATATCAATTTTTCAATGCGCTTATCGGCGAAGGTAATGTCCAGCGCCGGCAAGTTGCGCGGTTCGGTCTGCAGCACAATTTTCATCGCCGCGCGGTCGGCGTCGCTGAAGAAGCCGTTGTACAGCTGGGCATCGACGTTATCGGACGGGATAAACGGCTCGGCTTCGGCAAAGATCGCAACGGCCTTTTCGCGCACCTGCGGGTTCTCTCGCAGCACCTTCAGGTTATCCAGGCAGCGCTGACGGTCAATCCCCAGCCTGTCGGCATCCTCCGGGCGCAGCGTATTGGCCTGCGCCAGAACCGGGCATTTATTGATATGCACCAGCTTCACCGGCACGGCGGGCAGATCGCCCAGCTCGGCTTTCGGGGTGTACAGCCGCTCGCGCAGCGCGTCGCTGTCGAGCTCGAGCAGCGGGGAGATGTCGCCAGCCAAATCGACCATAATGACGGCGTTGCGGTTGTCCGGATGCCAGGCCAGCGGCGCAACCCAGCTGGTATTCCCGCGCCACGCGCCAAACATCCCGGAAATATGCACCAGCGGCTTCATCTGCGGGACGTCGATAAGCGTTGTGAGCTTATGCTTGCTGCGATGGCTGAGCAGATAATCAAAGAGCCGCGGCTGCGCGGCCTTCACCAGCTTCGCCATGGCGATAGTGGCATACACGTCGGCCATCGCGTCGTGGGCGTTGCTGTGCTCAATGCCGTTGGCGCGCGTCAGATGCTCCAGACGGAAGCTCGGCAGGCCCTCTTCATTTTCCGGCCAGTTAATGCCTTCCGGGCGCAGGGCATAGCAGGCGCGCATGATGTCCAGCAGGTCCCAGCGCGAATTGCGGTTCTGCCAGCTCCACGCGTAGGGATCGTAGAAGTTGCGGTAAAAAATGTTGCGCGTCACTTCGTCATCGAAGCGAATATTGTTGTAGCCCACCACGCACGTATTGGGCACGGTAAAGAGATCGTGAATGCGGCGCGCAAACTCCGCTTCACTGACGCCTTTCTCTCGCGCTTCCTGCGGCGTAATGCCCGTCACCATCACGGCGCCCGGCTGGGGCAGATAATCATCCGCCGGACGGCAATAAAAGACTTCGGGTTCGCCGATAATGTTGAAATTTTCGTCGGTACGGATGGCGGCAAACTGCGCCGGACGGTCCAGCGCCGGATGGGTGCCAAAGGTTTCGTAGTCGTGGAATAAAAACGTGAGCGCGGCAGAATCAGACACCAGTAATACCATCCTGTTAAAAAATGACGCCTCTATGGTAAACGATCGCGGTGGGCAGGCCGAATAAAAAGCGACGTCAGAGGCGATTTTTGCGCGCCGCCTTCAGATCAAAATAAGACATTTGTCACATTTTTTTGCAATTAAACAAGGTAAGGACACGCGAACTCCCGTAAAAAGGTCAACGATTTTTAATGACCTGAGGATATACCGTTGAAACGCCGTCTGTTTATTGCTGTTTCTTTACTCGCTTCGAGCATTTCTTCCGCGTGGGCCGTTACGCCGCTGGATTTTGCACCTCAGCCTCCGGCCATTCAGGCGGGCTCCTGGGTGCTGATGGACTACACAACCGGGCAAATTTTAACGGCGGGCAATGAACATCAACAGCGTAATCCTGCAAGCCTGACCAAGCTGATGACGGGATACGTCGTCGATCGCGCCATTGATAGCCACCGGATTAGCCCTGACGACATCGTCACCGTCGGCCGCGACGCGTGGGCGAAAGGCAATCCCGTTTTTGACGGCTCGTCGCTCATGTTCCTGAAAGAGGGCGACCGCGTGTCGATACGCGACCTCAGCCGCGGGCTGATCGTCGATTCAGGCAACGACGCGTGCGTGGCGCTGGCGGACCACGTGGCGGGCGGCCAGCCGCAGTTCGTTACCATGATGAATGACTACGTCGAGAAGCTGAACCTGCGCGATACCCACTTTGAAACGGTGCACGGCCTAGACGCACCGGGTCAGCACAGCTCGGCCTACGACCTTGCCGTCCTCTCCCGCGCGATTATTCACGGCGAGCCTGATTTCTACCACATGTACAGCGAGAAAAGCCTCACCTGGAACGGCATTACGCAGCAAAACCGCAACGGCCTGCTGTGGGATAAAACCATGAACGTGGACGGCCTCAAAACCGGCCATACTTCAGGCGCCGGTTTTAACCTGATTGCGTCCGCAGTCGACGGTCAGCGCCGCTTGATCGCGGTGGTGATGGGGGCTGACAGCCCAAAAGGGCGTGAGGATCAGGCCCGCAAGCTGCTGCACTGGGGTCAACAGAATTTCGACACGGTGCAAATCCTGCACAGCGGTAAAAAGGTGGGCACGGAGCGTATCTGGTACGGCGATAAAGAGCAGATCACGCTGGGTACGGACCAGGACTTCTGGCTGGCGCTGCCGAAAGCGGAGCTGCCGAACATCAAAGCGAAGTACGTGCTGGACAAAAAAGAGCTGGAAGCGCCTGTTGCGGCCCATCAGCGCGTGGGCGAAATCGAGCTGTACGATCGCGATAAGGTGGTCGCACACTGGCCGCTGGTCACGCTGGAAAGCGTCGAGAAGGGCGGCCTTTTCTCCCGCCTGGGTGATTACCTGCACCATAAAATCTAACGATTGCTTTCCCCCTTTAGAGCAGGCTGGCAGGGTTGCGAGTCTGCTCGCATAATCATCACACGCCGTTTGCCGGTAAGCGAAATTCTGACTTATAGTGTATAAACATACAGTAATGAGTGGAGGCAGCATGGACTATAGCATCAGGCAGCAGCAGAAACGCAGGATCGCGGGTTTTCACATGGTGGGGCCGTGGGAAAACACGGTAAAGCAGGGTTTTGAACAGCTGGCTATGTGGGTTAATGGGCGGCACATTCAGCCGCTGGAGTGGGTCGCCGTTTACTATGATAACCCGGATCAGGTCCCGGCAGAAAAGCTGCGCTGCGACACGGCGGTAACGGTGCAGGATGATTTCGTCATTCCTGAAAACAGCGAAGGGGTCATACTGACCGAAATCGCCGCAGGGGATTACGCGCTCGCCATCGCGCGGGTTGAAAATCACGACTTCGCGACGCCCTGGAATCAGTTCTTCAACTCCCTGTTAGAGGACCACAAATACCAGATAGCCCCCAAACCCTGCTTTGAGCGCTATCTTAACGATGGCAATGCCGAGGGCTACTGGGTTATCGAAATGTATATTCCCGTTGAGCATAAAGTGTCTTAGTCCCGGTAAAAGCAGGGTTTTTCGGCCGGACGCATTCCGCCCGGCTGAAAACGCAGTACAATTACGGTTTGCCGTGTAGCTGGAGAGCGGGTGTGCGTCCCGACAAATCATTAACTCCCTTTGAAATACGCCTGTATAAACACTACCGCGTGGTGCATGGGTGCCGTATCGCGCTGGCGTTTGTCCTGACCTTTGTCCTCGTCCGTTTGCTCAATATTCCGGAAGGAACCTGGCCGCTGATCACGCTGGTGGTTGTGATGGGGCCAATCTCTTTTTGGGGGAACGTCGTTCCGCGGGCCTTTGAGCGTATTGGCGGCACCGTGCTTGGCTCCGCGCTGGGGCTGATTGCGCTTAAGCTTGAGCTCATCTCGTTTCCCGTTATGCTCCTGTGGTGCGCAGCGGCGATGTTTCTCTGCGGCTGGCTGGCACTGGGGAAAAAACCGTATCAGGCCCTGCTGATTGGCATCACGCTTGCGGTGGTGGTCGGTGCGCCAGCGGGGGATATGACAACCGCATTATGGCGAAGCGGAGATGTGATTCTCGGCTCGCTGCTGGCGATGCTGTTTACGGGCGTCTGGCCGCAGCGGGCGTTCCTGCACTGGCGGATCCAGATGGCAACGTACGTGACCGCATTTAATCGCGTTTATCAGGCCGGTTTTTCGCCTAACCTGGTGGAACGACCGCGGCTGGAAAAGCATTTGCAGAAAATCCTCACTGATGTGGTCAAAATGCGCGGGCTGATCACGCCTGCCAGCAAAGAGACGCATATCCATAAAGGCATTTTCGAGGCGATTCAAACGGTGAGCCGCAATCTGGTCTGCATGCTGGAGCTGCAAATCAACGCCCACTGGGCCTCTCGCCCGAGCCATTTGCTGATGCTTAACGCCCAAACGCTTAAAGAGACGCAGCACATGACGCAGCAAACGCTGCTCACCATCGCCCATGCGCTCTATGAAGGTAATCCTCAGCCCATACTGGCAAACAGCGAGCGGCTCAATGAGATCGTGGCCGAGCTGAAGCTGCTTATGAACGAGCGGCAAAGCGACAACGTGGCGGAAACGCCGATTCACGGCTACGTCTGGCTAAGTATGGAACTGGCCCGCCAGCTCGAGCTGCTATCGCAGCTTATCTGCCGTGCGCTGCGCAAATAAAAGCCTTATGTGACGGCTGCTGCTTCGATTCAGCAGCAATTGGGGTTATGATAGCTTTAAACGTTATACTGATTGTCATTAGCCGCCGCTGTCAGTAAGGTTACTGTTACAACGGCTGCCTTAACGAATCCGAATCTCACATTATCAGGGGTGTAAAAATGGAAACTATCAAGCCTTCGTTCCAGGATGTTCTGGAATTTGTCCGCCTGTTCCGCCGCAAAAACAAGCTGCAGCGTGAAATCCAGGACGTTGAGAAGAAGATCCGTGACAACCAAAAGCGCGTTCTGCTGCTGGATAACCTGAGCGACTACATCAAGCCGGGTATGAGCGTAGAAGCGATTCAGGGCATCATCGCCAGCATGAAGAGCGATTACGAAGATCGCGTTGACGATTACATCATCAAAAATGCCGAGCTGTCCAAAGAGCGTCGCGACATCTCTAAGAAGCTGAAAGTGATGGGCGAAATCAAAAACGCCGAAGCGAAAAGCGAATAAGCACCTTCAGACTTAAAAAAAGCTCCCGGTAACCCGGGAGCTTTTTTTTCGCCCTATTGTAGGCCCGGTAAGCGTAGCGCCATCGGGCATTGTTACCGGGCTTAGAAAAGCAAGAAGCCTGCTATAAAAGCAGGCTTCTTAAATGTGGCTCCTCTGACTGGACTCGAACCAGTGACATACGGATTAACAGTCCGCCGTTCTACCGACTGAACTACAGAGGAATCGTTGTGGAGGCTTATCTTAGCGGCGAAAAAACTTTTGTCAAACACGATTATGGAACAATGCGATTGATTGCCGATTCCGTCGACAGTTTGTTGTAATTCCACACATCTTTTTCGGGAAATACTTTGCAGGATAGGCATTTCTACATCATCATTTGAAATGGAGTTTCAACTTTCTCGCTAAGGTCCATTTTGAACGTCACCGCCCCCCTACGCCAGGCCATCGCGCGCACGCCCTGGTATGCAAAACGTAAAAGCTATCGAGTTCTGTTCTGGCGAGAAATCACCCCGCTTGCTGTGCCCATCTTTCTGGAGAACACCTGCGTTCTGCTGATGGGAGTGCTCAGCACCTTCCTGGTCAGCTGGCTCGGTAAAGAAGCCATGGCCGGCGTCGGGCTGGCGGACAGCTTTAATATGGTGGTGATGTCGTTTTTCGCCGCCATCGATCTTGGCACCACGGTGGTGGTGGCATTTAGCCTTGGGAAGCTCGATTCCAAACGCGCTCGCGAGGCGGCCAGACAGTCGCTGATGATCATGACCGTTTTTTCCATCATCCTGGCGGCGGTGATCCACTACTACGGCAGGGAAATCATCAATATTGTCGCCGGAGAAGCGACCGCCGAGGTGAAGGACCTGGCGCTAACCTACCTCGAAATGACCGTGCTCAGCTATCCGGCGGCGGCGATTGCGCTGATCGGCAGCGGCGCGCTGCGGGGCGCGGGCAACACCAAAATTCCGCTGTTGATAAACGGCGGCATGAATATCCTGAATATCATTATCAGCAGCATATTGATCTACGGCGTCTTTTCCTGGGACGGCTTAGGGTTCGTCGGAGCCGGGCTTGGGCTGACGATTTCGCGCTATATCGGCGCGGCGGCCATCGTCGGGGTGCTGGTCGCAGGCGTCACGCCGTCGCTGCGCATCACCCTGAGAAGCTATTTTCGGCCGTTCAACTTCTCGATCATCTGGGAAGTGATGGGCATTGGGATCCCGGCCAGCATTGAATCGGTGCTGTTTAACGGCGGCAAGCTGCTGACGCAGATGTTTGTCGCCGGGATGGGAACGGACGTGATTGCCGGTAACTTTATTGCCTTTTCCATCGCCTCGCTCATCAACCTGCCGGGGAATGCCCTCGGCTCCGCGTCGACCATCATTACCGGAAAACGCCTTGGTAAAGGGCAAATAGGGCAGGCGGAGCGCCAGCTGCGCCACGTTTTCTGGCTGTCGACCATTGGGCTCACGGCCATCGCGTGGGGTACCGCGCCTTTTGCCGGGCTCATGGCCTCGTTCTATACCCACGAGCAGGATGTCAAAGAGGTGGTTAAGATCCTCATCTGGCTCAACGCCGCGTTCATGCCGATCTGGGCCGCTTCCTGGGTGCTGCCCGCAGGGCTCAAGGGCGCGCGCGATGCCCGTTTTGCCATGTGGGTATCGATGCTCGGCATGTGGGGCTGTCGCGTGGTCGCGGGGTATACGCTCGGTATTATGCTCGGGATGGGCGTCGTCGGCGTCTGGCTGGGGATGTTCCTCGACTGGGCCGTGCGCGGCGCGCTGTTCTACTGGCGAATGGTAAGCGGCCGCTGGCTGTGGAAATACCCGCGCGTAAAGCCTCAGCCGATCGTTTCTGAAGCTGAAGAGTGCCTGCCAAATGCGCGAAGTGGAGAATAAATCAGCAAACGAACGGAAATCTGCATTCTGCCTTTGACATCACGGGGGAGCATCGATAATATGCGCCCCGTTCACACGATTCCTCTGTAGTTCAGTCGGTAGAACGGCGGACTGTTAATCCGTATGTCACTGGTTCGAGTCCAGTCAGAGGAGCCAAATTTAAGAAGCCTGCTTTTATAGCAGGCTTTTTGCTTTTCTGCGTTCTGGAAATTGTCGGGTGGCGGCTTCTCCTTACCCGACCTACGGGACAGCAGGCCGGATAAGGCAACGCACCGCGCTAGCGGTTCACCCGAATCGGCGCGGTGGCCTCAACCAGCCACGGCCGCGCGTCGCTGTTCACCCGCGGCGACAGCGCTTCCCGAACCAGCTGATGATAATCATCCAGCCACTGCTTCTCCTGCTCGGATAACAGCTGCAGTTCAACCTGGCTCAGGTCGATGGGGATCAGCGTCAGCGAGGCAAACCGGCAAAATCCCGGACGGCTCTCAACAATTTCCACCTGATTTTCAATACGAATACCGTGGCTGTCGCCCAGATAGTACCCCGGCTCGATGGTCATGATATTGCCCGCCACCAGCGGCCACGAATTGACCTTCTTCGCGATGCGGTGCGGGTTTTCGTGGATCAACAGCTGATGCCCCACGCCGTGCCCGGTGCCGTGATCGTAATCCAGCCCCATTTCCCACAGCGGACGGCGCGCAAACGCATCCAGCTGGTGGCCGTGGCTGCCGGACGGGAATTGCAGCGTAATCAGCGATAAAAAGCCTCTCAGCACGGCGGTGTAGTGCAGGCGCTGCTGCGGGTCAACCTTGCCCCAGGCCAGCGTGCGCGTGGCGTCGGTCGTGCCGTTACGATACTGGCCGCCAGAGTCATTGAGATAAAAATGGTTATGGCCAATCGGCTTATTGCTGGCCTCGCTGGAGTGATAGTGGCACATCGCCGCGTTGCTGGACGACGCCGAAATCGTGGCAAAGCTCTGCTCAATAAATCCCGGCTGCTGCTGGCGGAAGGCGAGCTGCTGCGCCTGCACCTCAAGCTCGGTAAGCGGCTGGCCAGAGGCGGCGCGCCTGGGCACTTCCCGGCTCAGCCAGGCAAGAAAATTCACCCACGCCGCGCCGTCCTGATGATGGCATTCACGATACCCCGCCAGCTCCACCGGGTTCTTACCGGCCTTGAGCAGCGTAATGGGGTCCGTCAGCCAGACAATGTCACCCTGCGGCTCAATCGCGAAGCGCAGCGCGACCGGCGCGGAATCCGGGTCGACCACGATCCGCTTGCCCTTCGCAAGCTGCTGACAGCGAGGAATAAACGCCTCCTGCGGTGAAAGGGTAAACTGCCCGGCGACGGACGGCGGAAGGTCCGCCAGCTTGTCGTCATTCACAAACCACTCGACGGCACCGTCGCGTCCCAGCAGGGCAAAGGAGAGGGGAACCGGACTGGTTGGAATATCCGAGCCCCGCACGTTCAGCAGCCACGCAATGCTATCCGGCAGCGTGACCGCCAGGTAATCGGCCTGCATGTCGTTGAGGATCGTCGCCACGCGCTGCCGCTTGCTGGCGCTGCTTTCACCGCTTACCTCATCGGGCATGGCGCGGATAAGCCCCGCAGGCGCGGCGGGCCGCCCGCTCCAGAGCGTATCGAACGGCGAGTCGTTCAGCGCCACCAGCTCGCACGGCGTGGTTGAGAGCTGCGCGTAGTCCGCGTTGGTCATCAGCATCGCCTCGAAGCCAATGCGCGCACCGGGCGCCACGTTTGCCGCCAGCCATTCCGCCAGCGGCTCGTTGTGCAGGTGATGGATGGCGAACTCATCCATGTTGACCTGCACGCGGGCCTGCACCTGGTAGCGACCGTCGACGAACAGCAGGGCCCGATCCTGAAGGATCAGCGCCAGCCCGGCCGAGCCGTCGAAGCCCGTCAGCCAGGCGAGCTTTTCATCGTACGGCGCGCAGTACTCGCTTTGCCAGGCGTCGGCCCGCGGGACGATCATGCCGTCGAGGCCGTTTTCACGCAGCCAGTTTCGCAGGGCGGCAAGCGGTGATGTGGTGTGCATGGTGTTTCCTTTTCTTTAGCGGAACGGCGGCTCGTTAAAGGTGCGCAGCTTGCGGGAGTGCAGCTTATCGCCCTCGGCGCGAAGGAGATCGATCGCCCGAATGCCGATTTGCAGATGCTCCGAAATCGCCCCTTCGTAGAAGCGGTTGGCCTGGCCCGGCAGCTTAATTTCACCGTGCAGCGGCTTATCCGACACGCAGAGCAGGGTGCCGTACGGCACGCGGAAGCGGTAGCCCTGCGCGGCGATGGTGGCGCTCTCCATATCGATAGCGACCGCGCGGCTGAGGTTAAAGCGCAGCGCCGAAGCCGAATAGCGCAGCTCCCAGTTGCGGTCGTCGGTTGTCACCACCGTGCCGGTGCGCAGGCGCTGCTTCACCTCTTCGCCGGGCATGCCGCTCACCTCTTTGGTGGCGTCGTACAGCGCGCGCTGGACCTCCGCGATGCTCGGGATAGGGATATCCGGCGGCAGTACCGCATCCAGCACGTGGTCGTCGCGCAGGTAGGCGTGGGCCAGCACGTAGTCGCCAATCAGCTGGCTTTCGCGCAGGCCGCCGCAGTGGCCGATCATCAGCCAGACGTCCGGGCGCAGAACCGCCAGATGGTCGCAGATGGTTTTGGCGTTCGACGGCCCGACGCCGATGTTGATTAAGGTGATGCCCTGGCCGTCCGCGGTAATCAGGTGCCAGGCTGGCATCTGGTGTTTCTTCCACGCCAGGTCGGAAATCGCCTGCTCCGGCGCTTCGGTTTCGGCGGTGATCCAGATCCCACCCGCGCAGGAGAGGGCGATGTAGGGGCTTTCCGGATCCAGGATCTGGCTGCAGCCCCAGCGGACGAACTCGTCTACGTAGCGGGTGTAGTTGGTAAACAGCACGAACGGCTGGAAATGCTCGGCGGGCGTGCCGGTGTAGTGGCGCAGGCGGGCCAGGGAAAAATCGACGCGGCGGGCGTCAAAGTGCGACAGCGGGGAAAACTCTGCCGGATGATAAATACCGTCCGCGGTTTCATCGCCAATCTGCGACAGCTCGGTGGTCGGGAAGTGGCGCGTCAGCCCCGCGCTCATCGAGCGGTCAAGGGTGAGCGCCGAGCCGTCGATCACGTAAGGATAGGGAATTTCGTGCAGCGAAGGCTCAACGGAAATGTGGGCATCGTAATCCTGATACAGCAGCGTGAGCTGCTCTTCAAGATAGGGCCGAAACAGCGCCGGGCGAGTTACCGTGGTGCTGTAGCAGCCTGAGTGGGTAAAGCGGGCGTAGGCGCGGGTTTTTGGCGTGTTGGTCGCGCGGCCATCCCACGTCACGGAGAGCGAAGGATAAACAAAAAGGCCACGACTTCTGGCCTTTTCATCGGGAAGCTTCCCGCTTTCAATGTAAACCGCAATCGCGCTGCGCAGCGCGTTGACGGACTGCTCGTACAGCGCGTCGAGTTTTTCCAGCGCCTGAGCCGGGGTCAGGCTGGAGCCCTTATTATTCATCTCTGTCTCCTTGTTCCACAGGTGTTTCACAGTTGTGTGGCGATACCCGATAGTATGTCACACGCATGTGAAACAAAAGTGAGGAGATCAGCCGCGGGGCGACTCTTTCATAAATAGCGCCGTGGCGGCAGAGAGCAGGCAGCCCGCCAGCAGGTAAATGGCCACGCTGTGCCAGTTGCCGCCGGAGAAGGTCACCAGCGCGGCGGCGATGAACGGCGTAAATCCGCCTCCCACCACGCTCGCCACCTGATAGCCCACGCCCGCGCCGCTGTAGCGATAGCTGGCGCCAAACAGCTCGGTGAACATCGGCTGCTGTACGCACACCACCATATCGTGGGCGACGTTCGCCAGCATGATGGCAAAGAAGACGATCCAGAAGACCGACTGCGCCTCCAGCGCCATAAAGAACGGCCAGGCGCTCAGGGTGCCGATGAGCGCGCCGGTGATATAGACGCGGCGGCGGCCAAACCGATCCGCCAGCCAGGCGAAGCAGGGGATGGTCAGGCAGCTGATCCCGCCGACCACCAGCCCGATGTTCAGGAACAGCTCGCGCGGCAGGCCAAGATTTTGCGTCGAATAGTTCAGGGCAAACGCCGTCACGATATACATCGTCAGCAGCTCGCACAGGCGCAGGGCGATGATTTTCAGAAAAGCGCCAGGATGCTGGATCAGAGCCTCCATCACCGGCAGCCGCTTTTTCACCGCGGGCGTTTCGCGCTGCTGCTGCTGCTGCTCAAACTCCGCGGACTCCTCCATCCCGTTGCGGATCCACAGGGCGGCAACCACCAGCACGATGCTGAAGATGAACGGGATGCGCCAGCCCCAGCTCAGGAACTGTTCGTCGGTGGTAAGCTGGCTTATCAGGGAGACCAGCCCGGTCGAGAGCAGCAGGCCAACGCCGTAGCCCACCTGCACGCCGCTGCTGTAAAACGCCTTCTTGTTCTTCGGCGCGCTTTCGACGGAGAGTAGCGCCGCGCCACCCCATTCGCCGCCGACGGCGAAGCCCTGTATCGCACGCAGGGTGACCAGCAGCACCGGTGCCCACCAGCCGATGGCGTCAAACGACGGCAAAATGCCGATCAGTGCGGTGGCGATGCCCATCATCCAGACGGTGAGCATCAGCATGCGCTTGCGCCCCAGGCGGTCGCCGAAGTGGCCGAAGATGATGCCGCCGAGAGGGCGGAACAGGAATCCTACGCCAAAGGTCGCAAAGGCGGCGAGCGTGCCCATTGCGGGGCTAATCTGCGGGAAAAATTCCCGGTTAAACACCAGCGCGGCGGTAATGCCGTAGAGCAGAAAATCGTACCAGTCGACGACGGCCCCGGCGAAGCTGCCGAGCGCGGCGCGGCGGGCGCGGTTGAGAGGAAGCGTCTCCTCGCCGGGACGATTTGAGGTTAAGGTGGAGTCCATAGTTGTCATGTCCGTACTGATTTTTAATTATTGGTATAAGAAAAGGTCACTCACACTGCGGCCATTGTATAAATGGAACGTATGAGACTACCGCGCAAGGCGGCGGGAGGAAACTGATTTTATTTCCAGAAGGAAAGACTTTGCGCGCCAGCGCCTACGGCTTAAAACCGCAGTGCTTATTCGCTTGAGGAAGGGATGATGCGATGTATGTAGGTCGGATAAGGCGAAGCCGCCGCCCGACAATTTCCAGAACGCAGAAAAGCAAAAAGCCTGCTGTAAAAGCAGGCTTTTCAAATTTGGCTCCTCTGACTGGACTCGAACCAGTGACATACGGATTAACAGTCCGCCGTTCTACCGACTGAACTACAGAGGAATCGTGTGAACGGGGCGCATATTATCGACCCCGGTCGCCGTTGTCAAAGGGCGAAATGCGGCATTGCATTCGTTTGCTGACAAATTGGGCAAAACGGTGTTTTTAGCGCCGTCACTGCACCGTTGCAGTGCGCCTGTACCCCTTATGGGGCAGATCGTCATCGTCTGTCTACGGGGGCAAACGGATGATGACGATTAGATTTGCTTATTTTCAGGCGCTTAGCGGCAAAATCGACCTTCCTTCAAAAGCTGGCATTCATATTGCAAAACCTGATTAACACCGAAATCCGCTATGGCACACCATTTCGAACAGGGGGCAATATGAACTTTAGACGACTGAAATACTTTGTGAAAATCGTCGACATCGGCAGCCTGACTCAGGCTGCGGAAGTACTGCACATCGCCCAGCCTGCGCTGAGCCAGCAGGTGGCTACGCTGGAAGGCGAAATGGACCAGCAGCTGCTGATCCGCACCAAGCGCGGCGTCACGCCGACGGAAGCGGGAAAAATCCTCTACACCCACGCGCGCACTATCCTTCGGCAGTGCGAGCAGGCGCAGCTGGCGGTGAACAACGTCGGCCAGACCCTGAGCGGCCAGGTCTCTATTGGGCTGGCGCCGGGCACGGCCGCGTCCTCGGTGACCATGCCGCTGCTGCAGGCGGTGCGCGCCGAGCTGCCGGACGTGCTGGTCTATCTTCACGAAAACAGCGGCACCGTGCTTAACGATAAGCTGCTGAACGGCCAGCTTGATATGGCGGTACTTTACGATCGCTCGCCGATCGCCGGGATCGCCAGCCAGCCGCTGCTGAAAGAAGATCTCTACCTGGTGGGCACCCGCGACTGTCCGGGGCAGAGCGTCGATTTAACCGCCGTCGCGGAGCTGAACCTGTTCCTGCCGAGAGACTACAGCGCCGTGCGCGCCCGGGTGGATGAAGCGTTCTCCCTGCGCCGCCTGACGGCCAAAATCATCGGTGAAATTGACTCCATCTCAACGCTTACCGCGGCCATTGCCAGCGGAATGGGCGTGACGGTCCTGCCGGAATCCGCGGCGCGCTCGCTGTCGGGAGCCGCAAACGGCTGGATGGCGCGCATAACCACCCCTTCGATGAGCCTGCCGCTCTCCCTGAACATCTCTGCCCGCGGCTCGCTGTCGCCGCAGGCGCTGGCGGTAAAAGAGATTTTGATGTCGCTGGTCAGCAAGCCGTCGCTGGAGAACCGCGAGCTGCAGCTCGTCAGCTGATATTCCAGAAAAGCATAAGATGCTGGTTTTTATTATTTGTTCTGCAGGTCCGCTGACTCTAACAATAGCGTTATGTCAGATGCGCCGGAGTGAATCGTGAATTTCCAGCAACTTAAAATTATCCGTGAGGCGGCCAGGCGGGACTTTAACCTGACCGAAGTCGCCAACATGCTTTATACCTCCCAGTCGGGCGTCAGCCGCCACATCCGCGAGCTTGAAGAAGAGCTCGGGATAGAGATATTCATTCGCCGCGGCAAGCGGCTGCTGGGCATGACGGAGCCGGGCAAGGCGCTGCTGACCATTGCGGAGCGCATCCTCAACGAGGCCAGCAACGTCCGCCGTCTGGCCGATCTCTTTACCAACGACGCCACGGGCGTGTTGACGATTGCCACCACCCATACGCAGGCGCGCTACAGCCTGCCGCCGGTGATAAAGGCCTTCCGTGAGCTCTTTCCGGACGTTCGCCTGGAGCTGATTCAGGGAACGCCTCAGGAGATCGACGGGCTGCTGCAGAACGGCGGGGCGGATATTGGCATCGCCAGCGAGCGGCTGAGCAACGACCCGCTGCTGGTGGCCTTCCCGTGGTTTCGCTGGCACCACAGCCTGCTGCTCCCCGCCGATCACCCCCTGCACCAGGTTTCCCCGCTGACGCTGGACGACATCAGCAAGTGGCCGCTGATCACCTACCGGCAGGGCATCACGGGGCGCTCGCGCATCGACGAAGCCTTCAGCCGCCGCGGGCTGACGCCGGATATCGTGCTAAGCGCGCAGGATTCCGACGTGATTAAAACCTACGTTGAGCTGGGGTTGGGCATTGGCCTGGTGGCGGAACAGTCCGGCGGTGAACGTGAGGACGGCGATCTGGTGCGGCTGGATACCCGTCACCTGTTCGATGCGAACACCGTCTGGCTGGGGCTTAAGCGCGGCCAGCTGCAGCGCAACTACGTGTGGCGCTTTATTGAGCTGTGCAACGCCGGGTTATCCGTGGACGACATTAAGCGTCAGGTGATGGAGCCGGAAGAGGTGGCGATCGACTATCAGATTTAGATGCGGGTTAGCCCGGCGACGCCTGCCATCCCGTAGATCGGGTAAGGCGAAGCCGCCACCCGGCAATTTCTCAGAACGCAGAAAAGCAAAAAGCCTGCTGTAAAAGCAGGCTTTTTAAATTTGGCTCCTCTGACTGGACTCGAACCAGTGACATACGGATTAACAGTCCGCCGTTCTACCGACTGAACTACAGAGGAATCGTGTGAACGAGGCGCATGTTAATGGCCCCGGTAATGTGTGTCAACACTAAATTTAACGTGCTGATTCAAATGATTAATTAAGCTGCAAACTGCCGTTTTAGTGTACTTGAATGGATGAATTAACGTCAGGGTCGCCATTTTGACGTAAACGGTTCAGCGGATCCTGCTGGTAGAAGTGGCAGAAGCGCTGCCACAGCGCCGGGAAGCGCGGCGCGAACAGCTCGGGCGCGCTAAAGAAATATTCCGACAGCACGGCAAAGCATTCGGCCGGATCGGTGGCGGCGTAGGCGTCGATGCTTGCGCCGCTTTCGCCGACCAGATCGATCTCATCCTGGATGTTGTCCATCGCCGCGTGCAGGTCATGCTCCCAGCCCGCCACGTCGCGAAGCGGGATGAAGGGCACGCCGCTGGCGCGATCGCCGTTGCGGGTGTCCAGCTTGTGCGCGACCTCGTGAATAATCAGGTTGAAGCCGGAGGCATCGAATGAATCCTGAATATCCAGCCAGTTCAGGACGATCGGCCCCTGCTGCCAGCTCTGCCCGGACTGCACGACGCGCTGGCTGTGGACAAGCCCAATATCATCTTCCCACTCGTCATCAACCACGAACGGCGCAGGGTAGATCAGCACTTCGTGGAAACCGTCCAGCCACTCAATGCCCAGTTCCAGAACGGGTAAACAGAAGAGCAGGGCGATGCGCGCGTTTTTCAGCGGATCCAGTTCAAAACCCTGCAGCGGAACCAGGCGTTTTTGCTGCAAAAAGCGGTCGGCCAGCTGAACCAGCTTAAGCTGTTCATCCGGCAGAAGGTTCGCCAGTACGGGAATAGCCAGCGCCTCATCCCATGGCAACGCCATATCTGGACGGGCTTCATTTGATTTCCAGGGCCACTTAATCATCGCTTTGCTCGCAAACTCGCTACCAGAACAAAAATGAAGGATCGGGATTGGTTAACATGCCAAACAAACCGCCATGATGGCAACCATCAAAACGGCAGGATGCCGGAGGAGGACCGGCAGCGCTGCAACGTTATCACTTAGGCCGAAGAGTGAATAGCGCTTTGAAAATCCGTCCTTCATTTTGTGAGCTTAGTCGTTAATTTTCGCGTAATCAGCTTCTTACGTGCAGATTAACGAGACGGCCCTTGCGTTCTGCCGGTCCTGGCGGGAGACGCCACCGGGAGGAGGGCAAGCTTTTTAATGCCGTTAAGAAAAATCTGTATTGCCGCGTTAATAGTTAAGCTGTCTAACTCTAAAGAAGTAATCATTACCGTCTCTTTATTGCGTATTTGACTTTGTGCGATGTAAAAATCTTATTTTGGCAATGAAAGCGTGTTTTAGACCTGCGTACTAAAGTACACTGAACGTGAGGATTAGTGATTATTAAGGAGTGTTACTACAATGAACAAAATGACGATGCTTTGTGCGCTTTCCCTGATGGCTGCATCATTTTCTACTTCTACCCTGGCGGCCGATTCGCTCTCCGGATGCGCCGCCAAAAAACAGAACGTTCAGCAGCAAATAAACGAAGCGAAAAAATACGGTAATACGCATCGCGTTGCGGGGCTGGAAAAAGCCTATTCCGAAATAGCGGATAATTGCACTGACGCGTCGTTAGAAAAAGCGCGTGAAGAGAAGGTCAGCGAGAAAGAGCAGAAAGTTGCTGAAAGAGAGCAGGAGTTGCGCGAAGCGAAAGCCTCCGGCCGTAGCGATAAGATCGCGAAAAAAGAGAAAAAGCTTGAAGAGGCCCGTGACGAATTAAAAGAAGCGCGCGCGGAGCTGAATAAGTAAACCTTCTGCCACACGTTTACGCCAGGGGCGGCAAACGCGCGCCCCTTTTTAACGCCCGATAAGCGCAAGCTGCTTTCCCCCTCATCGTTATCCATCTTTATCTCAAATGCCCTAATTGCCACCGATCCTGCATGATAATCAAACGCCTGACCCATTGAAAATCATGAATATTATGGCATGCTGGTGGCCTTTTTCTTTGCGATTGTGCCTTTGCAGGAGCCTTGATGAATAAAGAGACAAATGATGGAATAAAAGTTTACACGCCCCTGGCGCTGAAGCTGTACGACTGGTGGGTGCTGCGTATTTCGAATCGCTATGCCTGGCAGTGCCAGACCGACCGCTACCTTGTTCCCCACTTCCGAAATAATATGAAAAGCAATCATCTGGACGTGGGCGTGGGAACCGGTTTTTACCTGACCTACGCGCCGGATATCTGCAGCGTGTCGCTGATGGACCTGAATGCCTCGAGCCTGAACGCGGCGACCGCGCGCGTCGGCAAAGGCCGGATCAAAACGTCCGCCCTGCACGACGTGTTCAACCCTTATCCTGCGCACCTGCACAATCAGTTTGATTCCATTTCAATGTTTTATCTGCTCCACTGCCTGCCCGGCAAGATGCAGGAGAAAGCCCCCGTCATTCGCCACGCTGCCGACGCGTTAACCCACGACGGCGTGCTTTTCGGCGCAACCATTCTGGGCGATGAGGCCAGCCATAACGCCTTTGGGCGCAAGCTGATGGCGGTGTATAACGAAAAGGGTATTTTTTCAAACCGCGCGGACGGCGTGGAGGATTTACGGACGATCCTTTCCGCCGCCTTTGAGCGCGTGGAGATCGCCGTGAAGGGCAAGGTCGCGCTGTTTAAGGCCGAAAGAAAGAAGGACTAATTATCCCTCCCGGCGTACTTCATCGCTGAAAAAGGCGTTACCGGCATCCGGTAGCGCCTTTTTTCATCGCGGGGAGGTATACGCTACCGTCAGCGTATTGCTCAGCACGCTTACGGGCGAGCTGTATATCCCGCCCCTGACGGTGGCGTATTCAAAGCGAAACGGTCCGCCGGGGGGAATATCCGCGGGGAGCGCGATTTCGCCCGCCATGCCGGGCAGCATCAGGCAGCGGGCGGCGCTGCACAGCCGGATGCGCATCCCGATCGGCGTGGGGCCGTTGGTGCTGATTTTCCAGTAGGCGCGCGAGGCCGTCGCGCCGGAGGCGAGCGGAGAGGGGCTTTGCACCGGCCTGCTTTTCACCACCTGGCCTCCCCGCGTCATCGTGCCGCCAAAGCTCTGGCTGCTCCAGGAGCCGTCGGCGGCCAGCGCCAGAGGCGACGCCAGCATCAGCCCCGCCAGCGCGTGCGTCATCATGCTTTGCCCCCGATCAGATACGTCATGCGCACGTTGCGCGAGGTATTAAGCTCCTGGCTGGACAGCACCGCCAGCTGCGGGAAGATGCGGCGCAGATAGCGCGACAGCATCAGGCGCAGGGCAGGGTTCACCAGCAGCACAGGCGGCGCGCCCAGCCCTTCCTGGTGCAGCAGCGCTTTTTCCGTCTCCTTCATCAGGTTCTCCGCGATGCCCGGCTCGATGGCGCTGCCGCTCTGGGTGGCCTGCACCAGCAGCTGCTCAAGAGACAGATCCAGACCAATCAGCTGAATGTCGTCCTCGCCCGGGAACCACTGCTGGGTAATGGCGCGGGACAGGCGGGCGCGCACGCGTGCGGTCAGCTCGTCGGCGTCGCTCTGGGCGGTGGCAAACTCGGCCAGCGTGTCGATGATGGTGCGCATATCGCGGATCGGCACGCGCTCGGACAGCAGGTTTTGCAGCACCTTGTGCAGCGTGGTCAGGCTGATGACCGCCGGGATCAGGTCCTCAATCAGCTTCGGCGACTGTTTGGCGATCTGGTCGAGCAGCTGCTGCGCTTCCTGACGGCCAAACAGCTCGTCGGTGTGGGTGCTAATCAGGTGGTTAAGGTGGGTTGCCACCACGGAGCTGGGGTCGACCACCGTGTAGCCCAGCGTTTGCGCCAGCTCGCGGTGCACTTCGTCAATCCACAGCGCCGGGAGGCCAAAGGTCGGCTCCGTGCACGGCGTGCCGGGAACCTCGCCCTCCGCGCAGCCGGGGTTGATCGCCATCCAGCGATCCGGCTGAACCTCGCCCTGGCCGACGATGACGCCCTTAAGCAGGATGCGGTAGCGGGTCGGGGCTAAATCGAGGTTATCGCGAATATGCACGGCAGGGGGCAGGAAGCCCATCTGCTGGGCAAATTTCTTGCGGATGCCGCGCACGCGCGTCAGGAGCTGGCCCTGCTGCTCGTGGTCCACCATCGGGATCAGGCGATAGCCGACCTCCAGGCCCAGCGTGTCTTCCATCTGCACGTCGGACCACGTGGCTTCGTGAACCTGCGCCACCTCGGCGTCGGCAGCGTCGGCATCGGCGTGAACCGCACCCGGCTTCTTCGCTTCCCCTTCGCGCCCGCGCAGCCACCAGGCGGTGCCCAGCAGCGCGGCGGTGAACAGCAGGAACACAAAGTTTGGCATACCGGGGATCAGGCCCAGCAGGCCGATAACGCCCGCGGCCAGCACGATCACGCGCGGGGAGGTGAACAGCTGGCCCACCATCTGTTCGCCCACGTCCTGGTCGTTCGCCACGCGGGTGACCACCACGCCCGCGGCGGTCGAAATCACCAGCCCCGGGATCTGCGCCACCAGGCCATCGCCAATGGTCAGCAGGGTATAGGTCTCACCGGCCACGCCGGCGGACATGTCGTGCTGCATTACGCCGATCACCAGCCCGCCGATAATATTGATGGCCATGATCAGCAGCCCGGCAATGGCATCGCCGCGCACGAACTTGCTCGCACCGTCCATCGAGCCGTAGAAGTCCGCTTCCTGCGTCACCTCTTTACGACGGCGCTTCGCCTCCTCCTCGCCGATCAGTCCGGCGTTCAGGTCGGCGTCAATCGCCATCTGCTTGCCCGGCATCCCGTCGAGCGAGAAGCGCGCGCCCACCTCTGCGATACGCCCCGCGCCCTTGGTGATCACCATAAAGTTAATGATGATCAGAATCACGAACACGATGATGCCGATGGCAAAGTTGCCGCCGACCAGGAAGTGGCCAAAGGCCTCAACCACCTGGCCCGCCGCTTCCGGACCGGTATGGCCGTTCATCAGGATCACGCGCGTGGAGGCGACGTTAAGCGCCAGGCGCAGCAGCGTCGAGAACAGCAGCACCGTCGGGAACGCCGAAAACTCCAGCGTGTTCTGGGTGAACATGGCGACCAGCAGGATCATGATCGACAGGACGATATTAAAGGTAAACAGCAAATCCAGCACAAAGGTGGGCAGCGGCAGGATCATCATCGCAAGGATGGTCATGATCAGCACCGGGCCAGCCAGCACCTGCCACTGGGTTTCCTTCATGTTGGGTAAACGTAATCGGGTGGCGATATTGGCCATCACTCTCTACTCTCTTGTGCAAAATCCATCTCCGCCGGAACGGGCAGATCTCTAGGTGTCAGCGGACGCGAGCCGTAGCCCTTGCGCCAGCGCTTCAGGCCATAAACCCAGGCCAGCACTTCCGCGACCGCGCTATACAGCTCGGCGGGAACCGGCGCGCCGGGTTCACAGTGGCGATACAGGGCGCGCGCCAGCGGCGGCGCCTCAAGCATGGGGACCCGGTGCTCTTCGGCCAGCTCGCGGATGCGCAGGGCAATCAGCCCGCTGCCGCTGGCTACGACCAGCGGCGCCCCCATCGCGCCTTCCTGATACTTCAGGGCCACCGAAAAGTGGGTCGGGTTATTCACCACCACGTCGGCGGTGGGGACGTCGTTCATCATGCGTCCTTGCGCCATCTGGCGCTGCAGCTGGCGGATACGCCCTTTAATTTGCGGGTCGCCTTCCTGATTTTTAAATTCGTCTTTGATTTCCTTCATGCTCATGCGCATCTTCTTGAAGTTGCTCCAGAGCTGGTAAACCACGTCGAAGGCCACCATCGGGATCAGCGATAGAATAATGACCAGCATGCAGCCGAGGAGCAGGCCGCTAATGTCGACCAGCGCCATCCCCAGCGGCTCAAACATCAGGTTGATAAACCGGCTCTTGTTGAACCACAAAAACAGCCCGCCGCCCGTAACCGCCAGCGACACCTTCAAAATGCTTTTCACCATCTCGGAGACCATTTGCGCGGAAAACAGGCGCTTGATGCCCTTCAGGGGGTTGAGCTTTTTAAGGTCAAACTTGATGGCCTTGGCGGTCATATTCAGGCCGCCGATAATTGACGGCGTCACCACGGCGGTCAGAAACAGCCCGCCAACGAACGGCAGGATCGCCAGAAAGGCCATGCCCATCAGCGAGCCCGCGTGGTGCAGCATCTGCTGCGGGTCGCTGACCAGCAGCCTGTCGAACGTCAAACCGTTGTGCAGCAGCTGCTGCAGCTTGGTTGCCAGATAGCTCCCGCCGATCAGGATCAGCCCCCAGCCCGCCAGCAGCATGGACAGGCTGGTCAGCTCGCGAGACCGGGGAACCTGTCCCTCTTCCCGCGCCTTTTGCTTTCGGTGGGGCGTGGGGTCTTCCGTTTTTTCGCTGTCGTTTTCTTCAGACATGGCGTTAGCCCGGCATGGTTAAAAGCCGAGTGACTCCAGCAGATCGTCCACCTGCTCCTGCGAGGCGACGATACCCTTCACGCTGGTATCAATCTGCGGACCGTTTTTGAGGTGCGCGTCGTCGTCCTGCGCCTCGGCGGCGCGTTCGCCCATGTTCTCCACCAGCACGCTGATCAGCTCTTCTTCCACCGTGGCGATCACCTGCATCAGGCTTTGCAGCACCTGGCCGGTCAAATCCTGAAAATCCTGCGCCATCATGATTTCGGTCAGCTGGCGGTTGGTTTGCTGGGTTATTTCAGGCACGTCGTGCAGAAAGCTGCGGGTGTCCTTCACCAGCGCTTTTGCATCCTCCAGCGGCTGCGGGTTTTCGAACCAGGCGTTCCAGCGCCCGGTCAGCTGCGTGGCGTTCTCGCTCAGGCTCTCCTGCAGCGGGCGCGCCGCTTCTACGCTGGTCAGGGCGCGATCGGCGGCCTGCGAGGTTTTGCCGACTACGTAGTTCAGGCGGTCGCGGGTGTTGGGAAACGCGTCGGCCACTTCCTTCAGCGCCTGCTCCAGCCCGAGGTTGGCCATGCTGTCGCGCAGCAGGCGGGTAAGGTGACCGATGCGGGAGAAGATCTCTTTGGCGTTATCCGCCTGCAGGTTTAACGGCGTGCTCATGATTATTGCCCGAGTTTTTCAAAGATTTTGCCGAGCTTTTCTTCCAGCGTCGCGGCGGTGAATGGCTTGACGATGTAGCCGTTAGCGCCCGCCTGCGCGGCGGCGATGATGTTCTCTTTCTTCGCTTCGGCGGTGACCATCAGCACCGGCAATTTTGCCATTGCGGCATCGGTGCGGATGGTTTTGAGCAGCTCCAGCCCGTCGACGTTCGGCATGTTCCAGTCGCTGACCACGAAGTCGAAATCGCTGCCGCGCAGCTTGTTCAGCGCGTCCTGGCCGTCTTCCGCTTCGTCAACGTTCTTGTAGCCCAGATCGTTCAGCAGGTTGCGCACGATGCGCCGCATGGTGGCGAAATCGTCCACCACCAGAAAACGCAAATTTTTATCCGACATGGGTAAATCTCCTTAACGTCGTGAGTCGGTTTTGGGGGAATTTTTATAGGCAAAACTGTCCAGCAGGCACTGGCTAATCTCGTCAAGATCGACGACCTTTTTCGCCGCGCCGAGCGCAATCGCCTCGCGGGGCATGCCGAAGACCACGCAGGTGTCCTCGCTCTGCGCGAGCGTGAACGCCCCGGTCTGGCGCAGGTGCAGCAGGCCGCGCGCGCCGTCGCCGCCCATTCCGGTCAGAAGCGCCGCGCTGGCGTGTCGGCTGGCCTGGCGGGCCACCGAGTCGAACAGCACGTCGACGGAGGGGCGGTGGCGGTTAACCGCAGGCGCATCGCTGAGCCTGATCCGGTAGCCGTTGTCCTGGCCGATGATCTCCATATGGCGATCGCCTGGCGCGATCAGGGCGGTCCCCGGCAGCACCGGCTCGCCGTCCTGCGCTTCGCGCACCGCAATCTGGCACAGCGAGTCAAGCCGCTGGGCGAAGGAGTAGGTAAACCCGGCGGGCATGTGCTGGGCGATGACGATCCCCGGCGTGCCGACCGGAAGCGGCATCAGGACCTGGCGCAGCGCCTCCGTCCCGCCCGTGGACGAACCGATGGCGATAATGCTTTGCTGTCGCACCCTGATCCCCGCGAGCAGCGGCCTGGCGGTCGGCGCGCGTGGCGTCAGCTTCGCGCGCGCGGCGATGCGGATTTTCTCAATCACCAGCTGGCTCCAGCGGGCGATGTTGTCCTCCTCGCGGTGCTCCGGCTTCGGCAAAAAATCCACCGCGCCGTGCTCCAGCGCCCGCAGGGTCGCCGCCGAGCCGCGGGTGGTGAGGGAAGAGATCATCACCACCGGCATCGGGCGCAGGCGCATCAGGCGGGAGAGAAACTCCAGCCCGTCCATGCGCGGCATGTCGATATCCAGCGTCAGGACGTCCGGGTTAAGCTGCTTAATCAGCTCGCGTGCGATAAACGCATCCGGCGCGGTTCCCACCATTTCCATATCGGGCTGCTGATTCACCACCGCGCTCAGCATGTTGCGCATCAGGGCTGAATCATCGACCGCCAGCACGCGAATCGGGCTCACCGTGTTGTCTCCGTCAGTTCATAAACCGACTGCCCACGCAGGCGCAGCGGAATATGTGAAGGGTTAAAATGTTCCGAATGGCCGACAAACAGCAGGCCTCCGGGCTTAAGCAGGCGGGCAAAACGCTGCAGCAGGCGCTGCTGGGTGGGCGCATCGAAATAAATCATCACGTTGCGGCAGAAAATGGCGTCGAACGGGCCGGGAACGGGCCACTTTTCGTCCAGCAAATTTAGCTGCTGATAGTGAATGGCGGAGAGCAGCTCGCGCTTCGCCTTGACCATTTCGCTGTTCTCCCCCGCGCCGCGCAGAAACCAGGTCCGCTTTTGCGCCAGCGTCAGCGCGTCCAGATCGCTCAGGCGGTAGACGCCCGCTTCCGCTTTGGTCAGCACCTCGGTGTCGATATCCGAGGCCCAGACGCGCGGCCCCGAAAGGGACGGGCCCAGCGCCTCGTCCAGCGTCATGGCAATCGAGCACGGCTCTTCCCCGGTCGACGCGGCGGTACACCAGACGCGATAGCCGCTGCCGCGCAGGCGGGCGTGCTGGGCGAGGATCGGAAAGTGGTACGACTCGCGGAAAAACGAGGTCAGGTTTGTCGTCAGCGCGTTGATAAAGCTTTGCCATTCCGGGTGCTCTGAGTGCGATTCAAGCAGGGCGATATAGTCGCTGAAGCTGGTATGCGCCAGCGCGCGCACGCGGCGGGAGAGACGATTAAAAATCATCTCCCGCTTCTGGGCGTTGACGACAATTCCCGCGCGCTTATAGATTAATTTCCCGACGCGCTGTAATTCGCTGTCAGATAACGAAAGCGTATTAAGGGATAAGCGTGCAGGAATGCTGTTAATTTCACTCATAGAAGAGGATTGGCCTTAAACCGGGGTATTCATTATTTCCTGATAGGCGCCGATCATTTTATTCCGCGCCTGCATGCCAAAGCTGAATGAAATAGACGATTTCTGCATCGCCAGCATCACGTCATTAAGCCCAATATCGCTGCTGCCGGACATCCATTCCTGCGTTTTTGTTTTTGCGTCTACCTGCGTTTTATTTATTTCATTAATGCTGTTAAATAAAGCATCAGAAAACGAGGGCATGTCGCCGCGCGCCGCCTGCAGGCGGTTAGACGGGCCGCTGACCTGCTGTGCCTGGGTCTGAATTTGATCGAGTACGCCACGCATTAATGTTGCTGACATTTTCAGTTCCTGATAAATAAGATAAAAAACGATGTTTATTGCGCATCTTTTAAACGTCGACAGCTTACCACGTGAATAAAAACGTCAGAAAATCCAATAAGCCGACAGAACTTTGAGCTTATTTATCCTTAAAAAAAATGCCTTTCGGACGATAATGCCCGCCTGAAAAATTCTTCTGCTTTTTGAAATCGTCGACAACACTCTCGCGAATTTCGTGAGCTGACGTGCATCCGTGATGCGCGCTATTTCATACAGGAATACGGCATGAGTGCCACACTAAATGATGTAACGAATAATCCAGCCGATCGCATTAAGTCGATGCTGCTTTCGCTGCGCGGCAGCCCGAAGCTCCTGCTGGTGATTTGCGGCGCGGCGGCGCTTTCCGTTCTTATCGCGCTCATGTTCTGGGCAAAGGAGCCGGACTACCGGGTGCTGTTCAGCAACATCAGCGATGAAGAGGGCGGTGCGATTGTCGCGCAGCTTACCCAGCTCAACGTTCCCTACCGCATCGATACGCCCGGCGGCGTGATTATGGTGCCGGGGTCGCAGGTGCACGAAGTGCGCATGAAGCTGGCGCAGCAGGGGCTGCCGAAGGGCGGTTCGGTCGGCTTTGAGCTGCTGGACCAGGAAAAGTTTGGCATCAGCCAGTTTACCGAGCAGGTGAACTACCAGCGCGCGCTGGAGGGCGAGCTGGCCCGCACGATTGAAAACCTGGGGCCGATCCAGAGCGCGCGCGTGCATCTGGCCACGCCAAAGCCGTCGATGTTCGTGCGCGAGCAGAAAAAGCCGACCGCGTCGGTCACCGTGAACCTCATTCAGGGCCGCGCCCTGGACGATGCGCAGGTGGTGGCGATTACCCATCTTATCTCCAGCGCGGTGACCGGGCTGACTGCCGACAGCGTCACGATTGTCGATCAGCGCGGCAACCTGCTGACCCAAAGCGGCGCGCGCGGCCTGCAGACGGCGCATCTGAAATATACCAATGACATTGAAAGCGACTACCAGCAGCGCATTCAGCGCATTCTGGCTCCGCTGGTGGGCGACGGAAACATCCGCGCGCAGGTGACGGCGCAGATTGACTTCACCGAGCAGGAGCAGACGCAGGAGCAGTACCAGCCGAACGCCGATCCGCAAAAAATGGCGATCCGCAGCCGTCAGGCGAGCCTCTCGGAGCAGGGCAACCGCCGCGGCGTCGGCGGCGTGCCGGGCGCGCTAAGCAATACGCCCGCACCGCCCGCAACCGCGGAAATCACGCAGCCGCCGGGAACGCCGGCCGACGATAAAAAAGAGAAAACTACCGGTACCCGCAGCGCCAGCGACGGCGCGCAGCCCTACAACAACCGCAGCGACGAGACCACCAACTTTGAGGTGGACCGCACGCTCACCCATACCAAATCGAACGCCGGGCGCATCCAGCGCCTCTCCGTGGCGGTGGTGATCAACCATCTGCCGCAGGGCGAAGAGGGCAAGCCGGGCCCGATTAGCGAGGCCGAGCTCACCCGCATCAACGCGCTGGTGAAAGAGGCGATCGGCTACAACGCCGCGCGCGGCGACAGCGTCAACATTCTCAACTCGGCGTTTAACGGCGTGGTGGAAGAACCCGTCCCGCCGTTCTGGCAGCAGGATCGCTTTTACGCGCTGCTGATGTCGATTGCCCGCTACCTGGTGATTGCGATTATCGCCTGGGTGATGTGGCGCAAGCTGGTGCAGCCCGCGTGGATCCGCCATCAGGAGACGACCCTTCGCCGCCTGGAGATGGAAAAAGAGGCGCGCGAAGAAGAGCTGGCCGCGAAGAAACGCGCGGCTGAAAAAGGCGCGCGCGACCGCGCGCAGCAGAAAGTGGATACCGAAATGCACAGCCAGCAGCTGCGCGAGCTGGCGGAGCAGGAGCCTCGCGTGATCGCCCTGGTGATCCGCCAGTGGATGAGTAAGGAGCCGAAATAATGAATGCCTCAGATAAAAGCGCCATCGTCATGCTGACGCTGGGGGATGTCCTGGCCGCAGAGGTGTTCAAGCACCTCAACGCCCACGAGGTGAAGCTGATCAGCGCTTCGATGGTCAATATGGCGGGCTTCACCCACGACCAGATGGCCATGGTGCTGGAAGAGTTTAAGAAAGACTCCAGCGAATACGCGGCGCTCAGCCTCAACACCAACGACTACCTGCGCAGCGTGCTGGTCAAGGCGCTGGGCGAAGAGCGCGCCTCGTCGCTGCTGGAGGACCTGCTGGATACCCATCAGGGCACCAACGGCATCGAGACGCTCAACTTTATGGAGCCGCAGGCGGTCTTTGACCTCATCCGCGAAGAGCATCCGCAGATCATCGCCACCATCTTGGTGCACCTCAAGCGCAACCAGGCGGCGGACGTGCTGGGCAAATTTGAGGATCGCGAGCGTAACGACATCATGCTGCGTATCGCCACCTTCGGCGGCGTGCAGCCTGCCGCGCTGCAGGAGCTGACGGAAGTGCTGAACAACCTGCTTCACGGCCAGAGCCTCAAGCGCAGCAAGATGGGCGGCGTGCGTCCGGCGGCCGAAATTCTCAACCTGATGAAGTCTCACCAGGAGGAGGCGGCGATCGAGGCGGTGCGCGAGTTCGACGGCGAGCTGGCGCAGAAAATTGTCGACGAAATGTTCCTGTTCGAAAACCTGGTGGACGTGGAAGACCGCAGCATCCAGCGCCTGCTGCAGGAGATCGAGAGCGATACGCTGATCATCGCGCTGAAGGGGGCCGACGAGCCGCTGCGCATGAAGTTCTTCCGCAATATGTCCCGCCGTCAGGCGGAGCTGATGACCGACGATCTGGCCTCTCGCGGCCCGGTGCGCCTGTCGCAGGTCGAGGCCGAGCAGAAGACGATCCTCAACGTGGTGCGTCGCCTGGCCGAGTCCGGCGAGATCCTGATTGGAGGCAGCGACGATGCCTACGTTTGATGATAAAACCCCGCGCGAATGGCGCAGCTGGCAGCCGGAGAACCTGCTGGGTGAAACCGTAGACGTGCCGCTGCCGACGCTGGATAACGCCCAGTCGGAGGCCCAGCTGAAGGCCGAGCTGGCGCGCCTGCGCAAGCAGGCGGAGCAGCAGGGTTTTGCCCAGGGGCAGCAGCAGGGCCAGGAAGAGGGGCGCAGGCAGGGCTTCGAGCAGGGCGTCAAGGAGGGGCGCGAGGCCGGGTTTGCGCAGGGCGTGGAGCAGGCGCGCGCTGAGCAGCAGGCGCTGCTGCGCCAGGCCGAACAGTGGGTGAACAACCTCAAGCTGGCGCTGGAAAACCTCGACAGCCTGGTGCCCGCCCGCCTGGTGCAGCTCTCGCTGGAAGCGGTGCAGCAGCTGTACGGTTCGTCCACCGTGGCGGATCACCACGCCCTGATTGCACAGATCCGCAAGCTGATGAAGCAGGACCCGCTGCTGCACGGCACCTTCCAGCTGTACGTCAACCCGGCGGAGTTCGCCGCGGTTGAGGAGGCGCTCGGTGAAACGCTGCGCGCGATGGGCTGGGCGCTGCACCGCGACGCGCAGCTGGCCGCGGGCGGCTGTCGGGTGGTTTCGCCGGACGTTGAGGTGGACGCCAGCCTGGAGACGCGCTGGCAGGCCATCTGCCAGCTGGCGCGCGAGGAGCTCGCGCAATGAGCCAGCAGCAGCTAAAGGCGTGGCTCTCGGCAATCGACCGGGTAGAGGAAAAGCTGGCGCAGGTGCCCGATTTTCGCCAGTACGGCAGGCTCACGCGCGCCACGGGGCTGGTGATGGAGGCCGTGGGGCTGAAGCTGCCCATCGGCGCGCTGTGCATCGTTGAGCGCCAGACCGACGCGGGCATTGTGCCGGTCGAAAGCGAAGTGGTGGGCTTCAACGGCCAGACGCTGTACCTGATGCCGCTTGAGCACGTGGACGGCATTCTGCCGGGGGCGCGCATTTACGCCCTGCAAACCGACAGCCACAGCGGCAAGCAGCTGCCCGTCGGCCCGCACCTGCTGGGCCGCGTGCTGGATGCGCAGGGTCGCCCGCTGGACGGACGTCCCGCGCCGGGCAAACCCGCCGCCAGCCTCTTTACCCCGACGCTAAACCCGCTGCACCGCGATCCGATCAAAAGCGTGCTCGACGTCGGCGTGCGGGCGATTAACGGCCTGCTGACGGTGGGGCGCGGCCAGCGCATGGGCCTCTTCGCCGGGTCGGGCGTGGGGAAAAGCGTCCTGCTCGGCATGATGGCGCGCTTCACGACTGCCGACGTTATCGTGGTGGGGCTTATCGGCGAGCGCGGGCGCGAGGTCAAAGATTTTATCGAGAACATCCTCGGCGAAGAGGGGCTGGCGCGCGCGGTGGTGGTGGCGGCACCGGCGGACGTGTCGCCGATCCTGCGCATGCAGGGCGCGGTGTACGCCACCCGCATCGCCGAAGATTTTCGCGAGCGCGGCCTGAACGTCCAGCTGATCATGGACTCCCTGACGCGCTACGCCATGGCGCAGCGCGAGGTGGCGCTGGCGATTGGCGAGCCTCCGGCAACCAAAGGCTATCCGCCGTCGGTCTTCGCCCGCCTGCCCGCGCTGGTGGAGCGCACCGGCAACGGCGTGAAGGGCGGCGGGTCGATTACCGCGTTCTACACCGTGCTGACGGAAGGGGACGACCAGCAGGATCCGATTGCCGACTCGGCGCGCGCGATCCTCGACGGCCACATCGTGCTGTCGCGCCGCCTCGCCGAGGCGGGCCACTATCCGGCGATCGACGTGGAAGCCTCGATCAGCCGCGCCATGACGGAGCTGATCCCGTACGCGCAGTACCGCAGGGTGCAGCGCTTCAAGCAGCTGCTTTCGGCGTATCAGCGCAACCGCGATCTGGTGAGCGTGGGGGCGTACGTTAAGGGCAGCGACGCGCTGCTGGACCAGGCGATCGACACATACCCGTCTCTGGAGGCGTTCCTCCACCAGGCGATCCACGAGCGCAGCGGCTATGACGACGCCGTCCGCGCGCTTTCCGGGCTGTTCCCGGACATCACGGGGTAACACGGTGACGCAATGAAGGTGAATAACCCGATGAACCTGCTGCGCGACATGGCAGAAGAGACGCTGACCGAAACCACCCGCGCGCTGGGCGGCGCCCGGCAGCAGCTGCAGCAGGCGGTCGCGCAGCACCAGCAGCTGCAGCGCTACGAGCAGGAGTACCAGCAGTCGCTGCGCCAGGGAATGATGGGCAGCGGCATGTCGGTGGCGGATCTGGTGAATCACCAGTCGTTTATCGTGGCGCTGAAGCAGGTGGTTAAGAAGCAGGAAGGCCACGTTAACGCCTCCGAGAAAGCGGTTGAGCAGGTGAAGCAGAGCTGGGTGCAAAACAAACAGCGCCTGAACGCGTTTGAAACGCTGATTGCGCGACGCGCCTCGGCGCAGGCGCTGGAGCAAAGCCGCCGCGAGCAGAAGCTGATGGATGAATTTGCCCAGCGTGTCGGACAGAAGAGAGAAAGGCTATGAACATCGATATTGCCACCCTGCTACTGGGTGGAACGCAGGAAAAACCAAAGGCGGGAGCGCTGGCTGACAAGGGCTTTAGCCTCGAGCTAGACGACAGGCTGGCCTCTCTGGCGCAGCTTTTTCCGGGCATTGAGCCGCAGATGCTGGCGGCCGCGCTGCCCGCCGGACTGCTGGCGCAGGAGGTGGCCGATATGCCAGAGCTTGAGGGCGAGATGATAGCCGTCCAGCAGGGGCTGACAGATACCCTGATCGGCGTAACGCTCGACGACGGCGAAGGCGGAGAAAGCCCGCAGTGGCAGCTCCAGCAGCTGGTCGCCCGCAGCGTCACCGGGGCCGACGCCGCCGCGCGCCCCGCGGCGGGTAAAGCCGCAGCGGGCGAGATGAGCGAAAGCGCGGGCGAGCGCGGCAGGGCGACGGAGCTACTGGCCGTCGGCGAAAAATCCGCGCCGGTCAACCCGCTCGCGGCACCGTCACCCGCCGCCGTGCAGGCTTCTGCGGCGGTCCCTTCCGTCGAGGCCGCTGCGACCGCCACCGTAGAAATAACGACCACGCCGTCGGCGAGCGCCGTCGCGATGCCCGCCGCCGTGCGCACCGGCCTCAGCCACGCGCCGCAGCAGGTGGTGACCGTTAACCACCCGCCGGACGCGCCGGAGTGGAAGCAGTCGGTCAGCCAGCACATCGCCATCTTCAGCCGTAACGGCCTGCACAGCGCCGAGATCCGTCTGAATCCGGAGGAGCTGGGCTCGCTGCATATTTCGCTGCGCATGCAGCAGGATCAGGCGCAAATTCACATCGTGAGCGAGCACGGACACGTGCGCCAGATGATGGAGCAGGCCATGCCGCAGCTGCGCGCGGCGATGGCGGAGTCGGGGATCCAGCTCGGCCAGGCCAACGTCAGCGCCGAGGGGCAGCAGGCCGCCAGCGGCGAGCAGGGCGGGAATGCGCAGGGGGAACGCCAGCTTGAATCCGAAGGGGAAGAGGGGCCGGTTGAACAGGAGATTGTCCCGACGTTATTAACCACCGCGCCGGGAAATATATACGGAATTAATACCTTCGCGTGAAGTGCTGAATTACGTTCAGTAATGAAATTTTATCGCCTGATTATCAGGATGACGATCTGGACTACAATATCCGCCATATTGACCCGAGGGTAATGTTGTTCCCTCACTTATTTATCAGGTGTACGTTCAATGAGTAATAAAAATAAAAAGGTCGCCAGCGGCGGAGGATCTCGCTCGCTTCTGATGACGTTCATGTTTTTGACTGCCGTTGCCGCGTGCGGTTTTTCTGGCTACCTGTTCTGGGAAATGAAGTTCGCGAAGCCCGCGGCGGCTGAAGCGGAATTAGCCGCGGGGCCTGCCCCGGCCCCCGTGCAAGTCGAGCCGCTGTACGCCTCGATGAATACCTTTACCGTCAGCCTGAAGCCGACGGCCAACGAGTCGGACCGCGTGCTGTATCTGGGCCTGTCGATTCGCGTGGCGGAACAGGCGTCGCTGACCGCGCTGCAAAGATATTTACCGGAATACCGCAGCCGCTTATTTATGCTGCTGACCCAGCAGACCTATGACGATTTAGCCACGGATGAAGGAAAGCGCCGTCTGATTAATAACATCAGGGCCGAGCTGGATAAACCTCTGGCATTTAATCAGTCTATTCGCGTCACTGACGTCCTTATTAATGAATTTATTCTGCGGTAATTATTATGGCTGACAGCTTTTTATCTCAGGATGAGATCGACCGGTTGCTGAATGCGGATGCAGACAGCGGCAGCGATCCGAACAGCAGCAGGGCCGACGCGGGGGTAAAGCCCTACGATCCGCACACGCAGCGCCGGGTGATCCGCGAGCGTCTGCACTCGCTGGAAATTATCAACGAGCGGTTTGCCAGGCAGTTCCGCATGGGGTTGTTTAACCTGCTGCGCCGCAGCCCGGACATCACGGCGGGAAACATCCAGATCCAGCCGTATCATGAGTTTGCGCGCAACCTGCCGGTGCCGACAAACCTCAACCTGCTGCACCTTAACCCGCTGCGCGGAACCTCGCTGATGGCGTTCTCGCCGGGGCTGGTGTTTATGGCCGTGGACAACCTCTTCGGCGGCGACGGGCGTTTTCCGACCAAAGCGGACGGGCGCGAATTTACCCCAACCGAGCAGCGCGTGATCCACCGCATGCTGTCGATGGCGCGCGAGGCCTACGAGTTTGCCTGGAGTTCGATTTACAAAATCAAAACGGAATACATCCGCTCTGAAATTCAGGTGAAGTTTACCAACATCACCTCCTCGCCGAACGATGTGGTGGTCACCACGCCGTTTTCGGTGGAGATCGGCTCGCACCGCGGGGAGTTCAACATCTGCATTCCGTTCAGCACCATTGAGCCGCTGCGCGAGCTGCTGAGCAACCCGCCGATGGACAACTCCCGGCACGAGGACACCGAGTGGCGCGGCATGCTGGCAAGCCAGATGCGCGAAACCGAGCTGGAGCTGACGGCGCGCTTCGCCGACATCGGCACCCGGCTGTCCAACGTGATGCAGCTGAAAAAAGGCGACGTGATCGCCCTGGACAAGCAGGAGTTTATCGAAGCCAGCGTCGGCGGCGTGCCGGTCTTTACCGCCCGGTACGGCGCCGTTAACAACCAATATGCCCTGAAGGTCGAGCAGATGATTCAGCCTTCATTACTATCATTCAACAAGGAGTAATTTCCCCATGAGCGACATGAACACCTCATCGGGCCCTGACGGTCAGTCCATCGATAATCTGTGGGGTGACGCCATGACCGAACAGCACGCTGCGGGAATTACCGACACGATGGCTGCGCCTGCATTTTCGGATGAAATGAACCTGATCCTCGATATCCCGGTAAAAATGACCGTCGAGCTGGGGCGCACCAAAATGACCATCAAGGAGCTGCTGCGCCTGAGCCAGGGCTCGGTGGTGTCGCTGGACGGGCTGGCGGGCGAACCGCTGGATATCCTGATCAACGGCTATCTGATCGCGCAGGGGGAAGTGGTGGTGGTGTCCGACAAGTTCGGCATCCGCATCACCGACATCATTACCCCGTCCGAGCGCATGCACCGCCTGAGCCGCTAATGAACGCAACGACCTCCCTTCCGGCCACGGGCTCGGTGCTGATGACCGTCACCGGCGCGCTGGCGCTGATCGTCCTGCTGATGGTGGTGCTGGCCTGGGCCGCCCGCCGCAGCGGGCTGTCGCGCCGCCTCAACGACGCCCGCGGCACCATGACCCTGGTGGCGACGCAGTCGCTGGGCCCGCGCGAGCGGCTGGTGCTGGTGGACGTGGGCGAGCAGCGCCTGGTGCTGGGCGTGACCGCCACGCAGATTACCTGCCTTACCGCGCAGCCGCGCCCGGAAAGCGCGCCTCAGGCCGACGCGCCGGTGGCGGCATTCCCGCAGATGCTGGACAAGCTGCGCCAGAAGTACCGTCCGGGAGGCGAGCGGTGAAGCGTTACGCGCTGAACGCGCTGCTGGCGATCGGCCTGCTGCTGCCCGCGGCCTGCGCAACGGCGGCCAACGCTGACATCACCCTCGGCCAGCCGACGGGCGAGGGCGGCTGGACGCTGCCGGTGCAAACCCTGCTGCTGCTGAGCGGCTTTACCTTTATTCCCGCCGTGCTGCTGATGATGACCGGCTTTACCCGCATCATCATCGTGCTGGGCCTGATGCGTAACGCCCTCGGCACGCCGACCGCGCCGCCGAATCAAGTGCTGGTGGGGCTGTCGCTGTTTTTGACCTTCTTTGTGATGTCGCCGGTGTTCAGCCAGATTTACGAGAAGGCCTGGCAGCCGCTGCAGGAAAACAACATCACCATGGAAGCGGCGCTGGCCGAAGGCGTTAAGCCGCTGCGGGCCTTTATGCTCGACCAGACCCGCGAAAGCGATCTGGCGATGCTGGCCCAGATTGCCAAAACGCCGGATATCGCCTCGCCGGAAGACGTCCCGCTCAGCATCCTGGTGCCCGCGTTTATCATCAGCGAGCTGAAGACCGCGTTCCAGATTGGCTTCACCATCTTCATTCCGTTCCTGATTATCGATCTGGTGGTCGCCAGCATTCTGATGGCGCTCGGGATGATGATGGTCCCGCCAACGACCATCGCCCTGCCGTTCAAGCTGATGCTGTTCGTGCTGGTGGACGGCTGGCAGCTGCTGGTGGGCTCGCTTGCCCAAAGTTTTTACAGTTAGGAGACGAACATGACCCCTGAAAGCGTAATGGTGGTGGGCATGCAGGCGATTAAGGTCGGGCTGATGGTATCCGGCCCGCTGCTGGTGGCCGCGCTGGTCACCGGCCTGATTATCAGCATTCTGCAGGCCGCGACCCAGGTCAACGAAATGACCATGACCTTCATCCCCAAAATCCTGACGATCGTCGGGATTGCGGTGGCGCTCGGCCCGTGGATGATGAAAATCTTTATCGAATATACCCGCGCGGTTTTTGCCAGCATTCCCTACGCGATCGGCTGATGGCCTTCGGACTTCCTCTCGATCAGCTCTACGGGCTGATTAGCCACTACGTTTTCATCCTGGTGCGCGTTGGCGCGCTGCTGCACGTAGCGCCAATTTTCAGCGAGAAAGCGGTGAGCAAGCGGCTGCGCGCGGGCCTTTCCCTGCTGATCGCTATCCTGATCGGCGGCACGCTGCCGGACGCCGGGGTGGGGCTCTATTCGTGGGAAGGGGCGTGGGTGATGGGCAAACAGGTCATCATCGGCGCGGCGATGGGGCTGACGCTCCAGCTGCTGTTCGCCGCCGTGCGCATGGCGGGCGAAATCATCGGCATGCAGATGGGCCTGTCGTTTGCCACCTTCTTCGATCCCGGCGCGGGCAACAGCCCGGTGATCTCGCGCTTTCTCAACCTGCTGGTCACGCTGCTGTTTCTGGCCTTTAACGGCCACCTCTGGCTGCTGGCGCTGCTGGCGGAAACCTTCCACACGCTGCCAATTGACGCCGCGCCGCTGCACGCGGGCGGCTTCCTGTACCTGGTGACGCACGCCGGGCTGATCTTTAGCCAGGGGCTGATGCTCGGGCTGCCGATTATCTCCCTGCTGCTGTGCATTAACTTTGTGCTCGGGCTGCTGAACCGCCTGACGCCGCAGCTCTCGGTGTTTGTGATCGGCTTCCCGCTGACGCTGAGCTTCGGCATGCTGGCGCTGTTTCTGCTGGCGCAAACCCTGGCGCCGTTCTTTGAACGCCTGATGGCGACGGGCTTTGACCATCTGGCGCAGCTTATCCAGGCGCTGGCGTAGCGGCGCTAGTTGGTGCAGACGATGCGGGCTACCGATTCGGTGCCGGAGGCCAGAACCTTGTTATCCAGCAGATAAATGGTGCTGGTGCCCACTTCCCCCTTGCCGATCTGCGGGTAAATATAATCCTTCACCTCCTGATCGGTGCTCTGGTCGCCCAGCTTGCGGTGCTGGCTGGTCACCGTCAGATGAATGCGCTTGCCTTCTATCTCGGAGTCGAATCGCACCTCGCGGTGTATCGGCGTGGGGCGTCCCGCCAGCTTGCCGTCCACAAAGCGGCTCAGGCTGCCGATGTAGGTGGTGTGGCCGCTGAACAGGTCGTCGCGGTACGAGCGGTAGATCCCGCGCGCCAGCGTGGCGTTGTCCTTGTCCTCAATGGCGTAAAAGGAGGTCGGTGCGACGCACGCCGACTTATACGGCAGATGATAAAAGCTGTAGAACACCATCCCGCCGAACCCGGCGAGCAGGCTGAAGGTGAACAGCAGCGCGAGCCAGAGGTTAGTAGAGGCGAAAAAAGAACGATTCGCAGTCATTTCCCGAGTCCTTTAAGCGTTGTTGGCAGGCAATCAGCCCCTGAAACTTGCTCATTTTTTCTGAGCCGGTCGTGACGTACAGCACCGGGGCGGGCTTTTCTCCGGCCCGTTTATCCAGCACGTGCTGGACGTAGGTTTGCAGCGTGGCTTCAATGAGCGCCTGTTTATTCTCCTCGCTCGCCTGCACCAGCACTTCCGCGCCGGGCGGCACCCCCGGCCCGGACCAGGGCACAAAATGGATTTGCATGGGGCTAAAGAAAAAGAGGCTGCGCATCAGCACGGCCAACCCTACGCCGACCAGCAGACCGGCAAGCGCCACGCCGGTGGCCAGCCAGAGGCCTTTACGGGCGCGCGGCGGGGCGGGGGCGACGACGGCAGCAGGGAGGGCTTCCGGTGCGGGCGTCATACTGGGGGACGCTTCGAGGGGAGCGGATTGCCCGTCGCCATTTTCCCGCACAATCAGCCGGTAGCCGCTGCGCGTGACGGCGACGAGGGTAATGGTTTCATGTACGCCGAGCTGGATAAACGCGCGGCGGAGCTTGGTGATCATCACCCGCACGCTGTTGTCGGTGACTTCGACCCCGGCGCTGCGCCAGCCGATATCCATAAGCTGTTCCTGAGACAGCACTTCACCGGGCGCATCCACCATGGCGGCGAGACACAGGCATGCGCTTTGCGGAAGCGTAACGCTCTCCTCGCCGTCCGTGCGGGAAAGGATGCGCGTGTGAACATCCAGCGTTACGCCCGTTCCAATCGCAATGTTATTGAGCATAGTTATTTGATTCTTCTGATGTCATGGGTAACGCTTCCGGCTGTTGTAATTAATAGTAATGAAAACACGTTCTTGCTAGCCAGCGGCCCGAAAGCGACATGCTTTTTATGCCTTACGTCTTTTTTTTGCAACCATTAAGTCATAACGGCCCTGGTAACTTTAAGGTTATTAACGGCGCGCTCATTAACCTTATTAAAAATGCGCCATTGGCGGTTTTGCTTTAATTTCATTAAAACCAATCGGTTAGTTTTGTTATTGAAATAATAGGCCTTTTCTGGCGTTGAGAACGATACGCAACGCTCATTTAGCGTTAATAAAAATTAATGGACAGTAAATTATTAATTGTAGGGAGAAGGGCGGGTGAACGGTTGCGAACGCGATGCGGGAATTTATACTGGGGTGAAACACATCTTATTGAATTTATTACGCAGATATTAATTTCAAGGATGGCTTATGTTAACGCTCAAACGCTGTTTACACACTTCCGATGCCTCGTCGATGTTTCCCGTCTTTATTTGCCGGAGACCCTGTATAGGGTGCTGAGCCTGCTCATCATCGCCTGGGGAGGAACCTGTTACAGCCTCGACGGCTGGCTGGTGAAGCGCGGGCAGAGCGGGCGCAAAGTTGTTTTTGTTGAGGGATAACAGGAATGCGCTGTTATTAACGGTTTGACGAGCATATTTCCCGATCCCCGCATAATAAAATAGCCCTGAAGAAAAGGCAGCGTCCTGCTGCCGTTTAACGTACAGGCGCTAAGCACATGGTTTTAACAGTCATACTGGTCATTATCTTTATTACGTTACTTATTCTGGTGCAGACCGGGGTGATCCCGTGGTTTATTCGCACCGAAGGGGATCGCCTGCGCTCGCAGGTTGATACCCTGGCAACGCAGCTCAGGGAGCAGCTCGATCGCGTGGAGGCGCAGCAGCGCTCGGTAACCGAGAGCGTGGTGACGCTTAAAAGCTTCGCGCTGGACAAAAGCACCCCCGGCGAGCCGGACGGCACCGAAGAGGCGGGCAGCAGCCGCCCGTTCTACGGGGCGCTGGTGAAGGAGATGGGCGAGCGCCTGGGCGGCCGCGCGTGGATTGTCGAAGATACCGGGCGCATCATTGGCGATGCCGCAGGCGCGCCTAACGTGCAGTCGCTGAACGATACCGATCTGCCGATGGCGGTGCCGCTGCGCTCGCTGCTGGCGCAGTCGGGCGAGGGGCTGCGGCACACCAGCTTTCGCAGCGCCAGCGGCGAGCACACCCTTATCGTTATGCCGGTGGCCGAGACGCCGTGGCTGTTGGCGATTGACGTCCCTACCCGCCGGATGGGCGAACGGGCGGGCATTCTCCTTCGCAAGCCCTGGCCGCTGGCGGCGCTGCTGCTGGTTTCCACCCTCACGCTGCTGCGCAGCCTGAACCTGCACCTTTCCCGCCTTAACGAAGAGCTTCCTTCCCAGCTGAAAAGCGAACACGGAGAGCATCTGCCGCCGCTGATGCAGGAGGTGGGCGTGCAGGTCAACGCCATCGCCCGTGCCGCCGTCGTCATCGGTCAGGAGAATGAACGCCTGCTGCGCGTGCCGGAGCCCAACCCGAACGTATTAGCCACCCTGAATGAAAGCGCGACCAGCGTAGTGCAGGCGATGGGGGCGCTGAACGATGCCGCGCTCGCGATTGCCGACAGCAGCGGGACGCTGGTCCAGCTTGCCAGCCGCGCCTACAGCTACTCCCTGCATAACGAAGAGAGCGTGTTTGCCGTGGAGTCGCGAAATCTGGCCAGCCGCTGCGCGCGTTCCTCGAAAGAGCTGCGTGCGCTGATTGAGGACGCGATGATGCAGGCGCAGAGCGGCGTGCCGTCCGTGGCGCACAACAACAGCGTGCTGATTGAAGAAGTTTATACGGTGGCGAACGCGCTGACGCAGCGGGTAAAAGGGTAGCCGTTGGCTTCTCCCTCTCCCTGGAAGAGTGACAGCCTGGCACAGAATGCTCCCTCTCCATTCAGGGAGAGGGCTGGGGTGAGGGGGAAACACAGCGCCAGACTTCATGCCTTTCACCCCCATTACTCGCTTTTCTGAACACGTCTCGCAAGTTTGAATTTCTCCCTGACGACCCTCTGTTAATCCCTTATCGCCGGGCGGCGCTACGCTAGCCCGGCCTACGAACTGCACCGAACGCTGCCTCTCCATTCAGGCAGAGGGCTGGGGTGAGGGGGGAAAACAGATCGTCAGACTTCATGCCTCCTTCCCCCTCACATCGCTTTCCTAACTCCCGCGCTGGATCCGCGCGTATTTATAGAATAAAAAAAGCCCTCCACAAGGGAGGGCAACCGCGCACGGAGGACATGCGCGTAAGTGTTTGAGGCGGTTAAGCAGATTAACGCAGCAGGGACAGCACGTTCTGCGGAACCTGGTTAGCCTGGGCCAGTACGGACACGCCAGCCTGCTGCAGGATGTTCGCGCGGCTCATGGCGGACACTTCCACGGAGAAGTCGGCGTCCTGAATACGGGAGCGCGCTTCGGTGGTGTTGATGATGTTGGTGTTCAGGTTCGCGATGATGGAGCTGAAGCGGTTCTGAACGGCACCCAGGTCGGCGCGGAAGTCAGACACAACGGTCATTGCCTTATCGGTATTTTCCAGCAGCTTGTCGGCAGCCAGCTGGCCTGCGCCCTGCTGGATAGCTTCTGCGTCGCCGAAGCGGGCTTTAGCGCTGCCAGCGACCGCGCCAGCAGCGTCCAGCGTGAAGGTGTGAACCTCGCCGTCTTTGTTCATTGCATAGTAGGTGCCAGCAGGCGCTGAACTATCTGCGGAGAAGATTTTCATTTTGGAGGTTGCCATGTCGGCCCCGCCGAACAGGCTCGCGGAGATATCTTCCATCATATCTTCGGTAAGGGTCATATCGGTCGTGGCACCGGTGACGGTAGAACCCACGTCAAGCCGCTTCATGTTGGCCACGGTGCTCTTACCGTTCAGAAGCATATCTTTATCGGCACCCGTTACCTCGGTATAGGCAGTGGCTGCGACTTTACTAATTTCTGCATGCGTTGCAGGAGGACCACCAACAGCTTTAAAGGTAATTTGGTCAGTGTCTATCTGGAAGAGTTTATCGTTCGCTTTGCTATAGGCGAAGACTTCACCGGTTTTGTCATTGACATGGAATTCAACATCGGCAGCATCTACCGCGCCAATTGCCTTAAATACTACAGCTCCATCAGTAGCCTGGTTAACTTTCCAGTTGAGCGCTTTACCACTAACTGTAGCTTCAATGCCAGTGTCTACACCGTCACCTTTTACCGCTGCAGCCTCTTCATACTTGCTGGTGCTGCCCATTTTAATGCCGATGGAAGCAAAGTCATCCATGAAGGTATCCAGGCCCAGGGTTTCAAGGTCCAGCTTGTTAAGCTTGATGTTGATGGTGTCGGAATCTTTATCACCGATCTGGATGGTGATTTCTTCACGGGAGCCGTCAAACACGTTTACGCCGTTGAAGTTAGTCACTTCTGCCACGCGGCTGATCTCTTCCAGGCGTGTACCGATCTCTTTCTTGATGGAGTCCAGGTCGCTGGTGGAGTTGGTGCCGTTCTTCGCCTGTACGGTCAGCTCGCGGATACGCTGCATGTTTTCGGTCACTTCTTCCAGCGCGCCTTCGGTGGTCTGTGCCAGGGAGATACCGTCGTTGGCGTTACGCGCCGCCTGGGTCATACCGCGGATAGAGGAGGTGAAGCGGTTAGAAATGGCCAGGCCCGCCGCGTCGTCTTTGGCGCTGTTGATACGCAGACCGGAAGAGAGGCGCTGGATCGCGGTGCCCAGAGAGGTCTGGGATTTGTTCAGGTTGTTCTGAGCCATCAGGCTCAATGCGTTGGTATTAATGACCTGTGCCATTGTTATATCCTTTTAATATGATAACGACTATAAGTGGTATGCGTTCGTTGATGCGCATACTGAATTCATCGGGGGAAATAAAAATGACTAAATTATTTTTTCAGCTTTTTTATAAACCAAAGAAATGCGCGCATATCTGCCTTCAATTTTGTAAATCAATTAACGCAATAGCGTAATAAGCCCGCAGTTCTGTTTTCGTGAAGGGTAATCATTGTTGGCCTATAAATGAAAAATTAAACTTACTTCTCTATTACCCGATAGGAATAGTGTCAGGCTAATCTATTTCAACAGGACTATTCATTATGGCTTCAACCAATTTCTTAGGCGTCGGCTCGGGGCTGCCGTTTGACCAGTGGCTGGCGGACGAGCGCAAGGGCATTACCCAAAAGCTGAACCCTTACCTGCAAAAGCAGAGCACCTATAAAGGGCAGATTTCCGCGTGGGGCTCTATTTCCAGCGCGCTGAGCACCATGAAGGACAACCTCGGCAAGCTTGAGGACGAAGGGTTCAACGGCGTCAGCGTCAGCGATAACAAAACCTTTAAGGCCACGGCGGGCAGCGGGGCGATCCCTAACAGCTACTCTATTGCCGTAAAACAGCTGGCGACAGCGCATCAGCTGAGCGTCAGCCATGGGTCACGAGACAAGCAGATAGCAACGAGCGCCAGAGATACCACGGTAAAAATTTCGATGGAAGGCAGCGATAAGCCGCTTGAAGTCACCCTGAAGCCGGATGAAACCTCCCTTGACCAGATCGCGAAAAAGATTAACGCGCAGAAAGGTGACGTGGTGGCGGAAGTCATCACGGTCAGTGATACCGAGCATAAGCTGGTGCTGACCTCCAAAAAAACCGGTGAAGCGGGCAAGATGACGATGGAGGTTTCCGGCGATGGGGCAGTGGAGAGCGCACTGCGCGGTGCCGTCTCGGACGAGCCGAAAAATGCCGAGATTTTTCTGAATGGTAAACTGGTTACGCGCAGCTCGAATACCATTAGCGATCTTATCGGCGGGGTAACGCTTGAGCTGCGGGAAGTCTCCGAGCTAAAGGACCCTGACCTCGGCGAGGACAATCCGTTGAGGTACAAAACCGAATCCCTCACCATCACCGAAGACACCTCAAAGGTGAAAACGCTGATTGAAGAGTTCGTCAAGAACTACAACAGCTACCTCAGCACCGTCGCCAGCGCGACCAAATATACCGCGCCGGATCGCGAAAGCCAGTCAACGACGCCTGATTCTACTAACGGCGCGCTCTTTAGCGACGGCTCGCTGCGCCGTCTTACCACCCAGCTTAAATCGACCGTTAGCGGGAACTATCCGGATGCCGACGCCGTTATTCAGTCGCTCGGCAGCATCGGTATTACCGTGAAGTTCGACGGCAAGGTTGGCGACGAGCGCGGCGGCGTGCTGGGCGAGCTGTCCATCGATACCAAAAAGCTCGATGCGGCGCTGAAGGACAACCCGAAAGCGGTGGAGGCGCTGTTTTTGGGTAAAGACGGTAATGACGGGATTAAAGACCGCATGGAGGGGATATTCAATACCTACCTCGGCGATAAGTCTTCGATTACCAAAAAAGAGGGGGTGATCGAAACCGCGCTCGAAACCCTGCGCGAGCAGGAAAAGCGCATCGGCAAGCAGATCACCGCCGTTGAAGCGCGTATCGAAGAGACCATGCTGCGCCGCGAAAAAGAGTATCAGCGTCTGGATAAGGCGATGAGCGACATGAACAACATGCAGTCCCAGCTTCAAAGCTCTCTGGCCGGGCTGATTTAATCTTCACCACTATCCGGGCAGCGCGCTGCCCGGCAGGATTTGACGATGTACACGAAGAAAGGCTTTGACGCCTATACCGCCGTCTCGCTCGACGGCCAGATTGCCGGCGCTACGCCGCACCAGCTGATCGTCCTGCTCTATGACGGCGCGATTAACGCCATGCGCCGGGCGGAGATCTACTTCCAGTCCGGCAACATTGCCCGCCGCGGGGAGATGATCTCCCGCGCGATTAACATTATCGACAACGGCCTGCGCGCGGGGCTGGACCACGAGAAGGGCGGGCAGATCGCCGCCGAGCTGGAGAGCCTGTACGAGTACATATCGCGCACGCTGCTGGAGGCGAATCTCAGCAAGAGCGGCGAAAAGCTGCCGCACCTGATTTCGCTGATGACCGGGATGTCCGAAACCTGGCAGGCTATCGACCCGCAGGGCAGGCAGGTGAAGCATGGATAAGGCGGTCATCGAGCTTATCGGACAGCTGATGGCGAGCAACGCCACCCTCCAGCAGCAGGCCGAAGCCGGCGAGTGGGACGCGTTTTTAGACGAAACCGCGGCGTACACCCTGGGGATGCGCACGCTGTGCGACATCGATCTAACCCAGCTGGCGCAGCACAACAAGCCGCAGGTCACTGCTCAGCTGGCGCAGCTGCTGGAGAATGACGCGCAGCTCACCCGCGCCATTCAGGGCCGCCTCACCGAGATTGGCACCGAACTTTCCGCCATGCGGAAATCTAGCGCGTCGGCAAAGGCGTACAGCGCGGTTTAGATTTAACCCCCCTCACCCTAACCCTCTCCCCATAGGGGAGAGGGGACAGTCACGTGCGGTTTTTGCTCATATCCCAGGGGAGAGGGGACAGTCACGTGCGGTTTTTGCTTATATCCCAGAGGAAAGGAGACTGCTCGGTGCGGTTTTTTCCCTCTCCCCTATGGGGAGAGGGCCAGGGTGAGGGGTATTGATCCACCGGACAAAAAAAAGCCCGCCAGAGGCGAGCAAAAGAGGACAACGCAGACAGAAACGGTTAGATGCTGATGTTGTATTTGCGCCCGGTCGAGACCTGGCTGGATTCGCCCGCCGGGCCGTAGAGCGCGCTGGCGCGGCCAACGTGCTCAATCGCCTTCTGAATGTGCTGGTTCTTCTTCATATGGCTTTGCAGCAGCGATTCCACCTGCTGATTAAGCGCCTTCGAGCTGCGCACCTTTTCATTCACCTGTTGCCAGCTTGAAAACAGCTTGCCGTGGCCCGAGTAGGGGGCCTGCGTGGCGCTCTGCTGCTCCTGCTGGCGGCGCATGTCGTCGTAGTACTGAATGGTCGACAGCAGCTGATTCTTGTTATCAGCCAACACCTGAAGAGAAACCGGGTTGATCTGCGTGCGGTTGAGCTGATTAACCTCTTCAATCATGATCGCCTCCAGTTCATCCAGAGACGTTTTCATTTGCGTGAGTATTGGGTAAAGCTTGTCCATAACGGTCCTGTTTGCGGTTAAAACTGGAAAATATCCTGCACCATGGCCTGGGCGATTTTCTCAGGCTCAATGCGCAGCGTGCCTGCCGCCAGCGCGGTGCGGATAGACTCGACGCGCGCGTAATCGATATCGCGGCTGTCGTCGTTCTGGATCTTTTTCGTCAGCGCGCTGAGGGTGACGTCGGTTTTGTCGTCCTTATGCGGCTGCGCCACGTTGACGGAAGCGTCGCCGTCCTGAGGATGGATGCGGGCGCGCAGATCCTGAGCGGGGGCGATGCCCGCGATCGGTGCGGCATTCTGGCTGCTGGTGATGCTCATAATTGTCCTCACAGATAATCATTTATGTGACTGATACTTCTTTCATCGGTGATTCAAAAAAAACCTAAAATTTATTGCTGTGAAAAAATGATCACCTGTCCCGCCGGGTCCACTTTGCCGCTCACGGTGCGCCCGCCCGCGGTTTTGACCTTGAGCGTTTCATCCACCGCCGCGTTGTTCAGCGCCTTTCCCTGGCTGCGAATGCGAAAGCCGTCTCCCGCCGTCACCAGCTCGACCGTCTGCCCGGCCCGCAGCCGCCACTGCTGGCGCAGCTGGTTTTCCAGCAGCGGCTTGCCCGCCGCCACGGCGCGCGTCAGGCGCTGGCCGACGATGGCGTCGGGGTTAAAGATCAGGCCGCCGGGCTGGTGGTCAATATTGCCCGTAACCGGCTCAATGTCGCTGCGCTGAACGATTGCGCCGCCCGGCAGGCTCTGGCTGGCAATCCACCACGTGCCCTGGGCGCTGATGCGCACGGGCAGGAAGTGTCGGCGCGCCCCGCACTGCGCCAGCACGGTACGCTTGCCGGTCAGGCGGTCGTCGCGCCCGACCAGGCTCAGTTCGGGGTTGTCGCACACCGCGGCCAGCTGCGCGGGCGTGGCGAGTAAAGACACCGTGCGGACCACCTCGGCGTCCCGTTCAGGCTGCTGGATTAAGGCATCAAGCTTGAGCATCAGCCGCTGCTTTGCCGTTTGGTCCGACGGCACGCTGGCGCTCGCCGGTGCCGTGCAAAGTAAAACGGCCAGCGCCGTGCTGAATAATCGATGCGTCATCTGATTGCCTTTATCGTGCGGAATGAATGATATAAAAGTGGATAAATTATATACGTTCCGGCCGCGCTTTTATGGAATTAAATGGTGACACTTTTGTCGGCAATTAAATTCATCGGCGTTTTAACTTTTCGCTATCAATTTCTATTTCGCTAAATGCGCTTATTAGTGTCGAGTCTTCGCAGTGTGATATTTCACCCTCGGTGACTACACTATCGCAGTTTAAATAATGCGAAGCAGGAACTCTATCGTTATGAATAAACTCGATGATGCCTTTCGCTTTCAGCAGCAGGCATTAGGTTTGCTTTCGCGCCGTCAGGATATTCTGGCGTCGAATATTGCGAATGCCGATACGCCGGGCTACCAGGCGCGCGATATTGATTTTCCCGGCCAGCTAAAACAGGCCATGGAAAACGCGTCGATGGCGAAATTACCCGTCTCGCTGTCGTTAACGTCGAACCGACATATTGAAGCCAAAGCGCAGCCGTTTGACGACGGCCAGCTGCTTTATCGCGTGCCGGATCAGCCCAGCGCCGACGGTAATACCGTAGATATGGATCGCGAGCGCGTTAATTTCGCCGACAACGCCGTGAAATATCAGTCGGGGCTGACGTTCCTCGGTGCGGATATTAAGAAAATGATGACTGTATTAAGTCAGGGGTAATAAACAATGTCGCTCTTTAGCGTATTTGATATTTCGGGTTCGGCAATGGCCGCCCAGTCCCGCCGCCTGAACGTCAGCGCCAGCAATATGGCCAACGCCGACAGCGTGGCGGGGCCGGACGGCCAGCCTTACCGCGCCCGCCAGGTGGTGTTCAAGGTGGACAACGCCGCCGGGCAGGAGATTGGCGGCGTAAAGGTGGATGAGGTGACGGAAAGCACCGCGCCGGACCGCCTGGTCTACGAGCCGGGCAACCCGCTCGCCGACGAGCAGGGCTACGTGCGCATGCCGAACGTCAACGTCATGAACGAGATGGTCAACACCATTTCGGCCTCCCGCAGCTACCAGGCCAACGTGGAAGTGATGAACTCCGCCAAAAGCCTGATGCTGAAAACATTAACTCTTGGGCAGTAAGGACGCGTATGGCGGTCTCTTCGATTAACAACAACAGCGGTTCCGATAACGGCGGCACCGGCAGCAGCGCGGCGGATCTGTCGAATCAGTTTATGACCCTGCTGGTGGCGCAGATGAAAAACCAGGATCCGACCAACCCGATGGACAACAACCAGCTCACCTCCCAGCTGGCGCAGTTCAACATGGCCGCGGGCGTGGAGAAGCTCAATTCTTCCATGGGCACCATGCAGGCCATGATGGTCCAGCTTGGCAGCATGAGCGCCTCGTCGTGGGTGGGGCGCAGCGTGCTGATCGAGGGTGAGGCGAAGGTCTCCTTCGGCGGAGAAAAAAATACTATTCAGCAGGTGGGCATAGAGCTGCCGGAAAGCTCAGACGATATCAATTTCGCGCTGGGCGGCGACGCCGAGACGGTCACCGTCACGCTGCACGACGGCGACCAGGCCTATACCGCCGAGCTGAAAAACCTGAAGCAGGGCATCCATAAGTTCAACCTGGACGACCTGAAGGACTTCAAGCCCGCGCCGCCGCCGCGCGACGTGGAGTACACGGTGACGTATGAAGCCTCTAACCCTGACGGTGAAAACCCTGAGGCCTTTGGCCTGGTGCAGGAGCAGGTTCAGGGCGTCACGATGGGGCCGCGCGGGCCGATCCTGCATCTGCAGGACCACGATCCGATTGAAATGGACAAAGTGTTCGTCATTCAAAAATAAACTTACTTCTGGAAATTAATCATGGGTTTTTCACAAGGTCTTAGCGGTCTTAGCGCCGCGGCAAAAGCGCTGGACGTGGTGGGTAACAACATTGCCAACTCGCAAACGGTCGGCTTTAAGGCGGGCTCCGTCTCCTTCGCCGATATCTTTGCCGGTTCGAACGGCATGGGCGTACAGATTGCGAGCGTCGATCAGAAATTCAGCAACGGCGTGCTGGCGGGAGGAAGCTCTCCGCTGGATATGGGCATTAACGGCAACGGCTTCTTCCGCATGGTGGATTCCGCCGGGAGCGTGTTCTACGGGCGTAACGGCCAGTTTAAGGAAGATGAGAACGGCTACATCGTCAACCGAACCAACGGCCTGTTCTTGAGCGGCTATCAGGCGACGGACGGGGTCATCAACCCCGGCGCGCCGGTGGGGCCTATCCGCATTCCAAAAGAGGATGTGCCGCCGGAGGCCACCACGAAAGGCTCCATGAGTGGCAACCTTAACTCAGGACACGATCCCCTCGATCCTACTAAGTTCGATCCGGAAAAAGGCGATACCTACAGCTACTTCAGCGAAATGAGGGCCACCGACAGCCTGGGCAATGAGCACACGATTAAGGTCTATTTCGTTAAGACCGGTGACAACCAGTGGACGGCTTTCGCGCAGGACGGCACCGCGCCCGAAATGGACGGAACAGATCCGAAATTTACCGAGATCCCCCTGGCGTACACCGATGACGGCAAGCTCACCTCTTCCGGCATCGGCACCGTGAAAGGGGTTTCATGGAACGGCGGCGCGCCCATCGAGATGGAGCTGGATCTGAGCAAAATGACCCAGTACGCATCGGACGACGTCGCAAAATCCGAGGCAAACGGCCAGAAGCTGGGTAAGTTCAATAGCTACGAAGTGAGCGAAAGCGGCGAAATCACCGCGATCTACAACAACGGCCAGCGCAAGATCGTGGCCCAGGTGGTGCTGGCGGACTTCGCCAACCCGGGCGGTCTGGAACAGCAGGGCAATAACCTGTGGGCGGAAAGCGTGCAGTCCGGCACGCCGTTTATCGGCATCTCCGGCAGCGGCAGCTTCGGCGATATCGCGGGCGGCATGGTGGAGCAGTCGAACGTCGAGCTGGGCGACGAGATGGTCAACATGATCGTCTACCAGCGTAACTACCAGTCCAACTCGCAAACCATCAAAACCCAGTCTGAAGTGCTTCAGACGCTGGTTAACCTGCGCTAGGGCTGAGCTATGGATCGCGCTATCTATACCGCCATGAGCGCCGCCAACGCGGCGCTTAACCGCCAGGCGGTCACCTCAAACAATCTGGCGAACAGCTCGACGGCGGGCTTCCGCTCGCAGCTCGCCGCTTTTCGTGCCGTGCCTGTCGAAGGCGAAACCCTGCGCACCCGCGCGCTGGTGGCGGAATCCACCCCGTTTCACGACGCCACCATGGGGCCCATCACCCACACCGGGCGCAGCCTGGACGTGGCGCTGCCGCAAAACGGCTGGCTGGCGGTGGCACTGGCCGACGGCAGCGAAGGCTATACCCGCAACGGGGCGATTGAAGTCAACCAGGCGGGGGCGCTGAGCGTCAACGGCCGCCCGCTGATGGGCGACGGCGGCCCGCTGGAAGTGCCGCCGCAGTCCCACGTCACCATCGGCACCGACGGCACCGTCTCGGCGCTCGGCATGGGCGATGACCCGACGGCGCTGGTCCCGGTTGGGCGCATCAGGCTGGTCAACGCGGAGATCGGCGACCTGCGGCACGGCGACGACGGCCTGTTTCGCCCGGCGGCGGGCGGCGCGCTGGCGCAGGATGAAACCCTGCGCCTCACGCCGGAAGCCCTTGAGGGCAGCAACGTTAGCCCGGTCCACGCCATGACCCAGATGATCGCCAACTCTCGCGGCTTCGACATGAACATGAAGGTGATTCGCACCGCCGACGAAAACGCCCAGAAGGCTAACCAGCTATTGAGCGTGAGCTAAGCTCGCGCAAGGAGTCTCAACATGATTCGTTCTTTATGGATCGCTAAAACCGGGCTGGAAGCGCAGCAGCTCAACATGGACGTCATCTCCAACAACCTGGCGAACGTGAACACCAACGGCTTCAAGCGCCAGCGCGCCGTGTTCCAGGATCTGCTGTACCAGAACATGCGCCAGCCGGGCGCGCAGTCGACCGAGCAGAACACCCTGCCGAGCGGTTTACAGCTCGGTACCGGCGTGCGCCCGGTTTCGACCCAGCGCGTGCACACCCAGGGCGGGATGAACCAGACCGGCGACGAGTTTGACGTCGCCATTGATGGCGAGGGCTTCTTCCAGGTGCAGATGCCGGACGGCAGCACCGCCTACACCCGCGACGGCCACTTCTCCAAAAGCCCGGACGGCCAGCTGGTGAACGCCGAAGGCTACCCGATTCAGCCGGGGATCGTGATCCCGCAGGATGCCAAAAGCATCACCATCGGCAGCGACGGCATGGTGAGCGCCAAAATTCCCGGCCAGGCGGAAGAGCAGCAGATCGGCCAGCTGACCCTGACCACCTTCGTCAACAACGCGGGCCTCGAAAGCGTGGGCGGCAACCTCTACAGGGAGACGCAGGCCTCCGGCGCGCCGAACGAGCTGAACCCCGGCATGGAGAGCGCGGGCACGCTGAAGCAGAGCTACGTCGAAATCTCCAACGTCAACGTGGCGGAAGAGCTGGTGACGATGATTCAGGTGCAGCGCGCCTACGAAATCAACAGCAAGGCGGTTTCGGCATCGGACCAGATGCTGCAGCGTCTTTCCCAGCTGTAATGTCCTCTTTCTGGCCGCCCGCGCGGCCAGATATTTTATCGACACTGATATGAAAACACTCTCAATGAATCGTCCTGCCGTCGCCCGTTTTGCGCTGGCGGCAAGCGTGCTGCTGCTGAGCGGCTGCGCGCACATTATGCAAAGCAAGCTCGTTGAAGGCCCGACGACGGCAACACCATTACCGATGGCACCGGCAGCGACCGGCGGCTCGCTGTTTCAGGCGGGGCAGGGGATGAACTACGGCTATCAGCCGATGTTCGAAGACCGCCGCCCGCGCAACGTCGGCGATACGCTGACGATCCTGCTGCAGGAGAACGTGAGCGCCAGCAAAAGCTCCTCCGCCAGTGCCAACCGTAATGGATCGGCCGGGATGGGGCTGATCGCGGTGCCGACCAAACTGAATGGCTGGCTCGGCGACGGCAAGGCGGATTTTGAAGCCGAAGGCAAAAATGATTTTTCCGGCAAGGGCGGCGCGGCGGCGCGCAACACCTTTACCGGCACCATCACCGTGACCGTCAACGAGCTTCTGCCCAACGGCAACCTGCGCGTGGTGGGCGAAAAGCAGATCGCCATTAACCAGGGCACGGAGTTTATCCGCTTTTCCGGCGTGGTGAACCCGCGCTTTATCAGCGGCGGCAACACCGTGCCCTCCACCCAGGTGGCGGACGCGCGCATCGAGTACGTCGGCAACGGCTACATCAACGAAGCGCAGAACATGGGCTGGCTGCAGCGCCTGTTCCTGAACCTTTCTCCTTTCTGATATGACCATGAAAAAAGAATCTATCCTGTTTTTCTTAAGCATCCTGCTCTACGGCATGATGCTGAGCGCGCCGAAGCTCGCCAGCGCGGAGCGCATTCGCGATCTGGCGACGGTGCAGGGCGTGCGCTCGAACTCCCTGATGGGCTACGGCCTGATCGTCGGCCTCGACGGCACGGGCGACCAGACCATGCAGGCGCCGTTTACCGGGCAAAGCCTGAACAACATGCTCTCCCAGCTCGGGATCACCGTGCCGGCGGGCACCAACATGCAGCTGAAAAACATTGCGGCGGTGATGGTGACCGCCGAGCTGCCGCCGTTTGCCCGCCCCGGCGATAAGCTCGACATCGTGGTCTCCTCCGTCGGTAACGCCAAAAGCCTGCGCGGCGGAACGCTGCTAATGACGCCGCTCAAGGGCGCGGACAACCAGATCTACGCCATCGCCCAGGGCAATATCCTGATTTCCGGCGCAGGCGCGCAGGCGGGCGGCAGCCGCGTGCAGGTCAACCAGCTCAACGGCGGGCGGATCAGCGGCGGCGCGACCGTCGAGCGCGAGGTGCCGAACGACTTCGCCACGCAGAATATCGTCCGCCTGCAGCTCAACGAGAGCGACTTCTCGCTGGCGCAGCAGATCAGCGACGCCATCAATCAGCGCTACAGCGGCGGGGCGGCCATCCCGGAAGACGCGCGCACCGTGCGCCTCTTCGCGCCGCCGGACGGCCCGTCGCGCGTGCGTTTCCTTGCCAATATTCAGGACATCCCGCTGCGGGTGAACGTGCAGGACGCGAAGGTGATCGTTAACTCCCGCACCGGCTCGGTGGTGATGAACCGCCACGTCTCGCTCGACTCCTGCGCGGTGGCGCACGGCTCGCTGACCGTGGAGGTGATGCAGAACAACGTGGTCAGCCAGCCGGATACGCCGTTCGGCGGCGGCGAAACGGTGGTGGTCCCGCAGACGGACATCTCCGTGCGCGACAGCGGCGGCTCGCTGCAGCACGTGCGCAGCAGCACCGATCTCAACGCGGTGATCCGCGCGCTGAACGGCCTTGGCGCTACGCCGAACGAGCTGATGTCCGTGCTTCAGGCGATGAAGAACGCCGGCTGCCTGCGCGCGAAGCTGGAGGTGAACTGATGAACGCCTTCGACAAGTTCGATCGGCCCGCCTTTGACGTGCGCTCGCTCGACGCGCTGAAGCGGGAGGCCGGGCGCGCGTCGCCCGGCGCGCTTAAGGCGGCGGCGAAGCAGATGGAGGGGATTTTCGTGCAGATGATGATGAAAAGCATGCGCGACGCCACCTTCAAGGACGAGCTGATGAACAGCCAGTCCGCCGAGATGTACACCGCCATGCACGATCAGCAGGTCGCGCAGAACATTGCCGGGAGCGGCCAGCTCGGCTTTGCCGATCTTATCGTCCGCCAGCTCGGCGGCGAAAGCGATGCGCCAGCGGTGACTGCGCCGGGGCGCGACTTCTCCCGTCCCGGCCTGTCGCCCGTTCCTGCCACCGGCCCCCTGCGCCTGCCCGCGCCGGTGTCGTTTGCGAAGCCCGCCGAAGGGGCGCATCCGTTTATCTCCCGCCTGCTGCGCCCGGCGCAGGAGGCCGCGCAGGAGAGCGGGCTGCATCCGCACCTGATCCTGGCGCAGGCGGCGCTGGAGTCCGGCTGGGGCAAGCGGGAAATCCCTGCCGCCGACGGCTCGCCGAGCCACAACCTGTTCGGCATTAAGGCCACCGGCGACTGGCGCGGCAAAACCACCGAAATTACCACTACCGAATACGTCAACGGCGTGAAGCAGAAGGTGAAGGCCGCGTTTCGCGTGTATGACTCCTACGAGCACGCGCTGAGCGACTACGCGAAGCTGCTGACCAAAAATCCGCGCTACCGCGGCGTGATGCAGTCCGATTCCGCGGAGCAGGGGGCGAAAGCGCTGCAGGCGGGCGGCTACGCGACGGACCCGGCCTACGCCAAAAAGCTCATCACCATTATTCAGAAGGTGAAGGGCGATATTCAGCAGGGCGTGAACGCCTATAAAAACGATCTCGATAAAATTTTTTAGAGAATTTTTTTATCACCGATGAAATAAGCAGAACCATGAACTTTCAGGCCCGGAGATAAGCAGCGGGTCTGCGAACGGAGACTATCCAGACCCTATGAATAATTTATATAACCTGGCCCGAGGTGGCTTAAGCGTTGCGCAGGCGGCGCTCCGGGCGACCGGTGATAACCTGACCAACGGCATGTCGCACGGCTACAGCCGCCGCAACATGATCATCGGCGAGCTGGGCGGCATGTCGACGCAGCAGGGCTTTTTCGGCTTCGGCGCGCAGGTGAACGGCATTGAGCGCGCCTACGATGCCTTTGCCAACAACCAGCTTCGCGGCGCTATCTCCCAGTATTCCTTCCTCAACGGGCGCATGGAGCAGCTGGCGGATATCGACAACATGCTGGCCGACGAGTCGGACAACGTCTCGGTGTCGCTCGGTAACCTGTTCAAGGCGATGTCGACGCTCAGCACCACACCGGAAGACGCGGCGGCGCGTTCGGCGGTGTATAACGCCTTAGGCTCGCTCGCCAGCCGCTACAACGCCAGCGGCAAGCGCCTGAGCGGGCTGGAAAAAAGCACCAATACCCAGATTGAGCAGAGCGTTAAGGATCTCAACAGCTATACCAAACAGCTGGCGGAGATTAACAAGCAGCTCGAGCGCGCGCAGGGTTCCGGCACGCCGCCAGCAGATCTGCTGGACCGCCGCGACGTGCTGCTGGAGGAGATCAGCAACCAGATTGGGATTGAGGTGTCGGAGGACGCCCAGAGCGGGCGCGTTGACGTCGCTCTCCCGGACGGACGTCCGCTGGTTTCCGGCGATAAAGTCTACGCGCTGAAAACCTCAATGTCTGACAACGACCCGAACAAAACCATCGTCTCCTACGTGGATGCCAACGGCAGTGAGACGCCGCTCGACGAAGACCGCATTACCAAAGGCCGCCTGGCGGGGCTGTTTACGTTCCGCAATGAGGATCTGGCGCTGGCGCGCGAGGAGCTGGACAAGATGGCCTTCGTCATGGCCAGCCGGATGAACGAGCAGAACGGACAAGGCTATTTGCCGAACGGTTCTCCAGGTGGCGATCTCTTCACGCTGCCGGATATCACCGCGCGCGCGAACAGCGACAATCAGGGGACGGGCAGGCTCGGAAAAATTGAGGTGACTTCCTTTCGCAGCGTGAACTCAGAAGAGTACACCATCAGCTACGACGATGCCGCGGGGAGCTGGCGCGTGACGGGGGCGGACGGGCGGGACATTCCGTATGCGACCGGACCTGACGGGATCCAGTTCGACGGCCTCAAGATCCAGCTACCCGACCCGGCAACGGTGGAAGATGGCGACAGCTTTACCTTTAACCCGATGTCCGGCGCCGCCGAGGGGCTGAGCCGCAAAATTACCGACGCCCAGGGGTTTGCCGCCTCAGACTCAAACGATCCCGCTGATAAAGCGAACAACAAAAACCTCGAGCTGATGCTGAAGATCCAGGACGAAAAGCTGATCGGCAACAGCACGCTGGCGGAGGCCTACGCCAGCCTGGTCGGCACCATCGGGGATAACGCGCGCAGCGTCAAATCCAACCTCGTGAGCGCGGAAACCGATATGAAGACCAAGTTTGACACCAGGCAGGCGCTCTCCGGCGTGAGCATGGACGAAGAGAAGATCAACCTCGACATGTTTATGCAGTACTACCGCGCCAACGCGCAGCTTCTGCAAACCGCCAACGACATGTTTGATTCGCTGCTCGCGATCCGATAGGGGAAGAAAAAATGCGATTGAGTACGCTTTATATGTATCAGCAGAGCGCGCAAAGCATGTCCGCGCGCATGAGCCAGAGCAATGAAACCTACCTGCGGATGTCGGCGGGCAAAACGCTGCTGAAAGCCTCGGACGATCCGGCCGCGGCTACCGACGCGGTGAAGTATAAGGATGCGCTGGCAAAGCTTGAGCTGTATAGCGACGTGCGCTCCCGAACGCGCGGCGCGCTCGAGCACGAGGACAACATCCTGAGCGGGGTAGGGAACCTGCTTACCACCACGCTGAAAGAAAAGCTTGTGGCGGCGGGGTCGGGCGCCTATTCCGATGCGGATCGCAATGCCCTGGGCAAGGAGATCGAGGGCATTCGCCAGAATATGCTGGATCTCGCCAACAGCCGCGACGGCAACGGCCGCTATATCTTTGGCGGTTTCCAGACGGGCAAGCCCGCGTTTTTGGAAGATGGCACCTATGACGGCGGCAATGAAGCGCGGAAGCAGACCGTTGCCGACGGCACGGAAATGCAGGTAGGCCATCTGGGCAGTGAAATCTTTGACGATATCTTCGGCATTCTTCAGACCGCCATTGACGAGCTGTCTAAAGAAAAAATGGATGACGACGCGCTGGAGGACGCGCTAAAAGCCGCAGGCGAGGCCGTCGACGCGGGCATTGACCGTCTAGGCAAGGCCCAGGCCGAGCTGGGCACCCAGCTGCAGCAGCTGGACGCGCTGGATATATCCGGTGACGTGATGATCATCGACATGAAGGTCAAGGTGGATACCGCCATCGGTGCCGACACGGGCGTGCTGGTGTCGCTGATGGCGGAATCGCAGATGTCCGATCTGGCGCTGAACGCCTCAATGTACGTCTACAAAAACATGCAGAAGATGAATCTGTTTAACAGCTAATTATTTCCCAATCCAACCTCAACAGGTGCCGCCGCGTACGGTTTACCCGCGCGCGGCAGGTGAGAATCTATGTTAAAGAAACTGAAAATTTATACCGCGGTAAGCCTGATTATCGGGCTCTTTGCCGCTTTGCTCTTTAGCGTTACGGCCTATTCGGTCTATGACGCCGTCAGCAATAACCAAAACTTCAAGCGCATGGCGCTGGCCGCGGAAAATAACGACCAGATGCGCGACGCGGCCTATAACATCAGCGCCGTGATGGCTAACACCAACGGCCTTATGCTGCAGGCCGCGCTGGGCAATCCGGTATCGGAGAACGTCACTAAGCATACCCATAACGTAGTGAAAATTGCCCGCCGTAATATGGACGATTTTATGGCATCGCCGTTTAACACGCCGGAAGAGAGCCGCCTGGCGGCTGAGGTGAATGCGGCGTTCAACGAGGTCTATAAGGCGGCGGAAGCGAAGCTCGGCTACCTGGGCAATCCGGCGGGATATACCGGCTCGATTGAGCATGACATGGACATGCGCACCACGCTGCGCAACAAGGTTGAGCAGTATACCGACGAGAGCGCGCGCCTGAGCGAAAGCTACATTCGCGAATCCGCCCGCGGCTACCAGATTATGCTGGGCCTTGGCATTGCGGTGCTAATCGCCGCTGCGGTAATGCTGTTCGCCGTACGCTACTGGCTGCGCGAAACGCTGGTGCGCCGGATGGAAAGCACCGTGGCGTCGCTGCGCAGCGTGGCGGCGGGCGATCTGAGCCAGGCGATTGAGAGCGGCAGCCAGAACGAAATCGGCAGCATGTTGACCGAGCTGGAAACCATGCGCACCTCCCTGACCGGCACCATTCTCGGCATTCGCGAAAGCGTGCAGCGCATCCACAGCAACGCGCAGGAAATCGCCCACGGCAATAACGATCTCTCCTCCCGTACCGAAGAGCAGGCGGCGGCGCTGCAGGAGACGGCGGCCAGTATGGAGCAGATCAAAACTACCGTGCGTCAGAATGCGGACAACGCCCACGCGGCGCGCGAGCTGGCGGAAGGGGCGAGCACCAACGCCCACAGCGGCGGCGAGGTGATGCAGAGCCTGGAGCAGATTATGGCGCAGATCACCACCAGCTCCCGTCAGATCGCCGACATCAACGGCGTGATCGACAGCATAGCCAATCAGACCAACATTCTGGCGCTTAACGCGGCGGTAGAAGCGGCGCGCGCTGGCGAGCAGGGCCGCGGCTTTGCGGTGGTCGCGGAAGAGGTGCGCAACCTGGCGAAGCGCAGCGCCGATGCGGCGAAAGAGATCAGCCAGCTGATTAACACCAGCGTGAGCAACATCGATATCGGCTCGCGCCAGGTCGGGCAGGCCAGCGCGGTGATGCAGGATATCGTTACCTCCGTGGCGCAGGTGACGCAGATTATGGGCGAAATCACCTCCGCGTCGGACGAGCAGAGCGCGGGCATTAACCAGATTTCGCAGGCGGTGAACGAAATGGATCTGGTGACGCAGCAGAACGCGGCGATGGTTGAGGAAGCGGCCCTGGCGGCGGGCGAGCTGGAGGCCCAGTCCGACGCGCTGGAAACGCTGGTGGCGCAGTTCAGGCTGGACAACGCGCGCGCTCAGGAGAAAGTTTCCACTGAACAGCGCAAGCCGCAGCGCCAGCAGGATGACGCGCTTGCCCAGTGGGAAACGTTTTAATCCCGATAACTACCGCTATGAATAATGTCTTATTTAGCGTTAAACGTTAGCGCGAAATAAAGTAATAGAATGCGCATTTTTATAAGGGCTTATTGCACTATTTGAATGCGCCATTTCACCGGATAATTCTCAAAGAGAATAGCGGGTGGAATACAATCGTGGATGGTATTTATACGGCCGAAGGGCTGGAAGATAAATCGGTAGTCTGGTCAAAGTATCACTTTATTGTGCGGCAGGAAGCGCTGCGCTTGCATAAGCGGCTTCCTGCCAGCGTCGAGCTGGATGATTTAATTCAGGCCGGATCGATAGGCTTTTTAAATGCGGTAGAGACCTTTGACCCGAAGAAAGGCGTTGCGCTCAGCGCGTGGATTAGCCAGCGCGTGAAGTGGGCGTTATTAGACGAGCTCAGAGAAAGCGATTGGGTTCCGCGACGGGTGAGAACGCATTCGCGGGAAATTGTCGCCATAATACAGCAGATAGAGCAGGAAAAGGGCGGTGAAGCGACCGAGACGGATATTGCAGAACGGATGGGCGTGACGCTGAAGGAATTTCAGCAGATGCTGGCGGATAATAACAGCAGCCAGATGTATTCCGTCGACGAACTGCAGGAAAATTATGCCGACAGCTGGGAATCCTGTGACGATGAGAATGAATCGATCAATCCGGTGCATGATGCCGTCAGGCAAAACCTGATAGAAAAGATTACGGAGCATATTCAGTTTATCCCTGAAAGAGAGCAGATATTACTGCAGCTCTATTATCTTCAGGATATGAATATGAAAGAGATTGGCCTGGTCTTTGATATTACCGAGACGCGGGTCAGCCAGCTCCATAGCCTGGCGCTAAAAAGGTTAAGAAGCCGTATGGAAGCCTCTTCAAAATAAAAACAGGCTATTAACATTCACGCGATTGAAAGATGCACAACGCAGGCGTGAACCTTAAAGATGAGGTTTAATAACGTTTAACAACGTTGTTAACATGATTTAAATCAATGGGTTAACATTAATCGCCCGATTTAGGACGATTCCTGGCTCTTGTTCCGAAAATTCTTAATGTTTATGATTTTTGCAGTTTTGAGATGCAGCCTCCTTTGGCATTGAATGAAGACAAATCATTTACTGAAGAAGAGTGACTTACTTCAGTGAATATCAATACCAAAAGACTCTCTGCATCAGTTAAGTTGTTTTAATCCTTTAAGCTGATATGCCATATTCTGGCCTAAAACATTGGGAGCTTTCGCCTGTGTCCAACTTCGACGAGTATTTACAGAATATCCATGACATTAACCTGTCCTATTTGCTGCTGGCCCAGCAGCTTATTCGCCAGGATAAATTCGCCGCGGGTTTTCGCCTTGGTTTATCCGAGGGGACCATTGACAATCTAAAAGAACTTTCGCTGCCGCAGCTCATGAAGCTGGCGACGACAAATCAGCTTATTTGTCGTCTGCGCGTAGATGATGAAGTGGTAATTGAAAATCTGACTAAGGATTCTCGTATCGAAGCGCTCCAGCAGATCCACACCGGTATTATTTTGTCGACCAATCTGCTTAATGCATTAAGCGATGAAGATGCCGTTGCGGCGCAGGAGGCATAATATGTGTGATGGAAAAAGCCTGCTGCAGGAAATTCATGAAGTCAATATTGCGATGGGGTTAATTTCGCTCGGCGCAAGGATGCAGGTGCTGGAGTCTGAAACGTCATTAAGCCGTCGTCGCCTCCTGCGCTTATATAAAGAATTACGCGGGTGTCCGCCGCCAAAAGGCATGCTGCCTTTTTCTGAAGACTGGTTTATGTCGTGGGAGCAGAATATTCACTCTTCGATGTTCTACAACATTTATCTGTACCTGAAAAAGACCGAGCAGGGGCGTCCGATTGAAATGCTGATGAAGACCTATCGTCTTTATCTCGAGCAGTGCAGCACCTGCTCCGATGAAAAGCCGGTGCTGGGATTAACCCGCGCCTGGACATTATTACGCTTTATCGACTGCGGCATTATTTCCCGTAAGGCCTGCAGCGTGTGCGGCGGCGGTTTTATCGTCACCACGGAATTTATTAAAAACCCATTTACCTGCAGCCTGTGCAGCCCGCCGTCGCGCGCGCTGAAGAAGTCCCAGGTGAGCCCAACCGGGCTGCTGGGGAACTTTGCCGCGCCGGAAATCATGACGGCATAACCCAACGGCGGCAGTGCGCAAGATGGCGTTTACCCGATGCCGGGAAGCCGGCATCGGTCAAATAAGTAAAAGGAGAGAGTGTGTTAGTTATTGTTGGCTATCTTGTTGTCATTCTGACCGTGTTTGGTGGTTTTCTGCTGTCCGGCGGTAATCTGATGGCGCTGTTCCAGCCGCTGGAACTGCTGATTATCGGCGGGGCCGGGGTGGGGGCGTTTATCGTTGGCAACAACGTCAAATCCCTCAAGGCGACCGGCAGGGCGCTGGTCAAGCTGTTCGTGGGCAAGCGCTACAACAAAGCGGTCTACATGGACCTGATGGCGCTGATGTTCCTGCTGCTGTCGCAAAGCCGCGTTCACGGGCTGATGTCGCTGGAAAAGGACATTGAAGACCCGCAGAACAGCGACATTTTTAGCGCCTATCCCCGCCTGATGAGCGACCCGATGCTCAGCAACTTCATTCTCGACTACTTCCGCCTGATGATCGGCGGCAGCATGAACTCGCACGAAATCGAAGCCCTGATGGATGAAGAGATCGAGACCTGCGAAGAGGAGCTGGAAGTGCCCGCGCACAGCCTGAATACCGTCGGCGACGCGTTTCCGGCGTTTGGCATCGTGGCGGCGGTGATGGGCGTGGTCAACGCGCTCGGCTCGGCCGACCGCCCGGCGGCGGAGCTTGGCATGCTGATCGGCCACGCGCTGGTGGGCACCTTCCTCGGCATTCTTATCGCCTACGGCTTCGTGTTGCCGCTGGCGACGCTGCTGCGCCAGAAAAGCTCCGATCAGGTCAAGATTTTACAGTGCATCAAGGTCACGCTGCTCTCCAGCCTCAACGGCTACGCCCCGCAGATCGCCGTTGAGTTTGGCCGCAAAACCATTTTCACCAGCGAGCGCCCGTCGTTTGAAGAGCTGGAGGAGCACGTTCGCGAAGTGAAATCCAACGCCACGCTGAAAACCAAAGCGGCGGATAGCGCAGCATGAAAAACGTCACGCCTGTCATCATTTCGCGCAAGCGCAAAAAGAAAAAGCACGCGCACCACGGCGGGACGTGGAAGATTGCCTATGCCGACTTTATGACCGCCATGATGGCGTTCTTTCTGGTGATGTGGCTGCTCTCGCAGTCCACGGACATGGAAAGAGAGCTGATTGCCGACTACTTCCGCATGCCGCTGAAGCCGTCAATGGCGAACGGCAACAAAACCAGCCTGAGCGACAGCGTCATTCCCGGCGGCGGGGATGACATTCTCAAGCAGCAGGGCGAGGTGTTTAAAAGCCAGACCCACAGCAGCGACAGGCAGAAGCGCATCGAAAGCCTGAAGCAGGCGAAGGAAAAGCTGCAAAAGATGATCGAAACGGACCCGCGGCTGAACAACTTCAAATCCAACATTCTGCTGAACCTGACCAACGACGGGCTGCTGATCCAGATCACCGACTCGCAGGACAGGCCGATGTTCCGCGTGGGCAGCGAGCTGCCGGAATCTTACATGAACGGCATTTTGCAGGCGCTGGTGCCGCTGCTTCAGGAGCTGCCGAACGCGCTGAGCCTGACGGGGCATACCGATTCGCTGCCCTACGCGGGCGGCGGGGCGGGCTACAGCAACTGGGAGCTTTCCGCCGGACGCGCCAACGCCGCGCGGCGGGTGCTGGTGCGGGCCGGGCTTAACGACGAGCGCTTCCTGCGCGTGATTGGCACCGCCAGCCGCATGCCGCTGGAAAATACCTCGCCCGACAGCGCGGTAAACCGCCGCATCAGCATTCTGGTGCTCAGCCGCTCGAAGGAGCAGGAGATCCGCCTCGAGGATACGCAGGCGCAGCGCGCGCAGAGCGTGCTCGACGGCGTGGATCTGCAAAACGTGCAGGGCTATACCGATGGACATTTATGATTTTTCGCAGATTTTTTTCACCGAGGCCGAAGAGCTGCTGGCGGAGATGGAGCAGCAGCTGCTCCAGCTTGACGTCGATGCCCCTGAGCAGGAGCAGCTGAACGCCATTTTTCGCGCCGCGCACTCGCTGAAGGGCGGCGCGGGCACGTTTGGCTTCACCGCTCTGCAGGAGACCACGCACCTGCTGGAGAACCTGCTTGACCAGGCGCGGGCAGGGGAGCGGACGCTGAGCCGGACGATCGTTAACCTTTTTCTGGAATGTAAAGACATTATGCAAGCGCAACTGGAAGCCTATCAGTCTTCTCAGGAGCCGGACGAGGCAAGCTTTCGCTATATCTGCGAAGCCCTGAGGGAGATCGCCCTTGACGGCAAGGCGCCGCAGGCGGCTCCTGCCCCTGAAGCGAAGCCTCAGCCCGCTGCTGCGGCGTCGGATGACGAAATCACGCTAAGCGTCACCCTGAGCAACATCGACGCCCGCGAGCAGGCGATGCTGCGCGAAGAGCTGGAGAACATGGGGGAGCTTTTGGCGATCGAAACGACCGCAAACGGCCTGCACGCTACCCTGCTGACCAGCGCGACGGCGGACGATATCACCGCCGTGCTCTGCTTCGTGCTGGACGCCAGCCAGATTGAGGTCAAGCCCGTTGCGGACGCGCCTGCGCCGGTCGCCGTGAAGCCGGTTGTGGAAAAGCCCGCGCCCGCGCCGAAAGCGCCGCCGCCCGCGCGCGCGGTGAACCCGGAGTCGGGCAGCATTCGCGTGGCGGTCAGCAAGGTTGACCAGATCATTAACCAGGTGGGCGAGCTGATCATCACCCAGGCGATGCTGTCGCAGCTGTCGCGCACGCTGGATCCGGCGAGCTACGATCTGCTCTCCGGCTGCGTGGCGCAGATGGAGCGTAATACCCGCGAGCTGCAGGAGTCGGTGATGTCTATCCGCATGATGCCGATGGACTACGTCTTCAGCCGCTTCCCGCGGCTGGTGCACGACCTCGGTAGCCGCCTTAACAAGCAGGTGGAACTGACGCTGAAGGGCGGCTCGGCGGAGCTGGATAAGAGCCTGATTGAGCGCATTATCGATCCGCTCACCCACCTGGTGCGCAACAGCCTTGACCACGGCATCGAAGAGAAAGAGGTGCGCGTGGCGAAGGGCAAGTCCGCCGTCGGGAACCTGACGCTCTCTGCCGAACATCACGGCGGCAATATCGTGATTGAGGTCAGCGACGACGGCGCGGGGCTGAACCGCGAGAAGATCCTCGCCAAGGCGCGCGCTCAGGGCATGACGCTCAGCGACTCCATGAGCGACGACGACGTGTGGATGCTGATCTTCGCCGCCGGTTTCTCAACCGCCGACAGCGTGACGGACGTCTCCGGGCGCGGCGTCGGCATGGACGTGGTGCGGCGCAACATCCTGGCGATGGGCGGCCATGTGGACGTGCTCTCCACGCCGGGCGCGGGCACCACCATCCGCATTATCCTGCCGCTGACGCTGGCTATCCTCGACGGCATGCTGGTGAAGGTCAGCAACGAGATTTACGTCCTGCCGCTCGGCGCGGTGATGGAATCCCTGCGCCCTGCCGAGGAGATGCTGTGCCGCTTTGTCGGCGAGGAGCGTCTGCTGCAGGTGCGCGGTGAATACCTGCCGCTGGTGCTGTTGCGCCAGCGGCTCTCCGTGGCGGGCGAGGCGTCGGCCGATGACGGCATCGTCGTTATCGTGCAGAGCGCGGGCTGCCGCTACGCGCTGTGGGTCGATCAGCTGATTGGCCAGCAGCAGGTGGTGGTTAAAAACCTCGAACAGAACTACCGCAAAGTACCGGGCGTCTCTGCTGCCACCATTCTTGGCGACGGCAGCGTGGCGCTGATCCTTGACGTGGTTGAGCTTTCCACGCTCAACGTACAACAACCCCACAGGGAGGGGAGAAAAGCATGACTGTAGCAACCGCCGCGAAGCCCGCCAGCGCCGACGCGATCGCCCAGGAGTATCTGGTCTTTCGCCTGGGTGAAGAAGAGTACGGCATCGATATTTTAAAAGTGCAGGAGATCCGCGGCTGCGATCGCCTGACGCGTATACCCAACTCACCGGAGTTCATCAGCGGCGTGACCAACCTGCGCGGCGTGATTGTGCCGATCGTCGATTTGCGCGTGCGCTTCAATTTGCCCAACCCGTCGCATGACGACAGCACGGTGGTGATTGTCCTCAACCTTAACGAGCGCGTGGTCGGCATCGTGGTCGACGGCGTCGCCGACGTGCTGTCGGTGGCGGCGGAGCAAATTAAACCGACGCCGGACGTGGCCTCGGTGCTCTCCGGGCGCTACCTGCTCGGCCTTGGCGTGCTCGATACGCGGATGATTATTCTGGTCAACATCGAGATGCTGCTGAGCCGGGAAGAGATGGCGCTGGTGGACGCCGTCGCCGACGCGTGGGCCGAACCGCAGAAGTGTTAAGGGTCTGTTAAAATCGGCGCAAACCCGTCATGATGGTCTTCCCGATAACGGAAAAACCGCGACGCCATGCCCGTAAATTTTGACCTCAACGACCTTTACGCCTTCAGAGCCCTGGTGGAATACGGCAGCTTTCGCGTTGCCGCGGAGTCCATCTGCCTGTCCCCGTCGGCGCTAAGCCGCAGGATTGAAAAGCTGGAGGCCGCGCTCGGCGCAAAGCTTTTTGACAGAACCACCCGCCGGGTCACCTTGACCCTCTACGGGCAGAATTTTGCCGAAAGGTCGGCGCAGCTTCTCGATAACGTCGAGTCCATGCTGGCGGACATTGACAAGGTTAGCGAGGAGCGCACGGGGCTGGTCACCGTCGCCGCCGTGCCTTCGGCAGCCTACTATTTTATGCCGGACGTGATCCGCCGCTTTCAGGCGCGCTACCCTCGCGTGCGCATCAAGCTCATCGACAGCAGCGCCGGAAACGTGATGGAGGCGGTCACCCGCGGGCAGGCGGATTTTGGCATTTGCTTTGCGGGCAACCTGCCTTCCGGCGTGGAGTTTGTGCCGCTGGTGGAGGACGTCTACGTTGCCGCCTGTCGGCGCGATAGCCCGCTGGCGAAACGAAAGAGCCTGACCTGGGAGACGTTTTACCAGCAGGACTACATCGGCCTCGATAAAACGTCGGGCAACCGCAACCTGCTTGACCATCTGCTCGGGCATATTCAGCCCGCGCGTCCCAGCCTGTGCGAAACCCGCCACGTGACGACCATGCTCGGCATGGTGGAGGCGGGCGTGGGCATTGCGGCCGTTCCCGCGATGTCGATGCCGCGCGCCGAACACTCGCTTCTGGCCCACGTTCCCCTGACGGAGCCGGTGGTGAAGCGCACCGTTGGCCTGATCCGCCAGAGCGGGCGGATCCAGTCCTATATTGCGGTCGAGCTGGAAAAGCTCATCACCGAGCGGTACCAGCTGCCTAAGGACGCTGAGCCCTGACGGGCTGCAGGCCGGTGCTGATAATCACCTGCTGCGCCTGCGCGGACGAAAGATACGCCAGCAGAGCTTTCGCCCGCGCGGGATGGTCCGCCCGCTGGGTCACCGCCCCCGCGAAGCGGGTGATGTACTGGAGGTTGTCCGGCAGCTTGCCGACGAAGGTCACGCCCGGCACGGGCAGCAGCTCGCTGACCTGCTGAAAGCCCAGCGCGTATTTCCCTTTTGCCACCTCTTCAGCGACCGGTATACGCTCGACCTTCTGTGCCTTCGCGCCTGCCTGCTGCTCAATGCCCAGCGTTTTGAACAGCTGCGTTTCAACGTATCGGCCGCTCGCGCTGTCGGAATAGGCAATCGTGCTCGCGGCCAGCAGCGTTTGCCGCAGCTCGGCGTCCGTGCCGATTAACGGCACCGGCGCGCCTTTTTTGACCACCACGCCAATTGGCGAATCCGCCAGTTCGACGCGCGAGCCCGTCGCGACGAGACGGTCGCGCTCAAGCTGCTCAAGCGCGGTGCCGACCATGATCGTGACGTCGGCGTGCTCGCCGCGCGCCAGCCGGTTTGGAATCGCCTGCGGCGTTTTGCCCATCGACGGGCCGGAAACCAGGACGATGCGATCGCCGCTTTTGGCCTCATAAGCCGGGGCCAGCTTCTCCAGCGCGGCCTTAAAGCCGCCGGAAATCATCACCGTCACGTCCTGGGCGACGGCGGCGGTGCTGGCGGAAAACGCGATCAGCGCGGCAATGCAGGAACGATAAAATGTCATAAGCGACTCCTCAGCGGGCGGTTTGCAGGGCCAGCGCGCGGCGGCGATAAAGGTAGAGCGTGGCGAGCAGGGCGCAGACGGCCGCGAAGCTCATCCAGTAGCCGGGCGCGGCCTTGTCGCCGGTGTACTCAATCAGCGCCGTGGAGATAACCGGGGTAAAGCCGCCAAAGACGGCGGTCGCCAGGCTGTAGGCCAGCGAGAAGCCCGCCACGCGCACGTTGGCGGGCATGATCTCGGTCAGCGCCGGGATCATCGCGCCGTTGTACAGGCCGTAGAGGAACGAGAGCCACAGCAGCACGCCCAGCATCATGGAGAAGCTCGGCGCGTGCGCTAAGAACGTCAGCGCCGGATAGCTGGTGGCGAGCGCCAGCAGCGCCATGGTAATCAGCACCGGCTTGCGCCCGAAGCGGTCCGACAGCGCGCCGCCAATGGGCAGCCAGATGAAGTTGGAGACCGCGACCAGCAGCGTGACCAGCAGGCTGTCGGAGGCGCTGAGCATCAGCACCTTTTTGCCGAACGTCGGCGCGTAGACGGTGATCAGATAAAAGGCGGTGGTGGTCATCGCCACCATCAGCATGCCCGCGACCACGACCTGCCAGTTGCCGAGCAGCGTGGTGAAGACCTGCCGCATCGCCAGATGCTGGCGGCGGGCGCTAAATTCTTCGGTCTCTTCCAGCCTGCGGCGCAGGAAAAAGATAAACGGCACGATGATGCAGCCGAACAGGAACGGCAGGCGCCAGCCCCACTCGCGAATGGCGCTCTCCGCCAGTAGCGCGTTGAGCGCGAAGCCCATCGCGGCGGCCACCATAATCGCCACCTGCTGGCTGCCCGACTGCCAGCTGGTGTAAAAGCCTTTACGCCCCGGCGTGGCGATTTCCGCCAGATAGACCGACACGCCGCCAAGCTCGGCGCCCGCCGAGAACCCCTGCAGCAGGCGGCCCGTCAGCACCAGCAGCGGCGCCCACAGCCCGATGCTCTGGTACGAGGGGATTAGCACGATCAGGAACGTCCCCGTTGCCATAATCGACAGCGTAACGATAAGCCCCTTTCGACGGCCTACCTTGTCGATATACGCGCCGAGCACGATGGCGCCAATCGGGCGCATCAAAAAGCCCGCGCCGAAAACGGCGAAGGTCATCATCAGCGAGGCAAATTCGCTGCTGGCGGGGAAGAAGGTGTGGGCAATGTAGGTGGCGTAAAAGCCGAACAGAAAGAAATCGAATTGCTCAAGAAAGTTTCCGGAGGTGACGCGAAGGATCGCGCCCGCTTTGCTCCGGACGGTTGCAGGTGAGGTTGAGGGATACATGGTGATCTCCAGTGTTATCATTGACGTTTTGCTCGTCTGTCTTTGAAAACTGGATCAGGAAGCCGAAATAGATAAGCGCAATAAACGCATCGACCGATGCGTTATGCGCATCAATGACGATTCGTTGACGAAAAGTTACATAAGCAACAATAACTTAACAAATAGGCGTTTTTACACGCGCCGTTTTTCGCTAAGTCATTGATAGTGCGTTTTTGTGACGTCACGCAGATGAAAAGCCGGGCGCTGCCCGGCTTCCCGCACTAGCGCAGCGCGTTGCCTATCGCGCTAAACATCAGCGAGGCCTCAAGCGGCTGGGCGCTGAACGACGGCTCGGCCTGCGGCCAGGTGGACCACTGTACGATCACCAGATTTTCCGCCTGGTTGACCATGATCATCTGGCCGAAAATGCCTAACGCCCACAGGGAGTTTTTCAGCGAGTCGCTTGCCGCAGGCGTCACGTGTTGGGCATTGACGGGCACTTCGTTGTTCCACCACTGGTAGCCGTAAAGGCCGTTCGGGTGCGCGTCCGAGACGGAGCCTTTGGCCTGCGTCCAGCGAGAGGCGTCTGCTACCCAGCCGTCCGGCAGGATCTGCTGGCCGTTCGGCAGCGTGCCGTTGTGCAGGATAAATTCGCCGAAGCGCCCCCAGTCCTCCAGCGTGGCGTTAAAGCCGTGCGCGCCCACGTCGTGCTGGCCCTTCGCGTAGGAATGCCAGACGCCGTCGCTCGCCATGCCGTACGGCTGCCAGATGCTTTTCTCGAGATATGCCGCCAGCGTCATGCCGGTGGCGCGCTCCAGCACGTCGCCCAGCAGCCACGCGCCGCCGGAGGAGTAGGACCAGTTTTCTCCAGCCGGATGCGCGCGGTGCAGACCGGAAACCAGCGTGCGCACGCAGTCGTAGGTGCCCGGCTTAGCCTCGCACTCGGTCAGCTGCGCGAAGTCTGATTTCGGATTGGTGTAGTCTTCGTTCCACGCCACGCCGGAGGTGTGGGTGATCAGCTGCTTCAGGGTCACGCCGTCCCACGCGGTGCCTTTTAAATCCGGCTCGTAGCGGGTGACGAGATCGTCCAGGGAGTGAATTTTCCCCTCCTTGACGGCAATGCCGACCAGCGTTGAAACCACCGATTTGCCCACCGAGCGGGAGGTCCACAGCGTGGTGTCGGTATTGCCTTCGCCAAGATATTTGTACGCGATTTTGCCGTCCTTCAGCACCAGCATGCCGCTGACGTTCTGGCGCTTAAGATAGTCCTTCAGGCTGTAGGTGCTACCGTTCACCTGATAATGCGCGTCGGTGAGCGGCTTTTCGGCGGCGATGAGCGGGGTGGATTTGCCATGGCGGAAAACGTCGCCCTCGTAGTTGCGGTAGTCGTTGCGAAAGCCGACCACGCGGTCGGCCTCGCTCCAGGTCAGCATTTTGTGCGCGTCCGGGAGCGTTTTATCAAACGGCGCGGGGCAGGCGCTAAGATCCGTGCCTTCGCAGGCCGCCATCGCGACGGGGGAGAGCAGGCTGCCGAGAATCAGGCCCGCCAGCAGGGTGTAGTTTAAGGATGTGTTTTTCATATTGATCTCGTTTGGCTCAGGAATGGCTTCAGTTTAAGAACCTCCGGCCTATAATAAAAAACGCTTAATGGGGGAAATTCCCCCCAAATATCAAACGGAGAGAGACGTGGCGGCGCTAATTTATTCATTTGCCCAGCTTGAGGCGTTTACCGCCGTGGCCGAGCAGGGCAGCCTGAGCCAGGCGGGGGTTAAGCTCGGGAAAGATCGCACGACGCTGCGCGATCTAATTGATTTTCTTGAGGACGGGCTGGGCTACGCGCTGTTTCTGCGGGAAGGGCGCACGCTGCGCTTAACGCCCGAGGGGGAGCAGCTTCAGCGTCAGGCCCATCTGCTGATGCGCCAGGTGCGTGCGTTTGAAGCCTTTGCCAGAGAGGTGCCCTCCAGCGCGACGCAGGAGGTTGCCCTCGTTTACGATCCCTTTACCCCGCGGGCGTTTTTACAGACGCTGATTGCCGACATGGCCAGGCGCAGCGTTCGCCTGAGTTTGACCTGCGCCTCACGCGACGAGGCGGAGCGCGCGCTTGCGCAAGGCAGTGCGGATTTAGGCATCTGCCAGGCGCGCAACCGCAGCGTAGGCAACGAAATGGAGTGGCGGGCGCTGGGAGCTATTGATATGGATTTCTATGCCTCAGAAGCCCTTTTTGCCGCCGCGACGGAGCCGCTTTCGCTGCTCGACCTGTCGCTTGTTCCGCAGGTCATCATGCACGACGCCTCCGACGAGCCGGTTGCCAGGCGGCTGCAAATCTCCGGGCACACGGTGTTCACCAACGAGCTTGAGATGCTGCGCGGGCTGCTGGAGCAGGGATGCGGCTGGGGGTTTTTGCCGACGCACCTTAATGCCGCGCGCTGGCAAAAGGTTAAAAGGCTCAATACCGAAGTGGGCAGCCAGGGGATTAGCCAGACGATGGTGACCATCTGGAAGCCGGGGAGTGACAAGCGGGAAATGATGAATGACGTCCTGTCTCTGCTGCCGGAAATGTGGCGGAACAGCATGTTATAGGCCGGGTAGGCGTAGCGCCACCCGGCTTAACACTCAGCGCTGTGAACACCCGTTACACTGCTTGTTCTGGATCTGCTGGAAGAAGTCGTTACCTTTGTCATCGACGAGGATAAACGCCGGGAAGTTCTCTACTTCGATTTTCCAGATAGCCTCCATGCCCAACTCAGGATACGCCACGCACTCCAGGCTCTTAATGCTGTTTTGCGCCAGCACCGCCGCCGGGCCGCCGATGCTGCCGAGGTAGAAACCGCCGTGCTTGTGGCAGGCGTCCGTTACCTGCTGGCTGCGGTTGCCTTTCGCCAGCATGATCATACTGGCACCGTGCGACTGCAGCAGATCGACGTACGAATCCATGCGGCCTGCGGTGGTTGGGCCAAGCGAGCCGGACGCGTAGCCTTCCGGCGTTTTTGCCGGACCCGCGTAGTAAATCGGGTGATCTTTGACGTACTGCGGCAGCTCTTCACCGTTGTCGAGCAGCTCTTTCAGCTTCGCGTGGGCGATGTCGCGCGCCACGATGATGGTGCCGCTCAGCGACAGGCGGGTTGACACCGGATGGGCGGAGAGCTGCGCCAGGATCTCAGGCATCGGCTTGTCGAGATTGATACTCACCACGTCGCCTTCGCCCTGCTGGCGCAGCGACTCGGGAATATACTGGCCCGGATTGTGCTCCAGCTTCTCGATCCAGATGCCGTCGCGGTTGATTTTCGCCTTGATGTTGCGGTCCGCCGAGCAGGAGACGCCCATGCCGATTGGGCAGGACGCGCCGTGGCGCGGCAGGCGGATCACGCGGATGTCGTGGGCAAAGTATTTGCCGCCGAACTGCGCGCCGAGGCCCAGATTTTGCGCTTCGGTCAGCAGCTCTTGCTCAAGCTGCACGTCGCGGAACGCCTGACCGTGCTCGTTGCCCTCGGTGGGCAGCGCGTCGTAGTAGCGGGTTGAGGCCAGCTTCACGGTTTTCAGCGTGGCCTCAGCGGACGTACCGCCAATCACGAACGCGATGTGGTACGGCGGGCAGGCCGCGGTGCCGAGCGTGCGCATCTTCTCGACCAGGTAGTTTTTCAGCTTCGCAGGGGTAATCAGCGCCTTGGTTTCCTGGTACAGGTAGGTTTTGTTGGCGGAGCCGCCGCCTTTTGCCATGCACAGGAATTTGTACTCGTCGCCGTCCACGCTGTAGAGGTCGATCTGCGCCGGCAGGTTGGTGCCGGTGTTGACCTCTTTATACATATCCAGCGCCGCGTTCTGGGAGTAGCGCAGGTTGTCTTCGATATAGGTGTTGTACACGCCCTGGCTCAGCGCCGCCTCGTCACCGCCGCCGGTCCAGACGCGCTGGCCTTTTTTGCCCATGATGATCGCCGTGCCGGTATCCTGACAGGTCGGCAGCACGCCTTTTGCCGCAATTTCCGAGTTGCGCAGGAACTGCAGGGCAACGTATTTGTCGTTCTCGCTGGCGTCCGGGTCGTTAAGGATGGCGCCAACCTGCCGCTGGTGGGAAGGGCGCAGCATGAACGCAGCGTCGTGGAAGGCCTGCTGGGCCAGCAGGGTGAGCGCTTCTGGCTCAACCTTCAGCACCTCCTGACCGTCAAATTCAGCAACGGAGACGTGCTCGTTGGTCAGCAGGTAGTATTCGGTGTCGTCGTGAGACAGCGGGAAGGGGTTCTGGTAGACAAAGGGTTTGTTTGACATAGCTCTTCACTCCATAAAAATAAAACCGCCGGAGGTTGCCCACCGACGGTTATGAATCAGAACATCATGGACATCCACGGATAGCCAATCAGCAGCAGGGCCGCCAGGAAGATGGCACCGAAGATAGTGCCCAGGCGCCAGTAGTCTTTCGTTGGCAGGTAGCCGCTGCCGTAGTAAATCGGGCTTGGGCCGGTGCCGTACGGGGTGATAATCCCCATGATGCCGAGCGAGGTCACCATCAGCAGGACGAACACTTCCATGTTCATGCCCGGAATGGTGGAGGCGATGGTCAGCATCGCAGGCAGCAGCGCGGTGGTATGCGCGGTGGTGCTGGCAAACAGGTAGTGCAGCAGGTAGAACGCCAGCAGCAGGACGATGGTCGCCACGCCCGGAGAGATACCGCTCATCAGCTGGCCGCCTTCTTTACCCAGCCAGCCGATAAAGCCGGTAGAGGAGAGGCCGTCCGCCAGCGCAACCAGGGTGGCGAACCACACGAAGGTGTTCCAGGCGGCCTTGTTGCCGGTGATGTCGTTCCACTCCAGCACGCCGGTCCACAGCATCAGGCCGACAATCAGCAGGGCGGCCATCGCCGGTTCAATCCACGCGGCAGCGAAGATCCACATCAGCAGGGCGCAGCAGACGAATACCAGCAGCAGGATTTCATTGCGGGACAGCTTGCCCAGTTTTTCCAGCTCGCGGGTCGCCCACAGCGGCACTTCGTTGTTCACCTTCACTTCAGGCGGGTAGAACCAGTAGGCCAGCAGCGGCATGGTCAGAATCAGCAGCACGCCCAGCGGCAGGAAGGCGATGAACCAGGTGCCCCAGGAGATGTTAATCCCGACGATGCTTTTCACCAGCGCCAGCGCCAGCAGGTTAGGCGCAAGCGCCGAGAGGAACATGGAGCTGGTGATACAGGCGGCGGTAATGGCGACCCACATCAGATAAGAACCCATGCGGCGCGCGCTCGGATCGTTAGGTTTTGAGCCGTACAGCGGCGGCAGGTTAGCGATGATCGGGTAGATGGTCCCGCCGCTGCGCGCGGTGTTGGACGGGGTGAACGGCGCGAGCAGCAGGTCCGCGAAGGTGATCGCATAGCCGAGCGTCAGGCTGCGGCGGCCGAGGTATTTCACCAGAATCAGCGCCAGGCGGCGGCCGAAGCGGGTTTTGTCATAGCCCGCGGCGAACATGAACGCGCCGAAAATCAGCCACACGGTCGAGTTACCGAAGCCGCTTACGGCCCACTTAAAGGAGGCGCCCGCCAGCTTAAACTTCGGGTCAGCCAGCTGTTCCGGGCTAAACAGCACCCACTGGCTGAACAGCGCAATCGCCACCACGCCGGTCAGGCCAATCACCGCGCCCGGCAGCGGTTCGAAGATCAGGCCGACGATCACGCCGACGAAGATCGCGAAGTAGTGCCATGCATAAGGAGGCAGCCCGTCCGGCACCGGCACAAACAGCAGCAGCACGGCGACGACAATCGGCAGCGCCATCATCATCAGACGTTTTGATTTACCGTCTGGTGCTTTACTCGCCGCAGGAGGCGTTACAGCAGTTTTTGTATTCATAGTGTCACGTCTTAAGTTGTTAAGAATTTTGTGCTGAAAAATGCTGGCTCGCTTTTTTTAGTTTCTTTTCTTTCTTTAGTTATTAAAGCGGGTTTGTACATTTTCCATAAATACGGATTAACGCTTTTTTGTCGGCGTTAAATTAAAAAAAGATGATGTTTATATATTGCGCCTTTAGATGCCATTACTATTGATCGCGATCAAAAAAAGAGAATTGAGGCGCTATTTTTCATCGCCCGTAAATAACCCTACAGAGCTATGTGGTTAATTATGTATTGAGTAAACTGCGTGTATCTTTCTGGTAACATCTGGAAAATCCATTATCGTTCATATCGTTGTTTTATATAGGTATTTGTTCTTTTGTGAAATGAGGGCGCCGTTAGCGACTGGTTAACATTGTTTAAATTGTTGTGAATTAACTTATTTATATGACTAACACCAATGTGTTATTAATGTTATCGAAGGGATTAAATAGTTTATTAACTAACGTAATTCATTTAGTAACTAAAGAAAGCGTTATATTAGTAGCATGACATCAGCATAAAAATATCGAACTAAAAAGAGCCTGATAACGAATTCTTAATTTTTAAAGTTTGGAGTTTTTAATATGAACGCGAACGAACGCATGTTAAGCCCATTTACCTTACCTAATGGCACCGAGCTGAAAAATCGTTTGTTGATGGCACCGATGACCACCTGCACCGGCTACTATGACGGTACGGTCACCGGCGAGCTGGTGGAGTACTATCGCGAACGCGCGGGCGCCATCGGCACCATTATCGTCGAGTGCTGCTTCGTCGACGATCTCGGCCTGGCCTTCCCGGGCGCGATCGGTATCGACAGCGACGAGAAAATCGCGGGTCTGGCGAAAATCGCCGAGGCGATCAAATCTAAAGGTTCCAAAGCGCTGCTGCAGATCTACCACGGCGGCCGCATGGTTGATCCGAAACTGATCGGTGGCCGTACCCCGGTTGGCCCAAGCGCCGTTGCCGCGCCGCGCGACGGTGCCGCGACTCCGGTTGCCCTGACCGGCGAAGAAGTGGAAGCCATGATTGGCAAGTTTGGCGAGGCGGTTCGTCGTGCGATCCAGGCCGGTTTTGACGGCGTGGAAATCCACGGGGCAAACACCTATCTGATCCAGCAGTTCTACTCGCCGAACTCCAACCAGCGCGATGACGCGTGGGGCGGCAGCCGCGACAACCGCGCCAAATTCCCGCTGGCGGTGCTGGATATCACCCATAAAATGGTGCGCCAGTACGCGGACGATGCGTTCATTATCGGCTACCGCTTCTCACCGGAAGAGATGGAAGTCCCGGGCATTCGCTTTGACGACACCATGTACCTGCTGGAAAAACTGGCGGCGCGCGGCGTGGACTATCTGCACTTCTCCGTTGGCGCAACCCTGCGTCCTTCCATTGTCGATACCCAGGACCCTACGCCGCTTATCGAAAAATACTGCGCGATGCGCTCCGACACGCTGGCGCAGGTGCCGGTAATGGGCGTGGGCGGCGTGGTGAACGCCGCTGACGTCAATGAGGCGCTCGATCGCGGCTACGATCTGATTGCCGTGGGCCGCGCGACCATCGCCTACCCGGACTGGACCGACCGCATCGCCGCGGGCGAAACGCTGGAGCTGTTTATGGACAGCACCCGCCGCGAGGCGCTGAGCATTCCTGAGCCGCTGTGGCGCTTCTCGCTGGTTGAAGCGATGATCCGCGACATGAGCATGGGCGAATCCAAATTCAAACCGGGCCTGTTCGTTGAGAAGGTTCAGGATGACGCCAATGAGCTGATTGTGAACGTCAGCCTCGAAACCGACCGTATCGCCGATATCGAGCTGGCGTCCGGCCCGTCCGATGACGTTGAGTTCGTTACCAGCTTTGAAGAGATCCGCTCGCGCATTCTTGACGCCAACACCCCGCACGTGGATGCCATCACCGGCGCGACCAGCCAGAGCGAAGCGGTGAAAAAAGCGGTGTCGAAAGCGATGCTGAAATCCAGCAAGGCGCTGGCGGCGGAAGAGGGTGCCGATCCGAACGAAACCAAATGCGTTGACGTTGTGGTGGTCGGCAGCGGCGGTGCCGGTCTGGCGGCGGCGATTCAGGCGCACGACGAAGGCGCAAGCGTGCTGATCGTCGAAAAAATGCCGACCATCGGCGGGAACACCATTAAAGCCTCCGCCGGGATGAACGCGGCGGAAACCCGCTTCCAGCGCGTGAAGGGCATTCAGGACAGCAAAGAGCTGTTCTATCAGGAATCGCTGAAGGGCGGCGGAAACAAAAACAACCCGGAACTGCTGCGCCGCTTTGTCGAAAACGCGCCGCAGGCCATCGAGTGGCTGGCGACCCGCGGCATTATGCTTAACGACATCACCACCACCGGCGGGATGAGCATCGACCGCACCCACCGTCCAAAAGACGGCTCCGCGGTGGGCGGGTATCTGATCAGCGGCCTGGTGCGTAACGTCAACAAACGCAATATCGAGGTGATGCTGGATACTTCCGTCAGCGACATTGTTTTTGAAAACGGCGAAGTTACCGGCGTGCGTCTGACCACCGAAGAGAACGAAACGCTGACCGTGGCGACCAAAAGCGTCATCGTGGCGACCGGCGGCTTCAGCGCCAACAGCCAGATGGTGGTGAAATACCGCCCGGATCTGGAAGGGTTTGTCACCACCAACCACAAAGGGGCGACCGGCGGCGGCATCGCGCTGCTGGAGCGCATCGGGGCGGGCACCGTGGACATGGGCGAAATTCAGATCCACCCAACCGTTGAGCAGAAAACCTCATACCTGATTTCCGAATCCATCCGCGGCGGCGGGGCGATTCTGGTCAATCAGAAAGGGGAACGCTTCTACAACGAAATGTCGACCCGCGATAAAGTCTCCGCGCAAATTATCGCCCTGCCGGAAAAATACGCCTACATCGTCTTTGACGAGCACGTTCGCGCTAAAAACAAGGCGGCGGACGAGTATATCGCCAAAGGGTTTGTCACCAGCGCCAGCTCGCCGAAGGCGCTCGCGGAGGCGCTCGGCATGGATCACCACGCCTTCCTCGCCACGCTGGAGCGCTACAACGGCTTCGTAGAGAAACAGCACGACGATGATTTTGGCCGCACCACCGCGCTGCGCGCGCCAATCAACGAAGGGCCGTTCTACGCCATTCAGATTGCGCCGGGCGTGCACCACACCATGGGCGGCGTGACCATCAACACCAACACCTGCGTGCTGGACGCGCATCACAACGTTCTGCCAGGCGCCTACGCTGCCGGTGAGGTCGTTGGCGGCATCCACGGCGGCAACCGCATCGGCGGCAACGCGGTGGCAGATATCATTATCTTTGGTACCCTTGCAGGACATCAGGCGGCGATGCGTTCGCAAAGACGCTAAGGCTCCTGGGTTGTAGGCCGGATAAGCGCTGCGCTATCCGGCCAGTTCCCCGTCAGGCGCGGTGCCTGCCGGGGCAGCATCTAAGGAAACCGCCATGTCTGACAACCACGTCTACAGCTACTCCGCCGTCCTGATGGGCTCGCCCATTCTCCTCAAGCTTTTTTCCCACGACGAGGCGCTTGCCTCCCGCGTATTTCGCCTTATCAAACGCTATGAAGACCTGCTTACGGTGAACCGCGCGCACTCGCAGGTGATGGACATTAACCACGCCGCCGGAAAGCACGCCGTGGCGGTCAGCCGTCCGGTATTCGAGCTGATACGCTGCGCCAAAGCGGCGAGCGTGGTAAAGGACAGCGCGTTTAACCTGGCCATCGGCCCGCTGGTGAAGCGCTGGAAGATCGGCTTTCAGGGCGACAGCGTGCCGCCCGCCGATGAGATTGCGGCGCTGCTAAACATCACGCGCCCTGAAGACGTGCTTCTGGACGAGGCCAGCAGCAGCGTGCTCCTCGCCAAAGCGGGCATGGAGATTGACCTGGGTGCGATTGCAAAAGGCTATATCGCCGACAGGGTGCGGGACTACCTGCGTAATGAAGGCGCTGAGCTTGGCCTGATTAACCTCGGCGGAAACGTTCAGACGCTGGGCTCGCCGGACGGCGGCTGGAGCATCGGGCTGAAAAAGCCGTTTGCCGGCGACGCGCTGATCGGCACCCTGACGGTAGAAAACCGCTCGGTCGTCACCTCTGGGACCTACGAGCGCTACTTCGAGCAGAACGGCAGGCGCTATCACCACATTCTTGACCCGCGCACCGGCTATCCGCTGGACAACGAGCTGGACAGCGTCACCCTCATTTCGAAAGATTCCATCGACGGCGATATCTGGACCACGCTGATGTTCGGCATGGGCGTGGAGAAGGGCTGCGCCGCGCTGCGCGCCCGGCCCGACATCGAGGCTATCTTTGTGACAAAAACAAAAGAAGTGGTGCTCTCTTCAGAACACCACTTCCGCTTTACCCTGCTGGACGACGGCTACCGGGTTACTGGCAGTACTGCTTGAGCAGGCCGGTCTGCTCCGGCTGGAGCCGATAGCGGTAGACCGGACGCCCGGTCGCGCCGTAGTGGATGCTGGTGAAGAGGATGTTAATCTGCGCCAGCCAGATCAGATACTTGCGGCAGGAGACGCGCGAAATAGTGACCGCGTTTGCGAGATCGTCGGTGGAAAACTCGCTCTCCGGATGGGCGTCAATCCACTGGCAGATGGTGCGCAGGGTTTGCGGAGTCAATCCTTTCGGCAGCTTTTTGCTGTCGGCCAGCTCCGGCGCGCCGCCGTGCAGCAGCCTGTCCACGTCGGCCTGCTCGTAATACTGGTGCGAGCCCATCAGATTGCGCTTGGCCTTCCAGCCGTTGAGCGCCTCTTCAAAGCGCGGAAACTGGAACGGCTTGATCAGATAATCCACCACGCCGTAGTGCATGGAGGTCTGGATCGTGGCGGCATCCGAGGCGCTTGAAATCATAATCACGTCAATCGGGCGGCCCGACGCCCGAATCACAGGCAGCAGGTCCAGGCCGTTGTCCTGCTGCATATAGACGTCCAGCAGCACCAGATCGACGGGCTGGCCCGGATCGTTAACGATGGCTTTCGCCTGGCCAAGCGTGGAGGCGACGCCGCAGCAGCTAAATCCCTCAACGCGGTTAACATACAGACGGTTGAGGTCGGCTACCATGGCGTCATCATCGACAATTAACACATTTATCACGCGATATTCCTCTCGCTATCCCAGGGGATGTGAACAAAAAATTGGGTAAATACGCCAGGCTCAGACTCGACGGTAATGTCTCCGCCAAGGTTCTGGATCTGCTGGCGCGCCAGGAACAGCCCAACGCCGCGGTTTTCACCCTTCGTTGAGAAGCCCCGGATAAAGACGTCGTCCAGATGCTCGGGATCGATGCCCGGACCGTCGTCGCTGACTTCACAGCTGAGCCAGCCGTTTTGATAGTGCAAAAGCAGGGTTATCTCGCCCTCGGGCTGATCGGCCATGGCGTCGAGGGCGTTTTCAATCAGGTTCCCCAGCGCCGTGACCAGCACGGCGACCTGCTCCTCGTTGGCCGTATCGGGGATGTGGCACTCGTCGGCCAGCGTCAGGGTAATGCCCGCCTCCTTAGCCCGGTTGATTTTCCCCAGCAGGAAGCCCGCAATCACCGGCGATTTAATCTTGCGCTGAACCGTGCCGATGTCCGTCTGGTAGTTTTGCGCCGTCTGAAGAATGTACTCTTCCAGCTTGTCGTAGCGCTTGATGTTCAGCAGGCCCAGGATCACGTGCAGCTTGTTCATAAACTCGTGCGTATGCGCGCGCAGGGCGTCGACATAGTTCACCATGCCGTCCAGACGCTGCATCAGCTGGCTAATCTCCGTTTTGTCGCGGAAGGTGCTGATCGCGCCAATTACCCGATTCTGACTTTTAACGGGCACCATATTGCAGAGTAGCAGACGCCCGTTGCAGCCGATCTCATGATCCTTACGCGCCACGCCGGTTTGTGACACCTCGCGCAGGCTGGCGAGCAGCGCGGCGTGCGGCGGTTTGCCGCTGCTGTCCGCATGTTGGCCCGACGGCAGAAGCAGAATTTCGCGCGCGGCGTGGTTGATCATCGTGACGCGCCCCTGAATATCCACCGCAACGACGCCCTCGCGCAGCGACTGCAGCATCGCCTGGCGCTGCTCGAAAAGCGCGGAGATTTCGTACGGCTCCAGGCCGAACAGAATACGCTTAAGGATGCGCACCAGGCCCCAGATCGCCAGCGAGCTCATCAGAATGCTGAACAGAATGGTCCACACGGCGTTCAGCCGCCCGCGGGTAATTTGCTCTTCGACCTTTTTCAGCGAAATGCCCACCACCACCACGCCAATCTGGTCGTGCTGGTCGTCGTAGACGGGGGTAAACACGCGCAGCGCCTCGTCGAGGACGCCTCGGTTAACGGAGACGTTCTCTTTCCCTTCCAGCGCGGGCGGCAGGTCGTCGCCGATAAAATGCAGCCCCAGCAGCGCCTCGTTAGGGTGCGAATAGCGAATACCGCGCATGTCGGTGACGACGGCAAACAGCAGGCCGTTGCGCTTTGTGACGGCCTGCGCGATGGGCTGGATGATATCCGCCTGCGGCGGCTGCATCAGCCCGCGCTTGATCTCCGGGCTGTCGGCCAGCGTGCGGGCAATGCCGAGGGCCGTGTCCTTGACGTCATCCCGCGTGGCGTGGGTGATTTGCACGGAATAGAGCGCAAACACCAGCAGCAGCACGGAGCCGATTATGGCGCAGACCATCAGCGTGACCAGGGTGTACAGTTTCATGGGGCGCCTGCGCGTCTCAGGGAAGGGCTGCAAATCGCTCATTACCGCTCCGCGGTGAAAAATAAAGGGGGTAATTATTACCGATGACGAGCATTTCTTAAAGCCGCGTAAATCTTGCCGTTGCGCCGCTTTTTCGTGAGCCCCCTCGCAGGTCATCCATATAAAACACTTTATAGTGTGTGGGAACTCATAATAAGGAGGCTGTTTATGAGCACTATGCTTACCGGTTTGGTCAAGGAAAGACGGCACGCCAGCACGATGAATATCGACAGATTGTCCACGCTGGACATGCTGAACGTTATCCACCAGGACGATGCCCTTATCTCTGAATCTATCACCCCGTTTTTACACACCATTGCCCGCGTGGTCGATAACGCGGCGGCAACGCTCGGCCACGGCGGCCGCCTGGTGCTGGTGGGGGCGGGCGCTTCCGGGCGGATAGCCCAGCAGGCGGCAGACGAATTTGCGCCGGGCAAACATCCCGTTATCGCCCTTTGCGCGGGCGACGATGCCGGAAGCTACGAGCGCGGCGTGGAATGCCTGCAGGCAATGGCGTTCGGCGAGCATGACATGATGCTGGCGCTGACCGTCGATGGGAAAACGCCGTGGGTCTGGGGGGCGATGCGCCACGCGTGGTCATTGGGTTGCCCTGTCGCCATTATTACCGCTGACGGGCAAAGCGAAGCCGCGCAGCTGGCAAGCATGGTGATTGCGCCCGCGCTGGGGGCGGAAGTCGTGGCAGGCTATAACCAGCCGAAAGCGGGGATCGCCCAGAAAATGGTCATGCATTTGATCGTCACCGGGCTGGCCGTGCGCACCGGTCGGGTCTACAGCAACCTGCGCGTCGACCTGGACGCGAGTAGCACCAAATGGCAGGAGCGGCAGATCGCCATCGTGATGGAAGCGGGAGGCTGTACGCGCGCGGTGGCAAAAGCGGCGCTGGAAGGCTGCAACCATAACTGCAAAACGGCGGTGCTGATGGTGATGACCGGGCTGGACGCGTGGAAAGCGCACGAGCTTCTGGCGCAGAATAACGGGTTTATCCGCGTGGCGCTGCAGGAAGCGCCGTAATACGATCTGAAGAGAAAAAAAAGGCCGCATTCGCGGCCTTTGGTGTTTCTAGTGCTTAGAACTGGTAGGTCATGCCAACGCCAACGATATCGTCGGTAGAGATACCGTAGTCCGCATACAGATCGTCATTTGAATCCAGCATGTTGATTTTGTAATCAACATAGGTGGAGAAGTTCTTGTTGAAGGTGTAGGTCAGGCCCAGGTCGATGTAGTTAACCAGATCCTGGCTGTAGCCCTGGCCGTCCAGGTCTTTACCTTTTGAGTAAACCCATGCCAGGGAAGGACGCAGGCCGAAGTCGAACTGGTACTGTGCAACCGCTTCGAAGTTCTGGGTCTTGTTCGCGATGCCGATATCACCAAATGGCGTCATGTTGCGGGTTTCAGCATACATCATTGCCAGATAGACGTTGTTAGCATCGTATTTCGCGCCAACGGTCCATGCTTCTGCTTTTTCGCCGCCAGCTGCGCCGATGGTTTCAAAGCCTTTACCGTATGCAACCTGTGCGTTAGTACGATCGGAAGAAGAGTAGGCCGCGCCCAGGGTCAGGCCGGACAGATCGCCCGCGAAGTCGTAGGAGGTGGACATGCCGTAGCCGTCACCGTTCTGGAAGCGAACGTTGTCGTGACCGTTTTTGGTGCCTTCCTGATCTTCGTTAGCGTTAGCGCCTTCGTTCGCGCCCTGGTACTGCAGCGCGAAGTTCAGGCCGTCAACCAGGCCGAAGAAATCGGTGTTGCGGTAGGTTGCCAGACCGTTCGCACGGCCAGTCATGAAGTTGTCGGTCCAGGTGTAAGAGTCACCGCCGAACACTGGCAGCATATCGGTCCACGCTTCAACGTCATACACCACGCCGTAGTTACGGCCGTAGTCAAATGAACCGTAGTCAGCAAACTTCAGGCCAGCGAAGGCCAGACGGTTGAAGGAGTTGCGGCCTTCAGATTCGGTGTTGTTTGCGTAGGTTTTGAATTCCCACTGGCCGTAACCGGTCAGATCGTTAGTGATCTGGCTTTCGCCTTTGAAACCAACCTGAACGTAGGTTTCATCGCCATCGTCGCCCGGGTTGTCGGAGAAGGTGTGACGGGCATCAACTTTACCGTACAGATCGACCTTGTTGCCGTTCTTGCTGTAGATCTCTGCCGCATTTGCTGCGCCAGCCATTAATAAAGCGGGTACTAAAATCGCCAATACTTTTCTGTTCATTATATATTCCCTTAAACTATAATAGATTTGAATATATGTAATCACTCTCCGTGACTACGTGACGGATACTATTCCAGGAGCCGCACTTTTAGTTCAAAAATAAATGTAATAAAATTATAATAAGTATTTCAAAATGTGTTTATTGATATCATTATTTTTCTTGCTTATAAATACATGCCTTTTATTTGGTTTATCTATATGTATTTATTGCAATTTTAAATGTTTTAAAATGAAGTGATTCGTTTGGTGATTGTATTTGGATGAGTGATTTGGAATTGATTTTGATATTTCAGAATGGTTTTTGTTGCCAGGTTTAGGGAATGTCTTAATTGTTTAAGGATGTCCTGAGTAATAATTCAGATTTCAAAGGGGGAAGGCGATTTATATTTTCGCTTTAAAGGTGAGTTTATCCCAGTGCCAGACCCGATGAATATTGTTATCGTACCTCTTTTACCTGATGGACATGACGATGAAACTTGCGCAGTGGCAACACCGCTTTGAAGGCTGGCTTGAGCAAAACCATGCGACGGACGACAGCGCGCACGATATCTCCCACTTCCGACGCGTCTGGATGACGGCGCAGAAGCTCATGGGCGACCAGGCGGTCGATCCGCTGGTGATCCTCACCGCCAGCTACTTTCATGACGTCGTGAGCCTGCCTAAAAATCATCCGCAGCGCGGCCAGTCTTCGCGGCTGGCGGCGCGGAAAACGCGAGACGTGCTGAGGCGTGATTTTGCGGATTTTCCCGCAGAGGCCATCGCCGCCGTGGAGCATGCCATCGAGGCGCACAGCTTTAGCGCGGGCATCGCGCCCGCCACCCTTGAAGCGAAAATTGTGCAGGATGCCGACCGGCTGGAAGCGCTCGGGGCTATCGGCCTTGCGCGCGTTTTTGCCGTGTCGGGCGCGCTGGGCGTGCCGCTGTTTGATGCCCTCGACCCCTTCGCCGACGCGCGGGAATTGAATGACGCCGCATACGCCCTCGATCATTTCCAGACCAAGCTGCTGCGCCTGCCCGAGACGATGCAGACCCCTGCCGGACGCGAGCTGGCGCAGCACAATGCCGATTTTCTTATTCACTTTATGGCAAAACTCAGCGCAGAATTGCAGGGGGATTGCCTGGGCGTTGATAGCCGGGTGCTGAGCCGCTTTCGCCACAGTTTGATATCCTGAACTGTGTTACTCTGTTTTCAGTCTATATTGTGCGGTTGAGAGAATGCAGGAATTACAATCAGTGATGGAACCCGCGTCCGGGCGGGTGGTGAAATCAACGGCAACGGTGCAGGCATTGCTGAGCCAGCTGCTGGATATCTACGATGCAAAAACCCTGGCAAACCAGCTCGCGGCGCACGGCGAGAGCCACTGGAGCCCGGCCATTCTCAAAAGACTGCTCACCAGCGACCGCGCGGGGCACCGCCTGAGCGAAGGCGAGTTTCGCTACCTGCAGAACCTGCTTCCGCGCCCGCCTGCCGCGCATCCGCACTACGCCTTCCGCTTTATCGATCTCTTCGCCGGCATCGGCGGCATTCGCCACGGGTTTGAGGCCATCGGCGGGCAGTGCGTTTTTACCAGCGAGTGGAACAAGCACGCGGTGCGCACCTATAAAGCCAACTGGTATTGCGATCCGCATGAGCACCGCTTCAACGCCGATATCCGCGACGTGACCCTGAGCCATAAAAGCGGCGTCAGCGATGAAGAGGCCGCGGAGCATATCCGCAAGGCGATTCCGGCGCACGACGTTCTGCTGGCGGGCTTCCCCTGCCAGCCGTTTTCGCTGGCGGGCGTATCAAAGAAAAACGCGCTCGGCCGCGCCCACGGCTTTGCCTGCGACACGCAGGGCACGCTGTTTTTTGACGTTGTGCGCATCATCGACGCGCGTCGCCCGCCCATTTTCGTGCTGGAGAACGTGAAGAACCTGAAAAGCCACGACGGCGGCAAAACCTTCCGCATCATCATGCAAACGCTGGACGAGCTGGGCTACGACGTGGCCGACTCGGAGCACATGGGCGCCGACGATCCGAAAATCATCGACGGCAAGCATTTCCTGCCGCAGCACCGGGAGCGCATCGTGCTGGCGGGGTTCCGCCGCGATCTGAACCTGAAGGGCGATTTCACCCTGCGCGACATTCCGGCGCTGTATCCGGCGTGCCGCCCGACGGTGGCCGATCTGCTGGAGCCTGCCGTAGACGCGAAATTTATTCTTACCCCGGTGCTGTGGAAGTACCTCTACCGCTATGCCAAAAAGCATCAGGCGAAGGGGAACGGCTTTGGCTTCGGGATGGTGAATCCGACCGATCCGCACAGCGTCACGCGCACGCTGTCGGCGCGGTACTATAAGGACGGGGCGGAAATCCTCATCGACCGGGGGTGGAATAAGGCGCTCGGCGAGCAGGATTTTGACGATCCGCAAAACCAGCTTCACCGCCCGCGTCGCCTTACGCCGCGCGAGTGCGCGCGCCTGATGGGGTTCGAAACGCCGCAGGGCTACAGCTTCCGCATTCCGGTGTCGGACACCCAGGCCTACCGCCAGTTCGGTAACTCCGTCGTGGTGCCCGCGTTCGCCGCGGTGGCTAAGCTGCTGGCCTCGCGGATTGCGCAGGCCGTGGCGCTGCGCGCGGGCGAGGCCGTCAATGACGGACGTGCATAGTAAAGCCACGCGCAGTAAAAACATGCGTGCCATCGGCACGCGTGACACCGCGATTGAAAAGCGCCTGGCGGGCCTGCTGGCACACGCCGGGTTTACGTATAGCGTGCAGGACGCGGCGCTCGCCGGGCGTCCGGATTTCGTGGTTGATGACTATCAGTGCATCATTTTCACCCACGGCTGCTTCTGGCATCACCACGACTGCTACCTGTTCAAAGTCCCCGCGACCCGCACCGATTTCTGGCTGGAGAAGATTGGCAAGAACGTGGCGCGCGACGCCCGCGATACCGCCGCGCTGATCGCGCAGGGCTGGCGGGTGCTGGTGGTCTGGGAGTGCGCGCTGCGGGGAAGGCTAAAGCTGACGGATGCGGCGCTGGCGGAGCGGCTGGAAGAGTGGATCTGCGGCGGCGGTCAGGCCGCGCAGATCGACACACAGGGCATTCACCCGGTTACGGTTTCTCCGCCTCACAGGGCGTCACCACCGGCTTAGCGGGCAGCAGGTATTTGCCCAGCGTCACCAGCACCACCGCAAACACAATCACCCCCAGCGCCAGCCACTCAATGGTGGAGAGCGTTTCGCCGGCAAAACCGGTTCCCAACAGCACGGCGACCACCGGGTTAACGTAGGCATAGCTGGTGGCGACGGCAGGGGAGACGTTGCGGATCAGGAACATATAGGCGTTGATGGCGATCACCGAGCCAAACAGCGCCAGATAGCCCACGGCGAGGAAGCCAGAAAGCGGCGGCATCGCCGTCAGCTTCTCGCCGGTCAGCAGCGAGGCGATAAGCAGCACGATGCCTGCCGCCAGCATCTCAATCGCTCCGGCCATCATCCCGGTCGGCAGCGTAATGCGCGAGCCGTACACCGACCCAAACGCCCAACTCATCGAGCCAATCAGAATAATCACCGCGCCCCATGGGTTGCCGCTCAGGTTGCCGCCGCTGTTCAGCATCACGATCCCGGCAAGCCCGATAGCAATGCCCAGCCACTCCAGCTTGCGGGTGCGAATGCCAAACAGGCGGCTAAAGCAGAGCGTGAACAGCGGCACGGTCGCCACCACCACTGCCGCAATGCCGGACGGCACGTTGCGGTGCTCCGCAATGGTCACAAACCCGTTGCCCACAGCCAGCAGCAGCAGGCCAATCAGGGCGGCGTTAAGCATCGGGCGAAGCGGCGGGAGCCTGTGGCCGCGAAGCAGCAGAAAGGCCAGCAGCAGGATCCCGGCGGAAAGAAAACGCACGCCGGCCATCAGCAGCGGCGGCCAGCTTTCCACACCGATACGAATAACGAAATAGGTGGAACCCCAGATGATATACAGCGAAAAAAGCGCCCCAATGAGCGGTAATAAGTGCCGGAAACGCATAATCCCTCACGACGGAATAAAAAGGTCGCTCATAGTAAACGCCAAAACTATCGGGCTGGCGAGTGCTTTAATTGTGTTTGTAACGTGAATTTTATGTTGACTTAATGTGCCTGTTTCCGGGTTTCGGGTTTTGCTCCATACTGTTCATGTCATTACTAAAACAAGAAGGATAGGATTTTGGCAGGAAGTAGCTTATTAACATTACTGGACGATATTGCCACTTTGCTGGACGATATTTCCGTCATGGGAAAACTGGCCGCGAAGAAAACGGCCGGCGTGCTGGGCGATGATTTATCCCTTAACGCCCAGCAGGTGAGCGGCGTTCGGGCAAACCGCGAGCTGCCCGTCGTCTGGGCCGTGGCGAAGGGGTCGTTCCTCAATAAGGTGATCCTCGTGCCGCTGGCGCTGCTGATCAGCGCCTTTATCCCCTGGGCCATTACGCCGCTGCTGATGATTGGCGGCGCGTTTTTGTGTTACGAAGGGGTCGAGAAGGTGGTGCATACGCTGGCCTCGCGCAAGGAGAGCGACACGCCTGAAGTGCGGCAGCAGCGCCTGGAGTCGCTTGCCGCGCAGGATCCCAAAACCTTCGAGCGCGACAAGGTAAAAGGCGCCATTCGCACCGATTTTATTCTCTCGGCGGAAATCGTGGCGATCACCCTCGGAATCGTCTCCGAGTCACCGCTGCTCAACCAGGTGCTGATCCTGGCGGGCATCGCGATTCTGGTGACGATCGGCGTGTACGGCCTGGTGGGGGTTATCGTCAAGCTGGACGATATGGGCTACTGGCTGGAGAAGAAAAAAAGCGCCGTGGTGCGTGGCGTCGGCAAAGGGCTGCTGGTGATGGCGCCGTGGCTGATGAAAAGTCTGTCGGTCGTCGGGACCTTAGCGATGTTCCTCGTGGGCGGCGGCATTGTGGTACACGGCATTGCGCCGCTTCACCATGCGATTGAGCATTTTGCCTCCTCTCAGGGCGCGGTTGTGGCCTCGATTCTGCCGACGCTGCTGAACCTGGTACTGGGCTTTATTATCGGCAGCATCGTGGTTGCCGCCGTTAAGCTGGTAGAAAAAGCGCGCGGATCGTCGCATTAATTGTTACTTTATGCAGTATGCAAAAAGGCCGTTCCTCGTCTAAATTGATAACGTTTCACCCTGATACAGGAGGCAGGTATGGTCTTTTTGGTCAGTGATGAAGTTAAGCCTAAGAGCGGCGGCCCGAGCATGATCGTAACCGGTTATTCCAGCGGAATGGTGGAATGCCGTTGGCACGATGGATATGGCATCAAACGGGAGGCTTTTCGTGAAGATGAGCTTCAGCCGGGAGACGGGCGGCAAAAGCACGATATGGCGTAATCACGCGACGCCCGGCCCTGCCGGGCGTTTTTACTGCTGGCTATCGAACTGCCGGGTTTCGCGCGTCTGGGGTACGTGCGGAGGATGTAAAGTGGCAATCAGGGAGTGTGTGTGCAGCGCGATACCGACGATTTAAAGCGATTTATTCTGCAATGGCTGCGCAAGCGCAGCAATCCCGGTCTGATTGTTAATCTCTGTTTTCTGGTGGTGCTGGTCTTTTCGACCCTCCTGACCTGGCGTGAGGTGGTGGTGCTTGAAGGCGCATATATCTCAAGCCAGCGCAATCACCTGGAAACGGTCGCCAGCTCGCTGGATCGCCAGCTGCAGTTCAGCGTCGATAAGCTGCTTTTCTTTCGAAAGAGCATGGGCGAAGCGCTCCATACGCCGCTGGCCTTTGCCGTGCTGCAGGATGCCGTTTCGCGCTTTAACGTCGTGCGTACGCACACCTCCTGGCAGCTGGCCGTTGATAAGAATCGCACGCTGCCGATCAACGGCGTGTCCGACGCCTTTGTGGAAAAAACCACGCTTCTCAACCGCGATGACGATCGGCTCGATCGTGAAATCTCCGCCGCGCTGGAGGTAGGGTATTTGCTGCGCCTGGCCTCGTCGAACGGCAAAAAGGAAGCGCGCGGCATGTACGTCTCCCGCGCCGGCTTTTGGCTCGCCACGGATACGACCGCGAAGAATGTCGACGCGGTGTCGCGCTATTACCAGTTTGTCACTCAGCCCTGGTTTACCCGCCAGTCCGAGCGCGAAAACCGCGCTCGCGGCGTGCGCTGGTTTTTTTCCTCTTCTTCACACGGTGCCGGAACGATAACCGCTAGCGTGCCGGTCTACCTGGATCACTACTGGTACGGCGTCATCGCCATGGACTTCACGAAAGAGACCATCCGGCGTCTTCTGGCGGACGCGGTGGACGACCGCACGGAAGGGGAATACCAGCTTTACGACACCCGGCTGTCGCTCATCGCCTCCTCAGAGGCGTCGGCCAGCAGCATCAATCAGTTTGACGCCGATGAGCTGGCCCAGATTGCCCATGCGATCGAAAGCGACACCAAAGGCGGGGTGCGCTTAGGCAGCCGCTTCGTAAGCTGGGAGCGGCTGGATCACTTTGACGGGGTTATGCTGCGCGTCCATACGCTGGACGAGGGCGTGCGCGGGGATTTCGGCAGCATCAGCATCGTGCTGGCGCTGCTGTGGGCCTTGTTCACCGCAATGCTGCTGATCTCCTGGCTGGTCATTCGCCGGATGGTCAGCAATATGTATACGCTGCAGCACTCGCTGCAGTGGCAGGCCTGGCACGACCCGCTCACGCGCCTGCACAACCGCGGCGCGCTGTTCGAACAGGCCATAGCGCTGGGAGAACAATGCCAGCAGCAGTCGCGGCCGTTCTCCGTTATCCAGATCGATCTCGACCACTTCAAGTGCATCAACGACCGCTTTGGTCATCAGGCGGGCGATAAGGTGCTGTCCCACGCCGCGGGCATCATCGCCAGCGGGCTGCGCGATAACGACGTGGCCGGGCGCGTCGGGGGAGAGGAGTTCTGCGTCGTTCTGCCGGGCATAGCGCTGCCGGAAGCGGCGGCGATCGCCGAGCGGATACGCTTGCGCATCGACGCAAAAGAGATCCTCGTGAAGAAGAGTACCACCATCCGCATCAGCGCATCGTTCGGCGTGAGCTGCGCGCACGAGAAGGGGAACTATAGCTTCGAGCAGCTCCAGTCGATCGCTGACGACAGGCTCTATCAGGCCAAGCAGCGCGGGCGCAACCGCGTGGTATGGCGCGATGAGGGTAAAGCATAAGGAGTGTTGATGCATGACGCGAAGCGTCTTAGGAATATTCTTAAAAAATTGCCGTTAAGGCAGCAATAATGACTGCGAACTCTTCTGAGACCCGCATTCGGCGCGCACTTCTCTTTTTTAAGAAATTACCTGGCGAAAAGTTATACATTCATCAACAGAATATATGCTTGTCAGCCACAGGGGTTGAGGATACTGTGGCTGCTGCATCAGATTTCCTGGTGTAACGAATTTTCAAGTGCTTCTTGCATAAGCAAGTTTCATCCCGGTCATCCCCATGGCCGGGATTTTTTTCGCCTCAGCGATTGGTCTCAGAGACGCTGAAATCGTGAATGTCGAGCTCGAAGGCTTCGGCCAGCTCGCGATAGGTGTGATAGTCCCTCCCGTTCACAATGACCCTGTCGGAGTCGTCGTTCGTACGCCGCACTTCGGACTCGCTGATCTCATTGATCGCGGCAAGCAGGGCATCGACGTCCACTTCAACCTCGCGTTTGATGGTGTCGCTGTACTCTTTATCGGTCTTCATTGCAGTTACCTCCGTTAAGCGTGTCCTACACAGTATAGACCGCGCAGAAAAACGCCATTCGCGCCGGGAGAACGGTGTCAGATAATCCGTTTTGTTCTACACTGGCTCAAAACCACAGGAGGAATCTATGAAGGTCAACGATCGGGTCACTGTCAAAACGGACGGCGGGCCGCGCCGCCCAGGCGTCGTGCTGGCGATTGAAGAGTTTAGTGAAGGCACCATGTACCTGGTATCGCTGGAAGATTACCCTCTCGGCATCTGGTTCTTTAACGAGCTGGGTCATCCGGACGGCATCTTTGTCGAAATGGCCGAATAGCGCGATGTCGGGTGCACGCCCGACTCCGAACGACAAATAGCAAAAATCTCTGGCCAGGCCAGAGATAGAAGGTAGGGAACAGCAGGTAAAAAGCCGATCAGCGCATATTAACGAATATCCCATTCGTCACATTATCGGTCAGGCGCACTACATGATATATGACTTGCTTATTATGGGTTTTAATTTTCCTTTTAATATTTCCTTTGTGCGATGAAACGGTCTTGGCTTTGATATTCATCTGATCGGAAATCTGAATAGTACCTTGTCCGGCCATCCACATACGCAACATGCTTGATTCAGTTCTACTTAATGACAGGGTGGGCAAGTTAACCACCCCAACTTTTTTTACTTCTTTATTCAAATAATCACCCAGGATGTCGTCCAGTGACTCCGGCTTTATCGATTTTGAGCTGATCAATAAATTTTTCCTGACCAGCAAATATTCGTCAAAGTGAATATTGGCTATCGCCATAAAAACAATAAACATTGTCTTCGGATGCTGATTAATGATTAGCTTAATTTTCTGACTGTTGGCTGGGTCGTGTATGAAACAGTCCTCATTAATAAACACCACGCCTGGCGTAAACTCCTCACAAGCGGCTGCAAGTTCGTCAACGGTGTGTGCATCGTTGATTTCTCTCTTTCGTACCCCTCTGCTTGCCAAATACCCTGTTAGCCCTAACCGGGTGTAGCTGCATAAATCCATAATGATCGTTGACATGGCATACCCTCACTCAATGCGTAACGATAATTCACCATCTGCCTGAGAGCTCATAAACAGCCATACGGGATGGAAAAACGTAATAAACCTGTGAGCATGACAAAGACTTTCAGGCGGCACTCACTATCCCGTAAAGTTACGTATAATTTGCCAGGAATCTTCTTAAAGTAAAGTAAATATTAAGTATTGTGAAGTGGTTAGAAACATTTAAACCGCACCAGTTATATCCTGGTAGATGTTTTCCATGATTTATTTTAGGAATATCCTCAGAAAGACATTGCGGAGAGTGCGGTTTATTATTTGCGTGGTAATTCGCTGACTATATCCGCTAAGAGGTTGAATATCTCGCTGAATAAATGTTCGCAGAAGGGGGCGATAAGTGGCATCAGGAATGACAGTAATAAAAGTCCGACCATCAGGGTAATCGGAAAACCGATGACAAATACCGAAAGCTGCGGCGCCATTCTGTTCAGCAGCCCTAATGAGAGGTTTACGGTCAACAGCAGGGTGATGATCGGCAGCGCCAGCATCAGCCCGTTGAGGAAAATCAGGCCCGCCGCGCGCACCAGCGCCAGAAACGCGTTGCTGTTTACCGGGTTTTCGCCAATTGGCAGGGTGTGGAACGTATCGACCAGCAGGGAGATCAGCCACAAATGGCCGTTGAACGACAGAAACAGCAGCATCGCCAGCATATCGATAATGCGGGCGATAACGGGCATGTTGAGGTGGCTTCCCGGATCAACGAAGGTCGCAAACGACAGCCCCATCTGCAGGCCAATCAGCTCCCCGGCGGTACGAACGGCGGCAAAGGCTAGCTGCATCGTGAACCCCACGGCCACGCCGATCATCACCTGCTGCAGCGCAACCCATACCGCGTTGGCGGAAAAAATAGGAATATTCACCGGCGGCAGCGACGGGGCAATGATGACGGTGATAACGATCCCGAGGCCCAGCTTGACGCGCTTGGGAATGGCCTTCTCGCTCAGAATGGGGGCCGTTGAAATAAGCGCCAGCACGCGCAGCATCGGCCAGAAGTACAGGCCGAGCCACTGCATCCATTGATCGCTGGTGAAGTGCAGCATCGTGATATCAGCCGATGATGTACGGCAGGTTGGTGAACAGGTTGCGCATGTAGTCCAGCAGCAGGTTGAGCATCCACGGCCCGGCGACGACGATCGCCACAAAGACGGCGATAATTTTCGGGATAAACGACAGCGTCATTTCGTTAATCTGCGTGGCGGCCTGCAGGATACTGATAATCAGGCCGGTGACCAGCGCAACGAGAAGCAGCGGGGCGGCAACGGCAATCGCGACCTTCATCGCTTCCGTGCCCATCATCATGACCGATTCCGGCGTCATTTCGCGCTCCTCAGCTGTAGAAACTTTGCGCCAGCGAACTCACCAGCAGCTGCCAGCCGTCAACCAGCACGAACAGCATGATCTTAAAGGGCAGGGCGATGGTGGCCGGGGGCACCATCATCATCCCCAGCGCCATCAGGACGCTGGCAATCACCAGGTCGATAATCAGGAACGGAATGAAAATGGTAAAGCCGATCTGGAACGCCGTTTTCAGCTCGCTGGTGACGTAGGCGGGCAGCAGGATGCGCATCGGCACGGCTTCCGGCCCCTGAATTTCGCCCGTGTTCGCCAGGCGCGCAAACAGGGCCAGATCCGCCTCGCGCGTCTGGCGGAGCATAAACTCGCGCAGCGGCTGCGCGCCCTTGTCCAGCGCCTCCTGCATCGAGATCTTGTCCTCGCTGAACGGCTGGTAGGCGTCGGTATAAATCTTATCGATGACCGGGGACATAATAAAAAAGGTCAGAAACAGGGCGAGGCCGAGCAGCACCTGGTTCGGCGGGGCCGACGGCGTGCCGAGCGCGTTTCGCAGCAGGCCAAACACGATGATGATGCGGGTAAAGCTGGTCATCATCAGCAAAATGGCCGGAATAAAGGTCAGCGAGGTAATGAAAACCAGCGTCTGAACGGGCAGCGACCAGCTCTGGCCGCCTCCGGCGAGCGGCGTGGAGACCAGGCCCGGCAGCTGTGCATAGACGGCGGGAGCAAACAGGCCAACGCCCGCAAGCGAAAGGGACAACAAACGGCGCATCACGATCTCCCGGAACGCTTAAGCAAACTCTTCATGACGGACTGAAAATCCGCCGGGTTTTCCGCTACCGCATCCTGTGCGGCGGGAGCCGGCGGCAGCGTGTGCAGCAGGTTAACGTTCGAGGCGGTCACGCCCAGCACCAGGCGCGCGTCTTCCACGTCAACGATGACCACGCGCTCGCGCGGCCCCAGCGAGGCGCTGGCGCTGACCTTCAGGCCGCGCGCGGCGACGGTTTTACCCGCCAGGCCAAAGCGCTTCGCCAGCCACGCGGCGATGAGGATAAAGGCAATAATACCGAACAGCGCGCCGCTCACCTGGAGCAGCGGCGAGCCCGGAACGGCGGAGGGCTGCGATACGCTTGCCTGGGTTTTCATGCTTAGCGGCTCAGGCGGCGCATGCGCTCAGACGGGGTGATGATGTCGGTGATGCGCACGCCGTATTTATCGGCCACCACCACCACTTCACCCTGCGCAATCAGATAGCCGTTGATCAGGATATCCAGCGGCTCGCCGGCCAGCCCGTCAAGCGCTACGACGGAACCCTGCGTCAGGCGCAGCAGCTCCTTGATGGTCATCCGGGTGCGGCCCAGCTCGACGGTCAATTTGACCGGAATATCCATAATCAGATCGATATCCTGAAGCGTGCCGCTCACGTCGCCGCCGCCCAGCTGCTGGAACACGGCGTCCGCCGCGCTTTTGCTCGGGGTCGTTTTCTGCTCGTTTAACGCGTCAGCCCACAGATCGTCCAGTGCTCCGCTGTTCTCATCGGACGGATTGTTCATGTCACTCATTTGGGCTGTTCCTCATTCAGCGAATTTAAAATCGGGTTGATCAAGTGCTCAACGCGTAACGCGTACTGACCGTTAATGGTGCCGTACTGGCTGGTCAGCACCGGTACTCCATCCACATGGGCAATGATGCGGTCGGGTTTATCTATCGGCAGCACGTCGCCGGGTTGTAATTTCAGGATCTGCGAGAGCCGCATTGAGATATCGGCAAAGTTCGCCACCAGCTCGAGCTGGGAATGCTGCACCTGGCGAACCAGGTTTTCACGCCAGTTCTGATCCTCGTTGCGGGAGTTCTCCAGCGGCGGGTTCACCAGCAGCTCGCGCAGCGGTTCGATCATGCTGAACGGCAGGCAGATGTTGAACTCGCCGGTCAGGTTGCCGATCTCCACGTGGAACGGCGTGTTTACCACGATGTCGTTGGGCGAGGTGGTGATGTTGGTAAATTTCACCTGCATCTCGGAGCGCACGTACTCCACTTCCAGCGGGTTGATCGCCTTCCACGCGTCGCTGTAGGACTCCAGCGCCAGCTTCAGCATGCGGTTAATCACGCGCTGCTCGGTGTGGGTAAACTCGCGTCCTTCAACCTTGGTTGGGAAACGGCCGTCGCCGCCGAACAGGTTATCCACCGCAATGAACACCAGGCTTGGGGAAAACACCACCAGCCCGGTGCCGCGCAGCGGCTTCAGGTGAATCAGGTTAAGGTTGGTCGGCACCGGCAGGTTGCGGGCAAACTCGTGGTAGGGCTGAATGCGTATCGCGCCGACGGTAATGTCCGGGCTGCGGCGCAGCAGGTTAAACAGCCCCATGCGGAACTGGCGCGCAAAGCGTTCGTTAATGATCTCCAGCGCCTGCAGGCGCTCGCGCACCACGCGGCGCTGGGTGTTGGGATCGTAGGGACGAATATTGTCGTCGCCGCTCAGACCCGGCTGCGGATCGTCTGTTTTATCGCTGTCGCCGTTGAGCAGCGCGTCGATTTCTGCCTGAGAAAGAATGCTGTCGCCCATGTCGTTACCGCAGAATGAAAGCTGTGTACAGAACGTCAGTGACTTCCTGCTTAGGTTGACCGTTAACCAGCGGCGTTGCCAGCGTCTGCTTAATGGCCTCGACCAGCTTTTGCTTGCCGTCATCGGTGGCAAGCGAGGAGGCGTCCTGACGAGAGAACAGCAGCAGGAGGCGGCTACGCACTTCCGGGAGATAGTCGTTCAGGCGCGCGCGGGTCGCTTCGTCTTTCAGGCGCAGCGTAATGCCCACGTACAGCACGCGGTCCGCATCGCCCAGGTTAACGGTAAAGGTATCAAGCGCAAAGAAGACCGGCGCGGGTGGAGGAGGCGCTTCGGCTTTGGCCGCAGCGGCTGAAGGTTCCTGCTGCATACGCCAGTAACTATAGCCAGCGGTGGCGCAGGCCGCGAGCGTGATTAACACCAGCAGCGGGATCCAGATGGAACGCTTGCTTTTTTTGGTGATAGCGGAGTCTGTCATCTGATACGAGCTTCCTGTTTCGGTACAGCTAATACGGTGATTATCCCGTGTCCTGCACGCGTCAAAGCGTGGAAAAGACGGGGATAATCACGCTACCTCTGGCGTTTAGGCGAAGATATCGACGGCGCCGCTACCGCGCGCGGCGGATTGCAGGGCGGCCGGGGTCGGCAGCAGCTCGTCCGCGTCATCGCCAAATCCGCCCTGCTGGCCGGAGCGCGACGCCTGCTGCTGGTGCTGGGAAGAGGACTGCTGCTGTCCGGCAAAGCTCTCGCTGCTGACGCTGCTCTGCGAAAGCTGAATGCCGCTTTCGGCCAGCTGGGTGCGCAGCACCGGCAGCGCGGCTTCCAGCGCGGCGCGCACGTGGCTGTGCGGGGAAACCATCTGCAGCTGGGCCTGGTTATCGTCGAGCTTGAGCGAGATGTGGACCTGGCCCAGATCTTCCGGGTGCAGGCGCAGCTCCGCGGTCTGCTGGCCCTGCTTCGTGAACAGCGTAATGTGCTGGCCGAGCGCCTGCTGCCATTCGCCGGTGCCGAGCGGCTGGCTCAGCACGGGGGCGGTGGTAACGGTGGCCGCAGGCAGCGGCGCGGAATGGCTCCCCATCACCGGCGCCAGGGTGGCGGTCGGGCTGGTGGAGGTGGCCGCGCTGGCGACGTCCGGCTTCTCTGCCGCGGCAACCGCCGGGGCCGCCGCAGGTAGCGCGTTGTCCGCACTCTGCGCCGCAGGCTGATAGCCAGCCTGCGCTTTTTCATGGCCCGAGGACGCACCGCTCAGCGCGGGCCGCGGGTCCCGGCCCGGCTGAATCTGCGCCCGCGCGCTCACGCCCTCGGCGCGGGTGGTCGGCGCGGCAGGCACCGCCGTCGCCGCCTGCTGGTGCGGCAGCATCGCCATCAGCGCGCTGAGCCCGGCCAGCTCTTCGTCGGTCAGATCGGTTTTACCGTCATCCCTGCTCGCCGTCTGGGTGAGCGATTTCAGGGCGTCGCCGCGCGCGGCGGGCGCTAGCCCGGATACCAGGCTTTGCAGCGTATCGGCGGGCGAGGCGTCATGTTCAGGCTGAATGTCCTGACGGGAGAGGAGAGCCGCAAGCTTCGCCTGCAGCGTGGTGTCGCCGTCCTTATCCGCGGCTTTCGACAGACGGCTTCCGGCGGCCTTCAGATCTGCCAGGGTGAGCGGCGCATCCTTGTCCTGTCCGGTCGCCTCCGTCAGCGCGCCCGCGAGCAGGGAGAGAAAATCCTGCGCCCCCTCGGCGCCTTTCCCCGCTGGCGTGCCGCCGGGCAGGTCGCTGTCGGTCGTCAGCAGCTGTTGTAGTGTGATCATTCCGGTTTCCTCATTGATGCGCGCTGGGCAAACTCATCCATTTTCTTCTGATCCAGACGGTTTTCCGCCAGGGTCGTGGCGGCCACCTGCCGGTCCTGTAGCGTTTGCCACGCCTGCAGCCGCTGTTTTTTCTCGCGCCAGAAGGTCAGCGCGGTATCCACTTTTTCAGTCCACTGGTGTAGCTGCTGGCGATGCTGCTCAATCGCCTTTTCAAGCGTCTGGATAAACTGCTGATAGTTAATCCAGCGCTGGCTGCCAATGCCCTGCGTCATGTCGGTATTAAGGTTGGTGCGATACTCGTGCTGATAGTCGATCAGCATCTTCAGCTGCTCTTCGGCCTGCTGGCATCCGCGCCGCATTGCGCCGAGCTGCAGCGCGGCGTCGTCCACCTCTTTTTCAGCCAGATCTTTTAGCGTTGATAACGCGCTGTTTTGCGCCATGACCTTCGCCCTCCACCTGTGTTACACCTGCGGGAAAATCAGCTCCAGAGCCTGGAGAGAGTCTTCCCAGTCGGCACGTTCAAAAATTCCCTGCTGCAAAAACGCCTCCAGCTGCGGCCAGAGGGCAATCGCCTTGTCGAGCATCGGATCGCTGCCTTTGGCATACGCCCCGACGCTGACCAGATCGCGGTTGCGCTGGAAGCTGGAAAGCAGCTGCTTGAAGTTACGCACGCGGGCGTAGTGCTTCTCGGTAATCAGCGCCGTCATCGCGCGGCTGATCGACGCTTCAATATCAATGGCCGGGTAGTGTCCGGCCTCGGCCAGCCGCCGCGACAGCACGATGTGGCCGTCGAGGATCGCGCGCGCGGAGTCGGCGATCGGGTCCTGCTGGTCATCGCCTTCGGTCAGCACGGTATAAAACGCGGTGATGGAGCCGCCGCCGCTGATGCCGTTCCCCGCGCGTTCAACCAGCGCGGGCAGCTTGGCGAAGACCGAAGGCGGGTAGCCTTTGGTTGCCGGAGGTTCGCCGATGGCGAGGGCAATTTCACGCTGCGCCATCGCGTAGCGGGTCAGGGAGTCCATGATCAGCAGAACGTGCTGGCCGCGGTCGCGGAAATCTTCCGCGATCCGCGTGGCGTAGGCCGCGCCCTGCATGCGCAGCAGCGGCGATACGTCCGCCGGGGCGGCAATCACCACCGAGCGGGCGCGGCCGTCCGCGCCGAGAATGTTCTCGATAAAGTCTTTCACTTCGCGCCCGCGCTCGCCGATCAGCCCCACGACGATCACGTCCGCCTGGGTGTAGCGCGCCATCATGCCGAGCAGGACCGACTTGCCGACGCCGGAGCCCGCGAACAGGCCCATGCGCTGCCCGCGGCCTACCGTGAGCAGGGCGTTGATCGGGCGCACGCCGGTATCCAGCACGTGCTCAATGGCGGTGCGCTGCAGCGGGTTAAACGGCTGGGTGATCAGCGCGCCGGTTTCGGTGGTGTCCGGCGCGGGCAGGCCGTCGAGCGGCTTGCCGCTGCCGTCCAGCACGCGGCCGAGCAGGGCGGGGCCGAGCGGAAGCTGCTTGCCGCTCTGCAGGCCGTCGCCGCTCATGTTTTTGGCGTAAACGCGCGCGCCGGGCAGAATGCCTTCCACCTCTTCAAGCGGCATCAGGAACAGGCGCTGGCCGTTAAAGCCGACCACCTCGCTTTCCACTTCGCGCGTTTCCAGCCCGTCCTGACGCTCAATCACGCAGGTTGCGCCCAGCGGCAGCTGAAGCCCGGTGGCTTCCAGCACCAGCCCGGTGGCGCGCGTCAGGCGGCCGTAGCGGCGCACGGCGGGCAGCTGCGCCATCTTCGTTTCGAAGTTATCGAGCGTGTTGAGCCAGCGGGTCAGGCGAGCGGTCATCAGACGACTCCCGGCGCGGCCAGGCGGCACAGTTCCTGCCAGCGGGTCGCCACGCTGGCGTCAAGATCGCCTTCGTCTGCCGAGACCTTGCAGCCGCCGTGGTGCAGCGACGGATCGCCGCGCAGCCGCCAGCCGTGCAGGCTCAGGGTCGCGCCGAGGCTCTCCTCGACGCGCTGTAAATCGTCAGGGTGCACGCGCAGCTGCGGCTTGCCGCTGAACAGCGGCTCCTGCTGGAGCAGGCCCTGAATCTGCTTGATCAGCGCCGAGTTATCGACGCACGGCGTCTGGCCGATCACCTGACGCGCGGCCTCCAGCGCCATCTGCATCAGGCGGGAGGCAATCACGCTGTCCAGCGCGTCGAGGGTGTTCTGAAATTCGCTGACCAGCTGCTGCATGCGGGCGTGGATCGGGGCCTGCTGCTGGCGGGCCTGCTCGGCACCGTGCTCCAGCCCCTGCGCCAGCCCTTCCTGGTAGCCCTGCTCGTGGCCTTTCTGCCGGCCTTCGTTCAGACCTGCGTTATAGCCCTGCTCGTGCGCCTGCATCTGCAGCTGCGCCAGCATCTGCGCGCGCTGCTCTTCTTCGCTCAGCTCGGGCGCGTCGGCCTCGGCTTCACCCGCTTCGGCCGTGACGATGGCCGGGGTGAACTCCGTCAGGGGAGGGGCCAGATCGTCGGGCGTCCAGCGGGTCCAGGACAGCTCGTTAGACATAGGTGTCGTCTCCGCTGCCGATTACCATCTCGCCGGTTTCCGCCAGGCGGCGAACGATAAGCAGGATCGCTTTCTGCTCGTTTTCCACCTGAGACAGGCGCACCGGGCCGCGGTTGGCCAGGTCGTCGCGCAGGATATCCGCGGCGCGCTGGGACATGTTGCGCAGGAACTTCTCGCGCAGCGGCTGCTCGGCACCCTTGAGGGCGATAAGCAGCGATTCGGAATCCACTTCCTGAAGCAGGCGCTGGATGCTGCGGTCGTCCACCTCGACCAGGTTTTCGAACAGGAACATCTCGTCGATAATTTTCTGCGCCAGCTCGCCGTCGAACTCGCGAACGGCGGTAATGACCGCCTCTTCCTGCTGGGTTTTCATCAGGTTGATGATCTCGGCCGCCGTTCTCACGCCGCCCATTTTGCTGCGCTTGAGATTCTGGCCGTCGAGCAGGTTGTTCAGCACCTCGGTCAGCTCTGCCAGCGCGGCAGGCTGCACGCCGCCGAAGGTGGCGATACGCAGCATCACGTCGTGGCGCAGGCGCTCGTCGAACAGGGCCAGAATATCCGCCGCCTGGCCGCGCTTGAGGTGAACCAGGATGGTAGCGATGATCTGCGGGTGCTCGTCGCGGATAAGGTCGGCGGCGCTCTGCGGCTCCATAAAGTTGAGCGTCTCGATGCCGCTGGCGGTATCGCGGGTTTCCAGAATGTCTTCCAGCAGGCTGGCGGCACGCTCTTCGCCCAGCGCCTTGACCAGCACGGAACGCAGGTAGTCGTTGGCGTTGATGTTGAGCGCGGCAAACTGCTCGGCTTCCTGCTCAAACTCGGACAGCACGTCCGTCAGCTGCTTGTTGGAGATTTGGCGGACGTTGGCCATCGCGGCGCTGAGAATTTGCACCTCGCGCTGGGAGAGGTGCTTAAACACCTCCGCCGCGCGGTCTTCGCCAATGGTCATCAGCAGGATGACGCTTTTATCGGTGCCCGTAAGCGTATTACTCATGTTCGTTACCCATCCACTGGCGGATGACCAGCGCGACGACGCGCGGATCGTTATCTGACATTTCGCGAATGCGCTGGCTCATCACCTCGGCACCCATGCGCTGGTTGGCGCGGCGCTGCTGCATTTGTTCATCTTTGCTGAGGCGCACTTCGACCGCGTCTTCCGTTTCCTGGCGGGAGCTCATCTGCTCCAGCGCGGCTTTCTCGGCTTCCGCCCGGCGCTGCAGCTGTGGACGAATGCCCTTACGCCACAGCAGCCACGCCACGATCAGCACCAGCAGCCAGCGGCCCGCGCCGATCAGCTGGTCGATAAACGCCTGCTGTTGCCAGAACGGCAGCTCGCCGCCGGACTCTTCCGTGGTGTTAAACGGTGAATTGACCACGTTAAGGGTATCGCCGCGCTTCTCGGAATAGCCCATCGCCTCGCGGGTCAGATCCTCGATCTGCTTCATCTGCTCGGCGGTCAGCGGCAGCGGCTTGCCGTCCGGCAGGGTTTTGTAGTTCACGACCACGGCCACGGAGAGGCGCTGAACGTCGCCCACGTTGAGCTTGGTGTGGCGAATTGTGCGGTCGACCTCGTAGTTGGTGGTTTCATTCCGGCTGCTGGTGCGCGGGCCGGAGGCGTTCGCCGTCGAGGTCGTCTGCTGGTTGTTTTGCTGGCCGTTCTGCGGGTTGGCCGGAGCCGTCGAGATCGGCGCCGCGTTAGCCGGAGCGGGCTGGTTGGAGAGCGCGCCCGGCACGCCGCCCGGGTAAGGGCCGCCAACCTGCTCGTTTTCATTCACCTGGCGAGAGCGCATCACCGCCTGAGACGGGTTGCCGTTCGGGCTGTACTGCTCTTCGGTCTGCTCTTTATTGGCAAAGTCGATCTGCGCCGTGACCTGCGCGTGCACGTTGCTGTTGCCGACCACCGGGCCGAGGATCGCTTCGATGCGGCGCTGCAGGCGGCCCTCAACGTCTGCGGCATACTTCAGCTGCGCGTCGTTCAGGTCGCGTCCGGCGGTGTTGGACTGGGTGAGAAGGTGGCCGCTCTGATCGACCAGCGTAACGTTGCCCGGCGGCAGGCCCGCGACCGCGCTGGAGACCAGGTGCGTGACCGCGCTGATTTGCCCCTCGTCGAGCGCGCGGCCCGGTTCGAGGTTGACGGTGACGGACGCCGACGGCGATTTTTGCTCACGCACGAACAGCGACGGCTTTGGCATCGCCAGGTGCACGCGGGCGGTTTTCACCGGGCCCAGGGTTTCAATCGTGCGCGCCAGCTCGCCCTCAAGGGCGCGCTGGTAGTTAACCTGCTCGCTGAACTGGCTGATGCCGAATTTTTCCTGATCCAGCAGCTCGAAGCCGACCGCGCCGCCTTTCGGCAGGCCCTGCTGCGCCAGGCGCAGGCGAAGCTCATGCACTTTATCGGCAGGCACTTCCAGCGCACCGCCGTTATCGGCAAAGCGATACGGGATGTTCATCTGGGTCAGCTGGGTGACGATGGCGCCGCCATCCTGATCGGAGAGGTTGCTGTAAAGCGTGCGGTAATCAGGGCTTTTCGCCCATAGGACCATCGCTACAAGGATCGCAATGGCGGCAGCGCCTGCCACGATCAACGGGATTTTAGGGTTCGCGTGAAGGCGGTTTATCCACTCAGCTGATTTATTCTGTGGCGCCGTTGCTGTTGCACTCATTGCGCACCTCTTAAATCCTGGTGGTTTACGTTATTCGTGTAGAGAAACAAAACTGACTCCCGGGTCGGCAAACACGACAAAAGTTCCATATTGATGGCCCTGCCATTATTTGATGATTCCGGATTTTCTATGCGTCAAATAACCTGGTTTTTTAACGCTATTTACCGCCTTTATCTCATTGACAAACTGTTAGTCTTGACCGCGTAGAAAACCATTCAGGGGAGAGTCATGGCTATACAGGGCATCGAAGGGGTTATCAGCCAGCTGCAGGCAACGGCAATGTCGGCCCGCAATCAGAACGTGGCGGAACAGCCGCAGAGCATCAGCTTTGCCGGCCAGCTGCACGCGGCGCTGGACCGCATCAGCGATACGCAAACCGCGGCGCGCACCCAGGCGGAAAAATTCACCCTCGGCGAGCCGGGCGTGGCGCTCAACGATGTGATGACCGATTTGCAAAAAGCGTCGGTTTCGATGCAGATGGGGATTCAGGTGCGCAACAAGCTGGTGTCGGCGTACCAGGAAGTGATGTCGATGCAGGTGTAGCCGTCGATCTTACGCTGGCGGCGCCATCGCTTTAATGCCACAATATTTTTTTCTTCGCATGCAGGAAAGATGATGAAAAAGATAGCAATTGTTGGCGCGCTGCTGGCGCTAGCCGGCTGTGCTCAGGTCGATAACTATCAGGACGTGGTTAAGCATCCGGCTCCGGCGAACCTGGTGGGCTACTGGCAGTCGGCAGGGCCGCAGAGCAGCCTGGTCAGCCCGGAGGCGATCGCCACGCTGGTGGTGACGCCGGAGGGCGATACGCTGGACTGCCGCCAGTGGCAGCGCGTGATCGCCGTGCCGGGTAAAATCATGCTCCGCTCAGACGATTACCTCAACGTGACCCGCAAGCTGGACGTTTACCCGCTCGATCGCGATGGTTCGCTGCTGGAGTATGACGGCATGGAGCTGCGCAAGGTTGACCGCCCAACGGTGGAGTGCGCAGATTACCTGAGCAAAAATCCGCTAGAGAGTCAGCTGCCGTAAGCGTTTTTAGCCGGGTGGCGGCGTCGCCTTACCCGGCCTACAAAACAGACGCCCTCAGCCCTGTGGGAGAGGGCATCCGTACGCACTTTTCCAGTATTACAGCGCGTCCTCAATCACCCACACGCTGACGCTGCCGCCGTTGCAGGTAAAGGTGCCTTCGCCGTCTGCCGCGGTGGTGACGGTCTCTTCGCGGTTCCCCATGAAGTCACGCCAGGTTTTATTCCCGTAGTTCTCGCCCAGGCAAATCACCTTTTCCCCCTCGTCGCCGTTGGAGAGCACCACCACGCAGCCGGGATCGTCCTCGGTGCCGCTGCGGCTGAAGGCAATGCAGTTGGGGTGATCGAAGAACAGCGTCTGCACGCCGTGGGCGAAGCGCTGGCGGGCGAGGATCAGCTCGTGTAGCTGCTCGATAACCGGCATATCAATATGATACGTCTCACCGTCGCCGCCGGTGTCGTCGTAGGTCGCACCGAACAGATCGGGGTAAAAGACGCTCGGCACGCCGTTTTCGCGCAGCAGGATCAGGGCGTAGGCCAGCGGCTTAAACCAGGCTTCGACCGGGGCCTCCAGCGCCTGCAGCGGCTGGGTGTCGTGGTTGGCAACCAGCGTCACGGCGTGGAACGGATCGGTTTCGACCAGCGTGCCGGTAAAAATCTGGCTCATGTCGTAGTCCCGGCCCATGCGCGACGCCTCGTGGAACTTCATCTGCAGCGGGGCGTCGAACAGCATCGTTTTGCCCTCGACCTGGTCGATGTAGTTCTTCAGCGCGCCGACGTCGTGCGACCAGTATTCCGCCACCACGAACAGCGGCTTTTCCGACACTTCCTGAACGTGCTCGATCCACTCCTTGTAGAACCAGGCGGGGATGTGCTTAACCGCATCGAGGCGGAAGCCGTCGCAGTGGGTCTGCTCCATCACCCAGCGCGCCCAGTATTTGATCTCCTCGGTGACCGCGTGGTTGCGAAAATCGATGTTCTCGCCCATCAGGTAGTCGAAGTTGCCCATCTCGCCGTCGACCTGATCGTTCCAGCCCTCGCCGGTATAGTCGTTGACGATTTTAAAGATGCCGTCCTTGTCGGGGTTTTCGATGTGGTCAATGCCGCTGAAGCATTTGTAGTCCCAGACGAACTGCGAATACTGTCCGGCGCGCACCGGGAAGGTGTAGCGGGTCCAGGCCTCGCACTCGATAATCTCATCGTCGATTTGCGTGCGATCCTGCTCGTTCACGCGCTGAACGCGCACCTGTTCTTTTTCGTCGGCGCCCATTTTGTGGTTCACCACCACGTCCAGCAGCACCGCAATCTCGTTGCTCTTTAAGGCGTTAATGGCTTCCAGCAGCTGGGCTTTGTCGCCGTATTTGGTGGCCACGCTGCCCTTCTGGTCGAATTCGCCGAGATCGAAAAGGTCGTAGGAATCGTACCCGACGGAATAGCCGCCCGATGCGCCTTTGTACGCAGGGGGTAGCCAGACCATGTTGATACCGATTTCATTCAGGTTGGGGGCCAGGGCCGTGACCTCAGGCCACAGCTCACCGCCAGTGGGGTAATACCAGTGAAAGCATTGTAAAAGGGTGGGGTTTTTCATCGTCCGTGCTCCAGAAGCCGTTTGGCTGACTTCTGGAGTATGGATGAAGAAATCATAATTGTGTGTCGCGGGTCAAACTTTCTGGATAAAGAATATTCCCAGACAGCTTTCCGTAGGTCGACGTAACGGATTGCTGTTTGCCGGTTTGATCGATGAGGCTGCGCAGCTCGTCCATGCGGGACTTCAGCATGGCCTTAAGCTGGTTCTCGTTTTCGAGGATCTTCTCCAACAGAAAACGCGCTTGCTCAACCTGAGCGGGGGGGCATGACGTGATGGGGTTTTGCCAAATACTCTCCACCAGTTGGACGTAATGCATTTCCTGCTCGATAAGCTCATCCCATTGGCCGGAACGAGCAAGATTTAGCATGGCAATGCTTTGAGCATGCAAAGCATGCCAGTGACTAAGCGCTGCGCTGGGAATATTCATCAAAATTATCCTGAGATAGAGGACGCATTGGGGCCTATTTGCTTCCACGCATCCGCAATGTTGTTTAATAAACCCTCGACTTCAACAATTGCGTCTACGTCGTTACTCACATTTGCGTGTAACAAACGTCGAACCATATATTCATACAAGGAGGCAAGATTACCGGACAATTCGCTTTCAACCTCCATGTTCAGCCCCGCTTTTAACCCGTTGTCGATAATGTTGATGGCTTTGGATAAGGCTTCGCCTTTTTCCCGAATTTGTCCGGCCTCGAGAAACAGGCGCGCGCGGACAAGGGCGCTGTGCGCCCCGTCAAACAACATCACGATCAGCTGGTGTGGACTGGCATTCATTACTGCACTTTCAACGCCTATCTTTTGATAGGACTGAACACCAGAGGTGCTATACATATCCACTCCTGATACAACGATTATTTCTGTGAGAACTGTTGGGTCAAATAGTTGGCGGTGTTGGTCATTTTGGTTACCAATACGTCCAGACTGGTGAACTGCGTTTTGTAACGCGCCATGGTGGCATCAATCTGCGCTTCCATCGCGTCGTAACGCTCGCCCAGGCTCTTCAGCGTTTTGTTGATCCCGTCTTTGGCGTTTTGAATCACGCCCGCATTGCCCACGCTGGTGCTCAGCATCGAATCCAGCGTTTTGCTCATCTTGGTGGCCATGCCGGTGGTTTTGCCGTCGCCAATAAAGTACTGCTGGATGGCGTCCGGGTTATCCGTCAGGGCTTTTTTCAGCTTATCGCTGTCGACCTTCAGGTTGCCGACGGTGCCGTCTGCGGCCTTGGTCGGGTCCTGCGTAATGCCGAGCTGCGCCATGATCTGAATGGAGCCGCTTTGCGCTTCGGTCAGCAGGCCGCGCAGCTGGGACTGAATGCCGCGCACGTTCGCGTCGCCCACCAGCGCGCCGTTGCTGGCGGACTGGCTGCCGTTACCCGCATCGACAGCCACGTATTTGGTCAGGCTGTTGATGGTGGACTGCAGCGAGTTGTAGGCCGTTACCCAGTCGGTAATCGCCTTCTGGTTAGCGTCGGTCGCACGCGACACTTCCAGCATTTCATCCGCTTTGCTTTCCGCTTTCAGCGTAAACGTCACGCCGGGCAGGGCGTCGGTGATGGTGTTGGATTGACGCTCAATCTCAATATTGTTCACCACCACGATGGCGTTCTGCGCCGCGGTGTTGACCGTCAGCCCGCCGGCCTTCGCCGTGGAATCGTAGCCAATCGCGCTTTGCAGCTTGTCGTCGCCGGTGACGCTGATCGTCATCTCACCGTCGGTACCGGTGGTTTTTGAGGTCAGCATCAGGCGATAATCGCCGTCCTTCGCTTTGATCACGCTGGCCGTCACGTTGCCGTTGGCCTTGTTGATTGCGCTCGCGATCCCGGCCAGCGAGGTGTCATCGTCTGCGACGTTCACTTCCAGCGGCGTTTTAGTGCCCGGCTGGGTGATGGTGATCTTGCGCGTGGTGCCCGTAGTGTCGCCCAGCTGTGCGGTATTGCTGGCATAGGAACCGGTGGTCAACGCCTGCGCTTTCGCCACCTGGTTCACGTTCACCACAAAGGTGCCCACGGACGCGTCTGCCGCCGTTGTCGCGGTGAACGCCGTGTTGGTGCTGCTGACGGACGTGGAGTTCCAGGTCGCGGTTTTACCGAGCGCGGCGGTTGCGGTTTGCAGCGAAGTCATGGCGCTCTGCAGCTTGCCGTAAGCGCTTAACTGTGCGTTATACGTCGATTGCTGGGAAGTAATCGTCGTCAGCTTGGTTCTTTCTGCCGCGTCCAACTGATTATATAAATCCCCGAGTCCTGCAGAACCTATCCCGAGGTTACTGATAGTAGCCATGCATATTTTCCTTAAAATACGAAAGTAGTTCAGGACTCTTATCGGCCTCTTGAGCGAAAAGTTTACGTATAAGAGAAAAAAATAATCCCAGGAATAGGCGCTGCATTAAGCAGTAAATGAAAGGATTGTCGTTAGGGAAATATATCCACAGGCGAAAGTCCGCATAAAAACCACGCCTTGTGGGCGGGTAAATAAAGACCCAAATAGCCCGCAGAATTAGGGGTAATTTACTGCGTTAAATCCTTTTTTGAAATTAAAATCCTTTAAAATCAATATTATGTAATTTTTTCAAAATTGATTTCTAAAGTCTTTTGGGGACCCGTCGATAACCTTGTTGACGGTGAGAGACGCTGTGAGTGTTAGGCACCGGACCTAAAACCCAATTTTTGAAGGAAAGAAAATTATGGCAGTTATCAATACTAACCTGATGTCACTGACTACTCAGAACAACCTGAACAAATCTCAGTCTTCTCTGGGCACGGCTATTGAGCGTCTGTCTTCAGGTCTGCGTATCAACAGCGCGAAAGACGATGCTGCTGGCCAGGCGATTGCAAACCGCATGACTGCTCAGATCAAGGGCATGACTCAGGCAGCGCGTAACGCCAACGACGGTATCTCCATGGCGCAGACCGCTGAAGGTTCCCTGAACGAAATCAACAACAACTTGCAGCGCGTTCGTGAGCTGGCGGTTCAGGCAAGCACCGGTACTAACAGCACCTCCGACCTGGCTTCCCTGCAGGATGAAGTTACCGCGCGTCTGGCTGAAATCAACCGCGTAGCGGGCAAAACCGACTTCAACGGCATCAAGCTGCTGGACGGTACCGCAGGTACTGCTGGCGTTGTTAAAATTCAGGTTGGCGTGAACGACGGTGACACCATCGATCTGGACCTGAGCGGCGCGAAAGCGGACACCACCACTCTGGGCGTGAACGCTATCGACCTGAAAGCAATGACCGCGACCGATCTGGACACCATTGACAAAGCTATCGCTAAAGTGGATACCGCGCGTTCAGGCCTGGGTGCTGTGCAGAACCGCTTCACTTCTGCTATCAACAACCTGAACAACACCTCTAACAACCTGTCTGCTGCTCAGTCCCGTATCCAGGACGCTGACTACGCAACTGAAGTATCTAACATGTCCCGCGCGCAGATCCTGCAGCAGGCTGGTACTTCCGTTCTGTCTCAGGCAAACCAGGTTCCACAGACCGTTCTGTCTCTGCTGCGTTAATTTACGCATAAGGCCCCGCTTCGGCGGGGTTTTTTTGTCTCTGCAATTTGAGTATCCGCCGATGAAACAAATCAGTGTTACCCAACCAAAGCTGGTCGCAGATTTTTCCTGCGTCGGAGGCGCGTGCCGCGAGCACTGCTGCCAGGGCTGGACCATCTCGTTTGATAAATCGTCGGTTAATCGCTATCAGAACAGCAAAAACGCCGCGATTCGCCATACTGCGAAAACGGCAATCAAGGTGACCAAAAAGCAGTACGAGAACTGGGGCGAAGTGATATTCCATGCGGAAAGTAAAAGCTGCCCGTTTATGGATGCGGAAAAGCTCTGCGCGATCCACGGCTCTCTCGGCGCTGAGGCGCTTAGCCCAACCTGCTCAACCTTCCCGCGCGCCAGTCGAATCTATAAAAACGACGTTGAAAAATCACTGAACCTGTCGTGCCCCGAGGTGACGCGGCTTTTGCTGAGCGACCGCGAGTCGATGGCCCTGATGGAATCCACGCACGTTCAGCAGGACGTCAATAACGCGCCGCCGCTGGATATGCGCACGAAGGTGATTAACCTCTTCTGCCAGAATATCCTGAACGTGGCGCACGTCAGCGTTGAAGAGCAAATTTACGCCATGGTGAAATTCCTCATGGTGGCCGAAAAGCTTGAGAGCATTGAAGACGGTATTTCCACGCTTGAAACGGTCTATTTCGCGCTGGTCAATGAGCTTGAGAGCGGCAAAATAAAGGCCGAACTGCAGGGCTTCTCGCAAAACTACGGCCTTAAGTTCTCGCTTATCTCGCTGATGCAAAGCTACTTCTCGCAAAAAATGGCGAGCCGGGGCGGAGCGGTGCTGAACCGCTATTTCAGGCAGCTGTACGCCCAGTTTGACGCGGCGGACGACGCGCAGCGCATCATGCAGGATATCGAAGCGGCATGGCGTAGCGCTTCCGCGGATTTACTCATTCAGAATGACCACCTGTTTAAGAACTTTTTCAAATATAAGCTGTGGCAGCAGGGCTTCCCGCAAAATAACGGCCGCGGCATGCTGAATAACCTCTATTTGATCGTGGCGGAATACTACTATATTAAAACGCTGCTCGCGGGCCATGCGAAGGTGGCGGGGGAAATTCATCACGATAACGTCATCGACGTTATTTATAGTTTTCATTCTCTTAGCCAGCATAATGCCGACGTGCAAAAGCTCTTTCATCAGCAAATAGAGAACGTGAGGATGGGAGACGATCTTTCCCTGCTGCAGCTGTTAATTTAGCGCGGCAAAATGCCCCCGTGCGGGGCAACCTCAGAATAACCTCACTTTAACCCCCTTTTTCATCCAATTGAACGCCCTGCAGAATCGGATAATCATGCCGATAACTCAATTAACGCAGGGCTGTTTATCGTGAATACACTCTATACCGCTGAAGGTGTAATGGATAAACACTCGCTGTGGCAGCGTTATGTCCCGCTGGTGCGTCACGAAGCATTGCGCCTCCAGGTGCGTTTGCCGGCGAGTGTGGAACTGGACGATCTGCTACAGGCGGGCGGTATCGGGTTATTGAATGCAGTTGACCGATACGACGCTCTGCAAGGAACGGCATTTACGACTTACGCAGTTCAGCGTATTCGTGGTGCGATGCTGGACGAGCTGCGCAGCCGCGACTGGGTGCCGCGCAGCGTTCGCCGCAACGCGCGCGAAGTGGCGCATGCGATGGGGCAGCTGGAACAGGAGCTTGGGCGCAACGCGACGGAAACCGAAGTGGCGGAGCGTCTGGGTATTGCTGTTGAAGAGTATCGTCAGATGTTGCTTGATACCAATAATAGCCAACTCTTCTCCTATGACGAGTGGCGCGAAGAGCATGGCGATAGCATCGAGCTGGTGACGGATGAGCACCAGCAGGAAAACCCGTTACACCACCTCATGGAAGGGAATTTACGCCAGCGCGTGATGGAAGCGATCGAGGCTTTGCCCGAGCGCGAACAGCTGGTGTTGACCCTCTATTACCAGGAAGAGCTCAACCTCAAAGAGATTGGCGCAGTGCTGGAAGTGGGGGAGTCGCGGGTTAGCCAGCTGCACAGCCAGGCCATTAAACGCTTACGAACCAAGCTGGGTAAGCTCTAGGTGATTGATTCATCTAACAAATGCCGCACAACGTATTGACAACCAGGAGTTATCATGACGGTGCAGCACCTTAAAAGACGGCCACTAAGCCGCTACCTGAAAGACTTTAAGCACAGCCAGACGCATTGCGCGCACTGCAACAAGCTACTCGACCGCATCACGCTGGTGCGTCGCGGCGAAATCGTCAACAAAATCGCGATTTCTCGTCTCGACACCCTGCTGGACGAAGCCGCCTGGCTTGAAGAGCAGCGGGAGTGGGTAGCGCTTTGCCGTTTCTGTGGCGATCTCCACTGCAAAGAGCAAAGCGACTTCTTTGATATCATCGGCTTTAAGCAATTCCTGTTTGAACAGACGGAAATGAGCCACGGCACCGTGCGCGAATACGTGGTTCGCCTGCGCCGCCTGGGCCAGCATCTTTCCGTGCAAAACATCTCCCGCGATCTGCTTCAGACGGGGTATCTGGATGAAAATCTGGAACCGTGGCTGCCGGCAACCAGCACCAACAACTACCGCATCGCGCTGCGCAAGTACGCGCAATATAAGGTGCAAATGCCCGGCGCGATGAAGCAGAAAGTCCTCGCCGACACAACTTCTGATATATATTAAAAGTGAATAAGATGTAGAGAAGTCGCCTTTGACGTTGTAGGCGAATTCTCTACACTACACAAAAATTCCACTGTATCGGGGTACTTATGAAATTAGCACTTCTGGGTCGTCAGGCGATGTTGGGGATGATGGCCGTTGCGCTGGTCGCGGGAATGAGCGTGAAAACGTTCGCGGCGGACAATCTGTTGAACAAGGTAAAAGAGCGCGGCACGCTGCTGGTGGGGCTGGAAGGGACTTATCCTCCGTTCAGCTTCCAGGGCGATGACGGCAAGCTGACCGGTTTCGAAGTGGAATTTGCCGAAGAGCTGGCGAAGCACCTCGGCGTGAAGGCGTCGCTGAAGCCGACCAAATGGGACGGCATGCTGGCCTCACTGGATTCCAAACGTATTGACGTGGTGATTAACCAGGTCACGATTTCTGACGAGCGTAAGAAGAAATACGACTTCTCCACGCCGTACACCGTGTCCGGTATTCAGGCGCTGGTGAAGAAAGGCAATGAAGGCTCTATTAAATCCGCTGCCGACCTGAAAGGTAAGAAAGTGGGCGTGGGTCTGGGCACCAACTACGAAGAGTGGCTGCGCCAGAACGTGCAGGGCGTGGACATTCGCACCTATGACGATGACCCGACCAAGTATCAGGACCTGCGCGTAGGCCGTATCGACGCCATTCTGGTTGACCGCCTGGCGGCGCTGGATCTGGTGAAGAAAACCAACAATACCCTGGCAGTAGCCGGTGATGCGTTCTCCCGTCAGGCGTCCGGCGTGGCGGTGCGTAAAGGCAATGAAGATCTGGTGAAAGCCATCGACGCGGCTATAGCTGAGATGCAGAAAGACGGCAGCCTGAAGGCGCTCTCCGAGAAGTGGTTCGGCGCAGACGTCACCAAATAAGTCTTTGACCGCTAAAAAAAGGCGCTTATAAAAGCGCCTTTTTTATTTCTGCTGCGACTGCGTGCATAATAAAAAAATATTCTATGGATTTGAGTTACCGGAGGCTTCATGTCACTGCAAAATTTAACGCGCTTTCCCCGGCTGGAATTTATCGGCGCGCCGACGCCGCTCGAGTACCTGCCGCGCTTTTCGGACTACGTGGGGCGCGATATTTTTATCAAGCGTGACGACGTAACCCCGATGGCGATGGGCGGGAACAAATTGCGCAAGCTGGAGCTTCTCGCCGCCGACGCGCTGCGTGAAGGGGCGGATACGCTGATTACCGCGGGCGCGATTCAGTCCAACCACGTGCGGCAGACCGCGGCGGTCGCGGCGAAGCTGGGCCTGCACTGCGTGGCGCTGCTGGAAAACCCCATCGGCACGAAGGCTGAAAACTACCTGACCAACGGTAACCGCCTGCTGCTGGACCTGTTTAACGTGCAGGTCGAAATGGTCGATGCCCTGACCGACCCGGCGGCGCAGCTCGACGAGCTGGCGACGCGTCTGGAAGCGCAGGGCTTCCGCCCGTACGTCGTTCCGGTGGGCGGCTCAAACGCGCTCGGGGCGCTGGGCTACGTGGAAAGCGCGCTGGAAATTGCCCAGCAGTGCGAAGGGGCGGTGAGTCTATCCTCGGTGGTGGTCGCGTCCGGCAGCGCGGGCACGCACGCCGGGCTGGCGGTGGGGCTGGAGCAGCTGCTCCCCGACGTGGAGCTGATCGGCGTGACGGTCTCCCGCAGCGTGGCGGAGCAAAAGCCGAAGGTGGTGACGCTCCAGCAGGCGGTGGCCGGGCAGCTTGAGCTGCAGGCCAGGGCCGATATTTTGCTCTGGGACGACTATTTTGCGCCGGGTTACGGCACGCCAAACGATGAAGGGATGGAGGCGGTCAAGCTGCTGGCCCGTCTCGAAGGCATTTTGCTGGACCCGGTCTACACCGGCAAGGCGATGGCGGGGCTTATCGACGGGATCGCCCAAAAGCGCTTTAAGGATGAAGGGCCGATTTTATTTGTCCACACCGGCGGGGCGCCCGCGCTGTTTGCCTACCATCCTCACGTCTAAAAATCAGGTCGAAGAAGAATAATGCAAGAGAGTATTCAACTGGTTATTGATTCGCTGCCGTATCTGCTTAAGGGCGCGGTGTTTACGCTGCAGCTCAGCATCGGCGGGATGTTCTTCGGGCTGGTGCTCGGGTTCGTGCTGGCGCTGATGCGCATGTCGCAAGTGTGGCCGGTGCGCTGGCTGGCGCGGTTTTACATCTCGGTCTTTCGCGGCACGCCGCTCATCGCCCAGCTCTTTATGATCTACTACGGCCTGCCGCAGTTCGGCATCGAGCTTGATCCGATCCCGGCGGCGATGATTGGCCTGTCCCTGAACACGGCGGCATACACCTCGGAAACGCTGCGCGCGGCCATTTCGTCTATCGACAAAGGGCAGTGGGAAGCGGCCGCCAGTATCGGCATGACGCCGTGGCAAACCCTGCGCCGCGCGATCCTTCCGCAGGCGGCACGCGTTGCGCTGCCTCCGCTGAGCAACAGCTTTATCAGCCTGGTGAAGGACACCTCGCTGGCGGCCACGATTCAGGTGCCGGAGCTGTTCCGCCAGGCGCAGCTCATCACCTCGCGCACGCTGGAAGTGTTCACCATGTACCTGGCGGCGTCCCTGATTTACTGGGTGATGGCGACGGTGCTCTCCGCGCTGCAAAACTATTTTGAGAACCAGCTGAACCGCCAGGAGCGTGATCCGAAATGAGTGCTATCGACGTTAAAAACCTGGTGAAAAAATTCCACGGCCAGACGGTGCTCCACGGCATTGACCTCGAGGTGGAGCAGGGGGAGGTGGTCGCCATTATCGGGCCGAGCGGCTCGGGAAAAACCACGCTGCTGCGCAGCATCAACCTGCTGGAACAGCCTGAGGGCGGCACGATTCGGGTGGGCGATATTACCATCGACACCGCCAAATCCATCAGCCAGCAAAAAGGGTTGATCCGCAGCCTGCGTCAGCACGTGGGCTTCGTGTTTCAGAGCTTTAACCTGTTCCCGCACCGTACGGTGCTGGAGAACATCATCGAAGGGCCGGTTATCGTGAAGGGCGAACCGAAAGACGAGGCCACGGCGCGCGCGCGCGAACTGCTGGCGAAGGTCGGGCTGGCGGGCAAGGAGACGAGCTATCCGCGCCGCCTGTCCGGCGGGCAGCAGCAGCGCGTGGCCATCGCGCGGGCGCTTGCCATGCGTCCGGACGTGATTCTGTTCGACGAGCCGACGTCGGCGCTCGATCCCGAGCTGGTGGGTGAGGTGCTCAACACCATTCGCCAGCTGGCGCAGGAGAAGCGAACGATGGTGATTGTGACGCACGAAATGAGCTTCGCCCGCGACGTGGCCGACCGCGCCATCTTTATGGACCAGGGACGCATCGTTGAGCAGGGCCCGGCGAAGAGCCTGTTTGCCGACCCGCAGCAGCCGCGCACGCGCCAGTTCCTTGAGAAATTCCTGGTGCAGTAGCATTTCTGCTTTAATTTGCTCCAGATTTTTTCTCTGGAGCAAATTATTCTCCCGCGGTTCCCGCTGCCGTGTTTTTTTATTCCAGTCAGAACGAATTAACCCTGTTTAACCTAAAGTTAATCATAATATTGCCGATATTTTATGATTCTAAAAAAGTTTTATGTGATAGGTTATATTCACCATAATAATGATTATCTTTATCAGAGGCTTCATTCAGTAGGTATGAGGGATACAGACTTTTTCACCTGGCGACGGGAATGTTATCTACGATTTCAGGCATTAACCTGTGCCGACGAGGTTTATCAGGAACTTCAGCAGCAAACGCAGCTGCTGGAATATGATTATTTCGCCCTGTGCGTTCGTCATCCTGTACCTTTTACGCGACCTAAGATTTCGATTCATTCCAGCTATCCAAAACCGTGGATGGCGCACTATCGGGCGGAAAACTATTTCGCTATCGATCCCGTATTGAAAGCCGAGAATTTTGTTCAGGGCCATTTGCCGTGGTCGGACGAATTATTCGCCGACGCGCAGGCGTTATGGGATGGCGCGCGCGATCATGGATTGTGCGCGGGAATAACGCAGTGCCTGATGCTGCCGAATCATGCGCTGGGCTTTCTTTCCGTCTCGCGTACTAGCGTTCGGGCTATTGCGATGGCTAATGAGGAAATAGAGCTGCGGCTGCAGATGCTGGTCCAGATGGCATTAACGTCGCTGCTGCGTTTTGAGCATGAAACGGTCATGCCGCCGGAAATGAAATTCAGCAAGCGCGAGCGGGAAATTCTGAAGTGGACGGCTGAAGGGAAGACGTCAGCGGAAATCGCGATCATTCTTTCCATTTCGGAAAATACGGTTAATTTCCATCAGAAGAATATGCAGAAGAAGTTCAACGCGCCGAATAAAACGCAGATAGCGTGCTACGCGGCGGCGACGGGACTCATCTGATCGCAAAATACGTTCTGCGTGCCAGACAAGACAACGGCTGAATGCTTCGCATCCAGCCGTTATTTTTTTACTGGCGGTAGGCTTGTTTAATTTGCTTAACGGTATTGGCGAATACCGCGGACTCAGCCTGGTTTTCCATCTGCGCGATCTGTTTTTCCATCTTAATGATCACCCGGCCTGCATCGGCCTGGCCCATCGCTTGCAGCATGAGCGTCAGGAGTGATTTCAGGCAGTTGACTTCCTGAGCCAGTTCCAGGTTATTCTCGGCCGTGGCGAATTCAGGTGTGCTCATTTATTTTCCTCATTATAAAACAGCGCTCGAGCGCGACGATGAACGTAAGGCGGCGGAGTATACCACAAGGCGTAACAAAAAAAGCAGCGGTTGTTTTTTGTACTTTTCCTCGCTCCGCTTATTTACCACACAGCGTCCACCCGGTAATGTGATCAGCATATAGCATATAAAGTCTATTAATTGTTTATCCGGCGTAGGCGTTCCGTTAATTGTTGTTACAAAAAAATAGAAGGCGCTATTTCTTCTGCCTTCAATGAGAAGGTTTTGTAACTTTTTGAATACAGATGCTTAAAAAGAGTTGTAGGAGCCTGTATTTCGCGGGTTTTGTTTCCAGCATCTGTACAGGCTCATTTCCAGAAACGAGAGCAACGTCCCCTCGCCGAATTTAAACGTTTTAATCTTGGTCCGAAAAACGTTAATATAAACACCATTAGCAGTCAGTAGCGTTATCCCTATTCTGGAGACATTTCCTTTGATCAACGTCCTTCTTGTTGATGACCACGAACTGGTGCGCGCAGGGATACGTCGCATTCTTGAAGATATAAAGGGCATTAAAGTCGCGGGTGAAGCGTGCTGCGGCGAAGATGCCGTGAAATGGTGTCGCGCGAACTCCGCAGACGTGGTGCTGATGGATATGAACATGCCCGGCATCGGTGGTCTTGAAGCCACGCGCAAAATTGCCCGCACGTTTGTCGATACCAAAGTCATCATGCTGACCGTACATACCGAGAACCCGCTGCCTGCTAAGGTCATGCAGGCGGGCGCGGCTGGCTATCTCAGCAAAGGCGCGGCGCCGCAGGAAGTGGTTAACGCCATTCGCTCCGTCTTTGCCGGACAGCGCTACATTGCCTCTGACATTGCTCAGCAAATGGCGCTGAGCCAAATCGAACCGGATAAAACCGAATCGCCGTTTTCCAGTTTGTCTGAGCGCGAATTGCAGATTATGCTGATGATTACTAAAGGTCAGAAGGTGAATGAGATTTCTGAGCAGCTGAATCTCAGCCCGAAAACGGTTAACAGCTACCGCTATCGGATGTTCAGTAAACTGAACATTCACGGTGATGTCGAATTGACGCACCTGGCTATTCGTCATGGTCTGTGCAATGCGGAGTCGTTAGTCAGTCAGTGAGTGAAGTTTTCGATTCAAAAGCGTTTCTAAAAACCGTTACCAGCCAGCCTGGCGTTTACCGCATGTACGATGCTGGCGGTACGGTTATCTATGTCGGGAAGGCGAAAGATCTCAAAAAGCGCCTCTCCAGCTATTTTCGCAGCAATCTGGCCTCCCGAAAGACCGAAGCCCTCGTTGCCCTCATCCAGAATATTGACGTCACCGTAACCCACACGGAGACGGAAGCACTGCTGCTGGAACATAACTACATTAAGCTTTACCAGCCGCGCTACAACGTCCTGCTGCGTGACGATAAGTCGTACCCGTTTATCTTCCTGAGCGGGGACACCCATCCGCGTCTGGCGATGCACCGCGGCGCCAAGCATGCGAAAGGTGAATACTTCGGGCCGTTCCCGAACGGCTATGCGGTGCGCGAAACGCTGGCGCTGCTGCAAAAAATCTTCCCGGTGCGCCAGTGCGAAAACAGCGTATACCGCAACCGCTCGCGCCCGTGCCTGCAGTACCAAATTGGCCGCTGCCTTGGGCCGTGCGTCGAAGGGCTGGTCAGCGAAGACGACTATGCGCAGCAGGTGGAGTACGTACGCCTGTTTTTAGCCGGTAAAGACGATCAGGTGTTAACGCAGCTGATTGCCCGCATGGAGAAGGCGAGCGTCGCGCTGGAGTTCGAAGAGGCCGCGCGCATTCGCGACCAGATCCAGGCCGTGCGGCGGGTCACCGAGAAACAGTTCGTTTCCAATACGGGCGACGATCTGGACGTGATCGGCGTTGCCTTTGACGCCGGGCTGGCCTGCGTTCACGTGCTGTTTATCCGCCAGGGCAAAGTGCTGGGCAGCCGCAGCTACTTCCCGAAAGTGCCGGGCGGCACGGAGCTCGGCGAAGTGGTCGAAACGTTCGTCGGGCAATTCTACCTCCAGGGAAGCCAGATGCGCACGCTGCCCTCGGAGATCCTGCTCGACTTTAATCTGGACGATAAAACCCTGCTGGCGGAGTCGCTTTCTGAACTTGCGGGGCGCCGGGTTAACGTCCAGACCAAACCGCGCGGTGACCGCGCGCGCTACCTTAAGCTTGCGCGCACCAACGCCGCGACGGCGCTCACGACCAAGCTCTCCCAGCAGTCGACGGTTCATCAGCGCCTGAGCGCGCTGGCGACGGTTCTGCAGCTGCCGGAGGTTAAACGCATGGAATGCTTCGACATCAGCCACACGATGGGCGAGCAGACCGTTGCCTCCTGCGTGGTCTTCGACGCGAACGGCCCGCTGCGCGCAGAATATCGACGCTATAATATTACCGGCATTACGCCGGGTGATGATTATGCGGCAATGAACCAGGTCCTGCGCCGCCGCTACGGCAAAGCGATTGAAGAGAGCAAGATCCCGGACGTGATTCTGATCGACGGTGGGAAAGGGCAGCTCGGCCAGGCTAAAGCGGTCTTTGCCTCGCTTGACGTGGAGTGGGACAAAAACCATCCGCTGCTGTTAGGCGTGGCAAAAGGGGCCGATCGTAAAGCCGGGCTGGAGACGCTGTTCTTTGAGCCGGAAGGCGAGGGCTTCAGCCTGCCGCCGGATTCCCCCGCGCTGCACGTCATCCAGCATATTCGCGATGAGTCGCACGATCACGCTATCGGCGGCCACCGTAAGAAACGGGCCAAAGTCAAAAACACCAGCACGCTGGAGACGATCGAAGGCGTGGGGCCGAAGCGTCGTCAAATGCTGCTGAAATATATGGGCGGATTGCAAGGCTTACTCAATGCCAGCATTGAAGAAATTGCAAAAGTTCCGGGTATTTCGCAAGCGCTGGCAGAAAAGATCTACTACTCGTTGAAACATTGAGGGCTCTGTAGCAACATAGAGCTAAATTTTACTGACAACAGACAGTTACCGTCATCATGCAATATAATATCCCTACGTTGCTTACCCTCTTTCGCGTCGTACTTATCCCGTTCTTTGTACTGGCGTTTTATCTGCCGGTTGTCTGGGCTCCCTTTGCCTGTGCGCTCATTTTCCTGATTGCTGCCGTCACGGACTGGTTTGATGGCTATCTGGCGCGCCGCTGGAATCAGAGCACCCGCTTTGGCGCGTTCCTCGATCCGGTAGCAGACAAAGTGATGGTAGCGATCGCGATGGTGCTGGTGGCGGAACACTATCACACGTGGTGGGTGACGCTGCCTGCGGCAACGATGATTGGCCGCGAGATCATCATCTCCGCGCTGCGCGAGTGGATGGCGGAACTGGGCAAGCGCAGCAGCGTGGCGGTGTCGTGGATCGGCAAGGTGAAAACCACCGCGCAAATGGCCGCGCTGGTGTGGATGCTGTGGCGTCCAAACGCCTGGGTAGAGTGGGCGGGGATTGGCCTGCTGTGGGTCGCCGCGGTGCTCACGCTGTGGTCAATGCTGCAGTATTTGAACGCCGCGCGCGGCGATTTGCTTGAACAGTGATCGTTTCGCCGTAATTTTCAGCAAACGATCCGGGGATGCAAAAAATAACGTTGACTCAAAACGTCATATCAGTAGAATGCAACGCATCGAACGGCGGCACGGTTCGCCAGACGATAATGAAATCAAGTGATTAGATAACGCTTGGTGACATGCGGGAATAGCTCAGTTGGTAGAGCACGACCTTGCCAAGGTCGGGGTCGCGAGTTCGAGTCTCGTTTCCCGCTCCAAATTAAAGACATGCGCAACAGCGGGTGTCAGTTTGAAAGATTTACGGCGCGTTAGCAAAGCGGTTATGTAGCGGATTGCAAATCCGTCTAGTCCGGTTCGACTCCGGAACGCGCCTCCACTTTCTTCCCTGGCCGGATGGTGGAATCGGTAGACACAAGGGATTTAAAATCCCTCGGCGTTCGCGCTGTGTGGGTTCAAGTCCCACTCCGGCTACCATGGGAAAAAGCAGAATAATCAAAGCAATAAGCAGTGTCGTATAAACCACCGAAAGGTGGTTTTTTTATGCCTGAAATTCTTGTTCCCGGCATAATTATCACACCCCGCCCAAATACGCCTTCCGCACCTCCTGGTTCCCCAACAGGTCCTCGCCGCTGCCGCTGAGGCGGATTTGGCCGTTGACCATCACGTAGCCCCGATCCGCCAGCTTCAGCGCATGATGCGCGTTTTGCTCGACCAGAAAAATCGTCATGCCGCCGCGGGCCAGTTCCCGCAGCGTCTGGAAAATCTGCTTCACCACAATTGGGGCAAGCCCCAGGCTGGGTTCATCCAGCAGAAGCAGCGTAGGGCGGCTCATCAGCGCGCGGGCGATGGCGAGCATTTGCTGCTCGCCGCCGGACATCGTCATTGCGCGCTGCTTGCGGCGCTCCTTAAGGCGCGGAAACAGATCAAACATCTTCTGCATGTCTTCCGCCGCGTGCGCGTTTCCAATCGGAATGGTCCCCATGAGCAGGTTCTCTTCCACGGTCATGTCCGGAAAAATGCGCCGCCCCTCGGGCGCCTGGGCAATGCCGCCGGAAGCGACGTAGTGGGTGGAGCGGTGGCTAATTTCCTCTCCGCGAAACAGGATCTGCCCGCCGCGGATGCGGGGCTGGCCAAAAATTGACATCAGCAGCGTCGATTTTCCCGCGCCGTTCGCGCCGATCAGCGCCACGGTTTCCCCCTGATTGACCTGCAGTGAGACCTGCTTCAGCGCCTGGATCGCGCCGTAAAACACGTCGACTTCATGAAACTCCAGCATCGGCTCGTTCACAGGGCTACCTCGCTCTCGTCGGTGCCCAGATAGGCGGCGATGACTTTTTCATTATGCTGGATCTCGTCCGGCTTCCCTTCGGCAATCACGTCGCCGTGATCGAGCACGATGATGTTGTCGGAAATGTCCATGACCATCCCCATATCATGCTCAATCAGGAGCACCGTGATCTCATGATGGTCGCGGAGAAAGCGGATGATGCTGCTCAGCTTGTGCGTTTCAACCGGGTTAAGCCCGGCGGCGGGCTCGTCGAGGCAGATCATCTCCGGCCCGGTGCACATCGCCCGCGCGATTTCGAGCCGCCGCTGCTGGCCGTAGGACATCTCACCCGCCAGCCGGTTCGCGCAGTCCACCAGGTCCACCACTTCCAGCCAGTAAAATGCGCGATCCAGCGCGTCGCTTTCCGCGCGGCGGTAGGCGGGGGTGTTGAGTATCCCGGCGAGCAGGTTGCGGTTGACGCGCATATGCTGCGCAACCAGCAGGTTCTCAACCACCGACATCTCGCGAAACAGGCGGATATTCTGAAACGTGCGCGCAAGCCCGGCGCGGTTCACCAGGTGCGTTCCGCCAAACATCTTATAGAACAAGCGCTGCCCAAGCTGCGCAGGGTTGACCCAGTCGCCGGGCTGGAACGCCTGCCCGAGCACCTGAATAACGTCGGTCGTTTTTCGGCGGGTGTTCAGCTGGATAGCGCCGCCGGAGGCCTTATAAAAGCCGGTCAGACAGTTAAACACCGTGGTTTTACCCGCGCCGTTCGGGCCGATAAGCGCGGTTATCGACCCGCGACGCACCTCCAGATTGACGTCATTCAGCGCCTTTATGCCGCCAAAATGCATCATCAGGTGCTCTACCCGCAGTATGGTTGCGTTCATGGCGCCACGCCCTTACGCACGGTAAAACCGCTGCGGTTTATCCTGATCAGGCCGCGAGGCCGCCAAATCATCATTCCCACCATCAGCATGCCAAACAGCAGCACGCGGTATTCCGCAAAGCTGCGCAGCAGCTCCGGCGTGACCGTCAGGACAAACGCCGCCAGCACTACGCCCACGGTCGAGCCCATCCCTCCCAGCACCACGATGGCGAGGATCAGCGCGGATTCAAAAAAGGTAAACGAGGTGGGGTTAACGAAGCCCTGATAGGTGGCGAAGAACACGCCAGCAATGCCCGCCGTCGAAGCGCCCAGCGTAAAGGCCGAAAGCTTCACCAGCACGTGGTTCAGGCCCATCGAGCGGCAGGCAACCTCGTCTTCGCGCAGCGCCTCCCACGCCCGGCCTATCGGCATTCGCGTCAGCCGGTGCTTGATGTAAAGCACCAGCAGCACCACGATGAACAGCACCGCGTAGATGAAGATAAACTTCATGTTGGGGTTATAGGTCAGGCCGAAGAACTCGTGAAACGGCACGCCGCCCTCTTTTGCGCGTCGGCCAAACTCAAGGCCGAAGAGGGTAGGAGGCGGCGCAGAGACGCCGTTCGGGCCGCCGGTAAAGGTCAGCCAGTTATTGAGGATCAGGCGAATAATCTCGCCGAAGCCGAGCGTCACGATCGCCAGATAATCGCCGTGCATGCGCAGCACCGGGAAGCCGAGCAGCGCGCCCGCGGCGGCGGCCATCAGCGCGGCCAGCGGCAGCATGCTCCAGAAACCCAGCCCAAGATACTGATACCCGAGCGCCAGGCCGTAGGCGCCGATGGCGTAAAAGGCGACGTACCCCAGATCCAGCAGCCCGGCGAGGCCGACCACGATGTTAAGGCCCAGGCCGAGCAGGACGTAGATCAGCCCGAGGATGGCGACGGTCAAAACGTACTTGGTGGCGACAAACGGAAAGCAGATCGCAAGGGCGATAATCAGCGGAACAACCCAGCGCAGGCGGCTTTTGTACTCCGGCGGGCGGACGTAAACCCCCGCGCTGTCGGCCTCAAAGCGCGCCTGAAAGCGCGCGCCGGACGGGGTGGCTAAAAATACGCTCAGCAGAAAACGCCCCAGCATCACGATGGCGATGATCCACGCCAGCCGCTTTCCCTCAAAGTTAAAGCTGTAGCCGTCCAGAACAACGCCAGCGACGGGGCCAAAGATAATGAGCGCGATAAGGCCGGAGAAAATCGCGTCCAGCACGCAGCGCTTCAGGGAGAAACCCTCGGATGTTGTCATCTCGCTGTTCCTTATACTTTGGCGACGACGGGGCGGCCAAGAAGCCCCTGGGGGCGGAAGATGAGGATCACGACCAGCAATCCAAACGAGAACACATCTTTGTAGTCGGAGTTCACCATGCCGGAAAACTGCGCCTCGGCGACCCCGAGTATCAGCCCGCCGAGCATGGCGCCGGGCAGGGAGCCAATGCCGCCCAGCACCGCCGCGGTAAAGGCCTTGATGCCGATGACGAACCCGACGTAGAAGTCAAAGGTGCCGTAGTTCATGGTGATCAGCACCCCGGCGAGCCCCGCCATCGCCGCGCCGATCACAAACACCAGCGAGATCACCCGGTCGGTATTAATCCCCAGAATCGACGCCATTTTGCGATCCTGTTGCACCGCGCGGCACATGCGGCCCAGCCGGGTGTGGCTGATGATCCACGTCAGCAGCAGCATGCCCGCAAACGACGCTAATAGGATAAAGATTTTGGTATAGGTGATCTGAACGAACCCCTCTCCCAGATGGACGCGGAACACGCCGTCGAGCATGGTGGGCACCCCCTGCTGGCGCGGTCCCTGGCTGAGCTGGGCGTAGTTTTGCAGTATCAGGGACATCCCGATGGCGGAGATCAGCGGCGCCAGGCGCGTCGAGTTGCGCAGCGGCCTGTAGGCGATGCGCTCGATGGTCCAGCCGTACACCCCCGTCACGACAACGGTGAATACCAGCGTGCCGAGGATAAGCAGGGGGAATGACTGCAGGCCGAAGAACGACAGCAGCGCCAGGCCAATGGCGCAGAGATAGGCGGAGATCATATACACCTCGCCGTGGGCGAAGTTGATCATGCCAATAATGCCGTACACCATGGTATAGCCGATGGCGATCAGCCCGTAGACGGACCCCAGCGTTAACCCATTCACTAGCTGTTGCAGGAAGAATGTACTCATCATCGCGCGCTCGTGTTTTATGCCGCGCGTTGCGCGCGGGCTGCTGCTTATTACGCGTCGGCGGGCGAACCCGTCGACGCTGAGCGTGACTCCGTCCCGTTACTGCACTTCCTTATACTTTCCCTTGTCGTCCCACTGGTACACCACGTAGTCAGACACCTTCAGGTCACCCTTGCTGTCCCACGCCTTTTTGCCCATCACGGTCTCGACGGGATTGGCCTTCAGCCACTCGCTGGCCTTGGCGGAGTCCGTCCCCTTTGTGGCCTTGAACGCGGCGGCGATGGCCTGAATAGAGGCGTAAGAGTAGAGGGTGTAACCCTCAGGCTCGAACTTGCCCGCGCGGAATTTTTCGATAACGGCTTTGCCGTCCGGGATCAGGCGCGGATCTTTACCGAAGGTCATATAGATGCCGTTGGTGTACTGCGGCCCGCCGGCAGCGGTCACCATCTCCTCGTTGACGATGCAGTCGCCGGAGAAGAACTTCGCCTGCACGCCCTGTTCACGCATCTGGCGCACCAGCGGGCCGGCCTCCGGGTGGCAGCCGCCGAAGAAAACAACGTCCGGCTTTTGCGCACCGATTTTGGTGACCAGGGCGTTAAAATCTTTCTCGCCGCGCGACAGCCCTTCGTACATCACGTCCTGCACGCCGCGCTTGGCCAGCGCGGCCTTGGTGGCGTCCGCCAGGCCCTGTCCGTAGGTGTCCTTATCATGGATGATGACCACGCGTTTGGCCTTCAGCTTATCGATAATAAAATCGCTGGCGACCTGGCCCTGCTGGTCGTCGCGCCCGCACATGCGGAACATATCGCTCATGCCGCGTTCGGTGATGAGCGGGTTGGTCGAGCCGGGGGTAATGGCAAGGATCCCCGCATCGCTGTACACCTCCGAGGCGGGCATGGTGGAAGAGGAGCAGAAGTGGCCCACGACGGCCTTCACCTTGTCCTGGTCGACCAGGCGGTTAGCGACGGCCACGGCCTGTTTGGGTTCACAGGCGTCATCGCCCTGTACCAGCTTAATTTTCTCGCCGTTGATCCCGCCCGCCGCGTTAATGTCCTCCGCGGCCTGCGTTGCCCCGTGCCAGTACTGATCGCCATAGGTGGCATTCGGTCCGGTGAACGGCCCGGCGACGCCTATAACAATATCCGCCCGGGCGGAAAACGCCGTCACCAGACACCCGGCCAGCACGAGAGAGAGAGGACTTTTAATAAGTTTCAGCGACATTATGTTGTTCCTTAGCAAAGAGGTTTTTGCACTACGGTCTGTACCCGAGCGCCTGACGGCGTCGTCAATCCAAAAACAAAAGCAAGAACAAAATGCACTTGAGCGGGACACAGTTATCAGCCTGCTTATTACGGCGAGGTTTCCTTGTGCATTTCGGCACGTAAAACAATAAGCAAGAATGCTGCCAGAATGGCCAACCGCAGAGAGCGGGTTGCGACACGTTGAGTATAGAGCGCCGTTTTGCGCGGCCCTGCGGAAGAGAATGAAATTACAGCGGAGATCACATCTCGTTAACAACGATGCCCATAAGTTGTGCAAGCGTCACGGTTTGCACATATATGCAGCAATAAAGGCCTAAACTTCAGATAGGCATGCGGGATGAACTGTGTCAGGATCGTTTCCTTTTTTTATCAGGAGTGACAGCAATGACGGAAGGCCCATTAAATGAAAGCGAAATGGCGTGGCTGGAAGAGACGTTAATGTCCTACGGCCATGACGACGCGTCCGTGATTGACGTGTCCGAGCTCGACGGCATGCTCACCGCAGTGCTTTCCGGCCCGCGCGTGGTTGAGCCGGATACCTGGCTGGTTGCCGTCTGGGGCGGCGAGAAGCATATCCCGCGCTGGAAAAACGATCGTGAGATGAACCGTTTTATCGATCTTTGCTTTAAGCATATGAACGATATCGCCGAGCGTCTGAGCGAGTATCCGGATCAGTTTGAGCCGATGTTTGGCTTTAACGACGTGGACGGGCAGAGCTTTACGGTGGTGGAAGAGTGGTGCTATGGCTACATGCGCGGCGTTGCGCTGACCGACTGGTCTGCGCTGCCGGACGCGCTGAAGGCGGATCTCGAGGCGATTGCGCTGCACGGCTCGGAAGAGTACAGCGAGACGCTGGACGAGCTGACCGAAGAGGAATACACAGCCAGCATTGAACGCATTCAGCCAGCGGCGCTTCGCCTGTACAACTACTGGGTCGAGAATCCGCAGCAGCCCGAGGCGCAAAAGCCGATCGTTAACGGCGCGAAGGTCGGGCGTAACGATCCGTGTCCGTGCGGGAGTGGGAAGAAGTTTAAGAGCTGTTGTTTGCACTGAAAAAATACGGGGCGCATGATGCGCCCCGTATTCTTACCCCACTTCCGGCAGCAGCCCCGCTGCGATCAGGAACTGCACCAGAATAATCACCACGCCGCAGGCGAACACGATGCACAGCAGCGGCTTGCCTCCCGCCACGCGGTAGCCTTGCTCAGGATGCTGCTGGCGGCTTTTCCACGCCAGCAGAGAAGGCAGCAGCAGGGCCAGCACGGACAGCGCCACGCCCGCATACCCCAGCGCCATCACAAACCCGCGCGGGTAAAACAGCGCAAAGGCCAGCGGCGGCAGGAAGGTGATCGCCCCGGTCTGTAAACGTCCGGCAACGGTGTTGCGGCGCTGGAACAGGTCGGCCAGATAATCAAACAGCCCCAGCGCCACGCCGAGGAAAGAGGTGGCCAGCGCCAGATCGGCAAACAGATGCACCGCCAGCTCAACGTGAGACGACGTCACCACGTTGCGCAGCGCCACCAGGAAACCGTTCAGCCCGGAGTGCTCCGCCATGAGCCCAACGAAGGTTGACGAGTCAATGCTGCCCAGCGTCACCAGCTGCCAGAAGATATAGGCGATCAGCGGGATCGCGCTGCCGATAACGAACACGCGGCGCAGCTTGCGGATGTCGCCGTTCATGTAGCTGACGATGCTCGGCACGCTGCCGTGGAAGCCAAACGAGGTGAAAATCACCGGGATGGCGGAAAGCGCCAGCCCTTTTTCAAGCGGCAGCGTCAGCAGGTTGACCTTGTGCACGTGCGGCGCGAGCAGGGCCAGCATCACCACCAGGAAAACGATCTTGGCGCTGAACAGGAAGCGGTTGAACAGATCGACCAGCGACGTGCCGACGCAGACCACGCCGCCGCCGATAAGGGCGAACAAAATGGCCCCGGTTGCGGGCGAGAGGTCAGTACCGAACCCGTCATTAATGCTCGACGCAATCAGCTCCCCGGCGCCGCTGATGTAGGCCGCGGTCAGCGCGTACATCAGGAACATCATGCTGAAGCCCGCGATCCACTGGCCGTAGCGCCCTAGGTAGCGCGCGGCGAGCGATCCCAGCCCGGTATCGGCCGGAACGTGCTGATAAACCTCCAGCAGCAGCAGGGCGGTGTAGCACATCAGCGCCCACAGGCCGCCCAGCAGCAGTAATGTCACACTAAACCCAACGCCTGCCGCCGCCAGCGGCATCGCCAGCATTCCTGCGCCAATCGTCGTACCCGCAACGATAAAAATACTTCCCAGGGTTCTGTTTTTCACGCTTTCCTCTACATCGGGGCCATATCACGACCAAATCTGCGGCGCAGAGTAAGGGAAAAGTGCACAGTCGTCAAATCAGCGTTACAACGCGTGTAACGATAAAATTACAGTGTTGAGGCGGACCCGAAAGGCGGGCGATGAGGGTGAATTTACTGTGAGGGAAGGAAGATTCAATGCGAAAAATAAAATGTGGCGGCATAAATAAAAACGGTGCTGCGAAAACAGCACCGTTTCATTATTAATTCTGGGTATCGAGCGTAGCCAGTTCTTTATCGATGAAGTAAAGACCTTCGCCGGATTTGCCCGCCAGAGACAGTTTATCCAGCACGGATTTAAACAGCTTCTCTTCTTCATGCTGCTCGGCAACATACCACTGCAGGAAATTAAAGGTTGGATAATCCTGGCTGGTCATGGCGGCGTGAACAAGCTCGTTAATTTTTTGCGTAATGAGCTGCTCGTGCTCGTAGGTCGCGCGGAACAGCTCGTCAAGCGAACCGTATTCCGCGAAGGGAGACTGGACCGTTTCGATGCGTGGCAGGCTGCCGGTATCCGTCAGATAATCAAAGAGACGCTGCATGTGCGTCATCTCTTCCTGCGCGTGGCGGCGCAGAAACGCGGCGGCGCCTTCAAAGCTGTGGAAGCTGCACCACGCGCTCATCTGCTGATAGAGCAGAGAAGAAAACAGCTCAAGGTTCATTTGCGCATTAAGCTTGTCGATCATTTCATTTTTCAGCATGGTGAAGCTCCGGTTTATTATTTCTGAATTACGATGAGCGACACTATAATTTGTTATTTAATTATTTGCAAAAAGTAAAATAAATAGTTTTTTATTAAAAATACGAATGGGAATAAAACGCATTAACGAGCTATCTTATTTATTAATGCGAATTACTTCCGTTCTTAATAAGCATAACCGCCAGCGGGCGCTGGCAGCGTTTATTAATACCACGGATTGCTGGCTGCAGGGTTAACGGCATAGCCCGAGCATTTGTACTGGATGGTGACGGTGTCGTTCAGGCACACGGAGCCGCTGGTCAGGCTGCAGGTGGTGATGGGCTGCCCGTAGGCGGACGCGGTGGCATAGCCCATGCTTTGACAGGCCTTGGCCGCGGTGCCGTTGGTTACATACTCATCGTATCGGGCGTTTTGCAGCATCGCCTGGCCGTAGTCGAGCCGAACGATGCCGTTTGGCGCATCCATGCTGCTAACTTCGGCCTGACGGGTCACGCTGCAACCCGCGAGCAGCAGGAGGGCACCGGCAACGAATAACGTTTTCATATGTCGCTCTTGATAAAGGAAGATACGCTATCGTACCCGCAGACGTCCGGCACAATGGCAGGAATAGCCGGACAATCTGCCCTCTCTCTTTTTAACGGGAAGACTAATCGGCCATGCTGTCAAAAATCTCCCTGAAGCGCTGATGGTGCAGGCGGAACAGGGCGATCAGCTGCGGGTCGAAATGCCGCCCGGCCCCTTCCAGGATCAGCTCGCAGGCGCGCTCGTGCGTAAAGCTCGGTTTATATACCCGCTTTTGCCGCAGCGCGTCATAGACGTCCGCCACCGCCAGTATCCGCGCCTCGAGCGGAATGTGCTCGCCGCGCAAGCCCTGCGGATAGCCGCTGCCGTCCCATTTTTCATGGTGGAAGTGAATAATATTTTCGGCCACCGCGCCCAGCCCAAGCCCCTGAATGATGCGCCAGCCCTTGAGGGTGTGGAGCTTCATCTCCTCAAACTCTTCGGCCGTGAGCGGCCCTTGCTTGCGCAAAATGCGGTCCGGCACGGCAATTTTGCCCACGTCGTGAAGGGAGGCGAAATGTTCGATATCCCGAATCATCCTGCGCGAAAGGCCCAGCTCGCGCGCCATCAGGCCGCAGTACTGCGCCACCCGCTGAATGTGGCTTCCGGTTTCGTCGTCGTGGGCGCGGTTAACCTTTTCCAGCGCCTGCACGATGTTGCGGTTCACGATGCGGTTCTGTCGGATATGGCGGCGCATCATTAACAGCATGACGAGGCTGAACAGCACCGTTATCAGCAACATCACGCTGATAATCTTCAGCGTATTGCGGGTGAGTTCCGGAAAGGCGCGCTGCTCTTCACGCCGTTCAATCTGCGTTCGAAATTCAGAGAGGCGATGGATTTGCGAAAGCAGCGTAAACAGCGGGTGATCCGGCTGCACCCACGGGCCAATGATAAATTCCGTGCGCGTCACGCCGGCCACCTTCAGCACGCCGCGGAATAGCTCGTTGCCGCGCAGCGACGACTCCAGGGAGCTGAGATCGCCGAGGATGTAATCGATTTTGTTATTTTCAATGGCATCGATAAGCGCGTCGACGCTGCGGCGCGTCACCACGATCGCGTCGTTGCCAAACCGCTGGCGCAGGTAGGCGGCGGAAAACGATCCTTCCAGCACGCCGACGCGCTGGTTGCGCACGCTCTCTTCATCCCACAGGAAAGGCTGGCCGATGCGGTTGTAATAGGCGTTATGCCACGCAACGTCCGGGCCGATGCGCCCGGCGGCGTGCTCCGGGCTGGCGCTTTCGGCGATGTCCACCAGGCGCACCGGCCAGGCCTCGCGGTGCAGCGCGCGGGTGTAATTATCAACGTAGTGAACGTCCACCGTCAGGCCCAGCAGGTCGCGCATGTCGTTAATCAGGTCAATGGCCGTTCCGTGATAGCCCTGGCGGTCCTTCCAGATGAGCGGCGCGAAGTTTTCGTTTTTCGGCAGCGTGACGTCGAGCCGATGGGTTGCGATCCAGCGCTTTTCCGTGGGCGAAATGACGATGCGGCTCAGCAGATAGTTCCGCCTGCTCTCGTCGAGGGACGTTTGCAGCTCTCCGCTGCGGTGCCATTCGGCGATGACGGTGTTTATTTTGTCTCGCAGGGGGAGCAGATCCGGGCTAAAGCCCAGCACGACCGGAATACGCAGCTCGGGGAAGGGGCGGGAGATGAGGTAATAGCGTTGGGTGTTCTCCATCTCTGAGGCATCGTTGATGTAAAAATCCGCCTCGCGATCGGCAAGCAGCTTAAACGCCTCATCGCTCGACGAGACGAGCCTCAGCGAGCGAAACGCGAGGTTGGGGTAGCGCTGCTGCACGCCTTCGAGCGTGGCGTCGTCCCGGCGAAACAGAACGCGCGCGTGGTTGAGCTGCTCCGCGCTGGTCACCGTCATCGACGGGCTTGCCGCGACCACTTCATTATCGAACAGGCGAGCGGAAAGCGTTTTCGTTTTCGCGCGCGTCTCCGTTCGCAGTACCCCCGCGTAGATGCCGTAGTCGTCGTGGGCAAAGCGCTGCCCGATATCGCTGCCCGATAGCGGCTTCAGCTCAAGGCGCGTGCCGAGCTTCTTATTGATGGCGGCGATCAAATCGGGGTAGAAGCCGCGCAGCTCGCCCTGCGGCGTGCGCCAGGATTCGAAATCATTGGCGTCATAAATCCAGACGGGGACCGGCTTATCTGGCTCAGCGGCATGAAGAAACGGGCAACAGGCCCAGAATAAGGAAAAGATAAAGAGCAGTGAGACGGTGCGTGGCTTCCCGCGTCGCAGATTCACAGGTATCCCCATGTGTCATTATTGTCTTGAGATGAAGTCTAGCTAAGTGCGACGGCTCGGGAAACTGTGAGCCTATCTTAATTTTTTAAAACATCTTTTCATCTAATTTGAAAGCTTGTTTGGATGGTAGTAAGGTGATGGCGAAAAGGTATCCAAAGCGGGAACTCCCGCCACGCATTCAGGAGAAACGAATGAAAATTGCACTGATGATGGAAAACAGCCAGGCAGCCAAAAATGCGATCGTCCTTAACGAGCTCAGGACCGTCGCGGATGAAAAAGGCTTCCCGGTTTATAACGTGGGCATGAGCGACGAGAACGATCATCATCTGACCTATATTCATCTGGGCATTATGGCGAGCATTCTGCTCAACGCAAAGGCCGTAGATTTTGTCGTAACGGGATGCGGCACCGGGCAGGGGGCGCTGATGTCCCTGAATATCCACCCCGGCGTCATCTGCGGCTACTGCATCGATCCGGCCGATGCGTTCCTGTTTGCCCAGATCAACAACGGCAATGCGCTGTCGCTGCCGTTCGCCAAAGGGTTCGGCTGGGGCGCGGAGCTGAACGTGCGCTTTATCTTTGAAAAGGCGTTCACCGGCCGCAACGGCGAAGGCTACCCGCCGGAGCGTAAAGAACCGCAGGTGCGCAACGCCGGTATTCTGAACCAGGTTAAAGCGGCTGTGGTGAAAGAGAACTACCTGGACACCCTGCGCGCTATCGATCCCGAGCTGGTGAAGACCGCAGTATCCGGCCCGCGCTTGCAGCAGTGCTTCTTTGAAAACTGCCAGGACAAAGAGATTGAAGCGTTCGTTCGCGGCATTGTCGGTTAAATAACCTCCGCCGGGCGGCGCTGCGCCGTTCGGCATATACCCCCTCGTAGTCACTCCACTCCGCCGTAACCTATCCATAAGTGTGATGTGTATCACAAAAAGATTGATTTTTGTGATGATGGTCATATTATAAGCGCAAAGACAATAACACCTGCACACCACGTTACCGGAGTACCATCATGAAACTGCGCAAAATCCTGAAAAGCATGTGGGCGAACTACTGCAAAACCTTTAAGGATGTCCCACCGGGCGCCATGTTCTGATGAAAAAACCTGCTTCGGCAGGTTTTTTTGTGCCTGCGCCCGGCGCAGGGGAGATGTTAGGGCGCGCGTTTTGCTACTATGACGGCCTTTAAATAAGGAGAATCCCCATGTCGCAAAACCTGAGCGCCGATCAGGAGCTGGTATCTGACGTCGTCGCCTGCCAGCTGGTCATCAAGCAAATCCTCGACGTCCTCGACGTTATCGCCCCGGTCGAAGTGCGTGAAAAGATGTCCACGCAGCTGAAAAACATTGATTTCGCCAGCCATCCCGCGGCGGCCGATCCGGTTACGCTCCGCGCGATCCAGAAGGCCATCGCGCTGATCGAGCTGCGCTTCACGCCGCAGGGTGAATCCCACTAGGCCAGCGGTGAAGGGCGACCGCGCCGTCGCCCTTCGGCAGCATCAGAAGAAGGTCTGCACCAGCAGGTAGCTCGCCGCGCAGGCGCAGCTCACGCCAATCAGCCCCGGCAGGATAAAGCTGTGGTTGATGATGAACTTGCCGATGCGGGTCGTGCCGGAGCGATCGAAGCCAATGCAGGCCAGATCGCTCGGGTAGGTTGGCAGCACGAAGTACCCGTAGGACGCCGGGAAGAAGGCGATCAGCATCTTTGGATCGATTCCCAGCATCAGCCCCATCGGCGCGACGGCCGTCAGCGCCGCCGCCTGGCTGTTCACCAGCTTCGAGACCAGAAACAGCACGATGGCGTAGGTCCAGGGATGGCTTTTCACCACCCCTTCCAGCGCCATTTTCAGCTCGTCCAGGTGCGCCTGGAAAAACGTATCGCTCATCCACGCCACGCCAAAGACCGAGAAAATTGCCACCATTCCGGCCTTAAACACCGCGCCATTGGAGATGGCTGACGCGTTGACCTTGCAGGCGATCAGCATGACCGCACCGGCAATCAGCATCATCATCTGGATGACAAGGTTCATCGACAGGGCGGTCATTTTGCCCTTCACCTCGAAGGCCGGGCGCAGGTCGGGCAGGGCGCCCAGCAGGACAACCACCGCGATCCCGGCGAAGAAAATCCACGTTGACCAGTACGCCTGCTTTGGGAACCGCTGATTCATCAGGGTTTCCGTGCTGCCGTAGATAAACTCCCGCTGCTTCGGATCGTTCAGCTTTTGCTGGAACTCGGCGTCGTCCGCCAGGTCTTTACCGCGGCGCAGGCTCCACAGCGCCGCGATCGCCACGCCAAACAGCGAGGCCGGTACCGACACGGCCAGAATTTCCAGAATCCCCCAGCCGGTGCCGACGCCGTGCTGGGCGGCCAGAATGGAGACCAGCGACACAACGGCGACCGAAACGGGAGACGCCGTAATGGCCATCTGCGACGCAACGGAGGCCACGGCCATGGGGCGCTCGGGGCGGATGCCTTTTTTCAGCGCGATGTCGGCGATGATCGGAAACATGGTGTACACCACGTGCCCGGTGCCGCAGAGAAAGGTCAGCATCCAGGTGGTAAACGGCGCGAGCAGGGTGATGTGCTGCGGATGCTTGCGCAGAAGGCGTTCTGCAAACTGCATCATTACGTTCAGGCCGCCGGCGGTTTGCAGCGTGGCCGCGCAGCCAATCACGGCGAGAATGGTCAGCATCACGTCGACCGGCGGCTTGCCCGGCTGTAAACCAAATGCGAACGTCAGGATAAACAGGCCGATGCCGCTTATCAGCCCAAGCCCCATGCCGCCAAACCGGGTCCCAACCAGCAGGCAGAGGATAATGACAATAAACTCAATGGTGATCATGATGCTCCCTCGTCGATGATAATGAAATTCGACAAATCATTACACGATGTAAGGTTATTCATTGGGAGCGAGATCTGATTTGTTAAAAATGAGTAAAAGCAGGGAGTTGCTGGCAGATTATTAGAAGGGGATCTGATTAAGGGGAGTACTGTCGCCCGCTGATTGCGAGAGTGGGCGACAGGCGGCGTGGATCAGTGGTGCTGCACGGTCGCAATCTCAAGAAGATGGCGATCGGTCTGCTCCTGGCAGATGCCCGCGCGTTTTGCGTTGCGAATTTCGTCGGCGAGCGTTTTCAACAGCGCGCCGTCCTGGCGTTGCTCTTTATCCATGTCGCGCAGAAAATTCAGCGTGGTATTGTCCTGCTGCGCCTTTGCCTCTGCCGCCAGGCTGCTGAGGGTAAGGCAGCGCTGCTCGTGCTCTTCCAGCGTTTTCTGGAACAATGCTTCCAGGGAATCGTAATCATTGTCCATCGCGTCGAGCGCTTTCACGATAGGGTTGCCCCCGGCGTTTTTCATGAAATTGAAAACGCGCATCATGTGCGTCACGTTGTGTTGCGCCTGGGTACGGAAGAAGGTCGCCGTACCCAACAGGCTATTTTCGGAACACCACTTGCTCAGGGACAGGTGCAAATTTGACGCGTAGAACTCCAGATTCATCTGGGCGTTCAATTTTTGAATCATCGTTTGAGTAGCCATACAAATATCCTTATAGAGCGTGAGGCCGGGGAGGCGTTAGTCGACCCTGAGGGGCAGATTAACGTCCTGAGCCGCACGTGACCTGATTACATAAAGGGTTTTGCTGCTGAAAAATACATGACCTTAATTCACTTCCCGTGTGCGCTATAAATAAGCATACCTTTATCATAGGTCTAAGAAAACTCTTAAGTAGGCTGTGTTTACCGTACATTACAAAGTTTAATATAGTTGAAAGTTTCAACATTGCCTGAGAAATTACAAATTAATTAAATCATTGATTTTATGGTTTAAATTATCTTGCGCTGAGAGGTTTGATTGACGCGGCAGTTTTGGGCAATGCGAAAATTCTGTATTAAAAATCAATTCAGGCTAATCGTTGGAAATATATTCTTCAGGGCGATAATTGATTCAGATCATTTTGCCTCTTTTTCAATGAAGTGTGATCGTCACGGGAGATTGTGCAGACGTGCAACAATAAAATGAAACATTGTTTTAATTGTTGAATTAATGAGGTTGAAAATGAAGAAAGTGGCCGTACTGCTCGCTCCCGGTTTCGAAGAGGCGGAAGCCATCATCACGATTGATATACTGCGCCGTTTGCAGATTGACGTTGAAACGCTGGCCTGCGCCGACTCGCGCGCGGTGGTGAGCTATCACAACATCCCGATGGTGGCCGACAGCACGTTATCCGAGCGAATGGCAACGCGCTATGACGCCGTTGTGCTGCCCGGCGGGCCGCAGGGAAGCATGAACCTTGCCGCCAGCCGGGAGGTGATACGCTTCGTTGCCGGGCACGATGAGGAGGGAAAGCTGATTTGCCCTATTTGCTCCGCGGCGGCGCGCGTGCTGGGTGGCAACGGGCTGCTGAAAGGTCGGCGCTACGTCTGTTCGGGCGACCTGTGGCAATCCGTTGAGGACGGGCAGTACGTGGATGCGCCGGTCGTTGAGGATAAAAACCTGATCAGCGGCAAAGGGCTGGGGCACGCCTTCGACTTTGCGCTGACGCTCGCCGCGCGGCTGCTGGGGGACGAAACGCCCGTTCGCGACCACGCGGATCACATCTATTACCGCTGGTAATTTTCCCGCCGGGCGCTGCGGCGTCCGGCAGACAGGGACGTCCTGACTGATCTTATGGATAATTCTGCTTAACCTGTTTCTATTTGTCAGACAAACCCGGCCGTTTTTATGTCATTTTCCGCTGAATTTATGTACGCAATTACTGTAATTCTGCGGTGTGATGGCGCTCTCTTATGGATGATTAATTTCCCGCTAAAACTATCCCAGCACTCACGCTTATTTCGCGGTAAGCGCTAATGCCTTGTTTTACGTCCGATTAAATAAAAAGCACGCTGATATCCCCTACAGATTAAAACGCTAAAGCTGGAGTTTACCATGCACAAATTCACTAAAGCGCTGGCGGCCATTGGCCTTGCCGCCGTTATGTCACAATCCGCTATCGCCGAAAATGTAAAGCTGGGCTTTTTAGTCAAGCAGCCTGAAGAGCCCTGGTTCCAGACCGAATGGAAATTTGCCGATAAGGCCGGGAAAGACTTAGGGTTTGACGTCATTAAAATCGCCGTGCCCGACGGGGAAAAAACGCTGAACGCCATCGACAGCCTGGCGGCCAGCGGCGCGAAAGGGTTTGTTATCTGTACCCCCGATCCGAAGCTCGGCTCCGCCATTATGGCAAAAGCGCGCGGCTACGACATGAAGGTGATCGCCGTTGACGATCAGTTCGTGAACGCCAAGGGCAAGCCGATGGATACGGTTCCGCTGGTGATGATGGCGGCGACCAAAATCGGCGAGCGTCAGGGTCAGGAGCTGTATAAAGAGATGCAAAAGCGCGGCTGGGATGTGAAAGAGACCGGCGTCATGGCCATCACCGCCGACGAGCTCGACACCGCGCGCCGCCGCACCTCCGGCTCGATGGAGGCCCTGAAGGCGGCCGGGTTCCCGGAAAAACAGATCTACAAAGTGCCCACCAAATCTAACGATATCCCCGGCGCCTTTGATGCCGCCAACTCAATGCTGGTTCAGCATCCGGAAGTGAAGCACTGGCTGGTGGTCGGCATGAACGACAACACCGTGCTGGGCGGCGTGCGCGCAACGGAAGGCCAGGGCTTCAAGGCGCCTGACGTGATCGGTATCGGCATTAACGGCGTCGATGCGGTGAGCGAGCTTTCCAAAGCGCAGGCGACCGGCTTCTTCGGCTCGCTGCTGCCAAGCCCGGACGTGCACGGCTATAAGTCCAGCGAAATGCTCTACAACTGGGTCACCAAAGGGGCAGAGCCGCCGAAATTCACCGAAGTGACCGACGTGGTGCTGATCACCCGCGACAACTTCAAAGAAGAGTTAGCGAAAAAAGGACTGGGCGGTAAGTAATACGCCGTGATTGCGCCCCTCACGCCCGTGAGGGGCCAGACGTTCACACCACACGACTCACGGAGACGTTATGCAACAGTCTGATCCGTATCTCTCGTTTCGCGGCATCGGCAAGACGTTCCCCGGCGTAAACGCGCTGACCGACATCAGCTTTGACTGCTATGCCGGTCAGGTTCACGCCCTGATGGGGGAAAACGGTGCGGGGAAATCCACGCTGCTTAAGATCCTCAGCGGCAACTACGCGCCGACCACCGGCACGCTTGCGCTTCGCGGTGAAGAGGTGGCGTTTGCCAACACCACCGAGGCGCTGAACGCCGGGGTGGCGATCATCTATCAGGAGCTGCACCTGATCCCGGAGATGACCGTCGCCGAGAACATCTACTTGGGCCAGCTTCCCCACCGGGGCGGGCTGGTCAACCGCTCGCTGCTCAACTACGAGGCGGGGCTGCAGCTGCAGCATCTGGGCCTGGACATCGATCCGCAAACGCCGCTGAAGTACCTCTCTATCGGCCAGTGGCAGATGGTGGAAATCGCCAAGGCCCTGGCGCGCAACGCCAAGGTCATCGCCTTCGACGAGCCGACCAGCTCGCTGTCGGCGCGGGAGATTGAAAACCTGTTCCGCGTGATCCGCGAGCTGCGCAAAGAGGGCCGCGTGATCCTCTACGTTTCGCACCGCATGGAGGAGATTTTTGCCCTCAGCGACGCGATCACGGTCTTCAAGGACGGGCGCTACGTGCGCACCTTCGACGACATGCAACAGGTCAACCACGACGCGCTGGTGCAGGCGATGGTGGGGCGCGAACTGGGCGACATCTACCACTGGCAGCCGCGCGAGTATGGCGGCGAGCGGCTGCGTCTGGATCAGGTGAAAGCGGCTGGCGTGCGCATGCCGGTGAGCCTGACGGTGCGCAACGGCGAAATCGTCGGCCTTTTCGGCCTGGTGGGCGCCGGGCGCAGCGAGCTGATGAAGGGGCTGTTCGGCGGCACCCGCATTACTGCTGGGCAGGTGTTTATCGACGGCGAGGCGGTGGATATCCAGAAGCCCGCCCACGCCATCCGCGCGGGGATGATGCTCTGCCCGGAGGACAGGAAAGCCGACGGCATCATCCCGGTGCACTCGGTGCGGGACAACATCAACATTTCGGCGCGGCGCAAAAACATCCGCGCGGGCTGCCTGATCAACGACGGCTGGGAGGAGAGCAACGCCGACCGCCATATTCGCTCGCTCAATATCAAAACCCCGGGCGCGGAGCAGCTGATCATGAACCTGTCCGGCGGCAACCAGCAGAAGGCGATCCTCGGCCGCTGGCTGTCGGAGGAGATGAAGGTCATTTTGCTCGACGAGCCGACGCGGGGGATCGACGTCGGGGCGAAGCACGAAATCTACAACGTCATTTATGAACTGGCAAAGCGCGGCGTAGCGGTGTTGTTCGCCTCCAGCGATCTGCCTGAGGTGCTTGGCGTGGCCGACCGCATCGTGGTGATGCGCGAAGGCGAAATCGCCGGGGAGTTACTGCATGAACAGGCGAATGAACAGCGGGCGTTGAGTCTCGCCATGCCTAAAGTCAGCCAGGCTGTCGCCTGAGAAAGGAGCTAATGATGTCCTCTGTTACTACATCCGGTACGCCGAAGTCGGCCTTTAGCCTTGGGCGCATCTGGGATCACTACGGCATGCTGGTGGTGTTTGCGGTGCTGTTCCTCGCCTGCGCGATTTTCGTGCCGAACTTTGCCACCTTCATCAACATGAAGGGCCTGGGGCTGGCTATATCGATGTCCGGCATGGTGGCGTGCGGCATGCTGTTTTGCCTCGCCTCCGGTGATTTCGATCTCTCCGTGGCCTCGGTGATCGCCTGCGCGGGCGTCACCGCCGCGGTGGTCATCAACATGACCGAAAGCCTGTGGATCGGCGTATTTGCGGGGCTGATGCTGGGCGTGCTGAGCGGCCTGGTAAACGGCTTCGTCATTGCCCGCCTGAAGATCAACGCGCTGATCACCACGCTTGCGACGATGCAAATCGTACGCGGGCTGGCCTACATCATCTCGGACGGTAAGGCGGTGGGGATTGAAGACGAGCGCTTCTTTACGCTCGGGTACGCCAACTGGCTGGGCCTGCCCGCGCCGATTTGGCTGACGGTGGCCTGCCTGATCGTCTTTGGCTTCCTGCTTAACCGCACCACGTTTGGCCGCAACACTCTGGCCATCGGCGGCAATGAGGAGGCGGCGCGCCTGGCGGGCGTACCCGTCGTGCGCACCAAGATCATCATCTTCGTGCTGTCCGGGCTGGTTTCCGCCGCGGCGGGCATTATCCTGGCCTCGCGCATGACCAGCGGCCAGCCGATGACCTCTATCGGCTACGAGCTGATCGTCATTTCAGCCTGCGTGCTGGGTGGGGTTTCTCTGAAAGGAGGCATCGGAAAAATCTCATATGTGGTGGCCGGTATCCTCATTCTGGGGACCGTGGAGAACGCCATGAACCTGCTGAATATTTCGCCGTTCTCCCAGTACGTCGTGCGCGGCCTGATCCTGCTGGCGGCGGTGATATTCGACCGTTACAAGCAAAAAGCGAAGCGTACCGTCTGAGGATTTTCCCCTCCGATTTGTGCTCAACTATTAACCATAGCTGAGCCTTTCGCCGCTCCGCCAGTTTCCCCGGCGGGGCGGTTGTCAAATGGCGAGCGCCGTCACACTGTCTATACTTACATGGCTATGAAGGGGGTAAGATTTTTTACCTGTCGTAAAACTGTAAGGAGGAAAAGGGTGGCTGACCTGTTAACCGCACCGCCTGTCATCACCGGTAACTATGCCTATTTTTTTGACCTCGACGGCACGCTCGCAGGGATTAAGCCCCATCCGGATGACGTTGTGATACCGGATGCGGTACTCGAGAATTTGCATCAGCTCTCACAGATGAACGCGGGAGCACTGGCATTGATTTCAGGGCGCTCAATGGCCGAGCTGGACATGCTCGCCAGTCCATACCACTTTCCGCTGGCCGGTGTGCACGGAGCGGAGCGCCGCGATATCCATGATCAACTGCATATTGTTTCACTCCCCGACGCCTTGATTAACGCGCTGCACGCGCAGCTCACCGCGGCGCTGCAGGCGCTTCCCGGCGCCGAGCTGGAGGCCAAAGGCATGGCCTTTGCGCTGCACTATCGCCAGGCGCCTCACCACGAGGCGGCGATCGTTGCCCTTGCCAGAAGCGTGGCCGAGGCGCATCCGGAGCTGGCGCTCCAGCCGGGGAAATGCGTGGTAGAAATAAAGCCGGAAGGGATCAACAAAGGCGCCGCCATCGGCGCATTTATGGCTGAAGAGCCGTTTAAGGGCAGGACGCCGGTCTTCTTTGGGGACGATCTTACCGATGAGGCCGGCTTTAGGGTTGTCAACCAGGCCGGAGGGATCGCCGTAAAGATTGGGCCTGGAGACACGGCTGCCAAATGGCGTCTGGACAGCGTTGCCAGCGTCTGGCAGTGGATAGATAACGTCGCTAACCAGCAACAACAACAAATAGCGCAACACAACGGGAGAAATCATTATGGGTCGCTTAGTCGTCGTCTCTAACCGCATCGCACCGCCGGACGATAAAAAAGCCAGCGCGGGTGGCCTGGCGGTTGGGGTATTAGGTGCCTTAAAAGCCGCAGGGGGCCTGTGGTTTGGCTGGAACGGTGAAATCAGCGAGGAGGAAAAGCCCCTCGACACGGTAACGCAGGACAATATCACCTGGGTTTCATTTGCCCTGAACGAGAAAGATCACAAGGATTATTACTGCGACTTCTCAAACGCCGTCCTGTGGCCTGCGTTCCACTACCGCCTGGATCTGGTTAAGTTCCAGCGCGAATCGTTTGAAGGGTATATGCGCGTCAATGCGCTGCTGGCGGACAAGCTGCTGCCGCTGCTCAAGGAAGACGATATTGTCTGGATCCACGATTATCACCTGCTGCCGTTTGCTAATGAGCTCAGAAAGCGCGGCGTGAACAACCGGATCGGGTTCTTCCTGCATATCCCGTTCCCGACGCCGGAAATCTTTACCGCGCTGCCGCCGCACGAGGAGCTGCTTGAGGCGATGGCGGACTACGATCTGCTGGGCTTCCAGACGGAAAATGACCGTCTGGCCTTCCTCGACAGCATTTCCGGCAAGACGCGCCTGGTGACGCACGACGGGAAAAGCCACACCGCATGGGGCAAATCGTTCCATACCGAGGTCTACCCGATCGGCATCGAGCCGGACGAGATCGCCGAGCAGGCCGCGGGGCCGCTGCCGCCGAAGCTGGCGCAGCTCAAGAACGAGCTTAAGCACGTGCAGAACATCTTTTCGGTCGAGCGTCTGGACTACTCCAAGGGCCTGCCGGAGCGTTTTCTGGCCTATGAAACGCTGCTGGATAAATACCCTCAGCACCACGGCAAAATTCGCTATACGCAGATTGCGCCCACCTCCCGCGGGGAAGTGCAGGCCTATCAGGACATTCGCCATCAGCTTGAAACGGAAGCGGGGCGGATCAACGGCCGCTACGGCCAGCTCGGCTGGACGCCGCTGTTCTACCTCAACCAGCACTTCGAACGTAAGATCCTGATGAAGGTATTCCGCTACGCGGACGTCGGGCTGGTCACGCCGCTGCGCGACGGGATGAATCTGGTGGCAAAAGAGTATGTCGCAGCACAAGATCCTGCGGACCCCGGCGTGCTGGTGCTGTCTCAGTTTGCCGGTGGGGCGAACGAACTGACCTCGGCGCTGATCGTCAACCCCTACGACCGCGACGACGTGGCCAACGCGCTCAACCGCGCGCTCACCATGCCGCTAACGGAGCGCATTTCACGCCATGCTGAAATGATGGAGACGATCAGGAAGAACGATATCAACCACTGGCAGGCGCAGTTTATTCGCGATCTGCGGGATATTTCCCCCTTAAGCAGCGAGCATCAGCTGCAAAAAAAGATCGCGACCTTTCCTAAACTCGCGTGATTTTCCACGGGGGCATTATGTGCCCCCGAGCGGCACGAGCAGCACATCAACTTTGCTCGACGCAACGATGGATTTTGCGGAACAGGCCGCCCGCGAAAAGAAGCTCTGATTATGATTTCCGCAAATAACCAAATCAATATTCTGCTTATGACACATATCCAGAATATGCTCGCTTAATTCCCCGGTCGCAATTACCGCCTGGTGTATAGGATATTTTGCCCTTTCGGTTAATTCGCGCAAAAACTGCTGGGTTTCCTCCTGCAAAACGCCACGAATATCTTCCAGCATCGGCGCGGCCAGCTGATTATACATTTCGGGTTCGGCGGCGAGGGTGATCAGGCTGATGCGGGCGTTGGTCGGTGCGGCGATAGAAACCGCGCGGGCAACGAGCTGGTGGCTTTCGGGAGAAATGGCTACTGAAACAAGAAGATGGGCGTAACTCATCGCGCGCTCCTTAGATGTCGCTATGACAACGTTTTTTCAGCTTTACCGCGAATTATCGGCTTCTGCAAGAGGGCAATGCGACATTAGTGTGAAGCTTATCATAATTATTCATTAATTATTCTTATAAGAGGAATAATGTAAAAGCCTGTCTGGATGACAAACATTAACAACTTAACGCAAATCTCACCAACCAAGGTCACACTTATCAATTAATTCTAACGCGTTATTAACACGTACGAAATGATCACCTGCCGGGAGTATGTTACAGCGTTAATGTGATAACCCTCTGTTTTTTAACATAGTTAAAACTAGCCGTATGAGCCGCTGTGACGGCCCGGCTTCTGTACGCCCTCAGCCGTGAACCCGGCAATTCCCGTGCCGCTTTTTATCATGCTTATGCATGAGTATTCGGCCTGTCAGAATATATACTGACTCAAATTGTGCAAAAAATAACCAAACAACAAGTCTCGCTGATGGATTAATTGGATATATTCTCCCTAATTATGTGACGTGGATCACATTTTTTTTAAAATTTGGGGAGGGCTGCATTGTATGTGTCAAAACTGACGAGTACAGTTTGCGGCGAATTAGGAAAAATCTTAGTTATTTGTAAGAAATGATAAAACGTGTAAACGTCACGCCTGCGGGTCAGATGTTGCGCGTTTTGCTGCATACAAATCTTAATTCAACTATGCATTTGGCCTTTTCTTTTTATACCGGGTGATTTCCCGGCGACATCACGGGGTGCGGTCTTACCGCATAAAAATAATAGTTGGTTATTCGGGATGGGAAAAATGCATACATCCGAGTTGCTAAAACATATTTATGACATCAACCTGTCATATTTACTGCTCGCGCAGCGTTTGATTGGTCAGGACAAGGCGTCCGCGATGTTTCGTCTTGGCATTACCGAAGAAATGGCTACCATGCTTGGCGGATTAACACTCCCGCAAATGGTAAAACTGGCTGAAACCAATCAACTCGTTTGTCAGTTCCGGTTTGATAATGCCCAGACCATCACGCGTTTGACCCAGGAATCCCGCGTTGACGATCTGCAACAGATCCACACCGGTATTCTGCTCTCCACTCGCCTGCTCAGTGAGATCAGCCAGCCTGATGACGCGGCCCGGAAGAAAAGGGCTTAATCATGAGCGAAAAAAGCATTGTTCAGGAAGCGAGAGACATCCAGCTGGCCATGGAGCTGATTACGCTTGGCGCTCGTTTGCAAATGCTGGAAAGCGAGACGCAGCTGAGCCGTGGCCGTCTCATCAAGCTGTATAAAGAATTGCGGGGTAGCCCGCCGCCAAAAGGCATGCTGCCGTTTTCAACCGACTGGTTCATGACGTGGGAGCAGAACATCCATGCGTCAATGTTCTGCAACGCCTGGCAGTATCTGCTGAAAACGGGACTGTGCAGCGGCGTTGACGCCGTGATCAAAGCCTACAAACTCTACCTCGAGCAATGCCCTCAGCAGGATGATGGTCCTCTGCTGGCGCTCACCCGCGCATGGACGCTGGTGCGTTTCGTTGAAAGTGGGATGCTGGAACTGTCGCGCTGCAACAGCTGCGACGGCAATTTTATTACCCATGCTCATCAGCCTGCTGGCAGCTTCGCCTGCAGTTTATGCCAGCCTCCATCCCGCGCAGTAAAAAGACGTAAACTTTCCCGGGATGCTGCCGATATTATTCCACAACTGCTGGATGAACAGATCGAACAAGCTGTTTAACCCGAACGCGTGGGCAAAATTCCAGCAGCGGTAAGCGATTACCGCTGCTTTTTTTTACCCCGCAAACCGGGAAACGCGTCGGCCTGAACGTCCTGCCTTAGTCACTAGCGGAAGGATGATGTCGTGCTTATCTTATTAGGTTACCTGGTAGTTCTCGGTACAGTTTTCGGCGGTTACATGATGACCGGCGGGCACCTTGGAGCACTCTATCAACCGGCTGAACTTGTTATCATCGGCGGCGCAGGGGTAGGGGCATTTATCGTTGGCAACAACGGTAAATCAATCAAGGGAACGCTGAAGGCCATTCCGCTGCTGTTTCGCCGTTCGAAATACACCAAAAGCATGTATATGGATCTGCTGGCGCTGCTCTATCGCCTGATGGCGAAGTCGCGTCAGCAGGGCATGTTCTCGCTGGAGCGAGACATTGAGAACCCGAAAGAGAGCGAAATTTTCGCCAGCTATCCGCGCATTCTTGCGGACGCCATGATGCTCGACTTTATCGTCGACTACCTGCGCCTCATCATCAGCGGCAATATGAACACCTTCGAAATCGAAGCGCTGATGGATGAAGAGATCGAAACCCACGAAAGCGAATCCGAAGTGCCGGCCAACAGCCTGGCGCTGGTGGGCGACTCGCTTCCGGCGTTCGGCATCGTGGCGGCGGTAATGGGGGTCGTTCACGCCCTGGCCTCGGCGGATCGCCCGGCGGCGGAGCTGGGCGCGCTGATTGCCCACGCGATGGTGGGGACGTTTCTCGGTATTTTGCTGGCGTACGGGTTTATCTCTCCGCTGGCCAGCGTTCTGCGCCAGAAGAGCGCGGAAACCACCAAGATGATGCAGTGCGTGAAGATCACGCTGCTCTCAAACCTGAACGGCTACGCTCCGCCGATTGCCGTTGAGTTTGGTCGTAAAACCCTCTATTCCAGCGAGCGTCCGTCGTTTATCGAACTGGAGGAACACGTGCGCGCGGTGAAAAACCCAAACCAACAGACGACCACTGAGGACGCATGAAAAACCAGTCCCATCCGATCGTCATCGTAAAAAAGCGCAAGCATAAGGGGCACGGCCACGGCGCGCACGGCTCCTGGAAAATCGCGTACGCCGACTTTATGACCGCCATGATGGCCTTCTTCCTGGTGATGTGGCTGATTTCCATCTCCAGCCCGAAGGAGCTTATCCAGATTGCGGAATATTTCCGCACGCCGCTGGCGACGGCGGTGACCGGCGGGCAGCGCATCTCCAACAGCGACAGCCCGATCCCCGGCGGCGGCGATGATTACACCCAGCAGAAGGGTGAGGTGAAAAAAGAGCCCAACATCGACGAGCTGAAAAAGCGGATGGAGCAGGCGCGCCTGAAGAAGCTGCGCGGCGATCTGGACCAGCTGATTGAGGCCGATCCGAAGCTGCGCGCGCTGCGCCCGCACCTGAAGATTGACCTCGTGCAGGAAGGGCTGCGCATCCAGATTATCGATAGCCAGAACCGCCCGATGTTTAAAACCGGCAGCGCGGAGGTGGAGCCGTACATGCGCGACATTTTGCGCGGCATCGCGCCGGTGCTGAACGGCATTCCAAACCGCATCAGCCTGTCTGGCCACACGGATGACTTCCCGTACGCCAATGGTGAAAAGGGCTACAGCAACTGGGAGCTTTCTGCCGATCGCGCCAACGCCTCGCGTCGCGAGCTGGTGGTGGGTGGGCTTGACGATGGCAAGGTACTGCGCGTGGTCGGCATGGCAGCAACCATGCGCCTCTCCGACCGCGGGCCGGAAGACGCCATCAACCGTCGTATCAGTCTATTAGTGCTGAACCAGCAGGCGGAGCAGGCCATCCTGCACGAAAACGCCGAAAGTCAGAATGAGTCACTGGACGATTTAAAACAGCCTGGGGCCGTGCCTTCGGCTGCCGTTCCAACATCGCCACCAGCCAATCCGAGGTGATAGCGTGAGCATGGATATTAGCGATTTTTATCAGACATTCTTTGATGAAGCCGACGAACTGTTGGCCGATATGGAGCAACACCTGCTGGACCTGGTGCCCGAAGCGCCGGATTCCGAGCAGCTCAATGCCATTTTCCGCGCGGCGCATTCGATTAAGGGCGGCGCGGGAACGTTTGGATTTACCATTTTGCAGGAAACCACGCACCTGATGGAAAACCTGCTGGATGAAGCACGACGCGGTGAGATGCAGCTCAATACCGACATTATCAACCTGTTTTTGGAAACCAAAGATATTATGCAGGAACAGCTCGACGCCTATAAAAGCTCGGCAGAGCCTGATGCCGCCAGCTTTGAATACATCTGCAACGCGTTGCGCCAGCTTGCGCTGGAAGCCAAGGGCGAAGTGGCCGCACCGGCGGCAAACCTGAGCGTTGTTGAAGACGTTAACGTAGGCGAAAAAGCGCCTGCCGCCGCGCAGGCGGGCAAGCTGCGCGTGGTTCTGTCGCGTCTGAAAGAGAGCGAGGTCAGCCTGCTTGAAGAGGAGCTGGGCAACCTGGCGACGCTGAGCAACGTGGTCAAGGGCAAAGACAGCCTGGCCGCGACGCTGGACGACGGAATTAGCGAAGACGACATCGTGGCCGTGCTGTGCTTCGTGATCGAAGCCGACCAGATCGCCTTTGAAACCGAAGCGGCCAGCGAAGACGCGCCGGTCGCGGTGGAAGAACCTGCCGCTGCGCCTGCCGCGGTGCCCGCCGCGCCGGTGCTCAAGGCGGTGCCGAAAGAGACGGCCGCGCCCGTGCGGGCCGAAAAGCCCGCGGCGCGCGCCAGCGAGTCCACCAGCATCCGCGTGGCGGTTGAGAAGGTTGACCAGCTGATTAACCTGGTCGGCGAGCTGGTGATCACCCAGTCAATGCTGGCCCAGCGCTCCAACGAGCTGGACCCGGTCACCCACGGCGATCTCATCACCAGCATGGGTCAGTTACAACGTAACGCCCGCGACCTGCAGGAATCGGTGATGTCCATCCGCATGATGCCGATGGAGTACGTCTTTAGCCGCTTCCCGCGCCTGGTGCGCGATCTGGCCGGAAAGCTTAATAAGCAAATTGAGCTGACGCTCATGGGCAGCTCCACCGAGCTGGACAAGAGCCTGATCGAGCGCATTATCGATCCGCTGACGCACCTCGTGCGCAACAGCCTTGACCACGGCATCGAGCTGCCGGAAAACCGCGTGGCGGCGGGGAAATCCCCGGTCGGCAACCTGATTTTGTCTGCGGAACACCAGGGCGGCAACATCTGCATTGAGGTGACCGACGACGGCGCGGGCCTCAACCGCGAGCGCATCCTGGCGAAGGCGATCTCGCAGGGGATGGCGGTCAACGAAAACATGACCGACGAAGAGGTCGGCATGCTGATCTTCGCGCCGGGCTTCTCCACCGCCGAGCAGGTGACCGACGTGTCCGGGCGCGGCGTGGGCATGGACGTGGTGAAACGTAACATCCAGGAGATGGGCGGCCACGTTGAGATCAAGTCTAAGCAGGGCGCTGGCACCACCATCCGCATTCTGCTCCCGCTGACGCTGGCGATCCTCGACGGCATGTCCGTTAAGGTCGCTGACGAGGTCTTCATCCTGCCGCTGAACGCGGTGATGGAATCGCTGCAGCCGCGCGAGGAAGATCTGCACCCGCTGGCGGGCGGCGAGCGCGTGCTCGAAGTGCGCGGGGAATACCTGCCGCTGGTCGAGCTGTGGAAGGTCTTTGAGGTGGACGGGGCGAAAACTGAAGCCACCCAGGGCATCGTGGTGATCCTGCAAAGCGCGGGCCGCCGCTACGCGCTGCTGGTTGACCAGCTGATTGGCCAGCACCAGGTGGTGGTCAAGAACCTCGAAAGCAACTACCGCAAGGTGCCGGGCATTTCTGCGGCGACCATTCTCGGTGACGGTAGCGTCGCGCTGATCGTCGACGTGTCGGCGCTTCAGGGATTAAATCGTGAACAACGTGTGGCGTGCACCGCCGCCTGATTAAGTAAAAGGTAATAACATGACCGGTATGAGTAACGTAACGAAGCTGGCGGGCGAGCCATCAGGACAAGAGTTCCTGGTCTTTACTTTGGGTGACGAAGAGTACGGCATCGACATCCTGAAGGTACAGGAAATCCGCGGTTACGATCAGGTAACGCGCATTGCAAACACCCCGGCCTTTATTAAGGGCGTCACCAACCTGCGCGGCGTGATCGTGCCTATCGTCGACCTGCGCGTGAAGTTCAGCCAGGGCGACGTCGAATACAACGACAACACCGTGGTGATTGTGCTCAACCTGGGCCAGCGCGTGGTGGGGATTGTGGTTGACGGCGTCTCGGACGTGCTGTCCCTGACCGCCGATCAAATCCGTCCCGCGCCGGAGTTTGCGGTCACCCTGTCGACCGAGTACCTCACGGGGCTTGGCGCGCTGGGCGAACGCATGCTGATTCTGGTGAACATCGAGAAGCTGCTGAACAGCGACGAGATGGCGCTGCTGGATATCGCGGCGAGTCATGTAGCGTAGGTAAATGCAAAACGGCAACCGGGTTGCCGTTTTTAGTGTTTGCACCCTCTCCCGGTGGGAGAGGGCCGGGGTGAGGGCATCAGGCCGCACCCCACTTACAGCGCTTACGCCTCCTGCTCCACCAGCTCCGCGCTTTCATCCAATAGTCCCTCATTCTGCGCCAGCATCGCCGTCGCTATCCCATTTCCCAGCACGTTAATTGCCGAGCGGCCCATGTCGAGGAAATGATCGATCCCCATCAGCAGCAAAATGCCCGCCACTGGAATATTAAAGCTCGGAATGGTTGCCGCCAGCACCACCAGCGCCGAGCGCGGCACGCCCGCGATCCCCTTAGACGCCAGCATCAGGGTCAGCATCAGCACCGCCACCTCGGTAAAGCTCAGGTGAATGTTGTACGCCTGGGCGATAAACATTGAGGCGAACGAGCAGTACACCATCGAACCGACCAGGTTGAAGGAGTAGCCGATCGGCAGCACGAACGACACGATATTGCGCGAGCAGCCGAAGCGCACCAGCTGTTCCAGTGTTTTCGGGTAGGCCGCTTCGGAGCTGCTGGTGGTAAACGCCACCAGCACCGGATCTTTCAGCATGCTGACCAGGCGGAAAATCTCGCGCTTCAGCACCATGTAGCCCACGGCCAGCAGCACCAGGCAGGTGAGGACGATAGCCACATAATAACCGCCGATAAACGAGGCGTAGTTAAGCAGAATGCCCAGCCCCTGGGTGGCGATAACCGACGAGATGGCGGCGAAAATCGCCAGCGGCGCAACGTACATCACGTAGCCGGTCACCTTCAGCATAATGTGCGACACCACGTCCAGCGCGGCGACGAGCGGCGCGTTGAACTTTTCGCCGAGCGATGCGCCGCCAATGCCGAAGAACATCGAGAACACCACGATTTGCAGGATCTCGTTATCGGCCATTGCCCCCACGATGCTGGTGGGGATCGTATGGGATAAAAAGCCCTTCAGCGTCATGCCGCCCACGGCAAGGCCGGTCTCAACGGACTCCGTTGGAATGGTCAGGTTCAGGCCGCTTCCCGGCTGCTCCAGGGTGACGATAAAAAGCCCGACCAGGATCGACAGCACCGATGAGCTAATAAACCACACCATCGCCTTGCCGCCGACGCGGCCAATGGTCGAGGTTTCGCCCAGCTTCATAATCCCGACCGTCAGCGTGCTAAACACCAGCGGGGCGATGACCATCTTGATCAGCCGAAGGAAAATATCCGTCAGGAGGGTGATGTTATCCGACCAGGCCTTAACCACATCCTGCGAAGCGTATTCATGAATTGCCGCCCCGGAAAGAATGCCCGCCAGCATAAATATCACGATGAACAGCGTGAGTTTGTTTGCACTTGCCACGAAAAAGAGATCCTCTGATGCACGTAAGATTTCATCTGCGCTAACACATGCAAATTTATTATTTTAACGCAGTGAATTATTCATCATATAAATTGAAGTAAAGCGGGGTGGGATACAACTGCTTTTTAATTTTTATTAGTTTTGTTGCTAATCGCGTGAGGATATATTGTGACGCTAATCACAATCTGTGCGATATATCGGCAGCGCCTGAGAGGATTACAATCAATTTCAGAATGTTAATTATTTGTTTTATATGTAATTAATGCGTCAATACGACGAAAGTCGTGCGTCAAATGGGGAAGGTGGTTGAAGTCGTTTCAATAATCTAAATTCTCCATAACCCCCTCGGTGGAGAGTTAAGCGGGGCTAACATATTGAGCAGTATCAATAAAATGTGGAAAGCGAACGGCAACTTCTTCTGGAGGGTGGTAAATGAAACTCACACGCCTTTTGATTTGCGCTGGCGCTCTGATGTCCGGCGGCCTGGCGATGCAGGCGCATGCGGTCACCAGCAGCGGCTCTATCGGCGTCACGCTGACGCTGACCAACGGCTGCCTGATTAACGGCTCGCCGTCGCAAAACGGCATCAACTTCGGTACCCTGGACTTCGGGACCCATCCCGCAACCTTCTCCACGCTGACGACCCAGCTCACCGGGGCCAGCGGCGGTAACACCTTTACGATCCAGTGTACCACCGCCAGCTACACGGTCGCGGTGACCGGCAACACCAACACCACGGCGCCCGGCACCGTCGCGGGAACGCCGGGGACGCCCGCACGCTATCTGATCAATACGACCAGCACCACCCGCGGCGTGGCGTATAGCCTCTATAGCGACAGCGGCTTTAACAACGTTGTCGCCAATAACGCGGCGCTGCCGATCGCCTCTACGGCCAACGGCGTCGATAGCTATACCCTTTACGGGCGTATAACGGGCGGCGGCAACAGCGTCAGCGTTTTACCGGGGACTTATACCGACACCATCAACGTTAGCGTGAACTACTAGTCCCGCACCTGCCATGAAGGCACTTTTAACAGGTCTGCGCCGCGGCGCAGAGGGACGCGTGCACCTTTTTTTTCTCCTGGCGGCGGCAATCGTGATGATGCCTCCGGCCGGGGCGGTGACGTCGCAGTCGTTTAAGGTCAGCGCGACGATCGTTCCGGGCTGCTCGGTCACGGCCGGAACCGGGGGGATTTTAGGCACGCTTAATTTTGGCACGCATACGGGCGTGGAAAGCGCGCCGGTCAGCACCAGCTTTGTGCCCAACGGCGCGCTGTCGATTGCCTGCACGCCGGGCGTGGCGCTCAGCATGAGCATTGACGGCGGGAAGTATTACTCCTCCGTGCGGCGCATGCAGATAGCGGGCGGAACCAGCGTGGTGGGGTATCGGCTTTACAGCAATAGTTCGCTGGCGGCGAACAGCGAAATCGGGGTCAACCAGCCGGTGGCCGTGACCTATACCAACAGCAACAATATTGCGCTGCCGCTGTTTGGCGTCGCGCTCCTGACGGGGTTTAGCCCCGCAGGCACGTATTCAGATCAGCTCACCGTGACCTTGTCGTGGTGATGAAGGGAGAACGTTCATGAAGCCATCCTTTACATCCGTCTGCCTGATGGGCGCGCTCGGGGCGACGGGCTATGCGCACGCCGCCGCGACGATCCTTCTGTGGCCCATCGATCCCTGGCTCGCGCCGGACACCAAAGCCACGGAGCTGTGGATCCAGAACCAGGGCAACGCCGCCACGACGATGCAGGTGCGCATCGTGCGCTGGCGGCAGGAAAATGGCTTCGAGCGCTACGCCGCCCAGCAGGAGGTGGTCGCTAGCCCGCCGATCGTCACCATCGATAAAGGGGCCAAGCAGCTTATCCGCCTGATCAAGCAGGGCACCGTTGCGCCCGGCGTTGAGCAGGCCTATCGCATTATCGTGGATGAGATCCCACAGCCCGCGGCCGCCGCCGAGCCCGCCATTGGCCTCAAGCTGCAGATGCGCTACTCCATTCCGCTGTTCGCGTACGGGCAGGGGATCGAAACCATAAAAGAGGGGGCGCACCACGCGCTGGTGGAGACCCGAAATCTGAGCTGGCGGGTGGCACAGGAGGACGGCCATCCGGTGCTGGAGGTGCGCAATCAGGGGGATGTGCACGTTAAGCTGAGCCAGGTGTCGCTGACGCAGAACGGGCAGAAGCGCACGGTGGCCGAGGGGCTGCTCGGCTATGTCCTGCCGGACAGCACCCGCCGCTGGCCGATACCCGCCGGGATCCGCCAGCCCAGCCAGCTGAGTGCGCAGATTAATGCCAGGGATACGCTATGGCAGTCGCCCCCCGTCAACTGAAGCCAGCGATGATGATCCTGCTCTGCGTCAGTACGGGTGCCTGGGCCGAAAGCGGCGATGACAGCTTACCGCCGCCGCCGGGCGCGCAGGCGACGAGCGGCGAGGCCGTTTTCCAGCTCGCTATCGTGCTTAACCACTACGATACCGGGCTGGTGGTGCCCGTTACGCAGCGCGACGGCGCGTTCTTTATCTCCAGCGCCGACCTGCTGCGCGCCGGGCTGCCGCCCGAGCATATCCCTGCCGGAGAGGTTAATCTTTCCACGCTGTCGTCCGTGCGGGTGGAATACGACAGCGCCGCGCAGCGCCTGCTGCTGACCGTCCCGCGCGACTGGGTGGCGTCTCGCGTCACCTCCTTTAACGGCCAAACCGCCCAAAGCAAGCCCCACTTCGGCACCGGGGCGCTGCTGAACTACGATTTCTACACCAACCATACCGAGCACGTCGGCGGTCAGGCGTCCCTGTGGCATGAGTTTCGCTACTTCAACGAAAGCGGCTCGCTCTCTTCAACCGGCTACGTGCGCCAGAACTTTACCGGCAACCAGGGGCAGCAGGAGGGATACGTACGCTACGACACCACGCTGCTCATGACCGACGAAGATGATGCCGTAACCTGGAGCGCCGGGGACGTGATCAGCGATGCGCTAAGCTGGAGCTCCAGCGTGCGCATGGGCGGCATCAGCTACGGGCGCGATTTCTCCCTGCGTCCGGATCTGGTGACCTGGCCGCTGCCGGAGTTTTCCGGCGACGCGGCGGTGCCGACGTCGGTCGATCTGTTCATCAATGGCTACCGCTCCGGCTCGACGCAGCTCCAGCCGGGGCCGTTTACGCTCACCAACCTGCCTTACATCAACGGCGCGGGCGACGCGGTGCTGGTCACCACCGACGCGCTGGGCCGCCAGGTCAGCACCACGCTGCCGTTTTACGTCACCAGCGATCTGCTGAAAGCGGGGCTGAGCGACGGCGCCGTCACCCTTGGGAGCCTGCGGCGAAACTACGGCATCGACAATTTCGACTACGGCCCGGCGGCGGCGAGCGGATCGTATCGCTACGGGCTGACGGACTGGCTGACGCTGGAAGGGCACAGCGAAGCGGCGGAGGAGCTGGCGCTCGGCGGCGCGGGCGGCGTCGTAAAGCTGGGCCACTTTGGCGTCGTCAATTCATCCTACACCCGCAGCCGGATGCGCGGAGACGATGGCGGCCAGGTCAACTGGGGCTATCAGTACAGCACCAGCGCCTTTAGTCTCGCCACCCAGCACAGTCGGCGCGACCGCGGGTTTGGCAACCTCGCGCTCTACGATCAGCCAACGATTTATGATGAAAACAACGACCCGATTGCCAGTCTGAGCCGCAACACCGATCAGTATTCGCTGACCTTTAACCTCGGGCAGTACGGCAACGTCGGCGCGGCCTGGATCGGCGTCGAAAGCTTCGACAATCAGAAAACCGAGCTGCTTAACCTCTCCTGGAGCCGCAGCCTGTGGGGCGCCAGCAATATTTACGTGGCGGGCAGCCGCGACCAGCAGCGCGGCGACTGGACCGTTGCGCTCTCTATTCAGGTGCCGTTTGGCGAGCGCGACAGCGCCGCCGTCACCGTCGAAAATACCCCCAGTGCGGGCAGCACCCAGCGCCTTAACTATAACCACGCCATGCCGTCCGACGGCGGCTTTAGCTGGAATATGGCGTGGGCCAACCAGTCGCGCGCCAGCAACTACCAGCAGGGGACGCTGGGCTGGCGCAACAACAGCGTTGAGCTGCAGGGCGGCGGCTACGGCGAGCAGGGCATGATGACCTGGTGGGGCGAGGCGATGGGCGCCCTGGTCCTGATGGACGGCGAAACGTTCGCTGCCAACAAAATCAACGACGCCTTTGTGGTGATCAGCACCGACGGCCACCCCGACGTGCCGGTGAACTATGAAAACCAGCCGGTGGGGAAAACCAACCGCAACGGCTACCTGCTGGTCAGCGGCGTGTCGGCCTATTACCCGGCAAGCTACAGCATCAATACCCTGAACCTTCCGGCGGATACGCGGCTGAAGGAGACCGAGAGGCGCGTGGCGATCCGCCGCCACAGCGGTTACCTGGTGGACTTCCCGATGGAGCAGGAGCGGGTGGCCAGCGTGATCCTGCATGATGCGAACGGCGAGGCGATCCCGGTCGGCAGCCAGGTGCGCCGCGCCTCGCGCGCCAGCGCGGTGGTGGGCTACGACGGCATCGCCTGGCTGGAAAACCTCAGCGACGTTAACGCGCTGGAGGTCACCACGCCGCAGGGAAAACAATGCAAAGCCACGCTGGCGGTGGGGGCCAACCCCGAGCACAAGCTGCAAACCTACGGGCCGCTGACCTGCCGGGAGTCGCCGTGAAGCGCCTGCTTCTGCTGGTGCTGCTGCTGGCCTCCGGCGGCAGCTGGGCCGCCTGCACCGTCAGCACGGTCAACGCCTCGTTTGGCAGCGTGACCTCCTTTGCGCTGAGCGGCACCGGCGAGGTCGAAACCACCGGCACCCTGGTGGTGGCCTGCGACGCGGTGCTCAACCTCCTGACCAACGACTCGGTGACGCTCACCTACTCGGCGGCGTCGGTGTCGGCCAACAGCCGCGCCACGATGAAGCGCACCGATAACGCCACCGTTCCCGACGCGATCCCCACGCGCCTGTGCGGCCTTTCCGGCTGCGCGAGCAGCAGCGAGGTGCAAATCAGCAAAACCTATACCTGGAGCGGCAACACGCTGCTGGGCCTGCTTGGTTCGAAGCAGTACAACATCCCGCTCTACTTCAGGACCGTCGCCGGGCAAAACGTCACCGCCGGGCCGTATCAGGTGCTGCTGACCTTCAGCATTAACTACAACGTTTGCTCGGTGGGCGCGGCGGGGCTGTGCCTGACGCCGCAGACCGGCACGGCGACCACCACCATCCTGCTCAACATGACCGTCACCAACGACTGCAGCGCCATGACCACGCCGGACATCAACTTCAACAGCGCGCCGCTGGTGCAGAACTTTCCCACCGTATCGCAGGCCATTGCCGTCACCTGCACCAAGGGCAGCACCTATACCATTGGCATCAACAACGGTGCCAACGCGCTGAACAACGTGCGGCGCATGGTGAGCGGCAGCAACGCCATGAGCTACGACATCTACAAAGAAGCCACGGCCAACCGCTGGGGCAGCAGCGGGGCGGAGCGCTGGACCAGCGACACCTCGTCGCAGGTCAGCACCGACGGGCTGCTGCGCACCTACAACTACACCGCCAAAGTGCTGACCGGTCAGGCGACGCCCCCTGCCGGCACCTACAGCGACACGCTGATCGTTGACGTCGCCTTCTGACTCCCGCGCTTTTCCCTTTCGCAAATGTAAAGTTCCTGTGGCCTGTGCCGATAACACCGTTAATAAATCTATAAGAAGGTGTTGTATGTTGAACCGTATACGCGTTGTCACCCTGCTGATGATGGTGCTGGTCATTTTCGCACTTCTTCAGCTCATTTCCGGCGGGCTGTTTTTCTCGTCGCTCAAACAGAACCAGGACAGCTTCGCCGCCTCAAACGACCTGCGCGTGCAGCAGGGCGAGCTCACCTCGACCTGGGACCTGATGCTGCAAACGCGCATCAACCTCAGCCGCTCCTCCGCGCGCATGATGATGGATCCGGCGAACCAGCAGAGCAGCGCTAAAACCGACCTGCTGAAAAACGCGCGCGCCACGCTCGCCGACGCCGCGAAGCATTACGACGCCTTCAAAAAGATTGCTCCGCAGCCCGCCATGGCGCAGGTGAGCGCCAGCATTGATGAAAAATATAACGCCTACTTTGCCGGGCTGACGGAGCTTATCCAGTTCCTCGAAAGCGGCAACATGGACGGCTATTTCGCGCAGCCCACGCAGGGGATGCAAAACGCCCTCGGCGCGGCGCTCGGCGACTACGCCAGCGCCAGCGGCCAGCTCTACCGCAGCGCCTTTTCGCAAAGCCAGAACGACTACCGCTTTGCCAAATGGCAGATGGCGGTGATGGCCGTCGCCCTCGCCGTGGTGGTGCTGGGCGTGTGGTGCGGCATTCGCCATATCCTGCTTAATCCGCTCGGGCGCGTCATCGCCCACATTCGCGACATCGCCAGCGGCGATCTGACCAAAGCGCTGGTCGTTTCCGGGCGCAACGAAATCACCGAGCTTGCCGGCAGCGTAGACCATATGCAGCGCGCGCTGGTGGAGACCGTCGCCAACGTGCGTAACGGCTCCGACGCCATCTATACCGGCACAAGCGAAATTGCGATGGGCAATAACGACCTCTCTTCCCGCACCGAGCAGCAGGCCTCCGCGCTTGAAGAGACCGCGGCGAGCATGGAACAGCTCACCGCGACGGTGAAGCAGAACGCCGATAACGCCCGCCAGGCGTCGCAGCTGGCGCAAAGCGCGTCTGACACCGCCCAGCGCGGCGGCCGCGTGGTGGACGGCGTGGTGAAAACCATGCACGACATCGCCGACAGCTCGAAGAAAATCGCCGACATCATCAGCGTCATCGACGGCATCGCCTTCCAGACCAACATCCTGGCGCTCAACGCTGCCGTGGAAGCGGCGCGCGCGGGCGAGCAGGGGCGCGGTTTTGCGGTGGTAGCGGGTGAAGTGCGCAACCTCGCCAGCCGCAGCGCCAACGCGGCAAAAGAGATCAAAGCGCTGATTGAGGACTCCGTTTCGCGCGTGGATACCGGCTCGGTGCTGGTGGAAAGCGCGGGCGAAACCATGAACGACATCGTGAATGCCGTCACCCGCGTGACGGACATCATGGGGGAAATCGCCTCCGCGTCGGACGAGCAGAGCCGGGGCATCGACCAGGTGGCGCTGGCGGTATCGGAAATGGACCGCGTGACGCAGCAGAACGCTGCGCTGGTGCAGGAGTCCGCGACGGCGGCGGCCGCGCTTGAGGAGCAGGCGAGCCTGCTGAAGCAGGCCGTCTCGGCCTTCCGCCTGACCTCCACGGCAAACACGGCCAGCGCGCGGGCGGCGTATCGCGAACCGGCGTCCGCACCGGCGGAAGCGCGCCCTCGCCAGGCGGCGACCGGACAAGAAGAAAACTGGGAAACATTTTGACTGACTGTTAAACCGCGGCGGCTGCCGCTTGATGGGAGCGTGGATGTTAAATCGTATTCGTATCTCGACCACACTGTTTTTGATTCTGATTACGTGTGGGGTGTTGCAGGTTGGCAGTAACGGGTTGTCCTTTTGGGCGTTTCGCGATGGTTATCAGAATTTAAAGGAAGTCGAGGCGAGCAATCAGCAGCGCTCCGCGCTGGCGCAAACGCGCGCCGTGCTGCTGCAGGCAAGTACCGCGCTGAACAAAGCGGGGACGTTAACCGCGCTGAGCTATCCGCCGGACGATATCAAGGGGTTGATGGCAACGGCGCGCGCCAGCCTGAAGCAGGCCGACGCGCAGTTTAAGGCGTTTATCGCGCAGGGCGCGGTGAGTGAAAAAGGGAACGCGCTGAAAGCCACCATGCAGAAAAACTACGCCCAGTGGCACACGGACCTGGAGCATCAGGCCACCTGGCTTGAGAACAACCAGCTGTCTGATTTTCTGACCGCGCCGGTGCAGGGATCGCAGGCCGCTTTTGACGGCAGTTTTGACGCGTGGCAGCAGGACATCAACCAGTTCGTCCAGCGCGCGAGCGATGACGGCCGCAAAAGCTACCGCATGTCGGGCGTGGTGTTCGCCGTGATGGTGATCCTCGCCGCGCTGCTGACCGGCGGCGCGCTGCTCTGGTCGCGCCGGATGATTGTGCAACCGCTGGCGATTATCAGCAGCCACTTTGACAGCATTGCGAAGGGCAACCTGGCGCGCCCGGTGGCGGTGTACGGTAAGAACGAGATTTCGGCGATCTTTGCCAGCCTGAAGGCGATGCAGGGCGCGCTGCGTGAAACGGTCAGCGACGTGCGCCAGGGCAGCTACGCGATGCACACCGGGATTTCCGGGATCGCGGCGGGCAACAACGATCTCTCTTCTCGCACCGAGCAGCAGGCGGCGTCGCTGGCGCAGACGGCGGCCAGCATGGAGCAGCTTACCGCGACGGTGAGCCAGAACGCAGACAACGCCCGACAGGCGTCGGACCTGTCGAGGCAGGCGGCGCTGACGGCGAAGAAGGGCGGCGACCAGGCCTCGCACGTGGCGAGCACCATGCAGGCGATTGCCGCCAGCTCGCAGAAGATTGGCGACATTATCAGCGTGATTGACGGCATTGCCTTCCAGACCAACATCCTGGCGCTTAACGCGGCGGTTGAGGCCGCGCGGGCGGGTGAACAGGGGCGCGGGTTTGCCGTGGTCGCGGGCGAAGTCCGCAATCTGGCGAGCCGCAGCGCCAACGCGGCGAAAGAGATCAAGGGGCTGATCGAAGAGTCGGTCTCCCGCGTTCAGGAGGGATCGACGCTGGTGGACACCGCCGCGCAGACCATGACGGAAATCGTCACCTCCGTCACCCGGGTTAACGACATTATGGGCGAGATTGCCTCCGCCTCCGACGAGCAGCGCCGCGGCATTGAGCAGGTGGCCCAGGCGGTGAGCCAGATGGATCAGGTGACGCAGCAGAACGCCTCGCTGGTCCAGGAGGCGGCCGTCGCCACCGATCGGCTGGCGAGTCAGGCGGACCATCTTACCGGCCTCGTCGCCGTGTTTAACGTGAAAGAGCAGGTTGAAGCCGTAACAGAAGTTGGGCGGCCGCAGGCCGTGCCAGTTGTATCCTGAATGTGATTGAGAAGGCGCTATGACATCACCTATGCCCTCAGGGCAAACGTCATTATTGCAGCAGATGACACAGCGCCTCGCGCTGTCCGACGCGCATTTTCGTCGGATATGTCAGTTAATCTACCAGCGTGCGGGGATCGTGCTTGCCGACCACAAGCGAGACATGGTCTACAACCGCCTGGTGCGGCGTTTGCGTACGCTGGGACTGGACGATTTTGGCCGCTACCTGAGCATGCTCGAAGCGAACCAGAACAGCGCCGAATGGCAGGCATTTATCAACTCGTTAACCACCAACCTGACCGCGTTCTTCCGCGAGGGGCACCACTTTCCGGTGCTGGCGGAGCACGCGCGTCGTCGCACCGGGGAGTATCGCGTCTGGAGCGCGGCGGCCTCCACCGGGGAAGAGCCCTACTCGCTGGCGATCACCCTGGCGGACACGCTGGGCATGGCGCCGGGGCGCTGGAAGGTGTACGCCAGCGACATCGACACCGAGGTGCTGGAGAAAGCCCGCAGCGGCGTCTATCGCCAGGACGAACTGAAAACCCTGTCGCCCCAGCAGCTGCAGCGCTACTTCATGCGCGGCACCGGCCCGCACGAGGGGCTGGTGCGCGTGCGCCAGGAGCTGGCGAACTGCGTCGAATTTGCGCCGGTCAACCTGCTCGACAGGCAGTACAGCGTGCCCGGGCCGTTCGACGCCATCTTTTGCCGTAACGTGATGATCTATTTTGATAAAACGACGCAGCAGGACATTTTGCGTCGCTTTGTTCCGCTGCTCAAGCCCGACGGTTTACTGTTCGCAGGGCACTCGGAAAACTTCAGCAACCTCGCGCGCGAGTTTAGCCTGCGTGGGCAGACGGTCTATGCGCTGAGTAAGGAAAAAACATGAGTAAAATCAGGGTATTGTCGGTCGATGATTCGGCGCTGATGCGCCAGATCATGACCGAAATCATCAATAGCCACAGCGATATGGAGATGGTGGCGACGGCGCCCGATCCCTTAGTTGCGCGGGATTTAATCAAAAAATATAACCCCGACGTGCTGACGCTGGACGTCGAAATGCCGCGCATGGACGGCATCGATTTCCTCGAAAAACTGATGCGCCTGCGCCCGATGCCGGTGGTGATGGTCTCCTCCCTGACCGGAAAAGGCTCGGAAATTACCCTGCGCGCGCTGGAGCTGGGAGCGGTGGATTTTGTGACCAAGCCGCAGCTCGGCATCCGCGAGGGGATGCTGGCCTACAGCGAAATGATTGCCGAGAAGATCCGCACCGCGTCGCGGGCGAAACTGGCGGCGCATAAGCCGATGGCGGCACCGGCCGCGCTGAAGGCGGGCCCGCTGCTCAGCTCGGAAAAACTGCTGGTGATTGGCGCGTCAACCGGAGGAACAGAGGCAATTCGCCACGTACTCCAGCCATTGCCGCTCTCAAGCCCGGGTATTCTGATTACCCAGCACATGCCGCCGGGATTTACCCGCTCGTTCGCGGAGCGCCTGAACAAGCTGTGCCAGATTAGCGTGAAGGAGGCGGAAGACGGCGAGCGCGTGCTGCCGGGGCATGCCTACATTGCGCCGGGCGACAAGCATATGGAGCTGGCGCGCAGCGGGGCGAACTATCAGATCAGAATTCATGACGGGCCGCCGGTTAACCGGCACCGTCCGTCGGTGGATGTGCTGTTTCATTCGGTGGCGAAACACGCGGGGCGCAACGCCGTTGGGGTGATCCTGACGGGGATGGGCAACGACGGCGCCGCCGGAATGCTTGCAATGCACCAGGCCGGGGCCTGGACGATTGCGCAGAATGAAGCAAGTTGTGTGGTGTTCGGCATGCCGCGCGAGGCCATCAATATGGGTGGCGTGAGCGAAGTGGTCGATCTTAGCCAGGTAAGCCAGCAGATGCTGGCGAAAATCAGTGCCGGACAGGCAATACGTATTTGACTCAGGAGTAGAATTAGATGGCGGATAAAGAGCTTAAGTTTTTGGTTGTGGATGACTTTTCCACCATGCGCCGCATCGTGCGCAACCTGCTGAAGGAGCTGGGCTTCAACAACGTTGAAGAGGCGGAGGACGGCGTTGACGCGCTGAACAAGCTCCAGGCGGGCGGGTTTGGGTTTGTTATCTCTGACTGGAACATGCCGAACATGGACGGCCTGGAACTGCTGAAAACCATTCGCGCCGATGCGGGCATGGCCGCTTTGCCGGTGCTGATGGTGACCGCGGAAGCGAAGAAAGAGAACATCATCGCGGCCGCGCAGGCGGGCGCGAGCGGCTACGTGGTGAAACCGTTCACCGCGGCGACCCTCGAAGAGAAGCTCGGCAAAATCTTCGAGAAACTCGGCATGTGAGGGGATGGTCATGATGCAACCTGCAATGAAACCCGTTGAAGAACATTCGCCTACCGACATCATCGTCCGCATTGGCAGCCTGACGCGCATGCTGCGCGACAGCCTGCGCGAGCTGGGGCTGGATCAGGCGATCGCCGAAGCGGCGGAAGCCATCCCCGACGCGCGCGATCGTCTGGACTATGTGGTGCAGATGACCGCCCAGGCGGCCGAGCGCGCGCTGAACAGCGTCGAGGCCTCGCAGCCGCACCAGGACGCGATGGAGAAGGGCGCGAAGGCACTGAGCAAGCGCTGGGATGAGTGGTTCGAAAACCCGATTGAGCTGGCAGACGCCCGCGAGCTGGTGACCGATACGCGCCAGTATCTCGGCGACGTGCCGGGACACACCAGCTTCACCAACGCCCAGCTGCTGGACATCATGATGGCGCAGGATTTCCAGGACCTGACCGGTCAGGTGATCAAGCGCATGATGGATGTGATTCAGGAGATTGAGCGGCAGCTGCTGATGGTGCTGCTGGAGAACATGCCGGAACCGGCTGCCCGTCCGAAGCGCGAGAACGAAAGCCTGCTCAACGGGCCGCAGCTCGATGCGTCCAAAGCGGGCGTCGTGGCAAGCCAGGATCAGGTCGACGACCTGCTGGACAGCCTCGGCTTCTGACGCGTAATGACACCCCTCTGGCTGCCCGCGCAGCCTGAGGGGTGACGCGCTAGCGAAGGTCCATCTTCACCGTCACGTTTCCTTCAAAACTGCCCGGTTCGGGCGTCGCCTCCGTTGTGCTCACCGGCACGGCCTGAATTTTCACCACGCCGTTTCCCTGTTCATCCATCGTGACCGGAAACTCGTAGCTGCCGTCCAGCTCAACGTTCTGGCCGTTTTCATCATAGACCCGCACCCCGAGGTCGTTGCGGTTAAGCAGCCTGGCGATCAAGGGCGCGCTGCTGTCGGCGAGCCCGTGATCGGCGGAGAGGGTGAGCTTTATGCGATCGTTATTGCCGACCGCGTTATCGTCGCAGTGATAGGCAATATCGACGTTTTTCAGGGCATAGCCCTGAGGCGGCTGTCCTTTACTGACAAACTGCTTGCTGACGATACTGCCAAATTCGACCTCAATGGTGCTTCCCGCGTTGATGGTGCAGCTGAGCGGGGCCGAAAGCGTTCCGCCGAACCAGATATCCGAAACGTGCTCGGCCTGCGCGGCATCGCAGTCTGAGCCGCTCCCAAAGTAGAGGCACGCATAGTTCTGGACGATAAGCGTGGGCGGAATGACCTCTTCACCCAGAATAGGCTTTTTGACATGCAGGATAACCGCGGCGACGTTCCAGCGGAATTTGCGCTTGATTCCATTCGAGTCTGCTAACCGAGAGCTATCGCTGCATACGCTTGATTCACCCTCGGACTTCGACAATCGCGTCTCCAGCACGCTGGGCATTTTACCTCGCGAAGTGGGGTACTCGTTTATGGGAAGGTGGTTCAGCGCATTGCCGTCCGGGGAGTTGATCGCATCAGCATAGCCGGTGATATCAGCATCAATTTTATCGGTAAGAAAGCCATAACCGTTTGACCCGGGACCGAGCGGACTTCCGGCGAACGTGACTTCATAGACTACGCTGGAAGAGAAAAGGTTGCCGGGACACGTACAGTTAGCCTCCATCTCAGCGCCCGCGCCGACAAGATGTTCTGGAATGTCGTAATCGTGATTGGCTTTGTTCTCATCAGAGGTAAATTCGTGATCGTACGAGATTGTGTAGGTTTGCGGGGCATCGAAGCAGTTAGGAAGTATTCCTGATGCCTGGCACACGCTAATGGCTGGCAGGCTTAACGCCGCTGCCAGTAGGGCTGAAGCCGTGAGTTTCGTCATTTTATTTATCATGGGAAGAGTCCTGCTGACAGAGCGCACTTACCGAGTAGATGCCGTTAGGGCTTGCGTTTTGCCGCTTCGTCTGGGGGGTGATGAGGGCGCTGCACTGCTGGTCGGGGGCATTGCCCCATTTCACGCTAAGAAGTGCTGATTCTCCAATGCCAGCAAAATAAACGGTGCCGGTATCGTCCACGATGCCGCTCATCGCCGGAGCGTTGCAGCTGGCAATTGCGCCAAAAGGCACGCGCTGGCCGTCCGGTCGCTGCAGGGCAATCAGCATGCGATAGCCCACGCGCGCGTTAAATCGAGCAACCACCGCGGCGTTGCGTGAGGGAATGACGGTGGCCGACGTATCGCTGCTGTCGACGTCTTCAGGCAGGCTGGCGGTGTCGATGCGGATCGTGTTCTCCTGATACGGCGTCAGCGAAGGGATCACCGCGTTGCCTAGCCAGTCCGTCTGCACGCCCCGCTGGTTTTGAAAACGAACCCCGGAGGCGTCGTTGGCCGTTACGATGGCGAACTGGCTGCCGAGCGGCTGTGAAAGCGTAACGCCCTGCGGATGCGCCACAATTCCGCCGCTGATGCCGTAGTTAAGCTGCTTTGAACCGTTGGAAGAGGCGTAATACCCCGCGTTGAGGTTAGCGTACTGCGAACGGTAGCTGCCGTAGACGCTGCTGGTATCGTCCCCGTCGTGGTTAGCGTGGCCCTGCTGAAGAGAGTAGCTCAAACGCTGATCGTCGAGCAGCGTGCCGCTGAGGCCGAGGTTTTGTCGCGTGTAGCCGTGCTGGCTGTTGCTGATGTTATAGCTGCTCCAGGCGCGCGGCAGCCATTTTGACAGCGGGACGCTGAAGCCGAACGAAACCATGCGGTCAGTCGCTTCCCCGTTGGCTTTGCTGTAGCTGTAGGCCATGTGGTAGCTCACGCCGCTAATAACGGTATTAAAGCCTGCCGACAGGCTTCGTTCTTTCTTTGATGTTCCCCAGTAGTCCTGCTGGTAGCCGTTGAGATACAGGCTGACGCCGGAGACGGTCTGGCTGACGCTGGCCTGAAGGCGGCTGCGCTTGTTGTAGCGAAACAGCAGGTCGTCCTCATTTTCGTCCATTTTCTGGTTGGCGTCGGCAAAGCTGTAGTAGCCCCGGCTGGAGTAGCGGTAGCTGCCGAGCGTGAGGTTGGTGTCGGTGGCGTCAATTTTGCCGGTGTAGAGCAGGCGCAGGGAGTGACCCGTATGTTCGCTGTCGTCGTCAAGGCGGGTTTGGGCCAGCGTGACGTCCGCCGAGAGTGAGCCTATCGGTCCGAGAGACATACCCGCGCCGGTGTTGGCCGCATTGTAATCTTCGGATATCGTCAGCCCGCCAAACCAGGTCATGAAGTTATTGAAACCGTAGATCGCGCTGCCCTGCAGAAACTCCGGCTCCTTTTGGCTGCTGGCGCTGTCGGCGCGATAGCGACCGGCCGTCATCTCAAACTTGATATGCCCAGGACGCTGCATGACGGCGATGCTGGAGTAGGGCTGCGTAAAACGGTGTTCGGTGCCGTCGGCCTCTTTGACCGTCACCTCCAGATCGCCGCTGTTGGTGGTCGAGTAAAGATCGTCGATCTCAAACGCGCCCGGCGCGACGTTCTGCTGATAGATGAGATAGCCATTCTGGCGCACGGAGACTTCCGCGTTCGAGCTGGCGATGCCGCGAATAATGGGCGCGAAGCCGCGCTGGCTGTAGGGAAGCATCTCCTCATCGGAGGCGAGGTTGACGCCGCGGTATTGCACGCTATCAAAGACCTCGCCCCGCGTGCTGCTTTCGCCGGCGGTGAACTGCGCCCTAAGCGCATCAACGTCGTGCTGCACGTAGGTGCTGAGGTTTTCCCACTGATTGTCGGTGTCCGACTGGCTCCAGGTGCTGTAGTTACGCAACCGCCAGCCCAGAAGGTTCGCGCCGGTGCGCATGTTGAGGTAGCGGTTAGCCGTGCGGTCGCTGTCGTCGCCCCGATCCTCCGAGCCGGAGAACGTATAGTCGCTGAACAGCACGGGCACGCCGTCGTCCCAGCGCGACGGATCGATATAGTCAGGGCTGGCCTCGCCGACGGCGGCCTGGGGAATGCTTAGCGCCAGGGTCATCGTCGAGAAATCCAGCTGCGCGGAGGCCAGGGGAATATAGACGCCCAGCGGTTTGGGCAGCGTCTCGTTGGGGGCAAGCGCCAGCAGCGAGGGATAGCGATCGACGCTAATCCCCCACGCGCGCAGCATGTCGGGCGTCAGCTGTGGGGTCAGCGACCCGTCCGGCGCGCTGACGTAGCTGATTTTTGCATCGGCGCGGCGGCGCGCGTTGATCGTCACCTTTGACGCGTAGGTGCCCGGAAGCTGGGCGTTGGATTTTGAAAACAAGGAAAGGTCGATTTCCTGCTCGTTCAGCATGTCACCCTCCAGCGAGGAGGGGGAAAAGCGATATTCCCTGGCCTCCAGGGAGCAGCTCGCGACGAAAAGAATGCCTCCCAGACAGCAAAGTTGCGGGTTGAGGCTAAAGAGCCTACTGCATGGCAGCGCGTTACGTCCTGTAAACATGGTGGTTTAGTCGTCCTGCACAAGGGTAGAGGTGTATTTTTCGGACGCATTGCCGTAGTCCGTAATGCAGCGCCAGCTGACGTTTGTGCTCTGCGCGCTGTCCGGAAGGGGAAGCGTGACCCTGGACGCGGGCCCGACCATGTCGGCTTTCTCAATTTTTTTGGTGCCGACCGACAGCGAGTCGAATACGCTGTAGAACGCGCCGTCGTTCATCACGGTGAGCTGCCCGGCGTGGCGGGCAAAGCGCAGATTTTTGCAGGTTTCTGTCGGCGTACCGGCAAGCCCCGTTGGCCGCCAGAACAGCTTCAGGCGCGTTTTGTAGATCAGGCGCAGGACGTTTTTACCGTCATCATCCGCACTGGTGGCGGGAACGGTGCGCACGTTGAGGTAGAACAGCGTCTCTTTATCCGTGGAAAGCGGCGTGCCGTTCCAGGTAATGCGCAGGCTTTGCTCCTTTTGCGCATCGAGGCGACAAAGCGGCGGCGTAACGATAAACGGTCCGCGGGTTTTACCATCCCCGGTATCTGTCCAGGACTGAATAAGCCACGGCAGCTCTTTTTCATTATTCTGCAAGGGCAGGGAAACTTCTTTTTTCGCGGCATCGTATATTATGCGCGTGCGGCCGATTTGTACGCCAGCAGCGTGGCAAAGTGTGCTCGCAATTACGGGAAGGCATAAGAACGCTTTTACTGATGTGCGCATGAAAGACCTTTGGTTTAAAGGAGTGAATGGAAAAAGATAATAGTTCGAAAACGGACTCGAACTATTATCTGAGCTCATCTCCTCAATCGACATAATGCAAATATCGGGAAGTTGACAAGCGCCAGGGCGAATTAACGATAAAGAATGTTTACCGTCATATCCGCATCCGCCGCACCCGCTTTAACTTCAGCAGCAAAGGATTTATAGCGGGCGTTAAAATCGGCCTGAATGGTATCGGCTGCTTTGCTTGCCAGCTCTATATAGACCTGCTCTTCGGCTCCATCCATCGTTATAAACTGTTCGTTTTGACCTGCCGGACTAATAGCAATGCCAAGACCCGTTGCGGCCTCGTCGCCGGCGGTGGTGATTTTGCTTACGTCAAGCAGGGTATTGGTGCCGGTTAAGGCGGTCGGACCGTTGAACGTCAGCTGCACCGCTGGCAGACCGTCGCTTTTTAGCGGGCAGTTAGCCAGAATAACGGAGAATTTCTGAAGCGTGGATTCCTTTCCGACTTCGGTGAAGTAGGACGTTGGAAAGGTTCCCAGAGGGACAGTGCTGTCCGTGCCGCTGTCCCCCTGTATGGTGCAGCTTGGCTCAATAATTTGGCCGGTAAAGTGAATGGTGCCCGCATTCATTTCGGCTGCGAAGCTGCTGAAGGACAGCGTGGCAAATACGACGCCAGTAATAATGTTTTTTGTAAAATCCATCTGCATAATTTCCTAAGTGTGAAAACATTCTTGGTCAGCAATTTTAAAAGTGATGAATTGTCGCCGGTGGGAAGTATAACGACTATTTAGGTTGAGGTAATTGCAGGGAGAATATATTAAATATCATAGCATGAGGATGTTACTCTGCTAATTAATTAAAAATAAATATCTTATATCCTCGGATTATGTAATTCACATATTCTTAGCATCTCGGTAAAATTGCCAATCCAATTGTTCGCTTAATGTAAGGATATATCCATCATTGTGATGTAAGCGAACGGTGAATTAAGTTCTGCTTAATTAATTTTAAATTAAATATAATCCTGTTGGCGCCCCGCGAAGAGAGACCGTGCGTTTTTCGCGCTTCGCTGTGCCCGCCCCAATCCTAAACTGACTAAAAAGACCCGGTTATAGCCCTTTATCCGCCCATTGATAGCATGACGCAGTGGCATGATACCCCTGAATTAATGGGCTGCGAGCAGGCACTGTGGCAGAAGAGAACGACGACAAAACGGAAGCCCCCACACCCCACCGGCTTGAAAAAGCGCGTGAGGAAGGGCAAATCCCCCGATCCCGCGAGCTGACGTCCCTGCTGATGCTGGTCGTTGGCGTGTGCATTATCTGGTGGGGAGGGGAGTGGCTTGCCCGCAGGCTGGCGGGGATGCTCTCTGCCGGGCTGCGCTTCGACCACAGCATGGTCAACGACCCGAACCTGATCCTGAGTCAGATAATCCTGCTGGTAAAAGGAGCGATGGTGGCGCTGCTGCCGCTGATCGTCGGCCTGGTGCTGGTGGCGCTGGTTTCGCCCGTGCTGCTCGGCGGCCTGGTCTTTAGCGGCAAGTCCCTGCAGCCCAAGTTTTCCAAGCTGAATCCGCTCCCCGGCATTGCGCGCATGTTCTCGGCCCAGACCGGCGCCGAGCTGGTGAAGGCGATTCTTAAATCCACGCTGATGGGCAGCGCGGCGGGCTTTTTCCTGCTGCATCACTGGCCCGAGATGATGCGCCTGATCGGTGAATCGCCCCTGAGCGCGATGAGCAACGCGATGAACCTGGTCGGCCTGTGCGCGCTGCTGGTCGCGCTGAGCATTATCCCGATGGTGGGGTTTGACGTCATCTTCCAGATTTACACCCACGTGAAGAAGCTGCGCATGTCCCGCCAGGATATCCGCGATGAATACAAGCAAATGGAAGGCGACCCGCACATTAAAGGGCGCATTCGCCAGATGCAGCGCGCCGCCGCGCGCCGCCGAATGATGGAAGACGTCCCAAAAGCGGACGTTATCGTCACCAACCCGACCCACTATTCCGTTGCGCTGCGCTATGACGAAAACAAAATGAGCGCGCCGAAGGTGGTGGCAAAAGGGGCGGGGCTGATTGCGCTGCGCATCCGTGAGGTCGGAACGGAGAACCGCGTCCCCATTCTGGAAGCGCCACCGCTCGCGCGCGCGTTGTACCGCCACGCGGAAATCGGACAACAGATCCCGGGCCAGCTTTACGCCGCCGTGGCGGAAGTGCTGGCGTGGGTATGGCAGTTGAAGCGCTGGCGCTTAGCGGGCGGTCAACGGCCTGCGAAACCTGAAAACCTTCCGGTGCCTGATGCGCTGGATTTTTTGAACGAGAAGGACACTGATGGCTAATCTGGTGGCAATGCTGCGCCTGCCCGGCAACCTGAAATCGACGCAATGGCAGATCCTTGCCGGGCCGATTCTCATCCTGCTTATTTTGTCGATGATGGTGCTGCCGCTACCGGCGTTCATCCTCGACCTGCTTTTCACTTTCAACATTGCGCTTTCCATTATGGTGCTGCTGGTGGCGATGTTCACCCAGCGCACGCTGGAGTTCGCCGCGTTCCCGACCATCCTGCTGTTTACCACGCTGCTGCGCCTGGCGCTCAACGTGGCCTCTACGCGCATCATCCTGATGGAGGGCCATACCGGCGCGGCGGCGGCGGGGAAGGTGGTTGAAGCCTTCGGCCACTTCCTGGTGGGCGGCAACTTCGCGATCGGCATCGTGGTGTTCGTGATCCTCGTGATCATCAACTTTATGGTCATCACCAAGGGGGCCGGGCGTATCGCCGAAGTGGGCGCGCGCTTCGTGCTGGACGGGATGCCGGGCAAGCAGATGGCGATCGACGCCGACCTCAACGCCGGGATCATCGCCGAAGATGAAGCGAAAAAGCGCCGTGCGGAGGTGACCCAGGAGGCGGACTTCTACGGCTCGATGGACGGTGCGAGCAAGTTCGTGCGCGGTGACGCCATCGCGGGCATCCTGATCATGGTGATTAACGTCGTGGGCGGCCTGCTGGTTGGCGTGCTGCAGCACGGCATGGACATGGGCCACGCGGCGGAAAGCTATACGCTGCTGACCATCGGTGACGGCCTGGTGGCGCAGATCCCGGCGCTGGTGATCTCTACCGCGGCGGGCGTGATCGTCACCCGCGTCAGCACCGATCAGGACGTGGGCGAGCAGATGGTGGGGCAGCTCTTCAGCAACCCGCGCGTGATGCTGCTGGCCGCCGCGGTGCTGGGGCTGCTGGGGCTGGTGCCCGGCATGCCGAACCTGGTGTTCCTGCTGTTTACCGCCGCGCTGCTCGGGCTTGCCTGGTGGATGCGCGGCCGCGAAAGCCGCCCGGCCGCGGAGCCTGCGCCGGTCAAAATGCCGGAAAATACCCAGGCCGTGGAAGCGACCTGGAACGACGTTCAGCTGGAAGATACGCTGGGGATGGAGGTGGGCTATCGCCTGATCCCGATGGTCGATTTCCAGCAGGACGGCGAGCTGCTGGGGCGCATCCGCAGCATCCGTAAGAAATTCGCCCAGGACATGGGCTTCCTGCCGCCGGTGGTACATATTCGCGACAACATGGACCTGCCGCCCGCACGCTACCGCATCCTGATGAAAGGGGTAGAAATTGGCAGCGGCGACGCCTATCCGGGGCGCTGGCTGGCGATTAACCCCGGCACGGCGGCGGGGACGCTGCCGGGCGAGCAGACGATCGATCCGGCCTTCGGGCTGGCCGCTATCTGGATTGAGAGCGCGCTCAAAGAGCAGGCGCAGATCCAGGGATACACCGTCGTTGAGGCGAGCACCGTGGTGGCGACCCACCTTAACCACCTGATCGGGCAGTTCTCGGCGGAGCTGTTTGGCCGTCAGGAGGCGCAGCAGCTGCTTGACCGCGTCACCCAGGAGATGCCGAAGCTGACGGAAGATCTGGTGCCGGGCGTGGTGACGCTCACTACCCTGCACAAGGTGCTGCAAAACCTGCTCGACGAAAAAGTACCGATTCGCGATATGCGCACCATTCTGGAGACGCTGGCCGAGCACGCGCCGCTGCAAAGCGATCCGCACGAGCTGACGGCCGTGGTGCGCGTGGCGCTGGGCCGCGCGATTACCCAGCAGTGGTTCCCGGGAACGGGGGAAGTGCAGGTTATCGGCCTCGACACGCCGCTTGAGCGCCTGCTGCTGCAGGCCCTGCAGGGCGGCGGCGGTCTGGAGCCGGGCCTTGCCGACCGCCTGCTTGAGCAAACGCAGGAGGCGCTGGCGCGTCAGGAGATGCTGGGCGCGCCGCCGGTGCTGCTGGTCAACCACGCGCTGCGTCCGCTGCTGTCGCGCTTCCTGCGCCGCAGCCTGAGCCAGCTGGTGGTGCTGTCGAACCTTGAACTGTCGGACAACCGTCACATCCGCATGACGGCAACCATTGGAGGGAAATAATGCGCAAGTGGTTATTCATTTTACTCTTCCCGCTGGCGGCGCAGGCCGCGGGCGAGGGGATGTGGCAGGCCAGCAGCATGGGCATCACCCTCAATCATCGCGGTGAGTCGATGTCATCGAACCCGCTGTCGGCGGGCGAGCCGGTAAACGGCCTGATGAGCCTGGTGGTCTGGAACTATAGGCTGAATGGCCCAACGCCCGCCGGGCTGCGCGTGCGCCTCTGCTCCCAGACCCGCTGCACCGAACTTGATGGTGAAAACGGCAGCACCCAGGCCTTCAGCGGCGTGCCCGCGGTCGAGCCGCTGCGCTTTATCTGGGAAGTGCCTGGCGGCGGTCGCCTGATCCCCGCGCTCAAGGTTCAGAGCAACTCCGTCATCGTTAACTACCGCTAACTGCCTGCCTTTTCGCCAGCTATCAGTCGATTCTGATGGCTGGCTCTCAAAATTGACAATGCCTTTTGATGCAATAGAAACGCTGTTTTATAAATCAGTGACACGCGTAACGACGCTCTTTGCATTTTTGCCATCCGCCGCGCCGTGATGGCAGAAACAAAAAGGTATCAACAAAGCGATACTTTTACTGTAGCCGTGTAAAAACTCCTGGATGAGGCTTGCTTACAGGGAGTCTCCCAAAACTTCGTAGGGTTGACGGCAATGAAAACACGTAAAATTGGACTCGCAAACTATCTTGCATACGGGTCAGGGGATTTCCTCGGGGCGGGAACAACCGCCCTGACGGCCGCCTGGCTTTTGTATTTCTACACCACCTTCTGTGGGCTCACGCCGATTGAGGCGACCTTCATTTTTGCCGCGGCCAGGGTATTAGACGCCGTGGTCAGCCCGCTGATGGGCTTCCTGACGGATAACTTCGGCACGACGTGGCTCGGCAAGCGCTTCGGCCGCCGCAAATTCTTTATTCTGCTGGGGATCCCCTGCGTGTTCAGCTACTCGCTGATGTGGGTCGGGGACATGAGCTTCTGGTACTACCTGCTGACCTACCTGGTGTTCGACATCGTCTACACCATGATTCTGGTGCCGTACGAAACGCTGGTGCCGGAAATGACCGACGACTTTAAGCAGAAAACCAAGTTTTCCGGCGCGCGTATCTCGATGGCACAAATGTCCGCGATCCTGGCCTCCTTCCTGCCGGGCATTTTGCTGACGCAGTTTGGCAAAGACAATGCGGTTTCCTTCTTCTATGCCAGCCTGGTCTTCTCGGTGCTGTGCGCGCTAATGCTGACCTTCGTCTGGTGCTTCACCTGGGAACGCCCGCGCGAAGAGTGGTCCGAAGCGGCGCTGCGCGCGGAAGAGGAGAAGAAAAAGCTCACGCTTGGCCAGAGCCTCAACCGCCTGATCGTGGAGCTCAGCTCTACGCTGCGCATCAAAATTTTCCGCCAGCATCTGGGCATGTACCTCGGCGGCTATATCGCCCAGGACGTCTTTAACGCGGTGTTCACCTATTACGTGGTGTTCGTGCTGATGCAGGAGGCGTCGATGGCGTCGAACCTGCTGGGGACAATGGCTATCTTCCAGTTCATCGCCGTAATCGCCATGATCCCGCTCTGCATTCGCTTCGGGCCCGCGCCGTCCTACCGCATGGTGGTGGTGCTCTTTGGCCTGGCCTCGCTCTCCTATGCCGTTCTTTACTACGCCGGGCTGAGCGACGTTTACGCGCTGCTGCTGTTGCTCTCCGCGGTGGCCGGACTGGGACGCGGCGGCATCAACTACGTGCCGTGGAATACCTACACCTATATCGCGGACGTGGATGAGGTGATCACCGGTCAGCGTCGGGAAGGCATTTTCGCCGGGATCATGACCCTGACCCGCAAGGCCTCGCAGGCCGGTGCGGTGATGCTGGTGGGGATCGTGATGCAGATGTCCGGCTTTGTCAGCGGCCAGAAGGTTCAGCCCGCCGAGGTGAGCCACACCATTCTGATGATCCTGAGCGTAGGGACGATTCTGGTGCTGTTCTGCGGCTTTATGGTCTCGCTGCGCTTTAAGCTCAACCTGCAGACGCACAGCACCCTGCGCGAAGAGACGGTGAAAATGCGCGAGTCCGGCCGCGCCGTGCCGGAAGCGGCGACGCCGCAGGCCCGTGCGACGGTGGAAATGCTTGCCGGCATGCCGTTTGCGTCGCTGTGGGGCAATAACAACATCGGTTATCTCAACCGCAATAAGCCAGCGGCGCCTCCGCTGAACGAGACCGCGGTACTCAATTCGACATACAACAGAGGTTAAGAAGATGAAAGTTTGGCCTGTCAAACATAGCCCCCTCCTGTGCCAGCCCGAGCGCTTTATCGCCCGCGACGAGCTAAAAGCGCTGATCGAAAAGGTGACGCACAGCCTGGTTAATATTCACGACAAAACGGGTGAGTTTTTGCTTCGGCTGGACGACGGGCGCGTGATCGACACCAAGGGCTGGGCAGGATGGGAATGGACGCACGGCGTGGGGCTGTACGGTATCTGGCAGTACTACTGCCAGACCGGCGACGAGGGCATGCGCGACGTGATTGATAGCTGGTTCGCCGCGCGGTTTGCGGAGGGCGCGACCACCAAAAACGTCAATACCATGTCGCCTTTTTTAACCCTGGCCTACCGCTACGAAGAGACGCGTAACCCCGCCTGGCTGCCGTGGCTGGAGAGCTGGGCGGAATGGGCGATGAACGAAATGCCGCGCACCGAGCACGGCGGCATGCAGCACATCACGCTGGCGGAGGAGAATCATCAGCAGATGTGGGACGACACGCTGATGATGACCGTGCTGCCGCTGGCGAAAATCGGCAAGCTGCTGAACAGGCCGGAATACGTTGAGGAAGCGGTGTACCAGTTCCTGCTGCACGTCCAGAACCTGATGGACCGAGAAACCGGGCTGTGGTTCCACGGCTGGAACTACGACGGCAAGCATAACTTCGCCAACGCCCGCTGGGCGCGCGGCAACAGCTGGCTGACCATCGTGATCCCTGATTTCCTAGAGCTGGTCGACCTGCCGGAAAACAACGCCGTGCGCCGCTATCTGGTTCAGGTGCTGAATGCGCAGATCGCCGCGCTGGCGACGTGCCAGGACGACAGCGGCCTCTGGCATACGCTGCTCGACGATCCTGACTCGTACCTTGAGGCGTCGGCAACGGCAGGCTTTGCCTACGGGATATTGAAAGCGGTTCGCAAGCGCTACGTGGGCGCAGAGTATGCCGACGTGGCCGAGAAGGCCATACGGGGCATCGTGAAAAATATCTCGCCGGAAGGGGAGCTGCTGCAAACGTCGTTCGGCACCGGGATGGGCAGCGATCTTGAGTTTTATCGCCAGATCCCGCTGACCTCGATGCCGTACGGCCAGGCGATGGCGATCCTCTGCTTGACGGAATATTTGCGGAAATATTTCTAATTTATCTTGTTAAATCTCGCGCCACATTATGGGACTGCCGTAATGTGGCGTTTTTATTTATTCATTTAAATATTGAATGCGCGGTTATTTATTTAAATGATGAATGCATTTAAGGAAAATATTACAGATTCCCCATAATGTGAGCGGGGACACAAAGCCTTAAATAGTTGAGGGGTATTTTTAACGGGCATCAGAACAATCTCTACTACTCAAGGAATATTATTATGGAAAATCATCCTGGTGGTTGGGTAATTAACCCGACGGTAAATATGCACATGCCTGAAATGTCTGAGAGCCAAATATCCATGTTTGAGGCGGCTTTTCGCGATATGGACGGTGCGGGCTTTACGCCGCTGCTCTATCTCGGCAGCCAGACCGTCGCCGGAACGCTCCATGCCTGGATTGCGCAGCGGCGCTTAATTACCTCACACCCCGTGCATCAGACTGCTGTCAAAGTCGTTATATTCGAATCGCTGGATAAAAAGCTAAGCATTCATTCAATATCCGAAATTTAATATTGCCTGAATCTACAAAGTTGAATAAAGGAATATTTGCGAAAGCGCGGGACGCCGCCTAAGCAACCGTTGCGCCTGGCTATGCGGGTAAAGAAAATAAGCGTGATAGCGTCCAGCGGTGAGATAATATAGTCACTCAAAATAAAGAACCCGGCTTAGCGCCGGGTTCTTTTTGTGCGTTACATACGCTCTACGGTTTCGATACCCAGCGTATCCAGCCCCAGCTTCAGCGTTTTCGCCGTCAGCTGCGCCAGCTTCAGGCGGCTGTTGCGAACCGCTTCGCTCTCGGCGGACAGAATAGGGCAGTGCTCGTAGAAGCCGGAGAACAGGCCAGCAAGGTCGTACAGGTAGGCACACATCACGTGCGGCGTACCGTCGCGCGCGACGACGGTCAGCGTCTCTTCGAACTGCAGCAGGCGCGCCGCCAGCTGCGCTTCACGGTCTTCGCTGAGGGTCACGGTTGCGTTCGCCAGCACGCTTTCGTCGATGTTGGCCTTGCGGAACACGGACAGCACGCGGGTGTAGGCATACTGCATGTACGGCGCGGTGTTGCCTTCAAACGCCAGCATGTTATCCCAGTCGAAGATGTAGTCGGTGGTGCGGTTCTTGGAGAGATCCGCGTATTTCACCGCGCCGATGCCCACGGCGTTTGCCAGTTTTTCCAGCTCGTCTGCTGGCATGTCCGGGTTCTTCTCGGCCACCAGACGGCGGGCGCGCTCCAGCGCTTCGTCCAGCAGGTCGGAAAGCTTAACGGTGCCGCCCGCGCGGGTTTTGAACGGCTTGCCGTCTTTACCCAGCATCATGCCGAACATGTGGTGCTCCAGCGGCACGGAATCCGGCACGTAGCCCGCTTTACGCACGATGGTCCACGCCTGCATCAGGTGCTGGTGCTGACGGGAGTCGATGTAATACAGCACGCGGTCGGCGTGCAGGGTTTCGTAGCGGTATTTCGCGCAGGCGATATCGGTGGTGGTATAGAGGAAGCCGCCGTCCTTTTTCTGGATGATGACGCCCATCGGTTCGCCTTCCTTGTTTTTGTACTCATCAAGGAACACGACCGTTGCGCCTGCGCTTTCAACTGCCAGGTTTTTCGCTTTCAGATCTGCCACGATGCCCGGGAGCATCGGGTTGTACAGGCTTTCGCCCATCACGTCGTCGCGGGTCAGGGTAACGTTCAGGCGGTTATAGGTCAGCTGGTTCTGGGACATGGTGATGTCGACCAGCTTGCGCCACATCTCAAGGAAGTATTGATCGCCGCCCTGCAGCTTCACGACGTAGCTGCGCGCGCGCTCGGCGAAGGCTTCGTCTTCGTCATAATGCTTTTTCGCTTCGCGGTAGAAGCCTTCCAGGTCCGCCAGGGCCATTTCGCCCGCGTTTTCCTGCTGCTGTTTTTCCAGGTAAGCAATCAGCATGCCGAACTGGGTGCCCCAGTCGCCGACGTGGTTCGCGCGGATCACCTTGTGGCCGAGGAACTCCAGCGTGCGCACTGCCGCATCGCCGATAATGGTGGAGCGCAGGTGGCCAACGTGCATCTCTTTCGCCACGTTCGGCGCTGAGTAGTCAACGACCACGGTCTGCGCGGCGGGCTGAGCCACGCCCAGGCGGTCGGATTTCAGCGCCGCGTCAACGTGGCCTGCCAGGAACGCAGGGTCCAGGAAGATGTTGATAAAGCCCGGCCCGGCGATTTCGGTTTTGCTGGCAATGCCGGTGAGATCCAGATGCGTCAGTACCTGCTCAGCGAGCTGTCGCGGCGGCATGCCCAGTTTTTTAGCCACTGCCATCACGCCGTTAGCCTGATAGTCGCCAAACTGTACTTTTGCTGACTGACGAACCTGCGGTTCGCAATCCGCAGGGGCGCCTGCGGCAATCAGTGCCTGACTGACTTTTTCTGAGAGAAGAGCCTGAATATTCACCTGGATACCTTACGTTTTTGATGCGGATAAAAATCTACCCGCGCCAGTTTAAGAATTTAGGGCGGGAGTATACTGCAAATGGCCCTTGCCGTCAGCACCGCGCGCCGCGGAGTTCGTACAGAAAATAAGCGGAGAAAGCGTGCATGATCATGCAGTCGGTAAATCTGCCAATCGGCGGTTGGTTGCAGCCCGGCAACGGAGTAAATTAGCGGCTTTGCGACACGATAAGAGGCTGACGTATGGCGAACTGGCAATCCATTGACGAACTGCATGATATTTCCGCAGATTTACCGCGCTTCACCCAGGCGTTCACAGAACTTGCCACCCGCCTGGGCCTGGATATCGCGCCGCTTGAGGCCGATCACATTTCCCTGCGCTGCCATCAGAACGCCACCGCCGAGCGCTGGCGTCGCGGTTTTGAGCAGTGCGGCGTGATGCTTTCAGAAAATATCATCAACGGTCGGCCAATCTGCCTGTTCAAGCTTCACGAGCCGGTATGCGTGGCGCACTGGCAGTTTACGGTCATCGAGCTGCCGTGGCCGGGAGAGAAACGCTACCCGCACGAGGGCTGGGAGCATATCGAGATTGTGCTGCCGGGCGAGCCCGAAACCCTGAACGCGCGCGCGCTGGCGCTGCTCTCCGATGAAGGCTTAAGCAAGCCGGGGATTTTTGTGAAAACCAGCTCGCCAAAAGGCGAGCGCGAGCGCTTGCCGAACCCGACGCTGGCGGTGACCGACGGGCAGGTGACGGTGAAGTTTCACCCCTGGACGATCGAGCAGATCGTGGCCAGCGAAGCGTAAGAGTTGTGACGCTACGCGAAGACCCCCTGCGGGGAGCGTGTCACGATAGCGTGTTGAATCGATTTTAGGGAGGAAAAGATGGCGCTACTGGAGATTTGTTGTTACAGCGTGGAGTGTGCCGTCACGGCGCAAAAGCACGGGGCCGACCGCATTGAACTCTGTGCGGCACCGAAAGAGGGCGGGCTGACGCCGTCGTACGGCGTGCTGAAATCTGCCCGCCGGGAGGTCACGATCCCGGTGCACCCCATCATCCGCCCTCGCGGCGGTGATTTTTGTTACACAGCGGATGAATTTGCTGCCATGCTTGAAGATATCGCCGCCGTGCGTGATTTAGGATTCCCCGGGCTGGTCATCGGCCTGCTCGATGAAGACGGCAATGTCGATCTTCCCCGCATGCGTCAGGTTATGGATGCGGCAAAGGGAATGGCGGTCACTTTTCATCGTGCGTTTGATATGTGTGAAAACCCTCTGCAAGCGTTTGAAACGCTTGCAGAACTGGGCGTGGCGCGCGTCCTGACGTCCGGGCAGCAGTCGTCTGCGGATAAAGGTTTAAAATTAATTACGGAACTAAAATCACACTCCCGTGTTCCAATACTTATGGCTGGCGCAGGTGTACGCGCCGGGAATCTGGAACTGTTTTTAAACGCAGGGGTAGAGGAGCTTCACAGCTCTGCGGGCAAGTGGATGCCATCGCCCATGCGTTATCGCAATACAGGGTTGTCTATGTCGACGGATGCCGAAGCGGATGAGTACTCGCGCTACGGCGTAGAGGGAGAGTCGGTTGCGGTGATGAAATCGATAATTGAGCGTTATCACGTGTAGCAACGTACCGATTTTTACCGCGCATCATGTCGCCCAATATGATGCTTGCTTGTACCAGGCCCCTGCAATTTCAACAGGGGCCTTTTTTTATCCCCCTCACCCCGGCCCTCTCCCCAAAGGGGCGAGGGAGAAAAGACCGCACCGAGCGATCCCCTCTCCCCTATGGGGAGAGGGTTAGGGTGAGGGGTATATGCTACGGCTTTGTCGCAATCAGCACCGCGCGCATCGGTGCCGGATAGCCTTCCACGGTTTTGCTGTGGTCTTCCGGGTCGAGGAACTGCTCCAGCGATTCGGTGATCATCCAGTCCGTGCGGCGCTGCTCCTCAAGGGAGGTTACGCAGACGTCGGCAATGCGCACGTCCACGAAGCCGCACTTCTCCAGCCAGTTCTTCAGCGCCAGCGCGGAAGGAATAAAGTAAACGTTGCGCATCTGCGCGTAGCGATCGCCCGGCACCAGCACCGCATTTTCGTCGCCTTCAATCACCAGGGTTTCCAGCACCAGCTCGCCGCCGCTGACCAGCTGATCTTTCAACTGCCACAGGTGCTCAAGCGGGGAACGACGGTGATAGAGCACGCCCATCGAAAACACGGTATCAAACGCCTTCAGGGCGGGCAGTTGCTCAATACCCAGCGGCAGAAGGTGGGCGCGCTGGTCGTTGCCGAGCAGCTTACGCACCGCTTCAAACTGGCAGAGGAACAGCTGCATCGGGTCGATACCGACCGCCAGATGCGCGCCCGCGCCAATCATGCGCCACATGTGATAGCCGCTGCCGCAGCCGACGTCGAGAATGGTGCGTCCGCTCAGGTCCGAAAGATGCGGAAGCACGCGGTCCCACTTCCAGTCCGAACGCCATTCGGTATCGATATCAATGCCGTAAAGCGAGAACGGCCCCTTGCGCCACGGCATCAGGTTGCGCATCAGCGTTTCGATGCGGTTGCGCTGTCCGTCAGAGAGCGGCGCTTCGCTTTCCGCCGTCACGCTGTGCAGCAGATCCAGACGATGCGGCGTCAGCTCGGGCAAAAACTCCACCGCGTTTGACCACTGCTTCAGCAGGCCATGCTGCTGATCGCGCTGCCAGGTGGCGATTTGCGCAGGCAGGGTTTCCAGCCAGTGGGAGAGGTGGTTTTTGGCAATCAGCTGATAGAAATTACCAAAGTCGATCATGCCGCGTCCTCGCCCTTCAGCGCCACAAGCGAGCCAAAGTTGAAGCACTGGAACCACAGTTCGCTGTGCTGGAAGCCGGCCTTGCGCAGGCGCGCTTTGTGCGTTTCAACGGAGTCCGTCAGCATCACGTTTTCCAGCATGCTGCGCTTCTGGCTGATCTCCAGCTCGCTGTAGCCGTTTGCGCGCTTGAAGTCGTGATGCATGTTGAACAGCAGCTCGCCGACGTTCGCATCTTCAAAGCTGAACTTCTCAGACAGCACCAGCGCGCCGCCGGGGTTCAGGCCTTTATAAATTTTGTCCAGCAGCAGCTGGCGCTCTTCCGGCACCAAAAACTGCAGGGTGAAATTCAGCACCACCATTGAGGCGTTTTCAATCTCTATATCGCGGATATCGCCCTCCACGACCTCAACCGGCGTCGGCGCCTTATAGGCGTCGATATGGCGGCGGCAGCGTTCAATCATCGCCGGCGAGTTGTCGACAGCAATAATTTTACAGCCGTCCTGACGAACGTTACGACGTACCGACAGCGTTGCCGCGCCGAGCGAACAGCCCAGATCGTAAACCTGCGTGCCGGGCTGAACGAAGCGCTCAGCCAGCATGCCGATCATGGAAATGATGTTGGAATAGCCCGGTACAGAGCGCTGGATCATATCCGGGAAGACTTCGGCTACCCGTTCATCGAAGGTCCAGTCGCCCAGGCTGGCGATAGGCGCGGAAAAAAGCGTGTCGCGATCTGACATAACGTAAAAATCCGGGAAAAATAAAGTGGCGTATTGTGCGCTAATGGAAGGAGAAAACCAACTCCCACGGCATATACCAAAGGTTAGCCAGCACCATCAGCAAAAGCGAGCACCAGGTTGCGCTCATGCCGGAACGACGCCAGCGGAATAAGCGGTGGTGAAAACCGTAGTAATGCATCAGCCTGCCCGCGATCAGCAGCAGGCCGCAAACGTGTACCATCCACGTTTCCGCGCCGTTCATCTCCATAAACAGCAGCAGGATGAGCGCAACGGGAATGTATTCGACGGCGTTGCCGTGGATGCGGATAGCGCTTTGCAGCTCTGAAAAGCCACCGTCACCGTAGGAAACGCGGTACAGCATCCGCAGGCGCACGACGTCAAAAGAAAACTTAATCAGCAGTAACGCACCTAACACGGCATACAGCGCGCTGACCATACTTACTCCCTGTTTTTGGCAGATGGCACGTGACTATGATAGGTGCCTTACTCAGAAAAGAGAAGATTGTTGTGGGATGGACGGGGCGCTCCCCACCGACGGCACCGCGTCCCGCAAGGGCTGCCAGAGAGCATCGACCAGTTCAGGCGCCTGCGCGATATCCGGGGTGTGCAAAAAAAGATACGGCGTGGTGGTGTGTTCCCATTTCGGTAACGCCTGCAGCCAGACGGCGAACAGCTCTTTGTTTTGCTGCATGTTGTCGCTGCCGATAAACCTCACCATCGGGTTTTGCGCCGTGACGACTGCGTGCACCGGCACCTTTGGCTTTTTGCGCTGCGCGTCGATAATCGCTTCGCTGTGCGGCACGGCGCTGTGCACAGGGCGGCTGTCCAGAATTACGCGGTTCACGCCGCGTTCGTGCAGCCCGCGGTTGAGCGCTTTTTCCGTCTCCCCCTTGGCAAAGAACTCGGGGTGCCTGACCTCAACGCCATAGGTAAATTCGCGGGGGAGGGCGTCGAGAAACGTCCACAGCGCGGGCATGTCGCGCGGGCCAAACGCGGCGGGAAGCTGGAGCCAGTACTGGCCGATGCGATTCGCCAGCGGCGACATCCGCGTAAAAAATTCTTCCGTCAAATCGCCGCAGTTTCGCAGCGCGGCGTTGTGCGAGATGGTGGCCGGAAACTTAAAGCAGAAGCGAAACGCGTCGGTGGTTTGCTCCCGCCAGCGCTCGACGATCTCCGCCCTCGGCAGGGCGTACAGCGTGGTATTGCCTTCGACGCAGTTGAAGTGTCGGGCATACTCTTCAAGACCGGTGATGCCCAGGCGCACCCACTTCGGGTGCGACCACTGGGGCAGGCCCACGTAGATCATAGCGCGCGCAATACCTCGTCGGTACTGCGCACGCGGCCGATGCGCGGGAAGATATTCGTCATGCTGCCCTGGTGCTGGTCCGCCGAGGCGGCGCTGCAGGCATCTTCTGCGATGACCAGGTTGAAGCCCAGCTCCCAGGCGTTGCGCGCGGTGGATTCCACGCCGATGTTGGTCGAAATTCCGCACAGGATGATGGTGTCAATGCCGCGACGGCGCAGCTGTAGCTCAAGATCGGTGCCGTAGAAGGCGCCCCACTGGCGTTTGGTCACTTCGATATCCGTATCGCGTTTACCCAACGACGCCGGGTACGTCCACCAGTTGTCCGGCAGCGCGTGCGCCGCGGCCTGGGCGTCGACGGGCTGTTTTAGCGCTTCGGCGAAATCGGCGGACCAGCCGACGCGCACCATGACCACAGGCGCACCGGCGGCGCGGCATTTTTCCGCCAGGCGGGCGGCGCGGCTGACCACCTTGTCAGCGCCGTGCGGGCCTCCGGCAAACGGCAGGATCCCTTCCTGTAAATCAATCACCACAAGTGCGGTTTTGGCGGCATCGAGTGTAAACATAATAACTCCAGTCAAATGAATCGCTTTGCTACACCTTACGACGTGATGTGCTGTTATCGGTCGGATAATTTTGTTAATTTTTGTGAGAATGCGCAATAAGAGCGCAGCAAACGAGCGGCAGAGCGCGCTTCGCTCTTATCGTCCGGCGGAATTTCCAGTATAATAGCCGCCTTTTTTCATCCAGTTGTGACATACAGAAAGCTGCGACATAGTAGCCTGATATCAGGCAACGTTTAGCCTGCGGCTAATTAAGGGATATCTCATGCGTACAGAATATTGCGGGCAGCTGCGTCAGTCCCACGTCGGGCAGCAGGTCACCCTGTGTGGTTGGGTCAATCGTCGTCGCGATCTTGGTAGCCTTATCTTCATCGATATGCGCGACCGCGAAGGTATCGTACAGGTGTTCTTCGATCCGGATCGCGCGGACGCGCTGAAGCTGGCTTCCGAGCTGCGTAATGAGTTCTGCATTCAGGTCACCGGCACCGTGCGTGCGCGTGACGAGAAAAACGTCAACACCGACATGGCGACCGGCGCAATTGAAGTGCTGGCGTCCGACCTGACGATCGTTAACCGTTCAGACGTACTGCCGCTGGACTTTAACCACGTCAACACTGAAGAAGCGCGTCTGAAATATCGCTACCTGGATCTGCGTCGCCCGGAAATGGCCCAGCGCCTGAAAACCCGTGCGAAAATCACCAGCCTGGTGCGCCGCTTTATGGATGACCACGGTTTCCTCGATATCGAAACCCCGATGCTGACCAAAGCCACGCCGGAAGGCGCGCGCGATTACCTGGTCCCGTCCCGCGTCCACAAAGGCAAATTCTACGCGCTGCCGCAGTCGCCGCAGCTGTTTAAACAGCTGCTGATGATGTCCGGCTTTGACCGCTACTATCAGATCGTGAAATGCTTCCGCGACGAAGACCTTCGCGCTGACCGTCAGCCAGAATTTACCCAGATCGACGTGGAAACCTCCTTCATGACCGCCGAACAGGTGCGTGAAGTGATGGAAGCGCTGGTGCGCGGCCTGTGGAACGACGTAAAAGGCATTGAGCTGGGCGATTTCCCAATCATGACCTTCGCCGAAGCCGAGCGTCGCTACGGCTCCGACAAGCCGGACCTGCGTAACCCAATGGAGCTGGTGGACGTGGCGGACCTGGTGAAAGACGTTGAGTTCGCGGTCTTTGCCGGCCCGGCTAACGACGCGAAAGGTCGCGTTGCGGCCCTGCGCGTGCCCGGCGGCGCGGCCCTGAGCCGCAAGCAGATTGACGGCTACGGCGACTTTATTAAGATCTACGGCGCGAAAGGTCTGGCCTATATTAAAGTGACCGAGCGTGCGAAAGGCCTGGAAGGCATCACCAGCCCGGTGGCGAAATTCCTGAACGCGGAGATCGTGGAAGCGATCCTCGAGCGCACCGGCGCGCAGGACGGCGACATGATCTTCTTCGGCGCAGACAACAAGAAAGTGGTTGCGGATGCGATGGGCGCGCTGCGCCTGAAGGTCGGCAAAGACCTGAACATCACCGATGAAAACAAATGGGCGCCGCTGTGGGTTATCGACTTCCCAATGTTTGAAGACGACGGTGAAGGCGGCCTGACCGCGATGCACCACCCGTTCACCTCGCCAAAAGACATGACGGCGGCTGAGCTGAAAGCGGCACCGGAAGACGCGGTAGCGAACGCCTATGACATGGTGATTAACGGCTACGAAGTAGGCGGTGGCTCCGTGCGTATTCACAGCGGTGATATGCAGCAGACCGTGTTCGGCATTCTGGGCATCAACGAACAGGAACAGCGCGAGAAGTTCGGCTTCCTGCTGGATGCCCTGAAATACGGTACGCCGCCGCACGCGGGCCTGGCGTTCGGTCTTGACCGTCTGACCATGCTGCTGACCGGCACCGACAACATTCGCGACGTTATCGCCTTCCCGAAAACCACCGCCGCAGCGTGTCTGATGACTGAAGCGCCGAGCTTTGCCAACCCGGCCTCTCTGGCCGAGCTGGGCATTGAAGTGGTGAAGAAGGAAGAGAAAAACTGATATGGCATATAAGCGTCCCGTTTCTGTTCTCGTTGTTATTTATGCAGAAGATACGAAGCGGGTGCTGATGTTGCAGCGGCGCGACGACCCTGATTTCTGGCAGTCGGTTACCGGCAGCCTGGAAGAGGGGGAAACCGCGCCGCAGGCCGCCGCGCGCGAAGTAAAGGAAGAGGTCACCATTGACGTTGCTCGTGAGCAACTGACCCTGAAGGACTGTCAGCGCACGGTGGAGTTTGAAATTTTTAGCCATTTACGTCATCGCTACGCGCCGGGCATTGAGCGCAATACGGAATCATGGTTCTGTCTCGCGCTTCCCCACGAGCGGGAGATCGTGTTCACTGAACACCTGACCTACCGCTGGGTGAATGCGGCGGATGCCGCCGCGCTCACCAAGTCGTGGAGCAACCGGCAGGCGATTGAAGAATTTGTAATCAATGTTAATTAATTTCCAAGCATTTCAGTTACCAGGAAGGCGGCAACGCTGAGAATCGCCAGGAGCTTACGTTGGTAAGTGACTGGCGTGAGCGGGCGTAGCCAACGCATCTGGTGACTGAAAGGCGCAGGATAATTTTTGGAGAACTTTTTATGGCAGGTCATAGTAAGTGGGCCAACACCAAACACCGTAAAGCGGCACAGGATGCCAAGCGCGGTAAAATCTTTACCAAAATCATTCGCGAGCTGGTAACGGCTGCGCGTCTGGGCGGCGGCGATGCGGGCTCTAACCCACGTCTGCGCGCGGCTATCGATAAAGCGCTGTCTAACAACATGACGCGTGACACCCTGAACCGCGCCATCGCGCGCGGCGTGGGCGGCGATGAAGACGCGAACATGGAAACCATCATTTATGAAGGTTACGGCCCTGGCGGCACTGCGGTCATGGTGGAGTGTCTGTCCGACAACCGTAACCGTACCGTTGCGGAAGTGCGCCATGCGTTCACCAAAACCGGCGGCAACCTGGGCACCGACGGCTCCGTAGCCTATCTGTTCAGCAAAAAAGGCGTGATCTCCTTCGAGAAAGGCGACGAAGACGTGATCATGGAAGCGGCGCTGGAAGCGGGCGCGGAAGACGTGGTGACCTTCGACGACGGCGCGATCGACGTGTATACCGCGTGGGAAGAGATGGGGGCCGTGCGCGATGCGCTGGAAGCGGCTGGCCTGAAAGCGGATAACGCTGAAGTGTCGATGATCCCGTCTACCAAAGCCGACATGGATGCAGAAACGGCACCTAAGCTGCTGCGCCTGATCGACATGCTCGAAGACTGCGACGACGTGCAGGAAGTTTACCACAACGGTGAAATCTCTGATGAGGTTGCAGCGACTCTCTAATGAGAGCGTTTAAACCGTTTACAGGAGACGCGTGATGTCGATTATCCTCGGGATTGACCCCGGCTCACGCGTCACTGGCTATGGCGTCATCCGTCAGGTTGGGCGCCAGCTAACCTACCTCGGCAGCGGATGTATTCGCACAAAAGTGGATGATTTACCGTCGCGTCTGAAGCTTATTTATGCGGGCGTATCGGAAATCATCACTCAGTTCCAGCCGGACTTTTTTGCCATCGAGCAGGTCTTTATGGCGAAAAACGCCGATTCGGCGCTAAAGCTCGGTCAGGCGCGCGGCGTCGCGATTGTTGCCGCAGTGAACCAGGATCTTCCGGTGTTCGAATACGCCGCGAGGCAGGTCAAGCAGACGGTCGTTGGGATTGGCAGCGCGGAGAAAAGCCAGGTGCAGCACATGGTGCGCACGCTGCTAAAGCTCCCTGCTAACCCGCAGGCCGATGCCGCCGATGCGCTGGCGATTGCGATTACCCACTGCCACGTCAGCCAGAACGCGATGCAGATGAGCGAGTCGCGGCTTAATCTGGCGCGAGGCAGGTTACGATAATGACAAATCAGGCTGGATGTTTATCCAGCCTTTTTTTATTATACCCGTCATACTTCAAGTTGTATGTGCGTTGGCTGCACTCGTTCACCCCAGTCACTTACTCATGTAAGCTCCTGGGGATTCACTCCCTTGCCGCCTTCCTACAACTCGAATTATTTAGGGTATATGTCGTCAGTAAATTTTTTCCAGAACGCAGGAGCGTCACGTGATAGGCAGACTCAGAGGCATCATCCTTGAAAAACAACCCCCGCTAGTGCTGCTGGAGGTGGGCGGCGTAGGCTATGAAGTCCATATGCCGATGACCTGCTTCTACGAGCTGCCGGACGCGGGCAAAGAGGCGATTGTCTTTACCCAGTTCGTGGTGCGTGAAGATGCGCAGCTGCTCTACGGCTTTAATAACAAACAGGAGCGGATGCTGTTCCGCGAGCTGATTAAAACCAACGGCGTGGGGCCAAAGCTGGCGCTGGCGATTCTGTCCGGAATGTCGGCTCAACAGTTTGTGAACGCCGTTGAGCGCGAAGATCCCGCCGCGCTGATTAAGCTGCCGGGCATCGGTAAGAAGACCGCAGAGCGCCTGATCGTCGAAATGAAGGACCGCTTTAAGGGCCTTCACGGGGATCTCTTCACGCCGGCTGCCGACCTGGTGCTGACCTCGCCGGGCGCACCAACGTCCGACGACGCCGAGCAGGAAGCGGTTGCCGCGCTGGTGGCGCTGGGCTATAAACCTCAGGAAGCCAGCCGAATGGTAAGCAAAATTGCCACGCCGGATGCCAGCAGTGAAACCCTGATTCGTGAAGCGCTACGCGCCGCATTGTGAGGTAAAGGATGATTGAAGCAGACCGCCTGGTCTCGGCCGCCAGCAGCATGCCGGAAGATGTGGTGGATCGCGCGATCCGCCCAAAACTGCTGGATGAATACATTGGTCAGCCCCAGGTTCGCTCCCAGATGGAAATCTTCATCCAGGCGGCCAAGCTGCGCGGTGATGCGCTCGATCACCTGCTGATTTTTGGCCCTCCAGGGTTAGGCAAAACCACGCTGGCAAATATCGTCGCCAACGAAATGGGCGTTAACCTGCGCACCACGTCCGGCCCGGTGCTGGAGAAAGCGGGCGATCTGGCGGCGATGCTCACCAACCTTGAGCCGCATGACGTGCTGTTCATCGATGAAATTCACCGCCTGTCTCCGGTCGTTGAAGAGGTACTTTACCCGGCGATGGAAGATTATCAGCTGGATATCATGATTGGCGAAGGGCCGGCCGCGCGCTCCATTAAAATCGACCTGCCGCCCTTCACGCTGATCGGGGCCACGACGCGCGCCGGGTCGCTGACCTCACCGCTGCGCGACCGCTTCGGCATCGTGCAGCGCCTCGAGTTCTACCAGGTTCCCGATCTTCAGCATATCGTCGGGCGCAGCGCGCGCTATATGGGGCTGGAGATGAGCGAAGAGGGCGCGTTTGAAGTGGCGAAGCGCTCCCGCGGCACGCCGCGTATCGCTAACCGCCTGCTGCGCCGCGTGCGCGACTTCGCCGAAGTGAAGCACGACGGCACCATTTCCGCCGACATTGCCGCGCAGGCGCTGGACATGCTTAACGTGGATGCGGAAGGGTTCGACTATATGGACCGCAAGCTGCTGCTGGCGGTGCTGGATAAATTCTTTGGCGGCCCGGTCGGGCTGGACAACCTCGCGGCGGCGATTGGCGAAGAGCGTGAAACCATTGAAGACGTGCTGGAGCCGTATCTGATTCAGCAGGGCTTCCTGCAGCGCACCCCGCGTGGGCGTATGGCGACGGTGCGGGCGTGGAATCATTTCGGCATCACCCCGCCAGCAATGCCGTAACGATCGGCAGGCGGGAGATTTAATTCCGCCTGCGACGCTCACAGTTTATTGATCTCATCCACTTAATCATCCTTATTATTTTGGATAATTCGCTTATTTTAGTTATGATGAATTTATAGCGATATAAATGCTATATTTTATACATGCTATATTTTATATACGTTATATATATAAATCTTATCAATCTATCTGGAATAATAAAATGAAATCAATGACGATTATATCTATTGCCGCTCTGACTATGGCGGCTTTCTCTGGCGTCGCGAATGCCGCTATTTCCGAAACCCAGAAATGGAAAATGGTAGATCACAGACTTGAAAATACCAGTAACGGAAAAAAATTATGTATGACTGCCGTTGCTTTCGAACCGGCAACGATGGAAGTATGTGGTTCTCATCCAGAAACGCAGAATCTTCGTGAGCCCAATTTCGCTTTGAATGGGGTACTGATGCTGGATGCATATCCAGAGTATGCGTATGCACCACTCGACGATGAAATTTATATTCGCGATTACTCTACTGAGAGTTATTGGGACTATATTAACGGACAGCTGAAAAAAACCGATCGCGATGGTGTTCTCAAATGCCTCGATATTGAAGGCGGTAAAAACGTCCCAGGCGCCAGATTGTATTTAGAAACCTGTACCAAATAATAAAATAAGCACCGATAATTTCATCGGCGCTTAATTACGAGTGCGCCCAGTATGGGCGCACTCCTGCGGGTGTCAGGCCCTTAAGTATTCGGCTGTTTTTTCAACATGCTGAAAATAAACAGCAGTGCAGCGCAAAGCACGACGGATGGACCTGCCGGCGTGTCATAGAACGCTGAGAAGGTTAGCCCACCGGTAACGGCTATCATCCCAATTCCGACCGCAATCCCCGCCATCTGCTCCGGCGTACGGGCGAAACGACGCGCCGTAGCCGCAGGGATAATCAGCAGGGACGTAATAATCAGCGCGCCAACAAACTTCATCGCCACGCCAATGGTTAACGCCGTCACCAGCATCAGCAGGAGCTTCACGCGCTGCAGCTTCACGCCGTCGACGAACGCCAGGTCCGGGCTGACGGTCATCGCCAGCAGGTTGCGCCACTGCCACAGCAAAATGCCAAGCACGATCGCTACGCCAACCGCGATGGAAATTAAATCTTCCGGCGTGACGGCAAGTAAATCCCCGAACAGGTAGGCCATCAGGTCAACGCGGATATTCGACATCAGGCTGACCACCACCAGGCCCAGCGACAGCGCGCTGTGCGCCATAATCCCCAATAGGGTATCGATGGCGAGGTGAGGGCGCTTTTCCAGCCAGACCAGGCCCGCCGCGAGGAGCAGCGTGACCACGATTACCGCATAAAACGGATTTACGTCCAGCAGCAGCCCGAAGGCCACGCCAAGCAGGGAGGCGTGGGCCAGCGTGTCGCCGAAATAGGACATTCTGCGCCATACCACAAACGAGCCAAGCGGGCCCGCGGCGCAGGCAAGCATAATCCCGGCCAGCCAGCCGGGTAGTAACAGTTCAATCATGAGTGTCCATTTCCCCGACGCAGGACGATTCGTCCCTGTAAATCATGGCGGTGATTGTGATTGTGACGATAAATACCGAGCTGTTCGGCGCCGCGAGGGCCAAACATTGAGATAAACTCGGGATGCATAGAAACCACTTCCGGCGTGCCGGAACAGCAAATATGGTGGTTCAGACACAGCACCTCATCCGTCTTTGCCATCACCAGATGCAGGTCGTGCGACACCATCAGAACCGCGCAGTTAAGCTCCTGACGCAGCTGATCGATGAGATCGTACAGCGCGACCTGACCGTTAACGTCCACGCCCTGAGTGGGTTCATCCAGCACCAGCAGCTGAGGGCTGCTCAACAGGGCGCGGGCAAGAAGCACGCGCTGGGTTTCGCCACCGGAGAGCTTTTGCATTGGAGCGTCAATCAGATGGCCCGCCTGAACGCGTTTAAGCGCCGGGAGGATATCCGTTTTGCGCGTACCGGGACGCAGGCGCAGGAAGCGGCTGACCGTCAGCGGCAGGGTCGCGTCCAGATGCAGCTTTTGCGGCACGTAGCCGACGCGAAGCTGGCCGTCACGCTTGATGACGCCTTCATCAGGTGCTACGAGCCCAAGCACCACGCGCACGAGCGTCGATTTGCCCGCGCCGTTAGGGCCCAGCAGCGTCAGAATTTTTCCGGGCGTGAGCTGCAAAGAGACGTCAGCGAGGACGCGGCGCTGGCCGAAAGAGACCGAAACATTTTCAAGAGAAACCAGAGTAGTCATGTCAATTTATGCTTGCAGAAGTCAACGAATGTTATAATATCACATTCCCCGCATTCATTACGATGATAAGTTGCATTATGTTACATAAAAATACGCTTCTTTTCGCAGCATTATCGACCGCCCTTTGGGGCACAACAGCACAAGATGTTAACGCCGCCGTTGTTGCGTCGCTCAAGCCGCTTGGCTTCATTGCCTCAGCCATCGCCGATGGCGTAACCGAGACCCAGGTTTTGCTGCCTGATGGTGCCTCCGAGCATGATTATTCCCTACGTCCTTCGGATGTAAAACGCTTACAAAACGCAGACTTAGTTGTCTGGATTGGTCCAGAAATGGAAGCGTTTATGCAAAAGTCAGCGAAGCGGGTTCCGGCACAAAACCAGGTGACCATTGCCGAGCTGTCAGGCGTGAAACCGTTGCTCATGAAAGGCGCCGATGATGATGATGACGCGCACGGGCATAATCATGCAAACGAGGAAAAAGGTGACGAACATCACCATCATGGCGAGTACAACATGCATCTTTGGCTCTCCCCAGAGATAGCGCGGCTCTCGGCGGTTGCAATCCATGACAAATTAGTGGAACTTATGCCGCAAAGTCGAGCCAAACTAGACGCCAACCTGAAGGATTTTGAGGCACAATTAGCCGCAACCGATAAGCAGGTGGGTAACGAGCTCGCGCCGCTGAAAGGAAAAGGGTATTTCGTTTTTCATGACGCCTACGGCTATTACGAAAAACACTACGGTCTGACCCCGCTGGGTCACTTTACCGTCAACCCTGAAATTCAGCCTGGTGCGCAGCGTTTACATGAAATCAGAACACAGCTGGTTGAGCAAAAAGCGACATGCGTTTTTGCTGAGCCACAGTTCAGGCCAGCGGTCGTAGAAGCCGTGGCCAGGGGAACTTCCGTGCGCATGGGAACCCTTGACCCGCTAGGAACGAATATCCAGTTGAGCAAAGCGAGCTACTCGCAGTTTCTCAGCCAACTGGCGAACCAGTATGCGAGCTGCCTGAAAGGAGATTAACGAGGAAGTGAATACGTGCAACAGATAGCCCGCTCTGTCGCCCTGGCATTTAACAATCTGCCGCGTCCCCATCGCGTTATGCTGGGGTCGCTTACCGTTCTCACACTTGCGGTCGCCGTCTGGCGGCCGTACGTTTACCACCCCAGTTCTGCCCCTATCATCAAGACCATCGAGCTTGAGAAAAGTGAGATTCGTTCACTGTTGCCTGAGGCCAGCGAGCCGATCGATCAGGCCGCCCAGGAAGACGAAGCGATTCCTCAGGATGAGCTGGATGAAAAAACCGCTAACGAAGCGGGCATCCATGAGTATGTCGTCTCAACGGGCGATACCCTGAGCAGCGTCCTGAATCAGTACGGCATTGAGATGGGCGATATCAGCCAGCTTGCCGCCTCGGACAAAGAGCTGCGTAACCTGAAAATTGGTCAGCAGCTTTCCTGGACCCTGACCGCAGACGGTGATTTGCAGCGTCTGACCTGGGAAATGTCGCGTCGTGAAACGCGTACCTACGATCGCACTGCAAACGGTTTCAAAATGACCAGCGAGATGCAGCAGGGCGAGTGGGTCAACAGCGTGATGAAAGGCACCGTTGGCGGAAGCTTTGTTGCCAGCGCGCGCGATGCGGGCCTGACAAGCGCTGAAATCAGCTCGGTGATCCGCGCGATGCAGTGGCAGATGGACTTCCGCAAGCTGAAAAAAGGCGATCAGTTCTCCGTTCTCATGTCCCGTGAAATGCTGGACGGCAAACGCGAGCAGAGCCAGCTGGTGGGCGTACGCCTGCGTTCAGACGGCAAAGATTATTACGCCGTTCGCGCAGAGGATGGCAAATTCTACGATCGCAACGGTACCGGTCTGGCGAAGGGCTTCCTGCGCTTCCCAACGGCGAAGCAGTTCCGCGTCTCTTCTAACTTTAACCCGCGTCGTCTGAACCCGGTTACCGGGCGCGTCGCGCCGCACCGCGGCGTAGATTTCGCCATGCCGCAGGGTACGCCTGTGCTGGCGGTGGGTGACGGTGAGGTGGTAGTCGCCAAACGCAGCGGCGCGGCGGGTTACTACGTGGCGGTTCGTCATGGCCGCACCTATACCACCCGCTACATGCACCTGCGCAAGCTGCTGGTGAAGCCGGGTCAGAAGGTGAAGCGTGGCGATCGCATCGCGCTCTCGGGCAATACCGGGCGTTCGACCGGGCCGCACCTGCACTATGAGGTGTGGATCAACCAGCAGGCGGTTAACCCGCTGACGGCGAAACTGCCGCGCACCGAAGGCCTGACGGGTAAAGATCGTTCCGAATACCTGGCGCAGGTGAAAGAGGTTCTGCCGCAGCTGCGCTTCGACTAAGCCCTGAATTTCATCATCAAGCCGGCCTCCCCATGCGCCGGCTTTTTCTTTTGTGTGCGGGCCGCAGCCTCGCTACACTATTGCATTATATTTGCGTCACCAGACCCTGGAACCAGCATGGAACCCAAAAAAAATAATAGTGAATACATTCCCGAGTTTGAAAAATCATTTCGCCATCCGCGCAACTGGGGATCGTGGCTGGGCGTCTATGCCTTTGCGGGCATTGCTTTGCTGCCCGCCTCCGTGCGCGATCCGGTGCTGGGTAAAATCGGCCGCATTGCCGGGCGTTTAGGCAAAAGCGCGCGTCGCCGCGCGCAGATCAACCTGTACTACTGTTTCCCTGAAAAAAGCGAGGCCGAGCGCGAGGCCATCATTGATGAGATGTATACGACCGCGCCTCAGGCGATGGCGATGATGGCCGAGCTGGCACTGCGCGGACCGGAAAAAATCGTTAATCGCGTGGACTGGAAAGGGCTGGAAATCATCGAAGAGATGCGCCGCAACGACGAAAAGGTTATTTTCCTCGTGCCGCACGGCTGGGGCGTGGATATTCCTGCGATGCTGATGGCGTCCCAGGGCCAGAAAATGGCGGCGATGTTCCACAATCAGGGGAATAAGATTTTCGATTTCGTCTGGAATACCGTTCGCCGCCGCTTTGGCGGGCGCCTGCACGCGCGCAACGACGGCATTAAGCCGTTTATCCAGTCCGTTCGACAGGGATACTGGGGTTACTATCTTCCGGATCAGGACCACGGCCCCGAGCACAGCGAATTTGTCGATTTCTTCGCCACCTATAAAGCGACGCTGCCCGCCATTGGCCGTCTGATGAAGGTGTGCCGCGCCCGCGTCATTCCTCTGTTCCCGGTTTACGACGGTAAAACGCATCGCCTGAGCATCGAGGTGCGTCCGCCGATGGACGATTTGATGACCGCAGACGATAACACCATCGCGCGTCGGATGAATGAAGAGGTCGAGATTCTGGTGGGGCCGCATACCGAACAGTACACGTGGATATTGAAGCTGCTCAAGACGCGCAAGCCGGGCGAAACGGAGCCGTACAAGCGCAACGAACTGTTCCCGAAGAAATAAAATTCCCCCTCACTTTGCCCCTCTCCCGTAGAGGAGAGGGGATCGTACGTTATTCGACGGTCAATACGCGGGTGGTGTTGGTAGAGCCGATGGTGCTCATCACGTCGCCCTGGGTCACGATGACGATATCACCGGAAACCAGATAACCCTTGTCGCGCAGCAGGTTAACGGCATCGTGCGCGGCGGCTACGCCGTCGCTGGAACTGTCGAAGTGAACCGGGGTCACGCCGCGGTACAGCGCCGTCAGGTTCAGCGTGCGCTCGTGGCGAGACATCGCAAAGATCGGCAGGCCGGAGCTGATGCGCGACGTCATCAGCGCGGTGCGCCCTGACTCGGTCATGGTGATGATCGCGGTCACACCCTTCAGGTGGTTCGCGGCGTACATCGCGGACATCGCAATCGCCTCTTCCACGTTGTCGAACTGGATGTCCAGGCGGTGCTTAGACACGTTAATGCTTGGGATTTTTTCAGCGCCCAGGCACACGCGCGCCATTGCCGCGACGGTTTCCGCCGGGTACTGGCCCGCCGCCGTTTCCGCAGACAGCATCACCGCATCGGTACCGTCCAGCACGGCGTTCGCCACGTCCATCACTTCCGCACGGGTTGGCATTGGGTTGGTGATCATCGACTCCATCATCTGGGTCGCGGTGATCACGGCGCGGTTCAGCTGGCGCGCGCGGCGGATCAGCGCTTTCTGAATGCCGACCAGCTCAGGGTCGCCGATTTCAACGCCGAGGTCACCGCGGGCAACCATCACCACGTCGGATGCCAGGATTACGTCGTCCATCGCGTCCTGATCGCACACGGCTTCCGCACGCTCAACCTTGGCCACGATTTTTGCATCGCAGCCTGCGTCACGCGCCAGGCGGCGGGCGTAGTTCAGATCTTCACCGCAGCGTGGGAAGGAGACGGCCAGGTAATCCACGCCGATTTGCGCCGCGGTGACGATGTCCGCTTTGTCTTTCTCGGTCAGCGCTTCCGCTGAAAGACCGCCGCCGAGCTTGTTAATGCCTTTGTTGTTGGAAAGCGGGCCGCCGACGGTCACTTCGGTAAAGACCTTCATGCCCTGAACGTCGAGCACTTTCAGCTGCACGCGGCCATCGTCGAGCAGCAGGATGTCGCCGGGCACAACGTCGGCCGGCAGGCCCTTATAGTCGATGCCGACTTTCTCTTTGTCGCCTTCGCCCTTGCTCAGGTTGGCGTCGAGCAGGAATTTATCGCCAATGTTGAGGAAAACTTTGCCTTCTTTGAAGGTGGATACGCGAATTTTTGGACCCTGGAGATCGCCGAGGATGGCAACGTGGCGGCCCAGTTTAGCCGCGATCTCGCGCACTTTATCGGCACGTAACTTATGGTCTTCTGGCGTACCGTGAGAGAAGTTCATTCGCACCACGTTGGCGCCTGCGGCAATAATTTTTTCGAGGTTATTATCGCGGTCGGTGGCCGGGCCTAAGGTGGTGACGATCTTGGTTCTGCGAAGCCTTCTGGACATGTAATACTCCGTTGACTGAAACAACTTTGGTGTTGCGTGAACATTGAATCGGCCTTCTTTCTGCTGCAAGGCAGCAGGGAGCGGGCCGGATGCCGTGAATCGTTACAACTTAGTTATTTACTATTAGGATATATCGCTCTTTATAAGCAATTCTTTATCAAAACGCGATTCCTTAAGCGCTTCTTTGACCCGCTTCAAGTTATCTCTGAATTTTGCGCCGCGTCGTAAGGTAAAACCGGTCGCCAGCACGTCGATGACCGTCAGCTGCGCCAGGCGAGACACCATCGGCATATAGATGTCGGTATCTTCCGGCACGTCCAGGGTAATCGCCAGCGTCGCTTCGCGCGCCAGCGGCGTGCCCGCGGTGGTCAGGGCGATAACCATCGCATCGTTTTCACGCGCGAGCTGCGCCAGTTCGACCTGGCTTTTGGTGCGCCCGGTGTGCGAGATCAGGACCACGACGTCATCCTCGCTACAGTTCATACAGCTCATGCGTTGCAGCACGATGTCATCAGAATAGATAACCGGCACGTTGAAGCGAAAGAACTTGTTCATGGCATCATGCGCCACGGCGGCCGACGAGCCCAGGCCAAAGAACGCGATGCGCTTGGCCTGCGTCAGCAAATCGACGGCGCGATTGACCGCGCTCATATCCAGCGACTGACGAACGTGGTCGAGCGTGGCCATAGCGGATTCAAAAATTTTTGCGGTATAGGCATCAACGCTGTCGTCTTCGTCCACATTGCGATTAACATACGGGGTGCCGTTTGCCAGGCTTTGCGCCAGATGCAGCTTAAAATCCGGGAAGCCGCGGGTTTCCATGCTCCGGCAGAATCGGTTGACCGTGGGTTCGCTGACGCCTGACTCCAGCGCCAGAGCGGCAATGCTTGAATGAATGGCCTGAGCGGGGGAGGCGAGAATAACTTCAGCCACTTTTCGCTCGGATTTGCTAAGGTGTTCCAGTTGAAACTGAATTTTTTCCAGCATGTTCATCATTAACACGGCGCTCGTGGGGACAAAACGATTTCATCTATAGATGAAATGTTGATTCGATTTAGCCGATATTACCCCTGTGGCCTCTTTAAAGGGTATCAGGCGACGCGAAAAGTTGTTGTTTTTTTTCATAACTTGATCGCTGTCGGATTTTGCGCAAGCGTGACAGAACAAAGAATAATCGGATCTTTACGGCATTTTCACCCCGCACGCGCCGGACGGGTAAAAAATCGCGTTATCGCACGCGACGTTAAGCGCTAATGGTTTCGGGAATGACGTAAAAGCAGTACAGTGCATTGTAATAAAATTACAACGATACCTGGCAGAAGCACCAGGTTATCCAACTGAGGAGAATGACATGGCGGTAACGCAAACAGCCCAGGCATGTGACCTGGTCATTTTCGGCGCGAAAGGCGATCTTGCACGCCGAAAATTGCTGCCTTCCCTGTACCAACTGGAGAAAGCGGGCCAACTTCATCCGGATACCCGTATCCTGGGCGTAGGCCGCGCCGACTGGGACAAGGACGCGTACACAAAAATCGTGCGCGAAGCGCTCGAAACCTTCATGAAAGAGAAAATTGATGAAGCGCTGTGGGATACGCTGAGCGGACGTCTCGATTTCTGCAACCTGGACGTTAACGACGTGAAGGCGTTCAAGCGTCTGGGCGACATGCTCGACCAGAAAAATCGTGTCACCATCAACTATTTTGCCATGCCGCCAAGCACCTTCGGCGCGATCTGCAAAGGGCTGGGCGAAGCGAAGCTGAACGCCAAGCCGGCGCGCGTGGTGATGGAAAAACCGCTGGGTACCTCGCTTGCCACCTCTCGTGAAATCAACGATCAGGTCGGGGAATATTTCGAAGAGTGCCAGGTGTATCGTATTGACCACTATCTCGGCAAAGAGACGGTGCTGAACCTGCTGGCGCTGCGTTTTGCCAACTCGCTGTTCGTGAACAACTGGGATAACCGCACCATCGACCACGTGGAAATTACCGTGGCTGAAGAGGTGGGCATCGAAGGGCGCTGGGGCTACTTTGACCAGGCCGGCCAGATGCGCGACATGATCCAGAACCACCTGCTGCAAATTCTGTGCATGATCGCCATGTCTCCGCCGTCCGATCTGACGGCAGACAGCATCCGCGACGCAAAGGTGAAGGTGCTCAAATCATTGCGCCGCATCGACCGCTCAAACGTGCGTGAGAAAACCGTGCGCGGTCAGTACACCGCCGGGTTCGCTCAGGGCAAAAAAGTGCCGGGCTACCTGGAAGAAGAGGGAGCCAACAAGGCCAGCAATACCGAGACGTTCGTGGCGATCCGCGTTGACATCGACGACTGGCGCTGGGCGGGCGTGCCTTTCTACCTGCGCACCGGCAAGCGTCTCCCGGCGAAGTGTTCAGAAGTCGTGGTGTACTTCAAAAACCCAGAGCTGAACCTGTTCAAAGAGTCCTGGCAGGAGCTGCCGCAGAACAAGCTGACCATTCGCCTGCAGCCGGACGAGGGCGTGGATATTCAGATCCTGAACAAAGTGCCGGGGCTGGATCACAAGCACAACCTGCAGACCACCAAGCTCGACCTGAGCTACTCCGAAACCTTCAACCAGACGCACCTGGCCGACGCTTACGAGCGCCTGCTGCTGGAAACCATGCGCGGTATTCAGGCGCTGTTCGTTCGTCGTGACGAAGTGGAAGAGGCCTGGAAGTGGGTCGACTCCATCACCGAAGCCTGGGCTGCCGATCAGGACGCGCCGAAACCGTATCAGGCGGGAACCTGGGGACCGGTTGCTTCCGTGGCAATGATCACCCGCGACGGACGTTCCTGGAACGAGTTTGAGTAACGGCGCTCTAACCCACAGGTGTTATTTTACCGGTAACATGATCTAACACAGATAGTGGAATAATATTTAAATTTAAAGCTCCGCGTGGATTCACCCGCGGAGCTTTTTTTATTACACTGCCGGAAGTGATTTTGCCCCTGAGCTCCGGACATCAAGCGTTTCAGCGTTGTTAATAACCGTCAGATACGTTGTAAACTCCCGAGCCTGGCCAGATAAATTTGAGGAGCCTTTATGAATCCGACATTGTTACGCGTAACACAGCGCATCATCGACCGCTCGAAAAAGACCCGTTCTGCCTACCTCGCTCGTATCGAACAGGCAAAAAGCGACACCGTTCACCGCTCCCAGCTCGCCTGCGGCAACCTGGCCCACGGCTTTGCCGCCTGCCAGGCCGAAGATAAAGCCTCGCTGAAAAGCATGCTGCGTAACAATATCGCTATCATCACCTCCTATAACGACATGCTCTCCGCGCACCAGCCCTACGAGGTCTATCCGGACATCATCCGTAAGGCCCTGCACGGCGTGAATGCGGTAGGCCAGGTGGCGGGCGGCGTGCCAGCCATGTGCGACGGCGTCACCCAGGGGCAGGACGGCATGGAGCTCTCCCTGCTCAGCCGCGAAGTGATTGCCATGTCGGCCGCCGTTGGCCTCTCCCATAACATGTTCGACGGCGCGCTCTACCTCGGCGTGTGCGACAAAATTGTCCCGGGGCTGGCGATGGCGGCGCTGTCGTTTGGTCATCTGCCTGCGATCTTCGTGCCGTCCGGCCCGATGGCCAGCGGCCTGCCGAACAAAGAAAAAGTGCGCATTCGCCAGCTGTATGCCGAAGGCAAAGCGGACCGTCAGGCGCTGCTGGAAGCCGAAGCCGCGTCCTACCACGCGCCGGGAACCTGCACGTTCTACGGCACCGCCAACACCAACCAGATGGTGGTGGAATTTATGGGGATGCAGCTTCCCGGCTCGTCCTTCATTCAGCCGGATGCGCCGCTGCGCAAAGCGCTGACCGAGGCCGCCGCGCGTCAGGTCACTCGCCTGACCGGCAACGGCAACGAGTGGATGCCGCTGGGCAAAATGGTTGACGAAAAAGTTATCGTCAACGGCATCGTGGCGCTGCTGGCAACCGGCGGGTCGACCAACCACACCATGCACCTGGTGGCGATGGCGCGCGCGGCGGGCATTTTAATCAACTGGGATGACTTCTCCGACATCTCAGCCGTGGTGCCGCTGATGGCGCGCCTGTACCCGAACGGCCCGGCGGACATCAACCACTTCCAGGCCGCGGGCGGCGTGCCGGTGCTGATGCGCGAGCTGCTGAAGGGCGGCCTGCTGCACGAAGACGTGAACACCGTGGCCGGATTTGGCCTGCAGCGTTACACCCTTGAGCCGTGGCTGAACAACGGCGAGCTGGACTGGCGCGAAGGGGCTGAAGCGTCTCTGGATGCGCAGGTGATCGCCACCTTCGACAAGCCGTTCTCGCCTCACGGCGGCACGAAGGTGCTGAGCGGCAACCTGGGCCGCGCGGTCATGAAAACGTCCGCGGTGCCGGAAGAAAATCAAATCATCGAAGCCCCGGCCGTGGTATTCGAAAGCCAGCACGACGTCCTGCCTGCGTTTGACGCGGGCCTGCTGGATAAGGATTGCGTGGTGGTGGTGCGCCATCAGGGACCGAAAGCGAACGGCATGCCAGAATTACATAAACTTATGCCGCCGCTTGGTGTATTATTGGACCGCCGTTTCAAAATTGCGCTGGTCACCGACGGTCGCCTCTCTGGCGCATCCGGCAAAGTGCCTTCTGCGATCCACGTGACCCCGGAAGCGTATGACGGCGGCCTGTTGGCAAAGGTTCGCGACGGCGACATGATTCGCGTGAACGGCCAGACGGGCGAACTTACCCTGCTGGTTGATGACGCTGAGCTGGCTGCACGACAGCCGCATATTCCTGACCTGAGCGCGTCGCGCGTGGGCACCGGACGCGAAATGTTCAGTGCGCTGCGTGAGAAGCTGTCCGGCGCGGAGCAGGGCGCAACCTGTATGACGTTTTAAGACGACGTGATTTAATCGATCTGGCGAGAGAAGACTCTGATGAAAAACTGGAAAACAAGTGCAGAAGCAATCCTGACCACTGGCCCTGTCGTGCCGGTTATCGTGGTGAACAAACTGGAGCACGCCGTTCCGATGGCGAAGGCGCTGGTTGCCGGCGGCGTGCGCGTGCTGGAAGTGACGCTGCGTACCGCCTGCGCGATGGACGCCATCCGCGCGATCGCCAAAGAAGTGCCGGACGCCATTATCGGGGCGGGTACCGTTCTGAACGCCCAGCAGCTGGCGGAAGTGACCGAAGCGGGCGCGCAGTTCGCAATCAGCCCGGGGCTGACCGAGCCGCTGCTGAAAGCGGCCACCGAAGGCACCATTCCCCTGATCCCGGGCATCAGCACCGTTTCTGAACTGATGCTTGGCATGGACTACGGTCTGAAAGAGTTCAAATTCTTCCCTGCGGAAGCGAACGGCGGCACTAAGGCGCTGCAGGCGATCGCGGGCCCGTTCTCTCAGGTGCGTTTCTGCCCGACCGGCGGTATCTCTCCGGCCAACTACCGCGACTACCTGGCGCTGAAAAGCGTGCTGTGCATCGGCGGCTCGTGGCTGGTTCCAGCGGATGCGCTGGAAGCCGGCGACTGGGACCGCATCACTAAGCTGGCTCGCGAAGCGGTTGAAGGCGCGAAGCAGTAAGCGACCTGACGCGTAAAAAAAACGGGCCAAACGGCCCGTTTTTTTATCCTGCGACCTTCACGGCTGCCGCGGCCGCTTTGGCTCTCGCCACCGCCTCGTCGACGTTTTCTCCCGTCGCGAGCGCCACGCCCAAACGGCGCGCGCCGTCAATCTCCGGCTTGCCGAACAGGCGCAGCTGCAATCCTGCGCCGACGGCGCCGTCAACGCCATCAAACGTGACGTTCTGGCTGGTCAGCTGCGGCAGGATCACCGCCGATGCGGCGGGACCATACTGGCGGATGCCGCCAACGGACAGGCCGAGGAAGGCGCGCACGTGCAGGGCGAACTCGGAGAGATCCTGCGAAATCAGCGTTACCATCCCGGTATCGTGCGGGCGAGGGGAGACCTCGCTGAAAATCACCTCGTCGCCGCAGACGAACAGCTCAACGCCGAACAGGCCGTAGCCGCCGAGCGCCAGCACGGTCTTGCGTGCAATCTCCTGCGCGCGCTCCAGCGCCAGATCGCTCATCCGCTGCGGCTGCCAGGACTCACGGTAGTCGCCGTCTTCCTGACGGTGGCCGACAGGCTGGCAGAAGTGGACGCCGTCGACGGCGCTGACGGTCAGCAGGGTGATTTCGAAGTCAAACTTCACCACGCCTTCAACAATTACGCGTCCCGCTCCGGCGCGGCCCCCCTGCTGGGCATAGTCCCAGGCGCTGTCCAGCTGGGTCACATCGCGAATAAAGCTCTGCCCCTTTCCGGACGAACTCATGACCGGCTTTATGATGCACGGGTAGCCAATTTCGCTGACCGCCTGCACAAACTCGTCTTTATCTCCGGCGAAACGATAGCGGGGGGTCGGCAGCGCCAGCTCTTCCGCCGCCAGGCGGCGTATGCCCTCGCGGTTCATGGTGAGCTTCGCGGCTTTGGCGGTGGGCACCACGCGCTGGCCTTCCTGCTCAAGCGCCACCAGCGTGTCGGTGGCAATCGCTTCGATTTCCGGCACGACGTAATCAGGCTTCTCCCGAGCGATCAGCGCGCGCAGGGCGTCACCGTCGAGCATGTTAACAACGTGCGAGCGGTGGGCGACGTGCATGGCGGGCGCGTCGGCATAGCGGTCTACGGCAATCACCTCAACGCCTAAGCGCTGGCACTCGATGGCGACCTCTTTCCCCAGTTCACCCGATCCTAACAGCATGACGCGCGTGGCGGCAGGGCGCAGCGCGGTTCCTAAACGAGTCATAGCATCCCCCTAAAAAAGTTGCGCGCAGTATAAACGAAAACGTTTGCGTCTGTCTCGGCCGCGCAGAGGTAATGGCGAAACGAAATTTGCGCTTCTTTAGCGCAGCCAGACATTTCCTGACGTCCGCTCGCATAGGCTGTGATCGTTAATCACCGTTAAGCGAGGGAAATCATGTCAGGCTGGTTGAATCAATTGCAATCGATGTTGGGCCAGAAAGCGTCATCTTCCGGCGAGCAGGGGCTAAGCAAGCTGCTGGTGCCCGGCGCGCTTGGCGGGCTGGCGGGGCTGCTGGTGGCCAATAAATCATCGCGCAAGCTGCTGGCGAAGTACGGCACCGGCGCGCTGCTGGCGGGCGGAGGAGCCATTGCCGGCTCGGTGCTGTGGAACAAGTACAAAGACAAGGTGCGTACCGCGCATCAGGGCGAGCCTGATTACGGCGAACATACCTCGCCGCTGGATCTGCGCACCGAGAGGCTTATCCTCGCGCTGGTCTTCGCGGCCAAAAGCGACGGGCACATTGACGACAAGGAGCGGGCCGCCATCGAACAGCAGATGCGCGAAGCGGGCGTTGAGGAGCAGGGCAGAGCGCTGGTGGCGAAGGCCATCGAGCAGCCGCTCGATCCCCAGCGCCTGGCGCAGAGCGTCAAAAACGAAGAGGAGGCGCTTGAGCTCTATTTCCTGAGCTGCGCCGCCATCGACGTCGATCACTTTATGGAGCGCAGCTACCTCAGCGCGCTGGGGGATGCGCTGAAGATCCCGCAGGACGTCCGCGAAGGCATCGAAAAAGATATTCAGGCGCAAAAGCAGGCGATACAGGGGTAACGACAGCGGTGGTGGTCACGTTTCGCTTGCATCATGCGCGTGTTTTGCCAACCTTATAGGGTGTGAAACTGACAAGTAAATCGCTATGCCACCGAAAGCCCGACGTACTCCCTACGCCATCACCACCCACGGCGATACGCGCATCGACAACTATTACTGGCTGCGGGACGACACCCGCTCGCAGCCGGACGTGCTCGACTATCTACACGCCGAGAACGACTATGGCCGTAAGGTCATGGCCAGCCAGCAGGCGCTGCAGGACGCGCTTCTGGCCGAGATGGTGCAGCGCATTCCCCAGCGCGACATCTCCGCGCCGTGGACCAAAAACGGCTACCGCTACCGCAATATCTACGAGCCGGGCAACGAGTATCCCATCTATCAGCGCCAGTCGGTGCTAAGCGCGGAGTGGGACGCGTGGGATCTGCTGCTGGACGCCAATAAGCGCGCCGCCCACAGCGAGTTCTATACCCTGGGAGGGATGTCGATCTCCCCGGATAACGCAATCATGGCGCTGGCCGAAGACTATCTCTCCCGCAGGCAGTACGGCCTGCGCTTTCGCAATCTGGAAACGGGAAACTGGTATCCGGAAATGCTCGACAACGTTTCTCCGGACTTTGTCTGGGGTAATGATTCGGAAACCGTCTACTACGTCAAAAAGCATGCCTCCACGCTGCTGCCTTACCAGGTCTGGCGACACACGGTGGGAAGCGCGTCCGCGCAGGACGAGCTGGTGTATGAGGAGAAGGACGAGACGTTTTACGTCAGTCTGCATAAAACCTCGTCGCGCCACTACGTCATTATTCACCTCGCCAGCGCGACGACCTCTGAAGTGCTGCTGCTGGACGCCGAGCTGCCGGACGCGCAGCCGCTCTGCTTCCTGCCGCGTCGTAAGGACCACGAGTACAGCCTCGACCACTTCCAGCACAGCTTTTACCTGCGCTCTAACCGCGAGGGCAAAAACTTTGGCCTGTACAAAACCAAGGTGCGCGACGAGCGCAAGTGGGAGGTGCTCATTCCCGCGCGCGAGCAGGTGATGCTCGAAGGCTTTACGCTGTTTACCGACTGGCTGGTGGTGGAGGAGCGCCAGCGCGGGCTCACCAGCATCCGGCAGATCAACCGCAAAACGCGCGAGGTGGTGGGGATCGCCTTTGACGATCCGGCGTACGTGACGTGGATCGGCTTTAACCCCGAGCCGGAGTCATCCCGCCTGCGCTACGGCTACTCTTCAATGACCACTCCGGACACGCTGTTTGAGCTTGATATGGACACCGGGCAGCGCCAGGTGATCAAGCAGGCCGAGATCGGCGGCTTCGATTCCGAACTGTACCGCAGCGAGCACCTGTGGGTGATTGCCCGCGACGGCGTGGAAGTGCCGGTATCGCTCGTGTACCGCAAGGACTGTTTCCTGAAGGGAAAAAATCCGATCCTCGTTTACGGATACGGTTCCTACGGCTCCAGCATCGATGCCGACTTCAGCAGCAGCCGCTTAAGCCTGCTCGACCGCGGGTTCGTCTACGCCATTGCCCACATTCGCGGCGGCGGCGAGCTGGGGCAGCACTGGTACGAAGACGGCAAATTCCTGAGAAAGAAAAACACCTTTAACGATTATCTCGACGTCTGCGACGCGCTGATTGACCAGGGCTATGGCGATCCGTCGCTCTGCTTCGGCATGGGCGGCAGCGCCGGCGGCATGCTGATGGGGGCGGCAATCAACCAGCGCCCCGATCGCTTCAAGGGCGTTATCGCCCAGGTGCCGTTTGTGGACGTGGTGACCACGATGCTCGACGAGTCGATTCCGCTGACCACGGGCGAGTTTGAAGAGTGGGGGAATCCGCAGGACGAAACCTATTACCGCTACATGAAAGAGTACAGCCCTTACGACAACGTTGAGGCCAAAGCCTATCCGCATCTGCTGGTGACGACCGGGCTGCACGATTCGCAGGTGCAGTATTGGGAGCCGGCAAAATGGGTCGCAAAGCTCCGCGAGCTGAAGACCGACGATAATTTGCTGCTGCTGTGTACCGATATGGACTCAGGGCACGGCGGGAAATCCGGGCGGTTTAAATCCTACGAGGGCGTGGCGCTGGAGTATGCGTTTCTGATTGGCCTGGCGCAGGAGACGCTGCCAGGCCGCAGGGAAGGTCAGGCTTCGCCCAAATAGTGCTTAAGGGTCAGGCGCAGCTCCGGGCTCATCTTGTCGAGGTTGTTGTACAGCCAGCGCAGGTAGCCCGGATCTTTGTCCGCCACTTCCGCCACCGGTTTGCCGCGATATTTGCCGAAGGGGAAGGTGGTCATCAGCGCGGGACGGCCGGTAATCGTCGCCATATCATCCGGCGTCCAGCCGGACGCGTTCATGATATCAATCAGCAGCGCGGCGGTGATGTAGCAGTCGTACAGCGCCCGGTGATGATGTAAACCTTCCGGCGTGCGCACGCTCAGCTTGCGGGATTTATAGAGCGCCATATTGCTGTATTTGATCCCCGGCCACAGGCGGCGGGCCAGCTTCATGGTGCAGATCCATTCGCCCGGCATCTCTGGCAGCACGCGGCGGTCAAAGCTGGCGTTATGCGCGACGTACCACGGGCTGCCGTAATAGTGGGGAATCACCTCTTCAATCCACGGTTTATCCGCCACCATTGATTCGGTGATGCGGTGAATCGCCATCGCCTGCGGGCTGATCGGACGATCCGGGCGGACCAGATGACTCATTGGGTTGACTATTTTTCCGTCGATAACGTCGACAGAAGCCACTTCCACTATTCCGCCCTGAAGATCGCAGGTTTCGGTATCGATGACGCGCAGCATTGATCGCTCCTGACCATAAAACGTTTAGCCTAAAGGAATGATATCGCCTTGCCAACCCCGTCGGCTCAACGAACCGGTTAACAGCAGCTCGCCTTTGTCCGCGCGAACGATCAGCTGGCCTTTTTCATCCCACAGGGCGCTGCCGCTGCGCGCATTCGCCATCAGCACGGCAATGGCGTATTTATGCGCAAAGCGTTGCAGCATGCCGATCGACTGGCGCCAGCTATTGTCGCCGACCGCCTGGCTGCTGGTGAACAGCGTGGCCTGCGGATCGAGGTCCGGCTCGTCTGAATGCGGGTCAATCATGGTGAGCTGTTTGTCCCCCGGAATCAGGCTCGCGCCGCTGCCCTGCGGATAGCGCAGAATGGCCTCGCGCTTGGGGGAGAAGAGGGTGAGACCTTTATAGCGTTGACCCTGACGGTCGATGGTGATACCGGCGATGAGCGTGATGCGATGCTCTCTGGCGGCGGCCAGCAGAGGGGCAAGCTGACGGTCGTCCGGCGGCGCGGGGAGATAGGCCGTCGCGGGCCCCGTCAGCGAAAGCTCGGGGAATACCAGTAAATCACACTGCTGGCGGGCGGCTTCGATGATAAACCGAAGATGGTGTTCTACATGTTCCTCAACGTGATGATGCTGCGCTGCGTATTGGGCAGCGGCAATATTCCATCGTGACATCGTGATTTCCTTATGCACAGAGTCGCAGAATTTAAGAATACACCTAAATTAATAAGGGTTTTCTAATCCTGCCATATTCCGTGTAAGGAAGTGTAACGTCTCGTTAAGCTTATTTAACTTTCGGCTCGTAGGGGAGGCGCGACAGGTTAACCGAGGCGAGGCGGTGCGCGATGAGGCGCTCGCGGAACCAGTCGCGCAGGTGCGCAGGCTGTTCACGCTCAACCACTTCCGCCACGACAGGCATGTTGTAACGCTCTTTGAAGGCAACGCCTGCGGCGGCGAGATCCACATTCACTTTATCCATTTCGTCCTGAGGAAGGGCGGCCAGATTGATCTTCATTTCCTTCTCCTTTTTATGCGGCGGCAACGTTACCGCGATTGCACGACGATGACAAGCGGGGCAGGATGATCCTCGACTCGGCTATTATACAGAGTTATTCTTGACCATACAGGCATAACAAAAAGGAATGATTATGATGGGCTTATCCGCTTACCGCGCGGTTTGCGCGCTCGTTTTTTTGGCTTCCGCCGCGGTCGCGCCGTCCGTCTGGGCGCATGCGCATCTGAAGCAGCCTACGCCGGCCGCAAACAGCGTGGTTAACGCCCCGCAGCGCATTACGCTGGCGTTTTCTGAAGGCGTGGAGCCGGGCTTCAGCGGCGTCGTCATCACCAACGCCCAGCAGCAGGTCATTAAGACCGGCGCGGTAAAACGCGATGAGCAGGACAAAGCTCTGCTCATTGTCCCGCTTGAGCACGCGCTGGCGGCTGGAACCTATCAGGTCGACTGGCACGTGGTCTCCGTTGACGGCCACAAAACCAAAGGCAGCTACAGCTTCAGCGTGAAATAACATGCTGGCGCTTTGCTATGTCGCGCTGCGCTTTGTTCACTTTGGCGCATTAATGCTTTTCTTCGGCAACGCGCTGTACAGCGCCTGGCTCGCACCTTCTTCGCTGCATCGCCTGATGACGCGCCGCTTCCAGACGCAGCAAAAGATCGCCGCGCTGGTGAGCCTGGCGAGCGCGCTAGCCATGTTTGCCGTACAGGGCGGATTAATGGGCAACGGCTGGGGCGACGTGCTGCGTCCAGAGATCTGGCGCATCGTGCTTGGAACGCAGTTTGGCAGCGTCTGGCTGTGGCAGATTATTCTGGCCCTGATTACCGCCTGCGCGGCGTGGCTCGCGCCCGTGAAAGGATCGCGCCTGCTGCTGCTCGCCGCGGGGCAATTTATGCTGCTGGCCGGGGTCGGGCACGCGACCATGCACGAGGGGCTGGCGGGGGCCGCGCAGCGCCTGAACCATGCCGTTCACCTGATTTGCGCCGCCGCGTGGCTGGGGGGATTACTCCCGCTGCTGTTTTGCATGCGGCTGGCGAAGGGGCGCTGGCAGAGCGCGGCTATCTATACCATGATGCGCTTTTCCCGCGTGGGGCATTACGCCGTGGCGGGCGTGCTGCTCACCGGCATCTTCAACGCGCTCTTTATCCTCGGGTTTAGCGCGCCCTGGCGCACCGAATACGGCCAGCTGCTGTTGTTCAAATGTGCGCTGGTGGCGATGATGGTAGCAATTGCGCTGGCGAATCGGTATTTTCTGGTGCCTCGCTTTCGTCCGGACGCCGGACGGGCACAGCGGATTTTTATCAGGATGACACAGGCAGAGGTGGCGCTCGGCGCGGCTGTGCTGGCAGCGGTCAGCCTGTTTGCGACCTGGGAACCCTTCTGACAAGGTTTAATTATGAAAAAGACACTGCTTTCCCTTTTACTGTTAACCTGCGCGGGAAGCGCGCTGGCCGCGCCGCAGGTAATCACCGTCAGCCGTTTTGAAGTGGGTAAAGACAAATGGGCGTTTAACCGCGAAGAGGTGATGCTCACCTGCCGTCCGGGCCACGCGCTGTACGCGATTAACCCCAGCACCCTGGTGCAGTATCCGTTAAACGACATCGCAGAACAGCAGGTCGCCAGCGGCAAAAGCAACGGGCAGCCAATCAGCGTGATTCAGATTGACGATCCGGCAAGTCCCGGTCAGAAGATGAGCCTGGCCCCGTTCATCGAGCGTGCCGATAAGCTCTGCTAGCCTTCTGGTTTCCAATAAAAAACCGCAGTCGCTTGTGAAGGCGCTGCGGTTTTTTGTTTTTGTTGATGCTCTTACGCCTTTTTTCAGCACACTTTTACTGTGGACTGGAAAACCTGGCGTCGTCATCTATTCTTAAAGGGCAAGGCGATTGAGCCTGCATTAATGCCAACTTTTAGCGCACGGCTCTCTCCCAAGAGCCATTTCCCTGGACCGAATACAGGAATCGTATTCGGTCTCTTTTTATCTGTTTGAAAGTAAACGGTTAAATCCAATAACCGCTTTCCACAGAAGCCCGGCGTCCTGCACGGCTGTTTAAACCATATCACACTACGGCGGGCGAAAGTCCAGCCCTTTTTAACAGTTTTGTTAAATTTTTGTATCTGATTGGCAAAAGCGGCGAGGCGCTTAAAAACGCGACGTCACGGACGCTTCAATCTCATCAAGCAGCTCGAAGCGGCGGCGGTATTCGGCACGTTTTTTACTGGCGATCTCCTCAAGCGATTTACGCTCAAGCTGCGGCGGCAGCTGCCAGCAGAACGGCGACAGCTTTTTGCCTTCAAGAGAGTCCCAGAACTCGTCATAGCTGGCGTGGAAATGACGGCCCTTGCTCAGGCGGTAGCGCAGCGCGCGGAACACGTGGCCCTCATCGCCGACGGCGAAAATGGCGCTGATGTGAGACTGCGCCGCCAGCTGATAGACCACCTCCAGCAGAATGCGCTTGGGGAATAACCCGTGGCACGCGCGCGTTGCCTGCTTGATGGTATCCCGGGAGACGTCGCGACGAGGGCCCTGCAGGCCGCCCACGATCAGGGCAGACTGGCCGTTTCGGCGGGTGACGGTAAACGTCAGGCTGGCAAGCAGCGTGTTTTCGCTGTCGTGCAGCCAGAGCGTGCTTTCACCTTCACGCTCCGCCTTGCGGGCGGACGACGCGGTGACGCTAAAGCGGGCGTCGTTTTTCGCATGAAAATGCACAATCGGCTGTTCTTCCGGGCTCGTCAGGGCCTGCGCCAGAGAAGCGTTCTTCAGGCTGTCGATCCAGCAGTAGTGGCTGACGATAGCTTCCGCACGGTCGCGGGCGGTCATGCCGCGCATCAGATATTGGCGATGCGTTTTGCTCGGCAGCGTGATTTGGGAGGCCAGCAGTCGATCAAAGTCACTCCGGCTGGATAACGCGTCCAGCATGCGGTGGGTGGATGACCAGAAGATAAGCGTGCGTAGTAAGAATTTCAGGCGATAATCGCGCTTCTGCCAGATTGGGCCCGGCACGCGCTGTCCTTTTACCAGCTCAGAAATGATATTTGTGCGCGGGGCATATAATGCTTCGCTTTCTAATTGTGTGTTTGACACGTCAGGTCTCCTCCCTATTTTCACCGCTATTCTAATTGCGCCGCAAATGAGGGGTAATAGGTCTGGCGGCTTTATTCTCGCTTGGTTTACCCTTCGTTGGGATTTGTGAAGTTAAGTATTATCCGATGCGTGCTAATAATAACGCTAACCCACACGGGAGGCGTTATGGACCTGAATCCTGATGGCGGACAATGGCGTCATCTCTGGTGTGTAAGCGATGTTCACGGCTGCCATCCGTGGCTGATGGACGAACGGGCTCGCCGAAAGTTTAATTCAGAAGCAGACCTGCTTATTTCTACGGGAGAAATAATCATTCTCGGCAAAACAGCATTAAATGCCAGCGGCTTTTGCAGATTAAAGAGTTCGCGCCGTCCGCGGTAATCACGAAAATGGCGTTAAACAGCCTTGAACATTATGATTTTTCGCGTTGGATCCTGAACGGCGGTATTTGATTTTCTGTGCTGAGCGGCGACGAACGAAAAAAGAGAGGGTGTTACAGTAATAAATAACCCGCCTTCGGGCGGGTTCTCTTTGGGTCAGGCCAGACGCAGGACCCAGGCATCGGTTTTACTGTCGTAATGCTCGCGGTAAAGAACAGAGTGTTCGCCATCAAGAATTGCCGGGACGCTGGTATCGGCATCCCAGGCATCCAGCTGCATGCACAAATCCGGGTCGGATTTGCAGGGAATACTTAACGTTCGATCGCCCTGAGCTTCGCCGCGCAGTTCTGCGTCGTCGATCTCAAAAGCGCCAATCCGCACGCTGGTTTTCGTCATAATGCTCTCCGGGTTTGGGAAAAATCTGGTACGACCAGTATGGTCGCCCATTTTTTAGCGTAGACAAGGAGAGCAATATCGCCAGTAAAAAAGTGCGTTTTTTTACGCCGTACGATCGTTACCGGTAAACAGTTTGCCGTCGCGCACCAGCTCGCGCGGGTAGCTATTTTTCAGCCTTGAGCCGACTTTCTTCGCCAGTCCAAGGGGATGTCCCTGATAGGTCACGATAACCTCATCCTGCTGCGGCGCATGGTCAGGATAAACGTCCCGCCCGCGATACCACTCTTCCGCCTCCTGGTGGGTGAGGGCGAACGTATTATCGCTCCCTGCAAGGGCAATAACGGCCTCATGCTGCCAGCGATAGCCTTTGTTATGTACCTCCGCTAGCCGAATGCCCAGGCGCGAGAAGCGCACCTTGCCGATCAGCGGCTCAACGTTGGCCGGGAAAAGCCAAATCTCTTTGTCACGCGACCAGAGGTGCAGGCTATCGTCCCAGACCAGCCCGACCCTGCTGGCGGCGTCTTCGACCTGCGCCGCTTCCCGGCCTTTTAGCGGTACAAACGGGAATTTACCAACCTTATAGCCGGGCGCCGGCAGCGCGGGAACCGCGTGGGTTTTGCGCATGCGCGCAACAAAGAAGCCTTCGCAGTCATAGATTTGTGGGAAGACGTGAAGGAATCCTTCAGGTGTGACGGCCTCTTTTGCTGAGGTAAAAAGCTCGCTCAGCGGCAGAAACTCAACGGCATCGGGATACTGCGCCTTCAGCCACAGGCACACCGCTTCGTTCTCGTCGCGGTTAAGCGTACAGGTTGAGTAGACCAGCGTGCCGCCGGGCTTCAGGGCGTGGAACGCGCTGTCAATCAGCTCGCGCTGCGTAGAGGCGATCTCCAGATTGCTTGCAACCGACCAGTTCTTCAGCGCGTCCGGATCTTTACGCACCACGCCTTCACCCGAGCAGGGGGCATCCAGCAGAATGGCGTCAAACGCTTCCGGCAGCGCCGCGCCAAACACGCGGCCGTCGAAGTGGGTGAGGGCGACGTTGTGAATGCCGCAGCGGCTGATGTTAGCATGCAGAACCTTAACGCGGCTGGCGGAAAATTCGTTGGCGAGGATCGCACCGCGGTTGCCCATTCTGGCCGCGATTTGCGTCGTTTTCGAGCCCGGCGCGGCGGCAACGTCCATCACCCGCTCGGGCGCGGCGCCATCGGCGAACAGCGCCGTGACCGGCAGCATCGAGCTGGCTTCCTGAATATAAAACAGGCCGCTCAGGTGTTCGGCCGTGCTGCCCAGCGGCAGCGTATCCTCGTCGTCACGCTCGATCCAGAACCCCTCTTCGCACCACGGCACGGGCGCGAGCTACCAGCCGTAGGGCGACACCAGGTTCAGGAAATCATCGACGCTGATTTTTAAGGTGTTCACGCGGATGCTGCGGCGCAGCGGGCGCTGGCAGGCCGCGACAAAATCGTCGAAGGAGAGATGAGCGGGAAGCGCCTCGCGCATCTGCGCCAGGAATTGTTCAGGAAGAAATACGGAGTTTTGAGCCACGGGCACACCACAGGGAAAAATTCAGGTGCGCAGTGTAGCATAAAGGCTCCGGCGCGTTGACACCGGAGCCTTGCTGATTAGCGCGGCAGGGCGGTTCCCCACTCGCGCCACTCTTTCGGCTCGCTTTCCAGCAGCAGGAAGTGTTTGCCCGGCTGCGCCTTAGGTGCCAGCGGCGTGCCCGGCGGGGTAGCAAACGCGATCCCGCCGCGAATGAACTGGTTGAAGGTACCGGTTTTCACCACGCCGCCCGTCAGGCCGAAGTCCAGCGAATACCCGGAGGCCAGCCAGAACACCGAGTTATTGCGCACCAGATGCTGATAGCGCTGGCTGATGCGCATGCCCACCATCACGCGGTCGGACAGCGTGCCGAGCGTCAGGCCGGTGACCGTACCCACTTCGATGCCGCGGAACAGAACCGGCGTGCCGATATTCAGCGAACCGGCTTCCGGAACTTCCACCACGATGCTCAGGCCGTCAAGGTAGCGCGAGTCGGTAATGGTCGCTTCCTGCAGCTCAAAGTCGCGGCGGGCGTTGCCGCGCCCCGGCTCGACGTTGATGTACGGCTGCAGAATGGTATCGAGGTGCTCAACGCCCGCCGCGGAAATTTGCGGCGTAACGACCGAGAAGCGGGTGCCGTTGCGGGCAAACGTCTGGACGTATTCCGGGTAGAGCACGGCGGTGGCCTGCACTTCATTACGCGCGGTCAGCAGCGTCAGCTTCTGGATCTGACCGATATCGATGCCGAGATAGCGGATTGGCATGCCCTCAGCCAGCTTGCCCGCGTCAAACGCGTGGAGCGTAATCTGCCCGCCCACGGCGCGCGCAGCGGTTTCGGAAGAGTAGAGGATGCGCTTGTCGCCCTTACGGATGTTAGCGCCCGCGCCGCTCAGGTTATCGAAGCTGATTGCGCCGCGCAGGGCGCGGGAAAGCGGCGACGCCTGCACCGTTAAGCCGCTGCCGTTGAGCTGGACTTTCGCTCCGCCTTCCGCCCAGAACACGCTGTTTGGCGTGAGCAGCTTGCGGTACTCGGGCTTGATGTGCAGCTCAATATCGAACGCATCGGCGCGCGGGCGAACGACGATCACCTCGCCGACCTCAAACTTACGGTAGAGCACGACGGAGCCCGCCTGCACGTCCGGCAGGGTTTCGGCGCTGAGCGTGAGCGTGGTGGTCGGCATGTCGCTCATGCTGTTTTCAATCGCTTTATCGAGATTGGCGTAAAGCGGGTAGTTCTCCCGCATGGCGCCTTTATCGCCGGGCAGGATGCGAATACCGCCGTTCACCCATTCGCTGGCGCTGGCACCGAGGAACTCAACGCCGTCTAAGCCTACCTTCACGTCAACGCGGCTGTTGACCACGAATTTGGCATCGCCGTGAATCAGGTCCCGATACGTCGGATCGATGGCAACCGAGAAGTTGACTCCTTTTTCGGTCAGCTCGCGCTCAAGAACTTGTCCAACCTGAACGCCGTGTAAAATCAGCGGCTGGCCGGCTTCGATGCCGTAGCTTTCCGGGGCGTTAAGCGCCAGCGTCAGCACGCCGGGCTTTTGCAGCAGGGCTTTATCCGCCGGAGCAATGGTGAAGCTATTGCTCGGCTGGCCTTCGCCCGGAATTAACTCGAACGTGTTGCCGGTCAGCAGCGTGCTGAGGCTGGCATCGTTCAGCGACAGTTTCGGGCTGCGCATCTCAATGCGGGTTTTATCGCGCAGGAGATCGACAACGCTCGGGTCGACGGTCATTTCACCGGTCACGGATCCGCCCGGGTTGAGCGTCATTTTGGTTAACTGGCCGACCTGCAACCCTTGATACATCAGCGGGGTGGAGCCTGCTTTTAGCCCTTTGGCATCGGGAAGGGCCAGCTTGACGATCACGCCGCGCTGGCTGTGCGCCAGGTCGGCATACAGCCCGAACGTATCGTCGGCGGTAGCGGGGTTAGAGTTTTCCGGGGAGTCGAAGGCAATCGCGCCGTTAACCAGCGCGGCCAGGCTCTCAAGCTTCACTTTCGCGCCGCTCAGGCTCAGGTCCGCATCCACGCCGGAGACGTTCCAGAAGCGGCTGCCTTTCTTCACCAGGTTAGTAAACCGGCGCTCAATCAGCACGTCGATGGTGACGCCCTGTTTGTTCGGGTTAATGGCGTAGTCATAGACGCGCCCGACGGGAATTTTGCGGAAGTAGACCAGCGAACCGCTGTTCAGCGAGCCCAGATCGGGTGCCTGCAGATGGATCATCAAATCCCCGTTGTTCAGGCGATACTTCGGCTGGGTATCCAGCGCAACGAAATGATCCTGCGGCTCGCCTTTGCCCGGCATCATCCCGATGTAGTTACCGCCCACCAGCGCGTCCAGGCCGGAAACCCCGGCGAGAGACGCTTTTGGCGTCACCAGCCAGAACTGCGTTTCGCTGCGCAGCGCGTCCTTCATGTCGGATTTTATGCTGGCGCGGACCTGAATTTTATTCAGCCCCTTGCCGAGCGAAATATCCTGAACGGTACCGACCTCAACGCCCTGGAAGCGCACGGGCGTGCGTCCGGCGACGATCCCGTCAGCGGACTGGAAATCAATGGTGATGGTGTTTCCGCGATCCTCGTAGCTCGTCCAGATCAGCCAGCCAGCAATCATCAACGCGATGACGGGCAGCAGCCAGAAAGGTGAAATGCGGCGTTTTGTTTTAATTCTCGCTTCAGTCGGCGAAGCGGGCGTTTCCTGACTCATGTGCGTCCCAAAGTAAGCGGCTGTCAAGCCATTCAACTGCAAGAATAGTCAATATCACCGCTGAGCCGAAATAAAAAGCCGCGGGTCCCATAGTAAAGGCAAGTAGCTGATCGCGATTGATGAGCGACATCATCAACGAAATCACAAACAAATCCAACATCGACCAGCGACCTATCCAGGTGACAAATCGCAGGAGCAGAATGCGCGTTCTCAGTCCTTGCTCGCACTTAAAGTGAATGCTGATGAGCAACGTAAACATAACGATGACCTTGGTGAACGGCACCAGAATACTGGCGATGAACACAATCGCCGCCACGCCAACGTTGCTGTGAGCGAGGGAGATGATCCCCGAGAGTATAGTGTCTTCCTGGCGTCCACCGTTGACATAAATAATAGAAATCGGCAGCAGGTTGGCCGGGATCAGGAACACCAGCGAGGCAATCAGCGCGGCCCAGCATTTTTGCAGGCTGTTGTTGCGTCTGCACAGCAGCGGGATATGGCAGCGCGGGCAGCGTCCGCGCGCGTCGGGCAGGCCGGTGTAATGGCAGCCCAGGCAGACGCGGAGATTTTCATCCGGCCGGGTGGCGGGGCGCTGCGGGTAAAAGCGTTCCCAGAGCTGCTCAATGTTCAGGTGGATAAGCGTGAGAATGCTGAGCAAAACGAGCGAGATAAAGGCGAACAGTCCGATGCCGGGCTGTAAAAACGCGTAGTCCTGCACCTTGATGGAAGCAACGCCGACGCCGACCAGATAAATATCCAGCATCACCCACTCTTTGAGCTTCTCAAGCATCAGCAGGACGGGGCGCAGGTTCATACCCAGAATATTGCCAAACCAGAGGTAAGCGATAGCGGCAACCAGCACCAGCGGCGCGCCAACGGTGCAGAAAAGCACCATTGCGCCGGTCAGCGGATCGCCCTGGCGCGTCATCTGCCAGATCCCCTGCAGGACGTTGGCGTCGATGCGCTGGCCAAGCAGATGCAGCTTAAGCAGCGGCTCGCTCCAGGCAAAGGGCATCAGCAGCAGCATCGCCATGGCCATCGCCGCGAGACGGGTTAAGGACCAGTCGCGCCCGTCGCGGATTTTGGCGTCGCAGCGGGGGCAATAGGCGCTTTGATGCGATTTCATTTTTGGCAGCATAAAAAGCGTATCGCATTGCGGACAACGCTGATAATGTGCACGAGGCAACGCTTCGCTGACCGTGTGAACGGTAATTTTCTTTGCCGGCGTAAATCTGGGTGTTTTTAAGGCCATCGGTTGCACGAAGAAATGTATTGTTGATAGTTATAATAACTCATGAACGGATTCATCTTGAGCATGAGCGCATTTAATGCTTATTTTAATAGGCTGTGCGAAAAATTTGTAAGATAACTAAATGGTTTAAGAATGAGCAAAACAGAATTTTACGCGGATCTCAACCGCGATTTTAAGGCATTAATGGCAGGTGAAACCAGTTTCTTAGCGACTCTGGCTAATACCAGCGCGCTACTGTTTGAACGTCTTTCTGAGGTTAACTGGGCTGGCTTTTATCTTCTTGAAGGTGAAACGCTGGTGCTCGGACCGTTCCAGGGCAAAATTGCCTGCGTGCGCATTCCGGTTGGTCGCGGAGTATGTGGTACCGCGGTGTCAACGAAACAGGTTCAGCGCGTTGAAGATGTGCATGCGTTCGACGGGCACATTGCCTGCGATGCGGCCAGTAACTCTGAAATCGTACTGCCGCTGGTGGTTAAAAATCAGATTATTGGCGTTCTGGACATCGACAGTATCGCATACGGCCGCTTTAGCGCCGAGGATGAGCAGGGCCTGCGCGAGCTGGTGGCGAATCTGGAGACGGTGCTCGAAGCTACCGATTATCAAAAATTCTTTGCGAGCGTCGCAGGATAATCAACGGATAACGTAGCATTTACGGATGACGTCATTATAATGTCGCCTGTTCATGCCTGCGCGAGTTGGCAACGTCCGTTGTAATCAGGAAATTTCATGGAAAATCAACCTAAGTTGAATAGCAGTAAAGAAGTTATCGCATTTCTGGCAGAGCGTTTCCCACAGTGCTTCAGCGCTGAGGGTGAAGCGCGTCCCCTGAAGGTCGGTATTTTTCAGGATCTGGTAGCGCGCGTTGAGGGTGAGATGAATCTCAGCAAAACTCAGCTCCGCTCTGCTTTACGTCTTTACACTTCGAGCTGGCGTTACCTTTACGGTATTAAACCGGGCGCAACGCGTGTCGATCTTGATGGCAACCCGTGCGGTGAGCTGGATGAACAGCACGTAGAGCATGCCCGCAAGCAGCTTGAAGAAGCCAAAGCGCGCGTTCAGGCACAGCGTGCTGAACAGCAGGCGAAAAAACGCGAAGCCGCAGCGGCAAACGGCGAAGAAGCGCCGCGTCGTGAACGTAAACCGCGTCCTGCTCCGCGCCGTAATGAAAATAACGATCGTAAACCGCGTGCTGACAAACCGGCAAAAGCCCCGCGTGCGCCGCGTGAAGAACAGCAGCATACGCCTGTCTCTGACATCAACGCGCTGAACGTAGGTCAGGCGCTGAAGGTCAAAGCCGGTAACAATGCGATGGACGCCACCGTTATGGAAATCACCAAAGATGGCGTTCGTGTACAGCTGACTTCTGGTATGTCAATGATTGTACGCGCAGAACACTTGTTGTTCTGAAACGGAGGCCAAGCCTGGCATGAACACTTTTTTTAAGCTCACCGCGCTGGCTGGCCTGTTTGCTATAACAGGTCATGCTTTCGCTGTGGACGATATTACGCGTGCCGATCAGCTTCCGGTGTTAAAGGAAGAGACTCAGCACGCGACGGTGAGTGAGCGCGTGACGTCGCGCTTTACTCGTTCGCACTATCGTCAGTTCGATCTTGATCAGGCCTTTTCGGCCAAAATTTTCGACCGCTATCTGAACCTGCTGGATTACAGCCATAACGTGCTGTTGGCCAGCGACGTCGAACAGTTTGCCAAACGCAAAACCGAAGTGGGTGATGAGCTGCGCTCCGGCAAGCTTGACCTGTTCTATGACCTCTATAACCTGTCGCAAAAGCGCCGCTTCGAACGTTATCAATACGCGCTGAAAGTGCTGGAACGTCCAATGGACTTCACCGGCAACGACAATTTCAACCTGGACCGCAGCAAAGCGCCTTGGCCGAAAGACGAAGCCGAGCTGAACGCGCTGTGGGACGGGAAAGTCAAATACGACGAGCTCAGCCTGAAGCTGGCGGGGAAAGACGAAAAAGAAATTCGTGAAACCCTCAATCGTCGTTACAAGTTTGCCATTCGCCGTCTGGCGCAAACCAACAGCGAAGACGTGTTCTCCCTGGCGATGACCGCGTTCGCGCACGAAATCGACCCGCACACGAACTATCTGTCTCCGCGTAACACCGAGCAGTTCAATACTGAAATGAGCCTGTCTCTGGAAGGTATCGGCGCGGTGCTGCAAATGGACGACGATTACACCGTTATTAACTCGATGGTCGCCGGTGGCCCGGCCGCGAAAAGCAAAGCGATCAGCGTGGGTGACCGTATTGTCGGCGTCGGCCAAACCGGCAAGGGCATGGTCGACGTGATCGGCTGGCGTCTTGATGACGTGGTCGCGCTGATCAAAGGCCCGAAAGGCAGCAAGGTGCGCCTTGAGATCCTGCCTGCCGGCAAGGGCACTAAAACCCGTATCGTTACCCTGACCCGTGAACGTATCCGTCTGGAAGATCGTGCGGTGAAAATGTCGGTGAAAACCGTGGGTAAAGAGAAGGTTGGGGTCCTGGATATTCCTGGCTTCTACGTCGGCCTGACGGACGATGTGAAAGTACAGCTGCAGAAGCTTGAAAAGCAAAATGTCAGCAGCGTTATCATCGATCTGCGCACCAACGGCGGCGGGGCGTTAACCGAAGCGGTTTCCCTTTCTGGCCTGTTTATTCCGTCTGGACCGGTGGTTCAGGTGCGGGACAATAACGGTAAGGTGCGTGAGGATGCGGACACCGACGGCGTGGTGTACTACAAAGGTCCGCTGGTGGTCTTAGTGGATCGCTTCAGTGCGTCTGCCTCTGAAATCTTTGCCGCGGCCATGCAGGATTACGGACGCGCGCTGATCGTCGGTGAGCCGACGTTCGGCAAAGGTACCGTTCAGCAGTATCGTTCGCTGAATCGTATTTACGACCAGATGCTGCGCCCGGAATGGCCTGCGTTGGGTTCAGTACAGTACACCATTCAGAAGTTCTACCGCGTGAACGGCGGCAGTACCCAGCGTAAAGGCGTGACGCCGGACATTCTGATGCCAACGGGCACGGAAGAGACCGAAACGGGCGAGAAGTTTGAAGACAACGCGCTGCCGTGGGATAGCATCAACGCCGCGACGTTCGTGAAGTCCGGTGATATGACGCCGTTTGGTCCTGAGCTGATGAAGGACCATAACGAGCGTATCGCTAAAGATCCTGAGTTCCAGTACATCATGAAGGACATTGCTCGCTTCAATGCCCTGAAGGATAAGCGGAATATTGTTTCTCTGAACTACGCGCAGCGTGAGAAAGAGAACAATGAGGACGACGCGACGCGCCTGGCACGAGTCAACGATCGCTTCAAGCGCGAAGGTAAACCGCTGCTTAAGAAACTGGACGATCTTCCAAAAGATTACCAGGAGCCGGATCCTTACCTCGACGAAACGGTACATATCGCACTCGATTTGGCCCATCTGGAAAAAGATAAGCCCGCCGTGCAGCCCGCACCGGCAAAATAATCCCCCAACAGGCACAAGAAATTGTGCCTGTTTTTTTATTTCTGCATCGTCCCGTCAGTCCATGTTTCAATTGTGTAAAGTTGTGTCTTTCTGGTGACTTACGCCCCCTGAATCCTTGAAAATAGCCGTAATACCCATACGATGTGGGTAATCGCATAGTGCGTTTTGTTAAACAGAGGTTAAAAGAATATTATGATGCGAATCGCGCTCTTCCTGCTCACCAACCTGGCGGTTATGGTGGTCTTCGGGCTCGTGCTAAGCCTGACAGGAATACAGTCGAGCAGCGTTCAGGGCCTGCTGATTATGGCGCTGCTGTTTGGTTTTGGCGGATCCTTCATTTCCCTGCTGATGTCAAAGTGGATGGCCCTGAAGTCCGTTGGCGGTGAGGTGATTGAACAGCCGCGTAACGATATGGAGCGCTGGCTGATGAATACGGTCGCCCAGCAGTCCAAACAGGCTGGAATCGCTATGCCGCAGGTGGCGATTTACCATGCGCCGGATATTAACGCCTTTGCAACGGGTGCCCGTCGCGATGCGTCTCTGGTGGCAGTGAGCACCGGGCTGCTGCAGAACATGAGCCGTGACGAAGCTGAGGCCGTTATCGCCCATGAAATCAGCCATATTGCCAACGGTGACATGGTGACCATGACCCTGATTCAGGGCGTGGTGAACACCTTCGTTATTTTCATCTCGCGTATTCTGGCGCAGATTGCGGCAGGCTTTATGGGCGGCAACCGTGATGAGGGCGAAGAGAGCAACGGTAACCCGCTGATCTATTTTGCGGTGTCGATGGTGCTTGAGCTGGTGTTCGGCATTCTGGCCAGCATCATCACTATGTGGTTCTCCCGTCACCGTGAGTTCCACGCGGATGCGGGCTCTGCGAAGCTTGTCGGCCGTGAGAAGATGATTGCGGCGCTCCAGCGTCTTAAAACCAGCTACGAGCCGCAGGAAGCGAACAGCATGATGGCGTTCTGCATCAACGGTAAATCAAAGTCGCTGAGCGAGCTGTTCATGTCCCACCCGCCGCTGGATAAGCGTATCGAAGCGCTGCGCAGCGGTGAGTATTTGAAGTAACCGTAAACGTAAAGCAAGCCGGGCGACTGCCCGGCTTTTTTATGCCTGCCACAATCCCTCTGCTACAGCACGCTCCTGCACGTTATGTCGCAGATTTCTAACGAAGTCCGCGCAGACTGATTGCGGCTGAGTCCGCTTGAAATTATAATAAAAAATCGTTCTGATTTTTATAAAACACTCTCCATGAGGTGATAAATGGCAATTGCAGATTTGGATAAGCAGCCAGATTCTGTTTCTTCCGTGCTGAAGGTGTTTGGCATCTTACAGGCGCTCGGAGAAGAGCGTGAAATTGGTATTACAGAGTTATCACAGCGTGTGATGATGTCGAAAAGCACCGTTTATCGCTTTTTGCAAACCATGAAGTCGTTAGGCTATGTCGCCCAGGAAGGAGAGTCCGAAAAGTATTCCCTGACGTTAAAACTGTTCGAATTAGGCGCTCGCGCGTTGCAGAACGTGGATCTGGTTCGCAGCGCAGACATTCAGATGCGTGAGCTTTCTCGCCTGACGAAAGAGACCATTCACCTCGGCGCGCTGGACGAAGACAGCATTGTCTACATCCACAAAATCGACTCGATGTACAACCTGCGCATGTACTCACGCATTGGTCGCCGCAACCCGCTGTACAGCACCGCCATCGGTAAAGTGCTGCTGGCGTGGCGCGATCGTGAGGAAGTGAAGCAGATCCTCGAGGGCGTTGAGTATAAGCGCAGCACCGGGCGCACGATCACAACCACTGACGAGCTGTTAACGGTTCTCGATCAGGTCCGTGAGCAGGGCTATGGCGAAGACAACGAAGAGCAGGAAGAGGGGCTGCGCTGCATCGGCGTACCGGTGTTCGACAGGTTTGGCGTGGTGATTGCCGGCCTGAGCATCTCCTTCCCGACGCTGCGCTTCTCGGAAGAGCGTTTGCATGAGTACGTTGCCATGCTGCACACCGCCGCGCGCAAAATCTCGGAGCAGATGGGCTATAACGACTATCCGTTCTAAGCGCTGACGGACATAAAAAACGCCGCATTAATTGCGGCGTTTTTTATGCGTCTGGCTGGCAGAATTAGCCGTTATCATTCACAACGGATGTTTTACGCAGCACCGGGCAGTTGGTTAACCCGATGATGCCGCTGTCCGAATGAATATACTGCGCGGTGCTGATACCCTGCGCGGTCAAAAATTTGCACTGGATGCCTAAGCCTGCGGCATTTTCCGTGCTTCCCACAAGCACGCCATAGCCCGTTAACAGCAGGCCAATCCATAAAATAGCGACCGCGATAACGGCGCGAATGATTAAACGCATTATTGCCTCTTTCTCGTTGTTTTCATGCAGTAAGCGTAAAGCGTTTGATGCGGGAAACAAGTACATGATTCTGAAATGAGTCCGTTGGGTTACAGTTAGTTTCTGTTTAAGGTGACCGTGTTAACCTGGTCGCATCGGGTCATAAGACGGAGTGTGGAGTGAAAAAAATACGCTGGGTAGTTCTGATTATTGTGTTGATTGCATGCGTGATGCTGTGGACGCAAACGATCAACGTGATGTGCGATCAGGACGTACAATTCTTTAGCGGCGTTTGCGCAATTAACCAGTTTATTCCGTGGTAGCCAGCATTTTTTTTGCAGATGATTCTCTTCCTTCACGCCAGTGGTAAACTAGCCGTTTTTATTGAGGTGGTAAAATGGGTGAGTTAATCAATTCGGGGCTGCTGGGTCTGGCCTCCCTGGTCGTGTCGTTCGTTGTTCTGGTCGTTGGGCTGATCCTGTGGTTCTTTGTTAACCGCGCCAGTTCCCGTACGAATGAGCACATCGAGCTGCTGGAAGCGCTGCTCGATCAGCAAAAGCGTCAGACCGCTTTGCTTCGCCGTCTGTGTGAAGCGAACGAGCCGGAAGAGAAGGCTGAAGCTAAAGAGACAGTGACAGGCGGTGCAGAAGACGAAGACGATTTTATCCGCCTGGTGGCGGAGCGCTAATCTGTGTACTGCTGGAGGTGGCCGTGGTCTGGAAGAATCCCTGGTACGACCCCTCTCTGAAACATCATACCGCTGAGGGCTTTCGTAATACCGCGTCAGTCGGGCATCAGCCTGGCGACGTTGCACGGTGGCGCAAGGTACGTAAGGCCGCCGGGTTGCCAAATCCCCCCTCGCTGGGCTACGACGCGTTTCTTCAACGCTGGTGGCAGCCCGCAGCGCTTAATGATAACGCTGAGGACGGTGCATGGTGGCTAGGCCATGCCAGCGTGCTGCTGCGTATGGACGGCAACATTATCCTGACCGACCCGGTCTTCTCCCATCGCGCTTCCCCCGTGCCGTTTCTGGGGCCCCGGCGCAGAACGCCACCCTGCATCACCCCCGAGCGCTTACCGCATCTTGATGCGCTGGTCATTTCCCATAACCATTACGACCACCTCGATACCGCAACGGTGCGCCGACTCCTCAGGCGATTTCCCGACCTTACCGTTTTCGTCCCGCTTGGCCTGGCAGAGTGGTTTCGTCGTCGGGGAGCGAAAAATATCGTCGAGCTCGACTGGTGGCAAAGCATGACGTGGCAGGGGATGACCTTCACCGCCGTCCCGGCACAGCACTGGAGCATGCGCACGCCATGGGATCGTAATCGTTCCCTGTGGTGCGGCTGGGTATTTGAAGGGCGTCAGCGCCGCTTCTGGTTTAGCGGCGACACAGGGTATTCCCCCGAGCTGATGACCATTCCCGAGCGGCTGGGCAAGATAGGCGCCGCTGCGCTGCCGATTGGTGCATATGCACCGAGATGGTTCATGTCCGCACACCATATGGACCCGCAGAGCGCCGTGGCGCTATGGGAAGCCTTGGGCCATCCTCTGGCATTTCCCATCCACTGGGGCGTGTTCGAGCTGGGGGATGAGTCGCTTGATGAACCCGTAAATGAACTTACGCAGGCGCTGAAAGATTTAGCATCGGTTAAACATTCTTTCATGACACTGAAAATTGGCGAATATTTATCCTTGTAAATTACATGACATCCATCGCATATATTCTGTATTTGAAAACTTCAACGAGAAGTTTATTTTTATCGAAACGTTTTGCTTGCCTTTTTTTTGAGGCAGAGTCATAAAACTTTCATTATTTTAGTGCATAAGGGCTGTTATTAATCGCTGCTTTTTAATACAAATATTGCGTGTTTTATAGCGCACGGCTAACAGGCGCACATTTTCTTCGTATTGCAACTTTTACTGCATAACTTTTCACATTTTGTTCTAACTCAATCAGCGGATTAAAGAAACTTCTCATTTCGCCTGGACGGTTTGTAATGATTGAGCTATGGTAAAAATGTCTTAGATTACAGCGGTTGTGTATGCAACGGTTGGGCGGTCAGGGCTGGCAGCGTGAACCTATCCTGTGCGCATAAATGCGCAAAGTGGTACAGGGGAGTGCCAGAATTTGTGCGGCGGATCGAGACACGTTTAAAAATGGCTTGCCATATTTAACGTTGTATGTGATAACACGTTTTGGGTCAAACGAGGTACAGTTCTGTTTATGTGTGGCATTTTCAGTAAAGAAGTCCTGAGTAAACACGTTGTCGTTGAATACCGCTTCTATGCCGAACCTTATATTAGTGCCTCAAGCAGTAATGTCTCAGTTTTATCTAAGTTAATGCCTGCGGGCTAAGAAAACACTCTAAGGAATTTTGCAAATGGCAAAGATTAAAGGTCAAGTTAAGTGGTTCAACGAATCTAAAGGTTTTGGCTTCATTACTCCTGCTGACGGCAGCAAAGACGTGTTCGTACACTTCTCTGCAATCCAGGGTAACGGCTTCAAAACTCTGGCTGAAGGCCAGAACGTAGAGTTCGAAATTCAGGACGGCCAGAAAGGCCCTGCTGCAGTTAACGTAACTGCTATCTGATCGAATCGCTGCTGACTGAAGGGCGTAAGCGCTTCAATCTCAGACATAAAGCCTCGCTTAAGCGGGGCTTTTTTATGGCTGAATTTTTCAAAGTATGTCGAACGCCTCCCTCATTCGTACCTTGTTGCAAATGTGCGACGTTATTAGCATTGTCACATCCCCTTCATTAAGGTTTTTCTCGTTAAATCAGGGCGTTGATCAACAGTCCTGAGGTTCAGGTGAAAAAGAATACGATATTAAACACCGGAAGCTTCACGCCGGTGCGCTTTGCTCTGCTTTGTTTTGCTATTTTTTGCAGTCTGGCCTTCCTTTTGGGGCGTGTCGCCTGGCTGCAGATTATTAAGCCGGATAACCTGGTTAAGCAGGAAGATATGCGCTCGCTGCGTGAAGTGGCGATTGACGCACCGCGAGGCATGATTATTGACCGGGAAGGGCGGCCGCTTGCCGTGAGCGTGCCGGTCCGGGCCGTCTGGGCCGATCCCAAAACCGTGCTGGCGAAGGGGGGCGTTGGCTACGACGACCGCTGGCAGGCGCTGGCGAACGCGCTGCATTTGTCGCTCAGCACGCTGGCGGCGCGCATTAACAGTAACCCTCAGGGGCGGTTTATTTATCTGGCGCGGCAGGTCGATCCGTCTCAGGCGCAGTGGATCGACAAGCTTCGCTTGCCCGGCATCAACCTGCGCGATGAATCCCGGCGCTTTTATCCGGCCGGACACGTGGCGGCGAACCTGATTGGCTTCACCAATATCGACGGGCAGGGCATTGAAGGCGTAGAAAAAAGCTTCAACGCGCAGCTGACGGGCAAGCCCGGCGTCAGGCAGGTGAGGAAAGACCGCTACGGCCACGTGGTTGAAAACCTGACGGAAGTGGCTGCCGTTCCCGCGCATAACATCCAGCTCAGTATCGACGAGCGTCTGCAAACCATTACTGAAGACGCGCTGGATAACGCGGTAGCGTGGAACAAGGCCGAGTCCGGGGCGTCGGTGCTGATTAACATTCAGACCGGGGAGATCCTGGCGATGGCGAGCTTCCCGGACTTTAACCCTAACAACCGGGACGGCGCGACGCTGAATGATTTCCGCAACCGGGCGATCAGCGACACCTTCGAGCCCGGCTCAACGGTTAAGCCGCTGGTGCTGATGACCGCGCTTCAGCAGGGCCTGGTGCAGCCGGACAGCGTCATCGATACCCGACCCTATACGCTCGATGGCCACCGCATCCGCGACGTCGGCTATTATCCCGAGCTCACGATGACCGGCATTCTGCAAAAATCCAGCGACACGGGCGTTTCCCGGCTGTCGCTGGCGATGCCCATCCAGCGCCTGCTTGAAACCTATAAGAACTTTGGATTCGGTAGCAACACGGGGCTTGGCCTTACGGGAGAAAGCGGGGGGCTGTTGCCGCAGCGTAAATACTGGAGCCAGCTCGACCGGGCGACGTTTGCGTTTGGCTATGGCCTGATGGTGACGCCGCTGCAGCTGGCGCACGTCTACGCCACCATCGGCAGCTACGGTCTTGCTCGCCCCTTATCCATCACCCGCATCGATCCGCCCGTCATAGGGCAACGGGTTATGCCAGAGGAAATTGCCCATGAAGTGGAGCACATGATGGAAAGCGTAGCGCTTCCCGGCGGCGGGGGAATCAAGGCCGCGGTGCGGGATTATCGGGTGGCGGTGAAAACCGGTACGGCGAAGAAAATCGATGAAAACGGAAAATACGTCGACAAATACGTCGCGTACACCGCGGGCGTTGCCCCGGCGAGCAATCCGCGCTTTGCGCTGGTGGTGGTCATCAACGATCCGCAGAACGGCGCTTACTACGGCGGCGCCGTTTCCGCGCCGGTATTCAGCGAGATCATGGGCAACGTGCTGCGCCTGGAAAACGTTAAGCCTGACGGCCTTCCGGCAGATTCTGACCATCTGATCGTCATGCGCTGATCCAGCCGTTTATAACCCGGGCGAATAGCGTTACACTTTCGCCCTTTACATCACCTCCCGGAGTATTCATGTCTTTCAGCTGTCCTCTTTGCCACGCGCGCCTGACGCGCGCTGAGAAAAGCTTCACCTGTCCTGAAGGGCACCAGTTTGATATGGCGAAGGAAGGGTATGTGAATCTTCTGCCGGTTCAGCACAAGCGATCTCGCGATCCGGGTGACAGCGCAGAGATGATGCAGGCGCGCCGCGCGTTTCTGGACGCCGGGCATTATCAGCCGCTCAGGGATCGCGTGTCGACCCTGCTGGCGGAAAGGCTGACGGCAGGATCTGAAGCGCTGCTGGACATCGGCTGCGGCGAGGGCTATTACACCAGCGCTTTTGCGGCGGTGGCAGTTGAAAAGGGCGCGCAAACGTTCGGGCTGGATGTCTCAAAGGTGGCTATCCGCGCGGCGGCTAAGCGCTATTCAACGGTGACCTTCTGCGTGGCCTCCAGCCACCGCCTGCCGTTCGAGAACGCCAGCATGGAAGCCGTGGTGCGTATCTATGCGCCCTGCAAGGCCGAAGAGCTCGCGCGCGTTGTGAAGCCTGGCGGCTGGGTGATCACCGTTACGCCAGGACCGCGCCATCTCATGGAGCTTAAAGGGCTGATCTACGATGACGTGCGCCTGCACGCGCCGCACTCTGAACAGCTCGCGGGCTTTGCGCTAAGGCAGGAGCAGTCGGTAGCGTATGAAATGTGCCTGACGGGGACCGAGGCCGTTGCATTGCTGCAAATGACGCCGTTTGCGTGGCGGGCAAAACCGGAAGTGTGGGAAACGCTAGCGCTCAAAACAGAATTTCGCTGCCAGACGGACTTTAGCATCCACTGCTGGCAGCGCGAAGGTTAACCGGCGAAGTGTGACCAAAGGATCTGGGCGCCAATACCGATTAACACAATACCGCCCAGAATTTCGGCTCGCTTGCCCAGCAGTGGGCCAATAAAGCGGCCGACCATCATGCCCAGCGTGGACATAATGAGCGTCGCACAGCCGATGGCCAGCGCGGTCGCAATAATATTCACCTGCAGGAATGCCAGACCGACGCCTACCGCCATCGCGTCAAGGCTGGTGGCAATCGCCGTGGTGACCAGCAGCCAGAATCCGTGGCGATGCTGCGGCTCCTCGTCTTCATCACCGTTACCGCGAAAACCTTCGATCATCATTCGGCCGCCGAGGAAAATCAGCAGGACGAACGCGATCCAATGGCTCCACTCCAGCACGAACTGGCTGGCGAGCATACCCAGACCCCAGCCAATCAGCGGGGTGATGGCTTCAATTGCGCCAAAAATCAGGCCGGTGCGCAGCGCTTCTGAAAATTTAGGTTTGTGGAGCGTGGCGCCCTTGCTGATGGAGACAGCAAACGCGTCCATAGACATGCCGAAAGCGAGAAGAATTGTAGCGGAGATATTCATAACAGCATCCAGACCGGGAGATATCCATATGACACATCACTGCCCCCAGTAAACAGCAGTTGATGTATCTATGGTCTCGCCTGATCGCACTACACAAAAGGTGCCCGGTGCGATCCGTACGTGCCACGTTTTTCAACGAGTATGTTGACACGTACATTCCCTGCGAACAGGAAATCGGCTACTCCCCAACGACGGGCGCAACCTTAACATAATTTGAGAATATAAAACAATAAACGAGATAGTTTATTTTATCTTACTTATTGATAACGATTTTCATTAAGAGTTAAGGGTGAGTATATCGTTAATAAATATAAGTGAATTAATCGAAGGGTTATAGCTTTGGCTATATTTTTTACATCCACATGTCGGGAAATATAGCCAGTGCTATGAGATGTAACTTACTGAGTTTCAACCATTAATTTGTATATTTTTTCGAGGTCATCAATATTCTTAACGCGCACAAGCAGGCGGCGCTGCTCTAATTGCATCACCAGCACGCCGTCTTCAGATAAATTCATCTCTTTAATGCGGCGATATTCTATCCACGCATTGGCGAAGAAAAAGCCGCTGCTTTTGAAAATGATTTTGGGCGTGCGGATCCAGAAAAGATAAACGGCCATTAATGCCAGCGCACATAATAACCATGTGGTTAATATTGCACCGTGCGCGGTGACGTTATTGTAAATCAGAATGACGACCAGACCGGCGAAGATAAAACCGTCGACGCGGCTGCGGCGAAGAAGGGGAAGGGAGAGCAGCGTCTCGCCGTGGCGGCGGGGCATGATGAATTCGTCATAGATGGCGTAAGCCAGAAGGGCGGCAATAAATAAAACCAGTGCGAGGTCCGTGACAGTCATTCATCCTCCAGAAAAAAAAGACCGGGGGCATGCCCCCGGCTCATAACGCGTTCTTACAGGCCCAGCAGGCCGACAGCGTACCCGGCGATACCGATGACGAAGAAGCCAACGATGATCCACAGCGGGTTAACTTTCTTACGCAGCAGCCACATACAGGCGAAGGTCAGCAGCAGCGGCACCAGGCCAGGCATCAGCTGGTCCAGAATCGTCTGCACGGTGGTCACGCGGGTCTGACCATCCTGACCGGTGATGGTTGAAACCACCAGCGGGATGTTCACGTGCGTCCACTTGTTAACCAGCGCCCCCATGACAAACAGGCCGAGAATTGACGCCCCCTCGGTCAGTTTCTGCAGGAAGCCGCCGCCCATGTCCTTAACGATGTCCACACCTTTACGGTAGCCGTAAGCCACGCCGTAGTAGCGGGTCAGCAGGCGCACGGCGTTGAACAGAATGAAGAACAGCAGCGGGCCCAGCAGGCTGCCGCTCATCGCGATACCCGCACCTAATGCTGCAAATACCGGACGCACCGTACCCCAGAAGATTGGGTCACCCACGCCCGCCAGCGGCCCCATCAGACCCACTTTGATACCGTTGATGGCACCATCGTCAATCTCGGCGCCGTTTGCGCGCTGCTCTTCCATCGCCAGGGTCACGCCGAGAACCGGCGCGGCTACGTAAGGATGGGTGTTGAAAAATTCCAGGTGACGCTTAATCGCCTGGCGACGCGCTTCGTTGTTTTCCGGATACAGGCGCTTAATCGCCGGCACCATGGAGAAGCAGAAGCCCAGCGCCTGCATGCGTTCGAAGTTCCATGAACCCTGAAACAGGTTAGAACGGATGAACACGCCACGAATATCACCCGGAGTGAGTTTTTTCTCAGTGGTAGTTTTTGTCATATCAACCATGTCGCTCACCTGCTAGTCCAGTTCGTTATCGAGATCGTTATTACCAGCTGCCTGCGCCGGAGCACCCGCTACGCGGTTATATTTCGGGCTGAGCTGGATGTAGAGAATCGCCATGACCGCACCAATCACACCCAGCGCAACCAGGTTGAAGTTGGTGAAGGCCGCGGTAACGAAGCCGAGGTAGAAGAACGGCATCAGGTAGCCTGCGCGCATCATGTTGATCACCATCGCGTAACCGACGACGACGATCATACCGCCCGCGATGTTCAGACCGCCGGTCACCACTTCTGGAATGGCGTTCAGCATGCTCTGCACTTCGCTCGTACCGACGGAGATCGCAACGATAACCGCCGGGATCGCGATACGCATCGCCTGCAGGAACAGGGACGAGACGTGGAGCCATGAAAGCGCCGTCAGGTTGCCATTGTCCGCCGCCTTATCCGCCGCGTGCTGGAAAGCCACGGTAATAGTACGCACGATGATGGTCAGCACCTGGCCCGCAGCGGCCAGAGGGATGGCCAGCGCGATGCCTGCACCGATACTCTGATGCCCGGCGATAACCAGAACGGTAGAAATAATGGATGCCAGCGCCGCATCGGGCGCAACCGCCGCACCGATGTTCATCCAGCCGAGGGCGATCATTTCCAGGGTACCACCGATGATGATACCGGTTTTCATATCACCGAGAACGGCACCGATCAGCGTACAGGCCACCAGCGGACGGTGGAACTGAAATTCATCAAGTACGGATTCCATACCCGCAATACATGCGACGACGAACACCAGCACAATCTGAAGAGTGGTAATCTCCATTGTACTTCTCCTATTACATTATCTTTATGTGAAAAACCGGCGCGGGCTTATTTCCCCACTTTGCCGATCAAGTCCATCATTTTCAGCTTCTGATCGGTGGAAACCTTGCGGGCCTCCAGCTCGATACCGCGCGCATTCAGCTTGTTGAATGCTTCGATATCCTTCGCATCGACTGAAATGGCGTTGTTGACCTGCGTTTTGCCCTGACGGAAAGCCATACCGCCGATGTTAACGGAGGTGATTTTCACGCCGCCTTCAACAATGCGCTCGACGTCTGTCGGGTTCGTGAACAGGAGCATCACGCGCTCGCCAGCATATTTCGGGTTGTTATACACGCGGATCATCTTGTCGACGTCCACCACGTGCGCGGTCACGCCCGGAGGAGCAACCTGGGTCAGAAGGGTTTTACGCACGGTGTCGGCGGCCACTTCGTCGCTGACAACGATGATACGCTTGACGTTTGTCTCCTTGGTCCAGCGCGTCGCCACCTGGCCGTGGATCAGACGGTCATCGATACGCGCAAGGCCGATCACCATATAATCGTTCGGGCCCATCGGTTTTGCCGGTGCCGCGGCTTTCGGCGCTGCCGCAACCGGGGCAGGCTTCTCAACCGGCTGTGCTTTCAGCGCTTTCACGCCTTCGCGACCGGTTTCCACCGCCAGTGCCACCAGCTCGTCGAACGACGGATTGTCGTCACGCGCCATGAAGGTTTCCACCAGCATTGGGATGTTTACCCCGGCGACGACTTCATAGTGCTCTTTATCGACAACAATGCGGCTGGCAGCATTAAACGGGCTGCCGCCCCATGTATCAACGAGAAACAGCACGCCTTTGCTGGTATCCAGCTTCTCAAGCTGAGCGTTGTACTTTTCGATCAACGTTTCGGCGTTTTCTCCGGGAACGAAATCGATCCAGCCGACGTTTTCCTGCTCGCCCAACAGCATTTCTGCCGTTTTGAGTAGCTGCTCTGCAGCCCAACCATGTGTGCCTATGACAATAGCAATGGTCACTTGCTACCTCCTTTTATTATCATTAATACGCCTGCCGGGCAGTCGTACTGAGAATCGTATTCGCTCACCGAATCGATTCAGATAAGGGTTAGAGTTAAATTAACGAAGACTTCCGCGATTTATTTTAGACAGTGAAAAAATAATTTATGTGATGAAGATCCGTAATTTAGGTTTCGTAACATAGAAATTACGCGGCGAAAATTTAGTCTTTTCCAGCGATTGCAAAGGAAAGTAAATCTTTGCCAAAAGATTATTCTCTCTGATATGTTTAGCCTCCGTTTAATCGATCAGGAGTATAGGGCTACAGCCCACTATATGGACCGTCACCGACGTCAGTCATCCTTCAGGCCATCCCGCGCCTCTTACACCGGCGATTCTCGCCACGCTTCAACGCCGTTTGCCTTCGATTTGCCCACGCTTAGCCGGGCACCGTTTTGTCATTCCTTTAGCAGGAGCTTGTCATGGAATTTCTAATGGACCCGTCAATCTGGGTGGGATTACTCACGCTGGTTGTGCTGGAAATCGTTCTCGGTATTGATAACCTGGTGTTTATCGCCATCCTTGCAGACAAACTGCCGCCAAAGCAGCGTGATAAAGCGCGCCTGATTGGCCTTTCGCTGGCGCTGATCATGCGACTGGCGCTGCTGTCTGTTATCTCGTGGATGGTCACGCTGACAAAACCGCTGTTCTCCGTGATGGATTACACCTTCTCAGGGCGCGATCTGATCATGCTTGTCGGGGGTATATTCCTGCTCTTCAAGGCGACAACGGAGCTACACGAGCGGCTCGAAAACCGTCAGCACGATGATGGGCACGGAAAAGGCTACGCCAGCTTCTGGGTGGTGGTACTGCAGATCGTGGTGCTTGATGCCGTCTTCTCGCTGGATGCCGTGATCACCGCAGTCGGTATGGTGAACCATCTCCCGGTGATGATGGCCGCCGTTGTGATTGCCATGGCGGTAATGCTGCTGGCCTCCAAGCCGCTGACGCGATTCGTCAACGAACATCCAACGGTGGTGGTGCTCTGCCTGAGCTTCCTGCTGATGATCGGTTTGAGCCTGGTCGCGGAAGGTTTTGGCTTCCATATTCCGAAAGGCTACCTGTACGCCGCGATTGGCTTCTCGATCGTTATCGAACTGTTTAACCAGATTGCGCGCCGTAACTTTATCAAGCACCAGTCTACGCTGCCGCTGCGCGCCCGTACCGCCGACGCGATTTTGCGCCTGATGGGCGGTCGTCGTCAGGTGAACGTGCAGTCTGATAACGAGAATCGCAATCCGGTGCCGGTACCGGAAGGGGCCTTCGTTGAAGAAGAACGCTACATGATTAACGGCGTGCTCTCTTTAGCCTCCCGCTCTCTGCGCGGGATTATGACTCCGCGCGGTGAAATCAGCTGGGTCGATGCCAGCCTGAGCGTGGATGAAATCCGACAGCAGCTGCTCTCTTCACCGCACAGCCTGTTCCCGGTGTGCCGCGGCGAGCTGGACGAAATTATCGGCGTGGTCCGCGCAAAAGAGATGCTGGTGGCGCTGGAAGAGGGCGTGAACGTTGAAGCCATCGCCGCTGCCTCACCTGCGATTGTGGTGCCGGAAACGCTCGATCCGATCAACCTGCTTGGCGTGCTGCGCCGCGCGCGCGGTAGCTTCGTCATCGTCACCAACGAGTTTGGCGTGGTGCAGGGGCTGGTCACGCCGCTGGACGTGCTTGAAGCGATTGCCGGTGAGTTCCCGGATGCCGATGAAACGCCGGAGATCGTCGCGGACGGCGACGGCTGGCTGGTGAAAGGCACCACCGATCTGCACGCACTCTCGCATACGCTGGGCGTCGAAAACGTGGTGAACGATGAAGAAGACATTGCCACCGTGGCGGGCCTTGTCATCGCCGTGAACGGGCAAATCCCGCGCGTTGGCGACGTCATCGAAATGCCGCCGCTGCATATCACGATCGTTGAAGCCAACGACTACCGCGTTGATATGGTCAGAATTGTTAAAGAACAATCGGCGCATGACGAAGAAGAGTAACCTTTACTAACGCAACGATATCAGGGGCACCATGTGTCCCTGATGCGCTGGCGGGGAGCTCTCCCCGCCATCAATCTATCCGGCCAGTACCCCTTACCGTGATGCAAAAGCGAAGCGGACAGCCGCCCGCCGACAGCCAGCATCGACAGACAGTGACTCATGAGAACGCCGTGCATCTTTGAAAAATTGTAGTGGGGAAACGTCAGGGGGACGAGAAGCGGGAGGAAATTTCGCCCACCCGTAGCGGATGGGCGAAAGGAGGGATTAGTCGCACTGCACCTTGATTGCCAGGCCGCCGCGCGACGTCTCGCGGTACTTCGCGTTCATGTCTTTGCCGGTCTCGTACATGGTTTCAATGACCTTATCCAGCGATACGCGCGGCTCGCTGGTACGGCGCATGGCCATCCGCGAGGCGTTGATCGCTTTTACCGAGGCGATTGCGTTACGCTCGATGCACGGCACCTGAACCTGACCCGCAACCGGATCGCAGGTTAAGCCAAGGTTGTGCTCCATGCCGATTTCCGCAGCCACGCACACCTGCTCCGGGCTTGCGCCCAGCAGCTCGGCCAGACCCGCCGCCGCCATTGAGCACGCGACGCCAACCTCACCCTGGCAGCCAACTTCCGCGCCAGAGATAGAGGCGTTCATCTTGTACAGCGCGCCGATCGCACCTGCCGCGAGGAAATAGCGAATAAAGATATCCTGCGTGACGGGCTCGATGAAGTGATCGTAGTACGCCAGCACGGCAGGAACGATGCCGCACGCGCCGTTGGTTGGCGCGGTGACCACGCGGCCACCCGCGGCGTTCTCTTCGTTTACGGCCAGGGCAAACATGTTCACCCAGTCCACCACGTTCATCGGATCGTTAGAGAACTTGTCCGTCGTCACCAGCATGCGGCGCAGGGCGGAGGCGCGACGCGGCACGCGCAGCGGCCCCGGCAGGACGCCTTCGGTATTCATCCCGCGGTCGATACAGGCGCGCATGGTCTGCCAGACGTTGGTGAAATAGTCTTCAATCTCTTTTTTGCTGTGCAGCGCCAGCTCGTTCTGCATCACCATGCCGGAGAGCGACAGGCCGGTCTCTTTGCAGTAGCCCAGCATTTCCGTCGCGGATTTGAACGGATACGACACGTTCACGTCGCTCGCGCTGTCTTTGCCGAAATGCTCTTCATCGACGATGAAACCGCCGCCGATGGAGTAGTACGTTTTGCTGTAAATTTTTTTGTCGCCGCTAAACGCGTGGAGGGTCATCCCGTTTTCGTGCAGCGGCAGGTTGTCGCTGCGAAAACGCATGCCGTCGTCCTGCGGGAAATCCACTTCGCGCTGGCCGTTGGCCAGCAGCAGGCGACCGCGCGTTTCTACGTCGCGAATAAATGCCGGAATGGCATCAATGTCAACCGTGTCCGGCATATTGCCTGCCAGACCCATAATAATGGCGATATCGGTGTGGTGGCCTTTACCCGTTAATGACAGCGAGCCGTAGACATCCACGGCGACGCGGGTAACGCTTTCCAGTAATCCTTTTTCGACCAGATCATCGACGAACTGTTTACCGGCCTTCATCGGCCCTACGGTATGGGAAGAAGAGGGGCCAATTCCCACTTTGAACATGTCGAATATACTAATCACTTTCACACTCCTGACAGGGTTACCAGACTATTCGGTAACGATGTTTTAACTGCGCATAGTGTATGAGGGAACGTCAGCGTCGGCTTAACTATTCACATGAATTAAACTAATGAATTAGCCCTGAATTACTAATGCTGAGACGCGCCTCGCAAACTTACGTCAAATTCCGGAATGTAAAGTATAGTCAAGGTTTCAGGCCGATTTGCAGCGCCAGCTCACGAATGATGCCTGCCGTCATGCCCCAGACAAAATAATGCTGATACCACGACAGCCAGACCCGATGATCGTGTCCGCGGCGCTGAATATCCAGGGGGTGATAGCGGCCCAGGCGAAGGGCTTCTTCCAGCGGCATTTCGAACACCGCGGAAACTTCATCTACGCTGGCATGGTATTGAAGATTGGGCGGAATAATGCCGACCACGGGCGTAACCTGAAAACCGGTCACGCTGTCGACCGGCGGCAGAACGCCAATCACCTCAACGGCCTCGGGAGGAATGGCAACCTCTTCCTGCGCCTCGCGCAGCGCCGCGGCGATTAACGAGGCGTCGGTGCTGTCGACCGCGCCGCCGGGGAAAGCCACCTGACCGGCATGCTTGCGCATGTGCGGCGCGCGCTGCGTCAGCAGCAGGCCCGGCTGCTCGCGGCGCACGACGGGGATCAACACCGCGGCCTGACGGCGATTGAGCGTTTCCCGGCTCACCTGCGGACGCAAAAGCTGAAAGCGCGATAAAAAATCATCCAGCGTCAGGTTCTCTTTCTTCACCCGTCAATTCTCCAGTTGCTTGAGGATACGGTTAACTTTATCAAAGGTTTCCTGATATTCAGCCCCAACTTCGCTATCGGCGACGATGCCCCCGCCCGCGGAGCAGTAGAGTTTGCCCTGGCTTGCGGTGACCGTGCGGATGGTGATGCTGGTATCCAGCGTGCCGCAAAGGCTCACGTAGCCGATGCTGCCGCACCAGGCGCTGCGCCGGTGCGGCTCCAGCTCATCGATAATTTCCATCGCCCGCACCTTGGGCGCGCCGGTGATGGAGCCGCCCGGAAACGCGGCGCGAAGCAGGTCGCAGGCGGAGCGCGACGCGGGCAGCCGCGCGGTAACGGTGCTGACCAGATGGTGCACGGCAGGGAAGGGCTCGACGACGAACAGCTCGGGCACGGCGACGCTTCCCGGCTCGGCCACGCGGCCAATGTCGTTGCGCATCAGATCGACAATCATCAGGTTTTCTGCACGATCCTTTGGCGAAGCGGCCAGCTTTTCTGCCTGCATGCGGTCCGCGTCGGGATCGCTCAGGCGCGGAAGCGTGCCTTTAATCGGACGCGTCTGGATGATGCCTTCGGCCAGATGGATGAAGCGCTCCGGGGAGACGCTCAGAATGGCGCCTTGCTCCAGGCGGATAAAGGCGCTGAACGGCGCGCGGTTGCTGGCGTTAAGCTGCCTAAACGCCTGCCACTCGTCGCCCGCGTAGGTCGCCTCAAAGCGCTGGGCGAGGTTCACCTGATAGCAATCGCCGCTTTGCAGGTAGCTCTGCACGCGTTCGAACTTCTCGGCATACGCCTGCTCGCTCATGTTTGAGCGCCATGGCGAGGTGAGCGTAAAAGCCTCGCGCTCGGCGGGCGTCTGGGCTTCCAGCCAGGCCAGGCGCGTTTTTGCATCCTGATGGCTCACCAGCGAGACGACCTCTTTGCGGTGGTCGACGATCAGCGCCCAGTCGTACAGGCCGACGGCCATATCCGGCAGCGAAATATCGCCTACCGCGTTTTCGGGCAGCGTTTCGAAGCGTCTGCCCAGATCGTAGCCAAACAGCCCCAGCGCGCCGCCCTGAAACGGCAGATCGGCGTCGGGCAGGGCGGACAGGTTCAGCGCGTCAATTGCCTGCTGCAGCAGCGCCAGCGGATCGTCCGTGGACGGTCCGCGTTCAGTCTGCGTGATCTCGCCCTGGGTCGTCAGCGTGCTGACCGGATCGGCGACCAGAATATCGAAACGGCTGTAGGGATGATCCGCGTGGCCGGAATGCAGCAGCATCGCATACGGCAGATGGCTCAGGCGGTCAAACCAGAACTCGGCGGCGTCAGCGCGCCAGGGCAGGGTAATAACAGTGGGGAAGCGCATGTTCATGTGTGGCATACTACCGGGCAGCGTGAAATAATTAGCGCGAACAATTTAGCAGGAGTTAACGATGTTTGCAGGTTTACCTTCTCTGAGCCACGAGCAGCAGCAGAAAGCCGTAGAGCGCATTCAGGAACTGATGACCCAGGGCATGAGCAGCGGCGAGGCGATAACCGTTGTCGCGCAGGAAATTCGCGCCAGCCATACCGGCGAACGGATCGTGGCGCGATTTGAAGACGAAGATGAAGATGAGTAATCGGGCTTAAACCGCCGCGATAATCTTAATCTCTACCTTATATTCCGGTTTCATCAGCGTGGCCTGTACGGTGCAGCGTACAGGCGCGTGACCCGCCACGACCCACGCATCCCAGGCTTTATTCATCGCCGCGAAATCCTCTTTGTTCGCCAGGAAAATCGTGGCGTCCAGAATGCGGGACTTATCGCTGCCCTGTTTTTCCAGCACGGCGTCAATTTGCGCCAGCGTGTTGGCCGTCTGCGCGAAGGCGTCGGCGTCGAGGTTGGCCGGTACGCCGGTGTAGTAAAGCGTCTGGTTATGAATCACCACATCAGACCAGCGGGCTTCGGCATCAATGCGCACAATTGTCATAAACGTTTCCTCGTTATTTAGCGTATTCAGGCGGCAAGACTGCCATATTGTTCTCGCGCCGTCACTATTTGGGGTGGCACACGAGAGGATGGGCTGACATAATCCCTGTGCAAAAATACAGTGAGAGAGCACCGTGGCAGACGATTTTTCCCCCGAAGGTCAGTTAGCAAAGGCGATCCCCGGCTTTAAGCCGCGCGAACCGCAGCGGCAGATGGCGCATGCCGTTGCGCACGCCATCGATAAAGCACAACCGCTGGTGGTTGAGGCCGGTACCGGCACGGGGAAAACCTACGCCTACCTCGCGCCTGCGCTGCGGGCGAAGAAAAAAGTCATCATCTCCACCGGATCGAAGGCGCTGCAGGATCAGCTCTACAGCCGCGATCTGCCAACGGTGGCGAAAGCGCTGAAGTACAAAGGCCGCCTGGCGCTGCTGAAGGGGCGCTCGAACTATCTTTGCCTCGAGCGCCTTGAACAGCAGGCGCTGGCCGGTGGCGATCTGCCCGTGCAAACCCTCAGCGACGTGATCGTGCTGCGCGCGTGGGCGAACCAGACCGAAGAGGGTGATATCAGCACCTGCGCCAGCGTACCGGAGGATTCGCCCGCCTGGCCGCTGGTCACGAGCACCAACGATAACTGCCTCGGCAGCGACTGCCCGCTGTATAAAGATTGTTTTGTGGTGAAAGCGCGTAAAACCGCGATGGACGCGGACGTGGTGGTGGTCAACCACCATCTGTTCCTCGCCGACATGGTCGTTAAAGACAGCGGTTTTGGCGAGCTTATCCCGGAAGCGGACGTCATGATTTTCGATGAAGCGCACCAGCTTCCCGATATCGCCAGCCAGTATTTTGGCCAGTCGCTCTCCAGCCGTCAGCTTCAGGACCTGGCGAAAGATTTCACCATTGCCTACCGCACGGAACTCAAAGACACCCAGCAGCTGCAAAAGTGCGCCGACCGCCTGGCGCAAAGCGCGCAGGATTTCCGCCTGCAGCTCGGCGAGCCGGGCTACCGGGGCAACCTGCGCGAGCTGCTGGCGGACAAAAACATTCAGCGCGCGCTGCTGCTGCTCGACGACGCGTTAGAGCTCTGCTACGACGTGGCAAAACTGTCGCTCGGGCGTTCGGCCCTGCTGGATGCCGCCTTTGAGCGCGCCACGCTCTATCGCACGCGGCTGAAAAGGCTGAAAGAGATTAATCAGCCCGGATACAGCTACTGGTACGAATGCACCTCCCGCCACTTCACGCTGGCGCTGACGCCGCTGACCGTGGCGGACAAATTCAAAGAGGTGATGGCGCAAAAGCCGGGGAGCTGGATTTTCACCTCCGCGACGCTCTCCGTTAACGACGAACTCCATCACTTTACCGAACGCCTGGGCATCGAGCAGGCGGAATCGCTTCTGCTGCCGAGCCCCTTTGATTATGAAAAGCAGGCGCTGCTCTGCGTTCCGCGCAATCTTCCGTTGCCTAACCAGCCGGGGGCGGCGCGCCATCTGGCGGCGATGCTCAGGCCGATGATCGAGGCCAACAACGGCCGCTGCTTTATGCTTTGCACCTCCCACGCCATGATGCGGGATCTGGCGGAGCAGTTCCGCGCCACCATGACGCTGCCCGTTCTGCTGCAGGGCGAAACCAGCAAAGGCCAGCTGCTACAGCAGTTCGTCTCCGCCGGTAACGCGCTTCTGGTGGCGACCAGCAGCTTCTGGGAAGGGGTGGACGTGCGCGGCGATACCCTTTCGCTGGTAATCATCGACAAGCTGCCGTTTACCTCTCCGGACGATCCGCTGCTGAAGGCGCGCATGGAGGACTGCCGGCTGCGCGGGGGCGATCCGTTCGACGAGGTCCAGCTTCCCGATGCGGTCATTACCCTCAAGCAGGGGGTAGGGCGTCTTATCCGCGACGTTACCGATCGCGGCGTGCTGGTGATTTGCGATAACCGCCTGGTGATGCGCCCCTACGGCGCCACCTTCCTCGCGAGCCTACCGCCCGCGCCGCGCACGCGGGACATTAAACGCGCGGTCCGCTTCCTGGCGAACCCAACGGCGGAGTAATTTGTGCGTAACTGTGCTAAGATGCGCGCCATTTTGTGACTGACCATTGCGAGAGCGCGACGACTGATGCGAATTCTGGCTATTGATACCGCAACGGAAGCCTGTTCCGTTGCCCTGTGGAACGACGGCGCTATCTGCGCGCATTTCGAAGAGTGCCCGCGCGAACACACCCAGCGGATCCTGCCTCTGGTAAAACAGATCCTCACCGAAGGGAACGCCAGCCTGGCCGGGCTTGACGCGCTGGCCTATGGCCGCGGCCCGGGCAGCTTCACCGGCGTGCGCATTGGCATTGGCATTGCGCAGGGGCTGGCGCTGGGGGCAACTCTGCCGATGATCGGCGTCTCTACGCTGGCAACGATGGCGCAGGGCGCGTGGCGTATGACCGGCGCGACCCGCGTGCTGGCCGCCATTGACGCGCGCATGGGCGAAGTCTACTGGGCCGAGTACGTCCGCGATGAGCAGGGCGTCTGGCACGGCGAAGAGACCGAAGCGGTGCTCAAGCCGGAAGCGGTGACCGAACGCCTCAAGCAGCTCTCCGGCGAGTGGGCGACGGTCGGAACCGGCTGGCCAGCGTGGCCAGAGATGGCCAGCGGCACGGGGCTAACGCTGGTGGATGGCCAAATGCTCCTGCCCGCTGCAGAGGACATGCTGCCCATCGCCTGTCAGCTGTTCGCGGCGGGAAAAACCGTGGCCGTTGAGCATGCTGAGCCTGTTTATTTGCGAAACACCGTTGCGTGGAAGAAACTTCCGGGCCGCGAGTGAATCTCAGTAACAGGAACTGAGAAAAAGGAGTCGCACCATGGCGGTTAAAAATAATGCTTTACGCCTGATAATGGCAGGCGCGTTTGCCATAGCACTGAGCGGTTGCGTAACCGTACCTGATGCGATTAAGGGCAGCAGCCCGACGCCACAGCAGGATCTGGTACGCGTGATGAATGCCCCCGAGCTGTACGTCGGGCAGGAGGCGCGCTTCGGCGGTAAAGTTGTTGAGGTGATAAACCAGCAGGGCAAAACCCGCCTTGAGATCGCCACGGTGCCGCTGGACAGCGGCGCGCGGCCTGCATTGGGCGAACCTTCACGCGGGCGAATCTACGCTGACGTCGGCGGCTTCCTCGATCCGGTTGATTTCCGCGGACAGCTGGTGACGGTTGTTGGCCCGATCACCGGCACGGTGCAGGGTAAAATCGGCAGCACGCCGTACAAATTTATGACCATGCAGGTCAACGGCTACAAGCGCTGGCGGATTGTCGAGCAGGTTGTCATGCCGCCGCAGCCGATCGATCCGTGGATGTGGGGCCCGCATCCGTACCGCTATGGCTACCCGGGCTGGGGCTGGTATAACCCGGGCCCGGCGCAGGTCCAGACGATCGTAACTGAGTAACTTACTGTTATTGTTAGGAAAGAGACAGCGGCTCAGCCGCTGTCTCTGTTTTTTTACGGATAAAACGAAAAAAAAGAGTGACGCGCTTCGCAACCTTAAATCCGAACAATTAATAAACTGGTACGCTGAGTTAATATAATGTTAACAAACTGTTTATTATCGGGGTTGTGATGACGACGAACACTCATTTCAGAGGTGATGCATTGAAAAAGGTTTGGCTTAACCGTTATCCCGCGGATGTCCCTGCGGAGATCAATCCTGACCGTTATCAATCCCTGATTGAATTATTTGAGCATTCGGTACGGCGCTACGCCGATCGGCCCGCATTTGTGAACATGGGCGAGGTCATGACCTTCCGCAAGCTGGAAGAGCGTAGCCGGGCGTTTGCCGCCTATTTACAGGAAGGGCTGGGGCTGCAAAAAGGGGACCGCGTCGCGCTGATGATGCCGAACCTGCTGCAGTATCCGGTAGCGCTGTTCGGCATCCTGCGCGCCGGGATGATCGTCGTGAACGTCAACCCGCTGTACACCCCGCGCGAGCTGGAGCATCAGCTCAACGACAGCGGCGCGGCGGCCATCGTCATTGTGTCGAACTTTGCCCACACGCTGGAAAAAGTCGTCGATAAAACCCCGGTTAAACACGTTATCCTCACCCGCATGGGCGACCAGCTCTCCACGGCCAAGGGCACGCTGGTCAACTTCGTCGTGAAGTACGTGAAGCGCCTGGTGCCGAAGTACCACCTGCCGGATGCAATTTCATTCCGCAGCGCGCTGCACGCGGGCTACCGGTTGCAGTACGTGAAGCCGGAGGTCGTGGCTGAAGATCTCGCGTTCCTGCAATACACCGGCGGGACCACGGGCGTCGCCAAAGGGGCAATGCTCACGCACCGCAACATGCTGGCGAACCTTGAGCAGGTGAATGCGACCTACGGGCCGCTGCTGCACCCGGGTAAAGAGCTGGTGATCACCGCGCTGCCGCTGTACCACATTTTTGCGCTCACCATGAACTGCCTGCTGTTTATCGAACTGGGCGGTCAGAACGTGCTGATCACCAACCCGCGCGATATTCCGGGCCTGGTGAAAGAGCTGGCGAAATACCCGTTCACCGCCATGACCGGGGTGAATACCTTGTTCAATGCGCTGCTCAACAACAAAGAGTTCCAGCAGCTCGATTTCTCCACGCTGCATCTTTCCGCAGGCGGCGGCATGCCGGTTCAACAGGCGGTCGCCGAGCGCTGGGTGAAGCTCACCGGACAGTATCTGCTGGAAGGCTACGGCCTGACGGAGTGCGCCCCGCTGGTCAGCGTTAACCCGCACGATATCGACTACCACAGCGGAAGCATTGGCCTGCCGGTGCCGTCTACCGAAGCGAAGCTGGTGGACGACGAGGATAACGAGGTCGCGCCGGGGGAACCGGGTGAGCTTTGCGTGAAGGGGCCGCAGGTGATGCTGGGCTACTGGCAGCGCCCGGACGCCACGGATGAGATCATTAAGGACGGCTGGCTGCACACCGGGGATATTGCGGTTATGGACGAGGAGGGCTTCCTGCGCATCGTCGACCGTAAAAAAGACATGATCCTCGTCTCCGGGTTTAACGTTTATCCGAATGAAATTGAAGACGTCGTGATGCAGCACCACGGCGTGCAGGAGGTTGCAGCCGTTGGCGTGCCTTCCGGCAGCAGCGGAGAAGCGGTGAAGATTTTTGTGGTGAAGAAAGATCCCGCCCTTACCGAAGAGGAGCTGGTGACGTTTTGCCGCCGCCAGCTTACGGGATATAAAGTGCCTAAGCTGGTCGAGTTCCGGGTCGAACTGCCGAAATCGAACGTCGGGAAGATATTACGACGAGAATTACGTGACGAAGCCCGCGCCAACGTGGACAATAAGGCCTGAGCTCCACGCTAATCGCCCAGACGCCGGTTATGCCGGCGTTTTTTTTGGCGCAAACAAAAGAGAACCCGTTTTGAATTACCAGATAATCACAACAAATGACGAGCTGGCTTCGCTGTGCGAAGTTACGCGCGATTTTCCTGCCATCGCACTGGATACCGAGTTTGTACGCACGCGCACCTACTATCCGCAACTGGGTCTTATCCAGATGTATGACGGTAAGCATGTGTCGCTGATCGACCCGCTCGGCATTACCGACTGGGCCCCGATGCGCGAGCTGCTGCTCGATACCGCGGTGACCAAATACCTGCACGCAGGCAGTGAAGATCTGGAAGTGTTCCTGAATACCTTTGGCATCATGCCGCAGCCGCTCATCGACACGCAGATCCTCGCGGCCTTTAGCAATCGCCCGCTCTCCTGGGGATTCGCGGCGATGGTTGAGGAATATACGGGTGTGAAGCTGGATAAAAGCGAATCCCGCACCGACTGGCTGGCGCGCCCGCTGTCCGAGCGTCAGCTTGAATACGCGGCGGCGGACGTTTTTTACCTCCTGCCGATTGCCGGACAGCTGATGAAAGAGGCGGAAGCCTCCGGCTGGCTGGATGCGGCCCTCGACGAGTGCCGCATGACGCAGCAGCGTCGTCAGGAAGTGCTTGACCCAAAAGAAGCGTGGCGCGACATCACCAACGCCTGGCAGCTGCGCACGCGTCAGCTCGCCTGCCTGCAGCTGCTGGCTGACTGGCGCCTGCGCAAAGCGCGCGAGCGCGACCTGGCCGTGAACTTCGTCGTGCGCGAGGAGCATCTGTGGGCGGTTGCCCGTTATATGCCGGGCAGCCTCGGCGAGCTGGACAGCCTCGGCCTTTCAGGCAGCGAAATTCGCTTCCATGGGAAAAGGCTGCTGGAGCTGGTAGAGCAGGCTCAGCAAACGGCGGATGAAGACCTGCCGGAGCCTCTGCTGAACCTGATGGATATGCCGGGCTACCGTAAGGCGTTTAAGGACATCAAAGCGCTGGTGCTGGACGTGGCGACGGAAAGTAAGCTCAGCGCGGAGCTGCTGGCTTCGCGTCGTCAGATTAACCAGCTGCTGAACTGGCACTGGAAGCTGAAGCCACAGAATGGCTTACCGGAGTTGATGACGGGATGGCGGGGTGAATTGATGGCCGGTCGCCTGAAAACGCTGCTGGAAGGCTATCCGCGCTAAAGAACTGTACCCCCGGTAGGCACAGCGCCACCGGGGATATGGCCGGGCGGCGCGATGCTTGCCCGGCTTACAAACTACGCAATCACAAACGGATTAACGCGACTCTTCCGCTTCCGGCAGCGTCACGTTCAGCTCCAGAATCGAAATATCCCCGTCTTTCTGCTCCAGCTGCACGGTGACCATTTCCGGGTCAATCTGCACGTATTTACAGATCACTTCCAGGATGTCCTTGCGCAGCTGCGGCAGGTAGTGCGGCTCGGCGTCGCTGCGACGGCGCTCCGCAACGATGATTTGCAAACGTTCTTTTGCGATGTTGGCGGTGCTTTTTTTCCGCGAGAGAAAAAAGTCCAGTAATGCCATAACTTATCCTCCGAACAGGCGTTTGAGGAAACCTTTCTTCTCTTCTTCAATGAAGCGGAAAGGACGTTCTTCTCCCAGCAGACGGTCTACGGTATCCGCATACGCTTTACCCGCGTCTGCCATGGTATCCAGGATGACAGGCTCGCCCTGGTTAGAGGCGCGCAGTACGGACTGATCTTCCGGGATCACGCCGACCAGCTTAATGCGCAGGATCTCCAGCACGTCTTCCATGCTCAGCATGTCACCTTTGTTCACGCGGCCCGGGTTGTAGCGGGTCAGCAGCAGGTGCTCTTTAATCGGTTCCTGGCCATTTTCCGCACGGCGGGACTTCGAGGCCAGAATGCCCAGAATACGGTCAGAGTCACGTACAGAGGAGACTTCAGGGTTGGTGGTGATAATCGCTTCGTCAGCGAAGTACAGCGCCATCAGGGCACCGGTTTCGATACCGGCAGGGGAGTCGCAGACCACAAAGTCGAACTCCATCTTTTTCAGCTCGTCGAGCACCTTTTCCACGCCTTCACGGGTCAGCGCGTCTTTATCACGCGTCTGCGAAGCCGGAAGGATGTAGAGATTCTCGGTGCGCTTGTCTTTAATCAGCGCCTGGTTCAGCGTGGCATCGCCCTGAATGACGTTAACGAAGTCATAAACGACGCGGCGCTCACAGCCCATGATCAGGTCCAGGTTACGTAAGCCGATATCAAAGTCGATAACGACCGTTTTCTTTCCCTTCTGGGCCAAACCTGTAGCGATGGCCGCGCTGGAGGTGGTCTTGCCAACGCCTCCTTTACCCGAAGTCACAACAATAATGCGTGCCATAGAAATTCCTTGTTAAAAAGGGATCAATTCAACGGTTGAACGGTCAAAGCGTTGTCTGCCAGCTGCAGACGCGCCGCTTTGCCATAAAATTCGGCTGGGATTTTATCGCTCAGCCAATATTCACCTGCGATGGACACCAGTTCCGCCGTCAGGTGAGTACAAAATATTTGTGCATCTCGATCGCCGCTTGCGCCCGCGAGTGCTCTGCCACGCATCATACCGTAGACGTGTATGTTGCCATCCGCAATCAACTCAGCGCCAGCGCTAACGTGACTGGTAACAATCAAATCAGAGTTTGGCGCATAAATCCGCTGACCGGAACGAACCGGCACATCAATCAATCGCGTTTTTGTGAGTTGCGTAACGTTTTGCGCCGGAGGCGGTGGCGCAGCGGGTGCGGCAGGCGCAGAACGCGGGGCTTTTTCCTTTCCTTCAGTCAGGAGCGGCAAACCTGCGCGTTCGATTTCCGCTTTCAGCTCAACGTCTTTGCAGCCGCTTATGCCGACAATGCGCAGCCCGGTTGATGAAACGGCCTGCTGGAGATGCGCCCAGTTGACGGGCGTATTCAGACCGCTAACGTTAACCACAACAGGCGCATGCTTAAGAAAAGTGGGAGCCTGGGCGATTTTGTCTTCTAACGCCTGACGAATAACCTCGGGTTTTGCATCGTGCAAATGTACCACTGATAAGGTGAAGCTACTGCCTTTAAGCTCGATGGGCGTGTTTGACATCCTGGCCTTACTCAATTTGCTATTAACCGCAACAACGCGCTGCGATATTCCGAAGAGTATCAGGCATGTTATAGTCAGGAGTATATTGAGGCAAGCCGCCACCCATTAATTCAGAGTAAAAACATGTTTTGTGTGATCTACAGAAGTACAAGCCGTGACCAGACCTACCTTTATGTCGAAAAGAAAGACGATTTTTCCCGCGTGCCTGAAGAATTAATGAAAAGTTTTGGGCGTCCGCAGCTGGCGATGCTGCTGCCGCTGGACGGCCGTAAGAAATTAGTCAATGCTGATTTGGAAAAAGTAAAAATGGCTTTGGCCGAGCAAGGCTATTATTTACAGCTTCCACCACCGCCCGAAAATTTATTAAAACAGCACCTTGAGGTGAACGGAAAGAAATAGATCCGCGGACTTTCGGGCGTAACACAACAACCGTTTAGGGAGCGACTATGTATCAACATCATAACTGGCAGGGCGCATTACTGGATTATCCCGTGAGCAAAGTGGTCTGCGTGGGCAGCAACTATGCAAAACATATCCAGGAGATGGGCAGCGCGACGCCGGAAGAGCCGGTGCTGTTCATCAAGCCGGAAACCGCGCTGTGCGACATTCGCCAGCCGCTGGCGCTGCCGCAGGGGCTGGGTTCCGTTCATCATGAGGTAGAGCTGGCGGTGCTGATTGGCGCAACGCTGCGCCAGGCTTCCGAAGAGCACGTGCAGAAAGCGATCGCCGGTTACGGCGTGGCGCTGGATCTCACCCTGCGCGACGTGCAGGGCAAAATGAAGAAGGCCGGGCAGCCGTGGGAAAAGGCCAAGGCGTTCGACAACGCGTGCCCGATTTCCGGCTTTATCCCCGCGGCTGATTTTGAGGGCGACCCGCAAAATACCGCGCTGGGCCTGAAGATCAACGGCCAGGTGCGCCAGCAGGGCACGACGGCAGACATGATCCACAAGATTGTGCCGCTGATAGCCTACATGAGCCGCTTCTTTACCCTGAAGCCGGGCGATGTGATCCTGACCGGCACGCCGGACGGCGTCGGCCCGCTGAACGGCAGTGATGAACTGGAGGTCAGTTTTAACGGCCTGTCGCTGAAAACCCGCGTACTGTAAAAGCCTCTTGCCGCCGTAAATGGGCGGCAAAACTTGCATCAACGTGCCAGACTCGTTATAAGGTGCGCTTTCTTTTGACGTGTGGACATCCTGATGAACGAACTCCCTTTCTGGCAAACCAAAACGCTCGACGACATGACGGACGCGGAGTGGGAATCGCTGTGTGACGGCTGCGGGCAGTGCTGCCTGCACAAGCTGATGGATGAAGACACCGACGAAATCTACTTTACCAACGTCGCCTGCAGGCAGCTCAACATCAAAACCTGCCAGTGCCGTAACTACGAGCGCCGCTTTGAGTTTGAGCCAGACTGCATCAAGTTAACCCGCGATAACCTGCCAACGTTTGAATGGCTGCCGCACACCTGCGCGTATCGCCTGCTGGCGGAAGGGAAGGCGTTGCCGGACTGGCACCCGCTGCTGACGGGGTCTAAAGCGGCGATGCACGGCGAGCGCATCTCCGTTCGCCACATTGCGGTGAAAGAGTCCGAGGTGCAGGACTGGGAAGACCATATCCTGAATCACCCGACCCGCTGATGCTAAAAAACCCGCCGAGGCGGGTTTTTATCAGGCGCTGTTGTGTCGGGTGGCGCTGCGCTTACCCGACCTGCACCGTTTTGCTTTTACCTTCCGAACAGATCGCGTTTTTTCGGCTTGAACGGCTGGGCAATCAGCACCAGCAGCGCAACCGCGAAGTAGGCAACAAAAATGCCCACCAGCCACTGCGGCATCTCCAGCGTTAAAAATTCCCACTGGCGAACGGAGCAGTCGCCGGACGCGACGAACACCTGCGGCAGCCATTTGTCCAGCGGCAGCCAGCTCGGGAAGCGGGCGGCGAAGTCACAGGTCATAAACGGCGAGGGATGCAGCTGCATCGCGGTGTGCTGCCAGGCAAGCTGAATGCCCTGCCACGCGCTGTAAAGCCAGATAGCGATACCGGCATAGCGAAGCGGGGATTTCGGCGCAATGGCACCCACCAGACCGGCACCCATGATGCCGAACAGCGCGCAGCGCTCGTAGATGCACAGCACGCAGGGCTTGAGGCCCATCACGTGCTGGAACCACAGCGCGACCATCTCCAGCGCAAAGGCGGTCAGGGCCATCAGCAACCACGCTCCGCGACCGCGGGAGCACTGGTTTAAAAATCTCAACATAATCATTTCCCTGGAACATGCTTAGAAAGCGCAGTGTAAACCAATTCGTTTTTCACGCCACCGTTAGCGAAAGAAATAAAGCGTAATCGGATGTTTATCGCGCGAAAAGGCAAACGGGCAGCGAACTGCCCGAAACATAAGGTTTAAGGCGCAGCCAGTATACCCGCATGTATTAACCATTGCGTATAGGGAATGAGGGTAATTTTGACGCACAGCAGCCCGACCAGGGTAAGCACCAGCGTGTACGGCAGCGCCATCCAGACCATTCTTCCATAAGAAAGCCGTATGAGTGGCGCCAGCGCGGAGGTCAGCAGGAACAGAAAGGCGGCCTGTCCGTTCGGGGTGGCCACCGATGGCAGATTGGTGCCGGTGTTGATCGCCACCGCCAGCAGCTCAAACTGTCCGGCGCTTATCGTCCCGTGCTCCATCGCCGCTTTTGCCTCGTTGATATAAACCGTACCGACAAACACGTTATCCGAGATCGACGAGAGCAGGCCGTTGAACAGATAAAACAGCGTCAGCTGCGCATCCGTCTCGGCCTGCAGCACGTAGGCAATGATGGGCGAAAACAGCTGCTGGTCGATAATCACCGCCACAACGGCGAAAAACACCGCCAGCAGGGCGGTAAACGGCAGGGCCTCGGTAAACGCTTTGCCGATGGCGTGCTCGTCCGTCACGCCGGTAAAGGTGGTGGCCAGAATGATAACGGACAGCCCGATCAGGCCGACCTCCGCCAGGTGAAACGCCAGCGCGGCGATCAGCCACACGCCGATAATGCCCTGGGCGATAAGGCGCAGCGTCTCCTGGCGGGTGCGCTGGCTGCGGCTCTGCCGGTCGAACTTCTCCAGCTCCTGACGCACCGGCTCCGGCAGCTGCGTGCCGTAGCCGAAGGCCTTAAACCGCTCCAGCAGGATGCAGGTGGCGATTCCGCACACCAGCACCGGCACGCTGACCGGCGCCACGCGCAGGAAGAACTCGCCGAAGTTCCAGCCCATCGCTTTGGCGATGATCAGGTTTTGCGGCTCGCCCACCATGGTCATCACGCCGCCGAGCGCGGTGCCGACGCCCGCATGCATCATCAGGCTGCGCAGAAACGCGCGGAACTGCTCCAGCACCTCGCGATTGTGCGCGTCTACGTGGCTGTCGTCCTGCAGATCCTCTCCCGGACGGGAAGAGGCCACGCGGTGATAAATACCGTAAAACCCGACGGCAACGCTAATCACCACCGCAACCACCGTCAGCGCGTCAAGGAACGCGGACAGGAAGGCGGCGGCCAGGCAGAAGGCCACGGACAGCATTGTCTTAGACGGGATGCTCAGCAGCAGGCGGGTGAAGATAAACAGCAGCAGCTGCTTCATAAAGTAGATCCCCGCCACCATAAACATCAGCAGCAGCAGAACCTCAAGATTGCTCGCCAGCTCTTCTTTAACGTGCTCCGCGCTGGTCATGCCGATAACGACCGCTTCGAACGCCAGCAGCCCGCCCGAGAGCAGGGGATAGCATTTCAGCGCCATCGCCAGCGTGAAGATAAACTCGCCGACCAGCAGCCACCCCGCAGCGAAAGGATTAACCAGAAAGATAAGGGGATTTACCACCAGGAAGACCAGCAGCGTCAGTTTGTACCAGTCAGGTGACTGACCTAAAAAGTTGCGCCACAGCGCGCGTCCAACAGAAATTTCCACGACAGATGTCCTTCACCGTCAACGAAGACAAACCCTAAGTATACGCCGCTGCGTAAATTTCATAAAAATGAAACGACGATCCCTTTTTTCTCTCTTACCTGCGCTATCTGCCTCTGCGCGCCTCTGGTATGATGAGTACCATTTGCTAAAGCTGTGTAATGGAAATCTCACTATGGTTATTAAGGCGCAGAGCCCGGCGGGTTTCGCGGAAGAGTACATCATTGAAAGCATCTGGAATAATCGTTTCCCCGCGGGATCAATTCTACCTGCTGAACGCGAACTCTCTGAACTGATTGGCGTCACCCGTACCACGCTGCGCGAAGTGCTGCAGCGCCTGGCGCGCGATGGATGGCTGACCATTCAGCACGGCAAGCCAACCAAAGTGAACAACTTCTGGGAAACCTCCGGGCTGAATATTCTTGAAACGCTCGCGCGCCTCGATCACGAGAGCGTCCCACAGCTGATTGATAACCTGCTCTCTGTGCGTACCAACATCTCCACCATCTTTATCCGCACCGCGTTTCGCCAGCACCCTGAAGACGCGCTTAAGGTGCTGGCCAGCGCCAGCGAAGTGGAAGATCATGCCGACGCCTTCGCGACGCTCGACTACAACATCTTCCGCGGTCTGGCGTTCGCCTCCGGCAACCCGATTTATGGCCTAATCCTCAACGGCATGAAGGGGCTCTATACCCGCATTGGCCGCCACTATTTCGCCAATCCGGAAGCCCGCAGCCTGGCGCTGGGGTTCTATCACAAGCTGAGCGAGCTGTGCTCCTCCGCCCAGCACGATCAGGTGTATGACACCGTTCGCCGCTATGGCCGAGACTCCGGCGAGATCTGGCACCGGATGCAGAAAACCCTGCCGGGTGATTTAGCCATCCAGACGCGCTAAAAGAAAAACCTCTCAGATGAGAGGTTTTTTTTCGTCGGGTGGGTGGCGCTGCCTACAAAATCCGTAGGCCGGGTAAGGCGCAGCCGCCACCCGGCAAAAATCCCCCACTACAGCGTATTCAACCGCGCCGGGCAGCGATCCAGCAGCTCTACGCTGCCGTCCTCGTTTTGCTGCTCCAGCAGCACGTCGAACCCCCATAGGCGGTGGACGTGTTTCAACACTTCCTTGCGCCCCTTGTCCAGCGGCGCGCGGTTGTGCGGGATATAGCGCAGCGTCAGAGAGCGATCCCCGCGCAGATCCACGTTCCAGACCTGAATATTCGGCTCAAGGTTGCTCAGGTTGTACTGAGAAGAGAGGCGGGAGCGGATCTCGCGATATCCTTCCTCGTTGTGGATGGCGGAAATTTCCAGAAAGTTATTTCTGTCGTCGTCCAGCACGGTAAAGAAGCGGAAGTCGCGCATGATCTTCGGCGACATAAACTGGCTGATAAAGCTCTCGTCCTTAAAGTCGCGCATCGCAAAATGCAGCGTCTCCAGCCAGTCCGACCCGGCGATATCCGGGAACCAGTACTTATCCTCTTCCGTCGGTGACTGGCAGATGCGCTTGATGTCCTGGAACATGGCAAAGCCGAGCGCGTACGGGTTAATCCCGCTGTACCACGGGCTGTTATAGGCCGGCTGGAACACCACGTTGGTATGGCTGTGCAGGAACTCCATCATGAAGCGCTCGCTGACTTTCCCTTCGTCATAGAGGTGGTTAAGGATGGTGTAGTGCCAGAAGGTCGCCCAGCCTTCGTTCATCACCTGCGTCTGCTTCTGCGGGTAGAAATACTGGCTCACCTTGCGCACGATGCGCAGGATCTCGCGCTGCCACGGCTCCAGCAGCGGGGCGTTCTTCTCCATGAAATAGAGCAGGTTTTCCTGCGGCTCCGACGGATAGCGGCGCGCCTCGGCGACGGTTTTCTCTTCCTCACGCTTCGGCAGGGTGCGCCACAGCATGTTCACCTGGCTCTGCAGATACTCCTCGCGGCTCTTCTGCCGCGCCTTCTCCTCCTGGAGGGAGATCTTCTGCGGACGCTTGTAACGGTCAACGCCGTAGTTCATCAGCGCGTGGCACGAGTCGAGCAGCTTTTCCACCTCGTCCACGCCGTAGCGCTCCTCGCAGTCGGTAATGTATTTGCGGGCGAAAATCAGGTAATCGACGATGGAGCTGGCGTCCGTCCAGCTGCGGAACAGGTAGTTATTTTTAAAGAAGGAGTTATGCCCGTAGCAGGCGTGCGCCATCACCAGCGCCTGCATGGTAATGGTGTTCTCTTCCATTAAATAGGCGATGCACGGGTTGGAGTTAATGACGATCTCATACGCCAGCCCCTGCTGGCCGTGCTTGTAGAGCCGCTCGGTCTCAATGAATTTCTTACCGAACGACCAGTGAGGGTAGTTAATCGGCATCCCGACGCTGGAATAGGCATCCATCATCTGTTCGGAGGTAATGACTTCGATTTGATGCGGATAGGTATCGAGGCGGTAGAGTTTGGCGACCCGGTCGATCTCGGCGAGGTAGACGTCCAGCAGCTCGAAGGTCCAGTCGGGTCCATCGCTCAGACGAGTGTTGTCCTTAGATATGGAATCAATAGTAGCCATTAGCGCGCCCTCATTGTGGATGGCTCTCTCTGACTGGAGAACCTCTTTTCAAGCATAGAACAACGCGTTGAAAAGCGTGCTTAAGCAGAAATTTTTTCTTTGCGATTTCGCGTTTTCGATACCGCAAAAAGCGCCGCGTCGACAGAATTTTATTCTGGTTAAAAATAACGCGCAGCAGGAGATTCCAAATAACCGCCATCCCATCCAGCAGGGGAGGATGTGAGATATGTCACCATAAAAAAGCCGTATGTTGAATAATATTTTCATCTAGGTTATCAATCTGTAATTAGAAGATTGTTCTTTTGCTCATTAACGGAGTGGCTATGCGTGTTGTCATACTGGGAAGTGGTGTGGTTGGCGTAACCAGCGCCTGGTATTTAAGTCAGGCGGGGCATGAGGTTACCGTCATCGATCGTGAACCAGGCCCCGCGCTGGAAACCAGCGCGGCGAACGCCGGGCAAATCTCTCCCGGCTATGCCGCTCCGTGGGCGGCGCCGGGCGTGCCGCTGAAGGCGATCAAATGGATGTTCCAGCGCCACGCGCCGCTGGCTATCAGCCTCGACGGCACCCAGTTCCAGCTGAAGTGGATGTGGCAGATGCTGCGCAACTGCGACACCCGCCACTACATGGAAAACAAGGGGCGGATGGTGCGCCTGGCGGAGTACAGCCGCGACTGCCTGAAGGCGCTGCGGGCCTCTACCGGCATCGCTTACGAAGGCCGTCAGGGCGGAACGCTTCAGCTTTTCCGCACCGCGCAGCAGTATGAAAACGCCACCCGCGATATCGCCGTTCTCGAAGACGCGGGCGTCCCGTATCAGCTTCTCGAGGCGAGCCAGCTTGCCCAGGTTGAACCCGCGCTCGCGGAAGTGGCGCACAAGCTGACCGGCGGCCTGCGCCTGCCGAACGACGAGACCGGCGACTGCCAGCTCTTTACCCAGCGTCTGGCGCAGATGTGCGAGCAGGCGGGCGTAACGTTCCGCTTTAACACCTCCGTCGACAGGCTGCTCAGCGAAGGGCAAAACATCTACGGCGTGAAGTGCGGTGACGAGGTGATCAAGGCCGACGCCTACGTGATGGCCTTTGGCTCTTACTCCACCGCGATGCTGAAGGGCATTCTCGATATTCCCGTCTACCCGCTGAAGGGCTACTCGCTGACGCTGCCGGTAAAAGAGGACAGCGGCGCGCCGGTCTCCACCATTCTGGATGAAACCTACAAAATCGCGATCACCCGCTTTGATAACCGCATCCGCGTGGGCGGCATGGCGGAGATCGTTGGCTTCAACACCGAGCTGCTGCAGCCGCGTCGCGAAACGCTGGAGATGGTGGTCGGCGATCTCTTCCCGCGCGGCGGCGCCGTCGAGGAGGCAACCTTCTGGACCGGCCTGCGGCCGATGACCCCGGACGGCACGCCGATCGTGGGCCGCACGCCGTTTAAAAACCTGTGGACCAACACCGGCCACGGCACGCTCGGCTGGACGATGGCCTGCGGTTCCGGCCAGCTGCTGAGCGACCTGATCTCCGGGCGCACGCCGGCAATTCCGTTTGACGATCTCAGCGCCGCGCGCTATCAATCGGGGTTTACCCCTTCGCGCCCGCAGCATCTGCACGGCGCGCACAGCTAAGGAGTCGTCATGTCCCGTCCTGTTCTGGCTCAGCTGGACCTGCAGGCCCTGAAGAATAACCTGCAAATCGTCCGCCGCGCCGCGCCGGGCTCGCGCGTCTGGTCGGTGGTGAAGGCGAATGCCTACGGCCACGGTATCGACCGCATCTGGAGCGCGCTCGCCGCCACCGACGGCTTTGCCCTGTTGAATCTTGAAGAGGCCATTCTGCTGCGCGAGCGCGGCTGGAAGGGGCCGATTCTCCTGCTGGAAGGGTTCTTCCACGCGGGCGATCTCCCGCTGCTGGATAAGTACCGGCTCACCACCAGCGTGCACAGCAACTGGCAGGTGAAGGCCCTCCAGGATGCGAAGCTGCACGCGCCGCTGGATATCTACCTCAAAGTCAACAGCGGCATGAATCGCCTCGGCTTCCAGCCCGAGCGGGTGCACACCGTCTGGCAGCAGCTGCGCGGGTTAAAAAACGTCGGCGAGATGACCCTGATGGCCCATTTTGCCGATGCGGAAAAACCGGACGGCATTGACGATGCGATGGTGCGGGTGGAGCAGGCGGCGGAAGGGCTGGACTGCCCGCGCTCGCTCTCCAACTCTGCCGCGACGCTCTGGCATCCTGAAGCGCATTACGACTGGGTGCGTCCCGGCATTATCCTCTACGGCGCCTCCCCGTCCGGCCAGTGGCAGGACGTTGCCAACAGCGGTCTCAGGCCGGTCATGAGCCTGCGCAGCGAAATCATCGGCGTGCAGACGCTGAAGGCGGGGGACACGGTTGGCTACGGCAGCCGCTATCGCGCAGCGGGCGAGCAGCGCATTGGGATCGTCGCGGGCGGGTATGCGGACGGCTATCCGCGGGTTGCGCCAACCGGCACGCCGGTATGGGTTGACGGCGTGCGGACGGGAACGGTCGGCACGGTATCAATGGACATGCTGGCCGTAGACCTGACGCCGTGCCCGCAGGCGGGGATCGGTTCGCCGGTCGAGCTGTGGGGCAATGAGGTTAAGATTGACGACGTGGCCTCTGCGGCGGGCACGGTAGGGTACGAACTCATGTGCGCTCTTGCGCCGAGAGTGCCGGTTGTGACGGTGTAACTAGCGTATGTGTCGGGTGGCGGCTGCGCCTTACCCGACCTACAAAATCCTCGAACGTAGGCCGGGTAAGGCGAAGCCGCCACCCGGCAAAAAAATCTTACTCCGACTCCTCATCCATCGGCTTCACGCCGACTTTCCGCACCGCATTATCCTCTTTCTCCGCCACCGTCCAGACCATTCCGGCGAACTCGACCTGGTCGCCCACCACCGGCGCAGCGCCCAGCAGCTGCTGGATAATCTCGCCCAGCGTCTGCTGCTTATCGCGGTACTCCAGCCCTTCGTCCAGGCCGTAAATCAGCGCCACGTCGGCGAACTTGGCGCTGGCTTCCAGAATAAAGTCGCCGAAGAAGCGCTGGTCCAGCGCGACGGGCGGCGACTGGCTGAACAGCTTGCCCAGCGCGGGAAGATCCGCCTCGCGGCCAATAACGCACAGAATATCGCCCTCGCGCAGGCGGGTGCTGCCGGTAGGATGCTGCAGGGCGTTGTCGCGGAACAGGGCGGCAATGCGCGTTTCGGCAGGCATATGCAGATCGCGCAGCGACGCGCCCACGCACCATTTGTCCGCGCTGAGCTGGTAAACAAACTGCTCCCACGGGTTTTCCGGGTGAATATCCAGCCCCACGCGCGAGACGGGCAGCCCCACCGGCGGCACCACAACCTTCGCCCTTTTCGCCGCCCAGCCGAGCGAGGTGCCCTGGAACAGCAGCGAGATCAGCACCACGAAGAACGCCACGTTGAAGAACAGCCTGGCGTTTTCCAGCCCGGCCATCATCGGGAAAACGGCAAGGATGATCGGCACCGCGCCGCGCAGCCCAACCCAGCTGATAAAGACGCGCTCGCGCAGGTTAAACCCGCGAAACGGCAGAAGGCCGGCAAACACCGACAGCGGGCGGGCGAAGAAGATCATCCACGCCGAAAGAATCAGCGCCGGGATGGCAATCGGCAGCAGGTCGGACGGCGTCACCAGCAGGCCGAGGACCAGGAACATGGCGATTTGCGCCAGCCAGGCCAGCCCATCGAAGTTCTGCAAAATGGCGTGGCGGTTGCGAATAGGGCGATTGCCGAGCAGGAAGCCGCAGAGATAGACCGCCAGAATGCCGCTGCCGTCGAGCGCGGTCGTCAGCGCGAAAATCAAGATCCCGCCGCTCAGCGCCAGCAGGGGATAGAGGCCCGCAGGCAGGGAGATGCGGTTGATCATCTGCTGCAGCAGGTAGCCGCCGCCGAGGCCGAGGATAATCCCCAGCCCAAACTGCTGCAGGATATGCCAGGCAAAGAGCCAGCTCAGCCCGGTTTCGTGCTGCTGAATCATCTCAATCAGGGTGATGGTCAGAAAGACCGCCATCGGATCGTTGCTGCCGGACTCAATTTCGAGCGTAGAGCCGACGCGCTCGTTCAGCCCCTTGCCGCCGAGCAGTGAAAACACCGCCGCCGCATCCGTCGAGCCGACGATGGCCCCGATCAGCAGGCCTTCCATGATGTCGAGATGAAACAGCCACGCCGCCATCATGCCGGTCAGGCCGGAGGTAATCAGCACGCCGACGGTCGCCAGCGACAGTGCCGGACCGAGCGCGACGCGAAACGAGCTGGCCTGGGTGCGCATCCCGCCGTCCAGCAGGATCACCGCCAGCGCCAGGTTACTCACCATATAGGCGAAGGGATAATTATCGAACGGGATACCGCCGATGCCGTCGATACCGGCGAGCATGCCGATAGCGAGAAAAATCACGAGAATGGGTATGCCGAGGCGCGATGAGAAAGAACTTAATAAAATGCTAAAGGTCACGAGGACCGAACCGATAATGAAAAGGCTAATTATTGCTGCGGCATCCAATGTTGTTGTACTCCCACCTTAATCAAGCTGTCTCTATTAAAACCCTAACATATTAACGGCACGAGCAGCGTTTAATTAAGGCGGTATGATTGGTTTTTTATGCCTTTATGACCGGATGTCCGCTTATCGTTAATCGACAGCCGGAATTATCGTGCACAAAGGATGCCTGCGCGCCGAGCGGCAGAGTCACGGTTTGCTGCTCGTGGCCGAAATTAAGCCCGGTAATGACCGGAATATCCAGGCGCGAGCGGATAAAATCCACCATCGTTTCCAGCGTGTAGCCGTCGTCATAGTCGTTGGGCTCTGAGCCGCTAAAGCTGCCTAAAATAATCGCCGACTGTTTCGCCAGGATCCCGGCGTAATACAGCTGCAGCAGCATGCGCTCGACGCGGAACGGATGTTCGTTAATATCTTCCAGCACCAGAATGCCGTCCTCAATCTGCGGCAGCCACGGCGTGCCGAGAAGCGAGACCAGCATCGCCAGGTTTCCACCCCACAGCTGGCCCTCGCACGCCCACTGCGGCCCGCTGCCTTGCCACTCCACGCTGAAGGTCGGGTTTTGCAGCGCGCGCCAGAAGTGCTCCACGGTGAACGCGTTAAGCTCCGGCGCGCCGAAGTTCCCGGCCAGCATCGGGCCGCTGAAGGTGATGACGTTATGCGTTGCCAGCAGGCCAAGCTGGATGGCGGTGAAATCGCTGTGCCCGCAGATTAAAAGCGGATCGCGCTGCTGGCGCGCGGCCAGCCCCTGCCAGTCGATGCTCTCAAGAAGCCGGCTCGCGCCGTAGCCGCCGCGCACCGCCAGCACGACGTTATTCGCGCCCTCAAGGTTCGTCAGGCCGTTGATATCGTTCAGCCTTTGCGCTTCCGTCCCGGCAAAACGCTGCGCGCGGCGGGGAAGGATTGTCTGATTTTCTACCCGATGGCCGGATTCGAGCAGGCGCTGCACGCCCCGCTGCGCCGCGTCCTGGTTAATGCAGTAGCCGGAGGGGGCGATAAGATGAATCTGAGACATGGCAATTCCTTGCTGAATGAGAAGCGAATAGTCTATATCATGCCGCTTATCCGCTGCCCGCTTCAAGGGGGGCGTACCGCGATGACCGGCTATAAGGACAGATGACGTGAAATTGAGATGGTTTGCTTTTTTAATTGTGCTGCTTGCTGGCTGTAGTTCGAAACAGGATTATAAAAATCCCCCCTGGAATCCCGAGGTGCCGGTGAAGCGGGCCATGCAGTGGATGCCGATCAGCGAGCAGGCCGGGAAAGCCTGGGGCGTGAGCCCGCGCCTGATCACGGCGATCATCGCCGTGGAGTCCGGCGGCAACCCGACGCTGGTGAGCAAATCGAACGCGGTGGGTCTGATGCAGCTTAAGGCGTCAACGGCGGGGAAAGAGGTTTACCGCTACATGGGCTGGAGCGGGCAGCCGTCGACCAGCGAGCTGAAAAACCCGGAGCGTAACATCTCGATGGGCACGGCGTACCTGAGCATACTGGAACACGGCGTGCTGAAGGGGATAGAAGATCCCGAGGTGATGCAGTACGCGCTGGTGGTCTCCTACGTGAACGGGGCAGGGGCGCTGCTGCGGACCTTCTCGTCCGACCGTAAGGAAGCCATCGAGGAGATTAACGATATGGACAAGGACGAGTTCGTCGAGCACGTCGCGAAAAATCACCCGGCACCGCAGGCGCCGCGCTACATCTGGAAAGTGCAGAAGGCGATGGACGCCATGTAATGCCGCCGTCGGGCGGCCCGCCTGCCCGACGCGCTTTACAACACCTTGCTGGCGCGCTCGCGCGCGTCGCGCTCCAGAGAAAAGATAATGCGCTGAAGCTCGCGCTCGGCCGCTGGCCCCACGTTCAGGAAGCGAAAGCTCAGGCGCGGGGTGGTAATGGTCTCATTTTTACCGTCCACCACCTTACGCTCGCTGATGGCAATCAGCTGGGCGTCAAACCAGAAGCGCCCAAATCCCCCCATATCCAGCTCGATCTGCGTAAAGCGCATCCCTTCGACCAGTCCGTCGGGCTTCGGCACGTCCATTAGCGCGCCCATGCCGCCCAGCGACAGGTCGAAAAGGCGAAAGCGGATCTCTTTTTTATCCGGCATTTTGGCTTTGCAGAAGTAGGCGGGATGCAGAGGCGCGCTGATGCGGAAATATTCCCGGCGCTGCACGAACCAAAGGTTCAGCGGCAGCGAGGAGGTGAACGCGGGCAGCCCCTGATAAACGCTCGGCGACAGGCGCGGCAGAACGAACTCCACCTTCGCGCCCTGGGTTTCCGCCATCACCGAAATGTGCTCCGCGCGCAGCACGGCGCGGTTCTCCTGCTCCTGACTGCCAAGGTCGATAATCAGCGCATCCGGCGAGGCGTCCAGAATTTTGCTGATGAACTGGCTGTCGGCCCAGCTGATGCGCAGCGGCACTTCGCCCTTTTGCAGGTCGCGCAGCACCCCCAGTACAGCCAGCGGATTTTGCTTCAGAAACTGCTCACTGTAATTACTCACGCCAGATGGCTCCTCGATGTATCACGGACTGTCTGTGGGTTATCGGCAGCCCGCGGTGAAACTTAATACAAACCGGTGAGTTTTTTTAAGCGTAGGCCAATTTAAGTCGGTGAGTTGAAACTGATTTTCTGACGATGGCCTATACTTAAGCTACTGGCGCAGGAGGGTTTCTGCGCAGGCATTCATCTGCAAGAGGGCATCGCTATGGGTATCATCGCCTGGATTGTTTTTGGTCTTATTGCCGGGGCTATCGCCAAACTGCTTATGCCGGGGCGCGACGGCGGCGGCTTTATTTTGACCTGTGTCCTGGGTGTCGTGGGTGCGGTTGTTGGCGGCTGGCTGGCGACGATGTTCGGCGTCGGCGGGAGCATCAGCGGCTTCAACCTGCACAGCTTCCTGGTGGCCGTGGTCGGCGCCGTCGTGGTGCTGATCGTGTTTCGACTGCTCAGGCGGGCATAAAAAATCTCAGGCGGCTCTCTTCGGAGGGCCGTTTTTTTATTTGCGTATTGATTTGCTAATTGAAATGATAATAATTGTCGTTCACAATATTATATATATCAAGACGACACTATGAACACCACACGTTTCGCGCAAGGCGCGCTGGCAGGAGCCGTAGCGCTGGCATTGCAGGTTCCCGCGTTCGCTGAAGAATCCACCATTCTCGTCACCGGATCGGAGCAGGGAAGCGAGCTGCCCGCCTGGACCAACAGCGCCACCAAGTCCGCGGTGGCCGAAAGTAAAACGCCGCAGGTGATCAACACCGTGTCGGCTCCGCAAATCGAGCAGCGCCACGCCAGCTCCGTAAACGAGATCCTGCGCTACGCCCCTGGCGTGTCGACAGAGGTGCGCGGCAATACCTCCTACATGAGCGAATATAAAATCCGCGGATTCACCGTCGATCAGGAGTTCTACAACGGGCTACAGCTGCCGTACAACGTCACGGGGAACACCAAGGCGCGCATCGATCCGCTGCTGATTGAGAGCGTCGATATCCTCAAGGGGCCATCTTCGGTGCTGTACGGCGGCGGCTCGCCGGGCGGCCTGGTCAATATTCAAAGCAAGAAGCCGCAGAAGGCGGCGAAAACCGAGCTGGGCTTCACCACCGGGAACCGCAATCTGAAGGAGGGCTATCTCGACTCCACCGGCCAGATTGCCGACAGCGACTGGAGCTATCGTCTGCTGGGCAAAGCGACCGAGAACGACGACCAGCCGCACACCACGCGCTATGAAAACTATCTGGTGGCCCCGTCCGTGACCTGGCAGCCGGACGGCAAAACGCGGCTCACCGTCGACGCGCTGGCGCAAAATACCCCGAGCCTGTCGCCGTCTAACCCGCTGCCGCTCTCCTACCTGCGCTCGCAGTACGCCGATCGCCGCGCCTTCGCCGGGGATGAGTGGAGCGGCTTTAAGCAGCGCCAGTGGATGCTGGGCTACAGCTTTGAGCACGAGTTCGACAGCGGCTGGGGCTTCAGCCAGAAGGCGCGCTACTTTGACGTTGATACCCACCAGCGCAGCGTGTACGCCACGGGCACCGGCAGCGAGGTCTATGAGCTGAACCGCTTTGCCTACACCACGGATGAGGATCTTAAGAGCTTTAACATCGACAACCAGGTGACCAAAACCGTGGCGCTGGGCGAGTGGCAGCACCACCTGCTGGCCGGCTTTGACTACCAGAAGATGGACTCGCACTTCCACTACCGCTACGCGTCGGCCGCGACGCCGGGCATCGATATGCGCAACCCGGACTATTCGCAGATTGACGAAGGGGCGCTGGGGCTCTACACCGCGCAGAAAAACCGCCTGAGCTATCAGCAAAACGGCTACTACGTTCAGGATCAGGTTGAGTATGGCGGGCTGAACCTGCTGGCGAGCCTGCGCTACGACGATTACCGCTCCGTCACGACCGACTACCTGAAAAACGGCGACAAGGCGTGGGTTTCTCAGGACCGCGTGACCAAGCGCCTGGGCGCGCTCTACGCGTTCGACAACGGCCTTTCCCCGTTCATCAGCTATTCGGAAGGCTTTGCGCCCGTCTCGCCGCAGGGCACGCTGACGGCAAAAGACGTCAAGCCGACCACCAGCAAACAGGTTGAGGGCGGGGTGAAATACCTGCTGGCCGACTACGCGACGACCTTTACCGCCTCGGTATTTAACATTCGCCAGAAGAACGTGGTGACGTCCGATCCGGGCTTCCTGAACTACCGTCAGACCGGGGAAGTGGAATCGAAGGGGGCAGAGCTGTCGGCAGTGAGCCGCCCAACGGACAGCCTGACGCTGATTGCTAACTACGCCTACACCCACGCCATCAATACTCAGGACGATAAGTATCAGGGCAAACGCCCCACGCAGGTGCCGGAAAATGCGTTCAACCTGTGGGGAGACTACGCCTTCGACAGCACGCTGCTGAAGGGGCTGACCCTGGGCGCGGGCGCGCGCTACACCGGGCCGATGGAGATATCGCCGACCAACGACGCGGGCAGGCTGGGCGGAACGACGCAGTACGATCTTGCGGCGTCGTACCAGATGGGGGAAATCTCGCCATCGCTCAAGGGGCTGACGCTTAAGGCCAGCGCGCAGAACGTCACCAACAAGGAGACGCTGACCTGCTACGACGCGACCAACTGCTGGATCGGGCGCGACCGGACGTATCAGCTCGGGGCGAGCTACAGCTTCTAAAAAAACGCCCGGTGGCGCTGCGCTTACCGGGCCTACAAATAAAAACGCCCGGTGACGCTAACGCGTACCGGGCTTGCACATTCACCGTAGGCCGGGTAAGGCGCAGCCGCCACCCGGCAATGCTCGCTTACTGCGCTGCACTCTTCACGGGTGCCGCTTCGTCATTCGCCGCAGGCTGATTCTCCGGCACGCTGTCGCACGGCTTCTCTTTCGGGCAGACCAGATCCAGCATCTTGAGCGTCACGCCGTTGCTCCAGCCAAACCCGTCCTGCAGCGGATATTCCCCGCCGCCGCCGCCCGTCCCGGTGGAAGACACGTCATATTTCTCCACCAGCTTTTTCTCACGGTCGTAGGTGTGCTGCACGTTTTTCAGGAATCGCCAGGTCACGTCCATCGCCACTTTGTCCTGCCCGTAGTTTTGCAGCCCTTCAACCGCCACCCACTGCAGCGGCGCCCAGCCGTTCGGCGCGTCCCACTGCTGCCCGCTGTTGACGGTGGTGGTCGAAATGCCGCCCGGCTTCAGCAGGCGCGAGGAGGCAACCGCCGCAACCTTATCCGCGCGATCCTGCGCCGCGGCCTTCACGTAAAGCGGGAACAGCGCCGCGGCCGTCAGCTGATTGCGCACCTTTTTGCTCTTGAGATCGTAATCCGCGTACCAGCCTTCCTTGCTGTTCCACAGGTGGCTTTCAATCGCCTTTTGCCGCGCGCTGGCCGCCGCGTCGTATTTGCTGGCGCTGGCGGCATCGCCCTCGTCCTGGCTGGCGCGCGCCAGCAGCTTCTCCATTTTGAACATCAGCGCGTTCAGGTCGACGGGAACGATGCTGGTGGTGCGGATGGTGCCAAGCTTCTGCGGATCGTCCATCCAGCGGGAGCTAAAGTCCCAGCCGGACGCGGCGGCGGAGCGCAGATCGCGGTAAATCTCCGTTGCCGGGCGGTTTGGGTTGCCTTTTGCGGTCGTCACGTCGTCAAGCCACGACTCCGGGCGCGGCGTGTCGCTGTCGTCCCAGTAGCGGTTGAGGATCGTGCCGTCATCCAGCTTGACCACGCGCTTGTTGGCCTGTCCGGGCTGCAGCGCATCGACGCCGTCCATCCAGTAGGCGTACTCTTTTTCCATCTGCGGACGGTATTTTTTCAGCGCGCCCTCGTCGTGGGTCGCCAGCAGTTCAACCATCAGCGAGAAGAACGGCGGCTGGGAGCGGCTCAGGTAGTAGCTGCGGTTGCCGTTGGGAATATGCCCGTAGGTGTCGATTTCATAGGCGAAGTTGTCCACCATATCGCTGATTTTGTCCCAGTGGCCGCTCTCGGCCAGGCCCAGCATGGTGAAGTAGCTGTCCCAGTAGTAGACCTCGCGAAAGCGTCCGCCGGGCACAACGTACGGCTTAGGCAGCGGCAGGAGCGAATCCCACTTCTCGGCCTTGTCGGTGGTGCGGGTCAGCACCGGCCAGAGGCCGTCAATATGTTCGCGCAGGGTCTGGCCCGCGGGCGGGACGTACTTTTCACCCTCTTTCGGCAGGGTAAAGTTCACGTCAACAAAGTGGCGAAGATCGAAACCGGACTGGGCGCGCTGCATCCGGTAGTCCGCGAGGATCATCAGCGGATCGCTGTTCGGCACGGCGTCGGCGAAGGTTTTTTGATCCGGGAACAGCTTCGCGCTCTGCACGTCATTAAAGAGAGGACCGAGCAGAACGTCGGGGGAATTTTTCTGCCCCGCGGGCAGATCGTCTGCATAACCCCACGCGGAAAATCCCAGTAGAGCGCCTCCTAGTGCAAGATGCAAAAGCGCAGGGCGGAGTGTATGAGGTTTTGTCATCGGTTATTCTCCTGTATTCGATGAGCAGCGTGGCCACTGTTGTCAATCACCTGAAAACCTTAGACGAATTTGCGCGGCTTCGCGTGTTCCATCTCCCATTTTGCGCACAACCAGACGATTTCCCGCTCAGATTTCCTCCGCGGATGGGATCGATTCCCGCAGCGCGCCCGGCGCGTGCCCGACAATTCGCTTAAACGCCCGGCTAAACGCGGCCAGCGATCCGTAGCCCAGGCGCAGCGCCACGGTTTCGATAGGCTGATGCTCGTGGCGAATGTACTGCACCGCGAGGCGCATTCTCAGCTCGCTAAGGTATTTCGCCGGGGTGGTTCCCGTAGCGGAGAGGAAGCGCTCCGCAAAGACCGAGCGCGATGTCCCGGCCTCCCTGGCCAGATCCGCTACGCTCCAGTTGACGCCGGGCTGCTGGTGCATGGCGTAAATCGCCCGGCTCAGGCGCGGGTCGCGCAGCACCTGCACCCAGCCCGCGGCTTTACCGCATCCCGCCTCTACCCAGCCGCGCACGATAAGCGCCGCCACCACGTCCGCGAGGCGCGCGAGGATGCCCGCATAGCCCACCTGGCGCGTCATCGACTCGCGCTCCATCGCGGCCAGCAGCGGGTGGATCTCCGGCCAGGTCGACATTAACCGGCTGACCAGCATCACCTCCGGCATCGCCTTGATTAACGGCTGCATGCCGCCTAGCTCAAAGTCCATGCAGCCGCTGAAAATCACCGTGTTCTCGCGCTCCGGGCACGGCTCGCAGGAGATGGCGCAGACCGTATTGCAGATGGCCTCGCTGGGAAAGGCGTTGACCGGCGTCACCTCGGCCTGTTCGTCCGAGAGCAGCACGTGGGCGTTGCCGTTGGGGATAAACAGCGAGTCGCCGCCGCCGAGCGCAAAGGTCGCGCCGCTCTCCATGCGCAGCAGCGCCGTGCCGTGGCTCACGAAGTGAAACTGCGCCCTGCCGGACGCCTGGTGAAACGCCACGCCGAACGGCGCGCTGGCCTCGATCCGCCGGTATTTCACCCCCGACAGGCGCATGCCGCGCAGAAGTTCGCTGATCAAATCGGGTGAATGGGCGGTCATGAGGGTAACTCCGGACGAATTATCAATAAGTGAAGATTATATGTCATAGATCGTCCACGGGGAACGCTCTATGCTTTTGCGACATTAGTCACATTTTTATAACGGGAGTACAACAGATGAATCAATGTGTCGCGGCGAGCGAGGCGATTGCGCCTGCAAAGCCCGCCTGGCGGGCCGTCTATTCACTGGGGCTGGGCGTGTTTGGCCTGATCACCGCCGAGTTTCTGCCCGCCAGCCTGCTGACGCCGATGGCCGCAAGCCTGGGGGTATCGGAAGGCATGGCCGGGCAGGCGGTAACCGCCACGGCGCTGGTGGCGCTGGTCACGGGGCTGCTGATTACGTCGGCGACCAAAAGCATTGACCGCCGCTGGGTGCTGATGTTCTTCTCCGTGCTGCAAATCATCTCCAGCCTGCTGGTGGCCTTTGCGCCGACGCTGCACGTGCTGCTGCTGGGACGGCTGCTGCTCGGGGTCGCCATCGGCGGGTTCTGGGCCATGTCCACCGCCACGGCGATGCGCCTGGTGCCCGCCGATAAGGTGCCGAAGGCGCTGGCGGTGATTTTCTCCAGCGTCTCGATTGCCACGGTGGTCGCCGCGCCGCTCGGCAGCTATCTCGGGAGCCTGATCGGCTGGCGCAACGTCTTTATCCTCTGCATCGTGCCGAGCATGGTGGCGCTGCTGTGGCAGCTGTGGGTTCTGCCGTCGATGAAGCCGGAGAGCAGCGGCGGGCTGGCGACGCTGTTCCGCGTGCTGCGCCGTCCGGGAATGATCGGCGGGATGCTGGCGACCATTCTGATCTTCAGCGGCCATTTCGCCTTCTTTACCTATCTGCGCCCGTTCCTCGAAACGGTGGGGCAGGCCAGCGTCGAAACCATCTCGCTGATCCTGCTGGGCTTTGGCGTGGCAAACTTTGTCGGCACCTCAATCGCCGGGCATCTGCTGGCGCGCAACCTGCGCCTGACGCTGGCGCTGGTGCCGTTCGCCATGGGCGTGCTGGCGCTGATGATGGTGGCGTTTGGTCATCTGGCGATGCTCGACGGGCTGCTGGTGGCGATGTGGGGCTTTGCCTTTGGCCTGGTGCCGGTGGGCTGGTCGACGTGGCTTGCGACCACCGTGCCGGACGAGGCTGAAAGCGCGGGCGGCCTGCTGGTGGCGTCTATCCAGCTGGCGATAAGCGCGGGCGCGGCGGGCGGCGGAGTGGTGTTCGACCTCAACGGCGCCAGCGGCGTGTTTGCCGGAAGCGGCCTGCTGCTGGTTACCGCAATGATCATCGTCTTTACGGGCGTAAAGGTCAAAGCGGCGTAAACGGCTGGCCCGGTCGCTAAGGGGGGCCGGGCCGCAGGGCGGGGCATTTCACTCGCGCGGCTTCACCGCTTTTCGGCAAAGCAACGCGATATAAGTTCGTTGTGCATTCAGGCGCGTTCCCGGATCGTCAGAGGCTATTGTCACTGACGGGAAGGGCACCTGAAGGAATGAGCCACTATGTAGACGAGCAGCAGCGCAACGAGATCCACCGGCTTTACCGCCGCTTTCTGTGGCGCACGGAGCTGCCGACCTGGGGCGTGATTATCACCGTTTACGGCGGCTGGTTTGCCACGCTCGCCTTTTGGGAAACGCTGGGGCTGCTGCCCGCCACGCTGCTGCTGATCGTTCTTACCGCCTGGTACATGGCGCTCCAGCACGAGCTGATCCACGGCCATCCGACGCGCAATCCCCGTTTTAACCAGCTGTTCGGCACGCTGCCGCTGGCGGTGTGGTATCCCTACGGGCTGTACCGCGATTCCCACCTGGCGCACCATCGCAATGAAACGCTTACCGTCCCGGAGGACGACCCCGAATCCTACTACTTCACCGAGCGGAGCTGGACGGGATTTTCCCCCTGGCGCAAGCGGCTCATTCGCGCGCGCAATACCTTCCCCGGACGCCTGCTGCTGGCGCCGCTGCTGGATATTATCCAGACGCTGGGCAGCGCCGCGGCGGCGTTTCGCCAGCGCGACGGGCGGGGGATCGCGATGTGGCTGATCCACCTCGGGCTGCTGGCGCTGCTGCTCGGCGGAATGGCGCACCTCGGCTTTTCCCCGGTCTGGTACCTGCTGGCGGTGAGCTACCCCGCGCTGGCGCTGACCAAGGTGCGATCCTTCATGGAACACCGCGCGGCGGACGATCCGCTGGCACGATCGGCGATCAACGAGGCGGGGCCATTCTGGCGCGTGCTCTTTCTCAATCTCAACTACCATTCAGTGCATCACGATCTCCCCGGCGTGCCCTGGTACGGGCTGAGAACGGTATACGAGCAAAACCGTGAGGCGTACCGGCGGCGTAACCAAGGGTTCGTCGTCAACGGCTACAGCGAATGGGCGCGCCTGTTCTGGGGAAAACCGATCGACGTCACCGTTCATCCCGGAGTGAAAAAAGACCACCATGAGTAGCGTGCTCGCCTTTCCCATGTACGCGGTGAACCGCAGCGAGACGCTGGCGCTGCGGCAGGCGGTTTTCGCCCTGCTGCGGGCGCGCGGCGTAATCATTCCCGAGCGCTCCCCGGCCTGGCCGGAGGGCGACCTGCTGAGCCACTGGCGGCAGCCGGATCTGATCCTGAGCCAGACCTGCGGCTACCCGCTGGTGACCGCGCTGCCGGATGTTCAGGTCGTGGGCTGCTTTGAATACACCGCGCCCGGCTGCGAGGGCGTTAACTACCGGAGCCTGCTGGCGGTGCGCGAGGAGGATAAGCGCCTCACGCTTGCCGACTTTCGCGGGCGGCGGGCGGTGTGCAACTCGGCGGACTCCCAGTCCGGCTACAACGCGCTGCTGAAGACGATCGCGCCGCTTGCGGTGAAGGGGCGCTTTTTCGAACGCGTTCACCTAAGCGGCAGCCACCGTCAGTCGCTGATCGACGTAATTAGCGGGCGAGGGGATATCGCCGCCGTTGACTGCGTCACCTGGGCGCTGCTGGCGCGGCATGAGCCGCAGCTGCTTGACGGACTGGCGGTGATGGGGCAAACGCCGCCCGCGCCGGGGCTGCCGCTGATTACCTCCGGGAAAACGTCGCCTGAAACGCTGGCGATCCTGCGCGATGCGCTGCATACGCTGGCCAGCGCGCCGCGGTATGAAGATGTGTGTGACTCAATGCTGATTGGCGGCTTTAGGGCGATGTCGCGCCAGCCGTACTCGCTTCTGCTCGACTGGCGCGGCGAGGCCGAAAAGCAGGGGGTGACAAGGCTTTAGCGCTTAATAAGCGCGCAGGGTAATTAACAAAAAAATCCACGCCGGGGCGTGGATTTTAAACGTGACTCTCGTGGAGAGGGTCAGGCGCGGTTAGACGTGGCTTTCGTAATCGCTACCGCTGTCGGATTCAACGTCGCTGACGTAGTTATTACCGGTTTTTGCCGCCTCAACGAGCCGCTGGTAGCTGTTTTCCAGCTTCTCTTTCTTGACGACGAGCCTGCTGATGCTGTCATCATGACGCGCGGCTGACTGTTTAACTTCAGGGTCGGCCATACGCTCGGCTTTTTCTTCGATATCCTTCTTCAGTGCGGTTGTATCCTTAATGGTGCTATCGATAATATTAATTCGCTTCGCTAACGTGTTCAGCGCGCGGCTACCGGTTTCACCCATCTCCTCGAAACCTTCCTGATATTGCGCAATTCTTGCGTCATATTTTGACTGCAGCGGCGAACGTTCTTCAGCCTTAATGGCCGCGATGCGCGTGTCTCGGGCTGATTCCAGGCGGCGAATATCCTGCTTAATGTTCGCGACCTCATGTTGCGCACTATTATATTTCTTCATGCGGGTAAGGAACGCTGAGCCGCTGTCGCTCAGCACCTCTTTTGTGGTCGTAGCAGAATAGGAGCGTCGACCCTCAACCACGATGGTCTTGGTGCCAAACATCTTTTCAGCATATTCAGGCGTAGCCATTTTCCCCTTAAGAAATTTATTGTTTTGCGCTTTGGCCAAATCATTTAATACGTCGGTTTTTCCATATTTATTCAGGAAACTAACAAGCTCAGGCTCGCGTTTATTAATTCTGCGAATGTCTACCTTCAGCCTGTCAATATCGCTGTTCATTTTTTTGGTTAATTTATCAATACGCTTTTCCTGATCTTCGGTAATCTGCTGTGGAGTGATCTGCTCTAATTTTTGCTTCTCGACAGCCACGAAATCTATTGCTTCATTTCGTTTGTCAATCATTTCATGCACCAGATTTTTATCAGATTTGGCGCTTTCTACATGGCTGTTTGCCACTTTCGTCTGGTATGCGATCTCTTTGCTAAGGTGATCAACCTCAATTTTTTGGCTAGCCTGGAAAATACGGTCGCCAATATTGTTCAGCTGGGTGAGCTTCTTGTCGTGGATCTTTGATTCCTGCTTCTCAAGCTTGACCTTAACATTTTCAATGAATGACTCGACGTTTTTAGAATCTTTAATGTCGAAGTTATTACGCATTCGGTCGCTCAGGCTGGCGAGTAATTCTTTACTGTTAGCCACGCCGCCCATTTTATCCAGCGTTTTATTAACGGTTTTAAGATCGCTTTTATGCACCCGTTCTGAAGTTCTTAGGTTATCAAGGGCAGCAATAAATCGATTTTGTTCACGTACGGTTAACGACATAATTTCCTCGCTTGGCATTAATTCAAAATATAAAACCGTTCACAGGAGCGGTTTAGCTGACGGGTTGTATAGTGTCATGCGCTATCGTGAGCTTCTTGCAAAAAACGCTTTTTACTGAAAAGGGCATATTTTTGCGGTGTCGTTTTTTGAAAGTCGTGCCAGTAAAAATTAAGTAGATTAAAGCCACTCACTCTATGCGAATAAAGTGTGTGTTGGTGTATCTATTAACTTTTACAGGAATGAACAACGATGCAATTAACCAAATGGGCCTGGGCGCTCGGCATGACGACCACCGTACTCGCCTGTCAGGTACAGGCGGCCGATCAGGGTCACGGCAAGGTCACATTTACCGGCGCTATTATCGACGCCCCTTGTTCAATTACCCCCGATACCATTGAACAGACCGTTGACCTCGGTGAAATTTCCAACAAAGCGCTGGCGAACGGCGGGAAATCGCGTCCACGTCCGTTTGATATCAAGCTGGAAAGCTGCGATCTCGCTGGCCTGACGGATAAAACGGTCACCATCACCTTCACCGGTTCAGAATCCAGCGCCCAGCCGGGCTACCTGGCGCTGGTCGGCACGGCCAGCGGCGCGGCCATCGGCATTACCAATGACAATGGCACCAGCATCCCGCTTGGCACGCCGAGCTCGGCCACCAAAACCCAGCAGGGTGATAACACCCTGACCTATGCCGCTTACCTGCAGGGGAACGGCGCCACGTCCTCCGTGGTGCCGGGCGAGTTTACCTCGGTTGCCAACTTCACCCTGGCTTACCAGTAAGACGACGTTGGCCTTGCGGCCGTCTGGTTCGGTTTTTTGCGGGAAATCTATGAAACGTAGCGCTTCATTTGTCACGCCTGTGCGGCTGCTGTGGCTGACGTTGCCCTTCGTCTGCGCGGGCGCAGCGGCGGCGAACGCCACCAGTCAGGGGCATGGCAAGGTCAGCATGCAGGGGGCGATTATCGATACGCCCTGCGCGATCAAGGTCGATAGCCGCGATCAGGCGATCGACCTCATCACGATGCCGTTGGATCAGATCATCAATGCTGGGGGCGGGCCATCAAAGCCGTTCAGCATTCACCTCGAGAACTGCGCGCTGGAGCCGATGCTGCCAAACCATCCTGACTGGTCACATTTTCGCGTCACCTTCGACGGGGCCATCACCGATGGCTCGCTCTTCGCGCTTCGCGGCGAGGCCCGCGGGATCGGTCTGGAAATTATGGACGCCGCAGGCAACCGCATGCTGCCGGGTATCGCCTCTTCGTCGGGGCAGCTACAGCCCGGCGCCATGCGCCTTGATTACAGCCTGCGGCTGGTGGGTAACCACCAGAAGCTGCGCGCGGGTGCGTACCAGACGACGGTGCGTTTCAAACTGGATTATTTTTGATGAGGCACGTTTTTAACTATTCGGGCATTGCGGTGGTGGTCAGCCTGGCCCTGCAGGGAGGAATGACTAAGGGGTATGCGGCGCAAAGCATTCAGTTTAATACCGACGTGCTGGACGTCAGCGATCGGGCGCATATCGACCTGAGTCAGTTTTCCCGCGCCGGTTTTATTATGCCGGGAAAGTACCAGATGGTGGTTCGCCTGAACAAAACCGAGCTGCCCGAACAGCCGCTCGGTTTTCTGGCGCCGGACGATGACCCAAAGGGCAGCGAGGCGTGCCTGACGCGCGACCTCGTGGCGCTGCTTGGGCTTAAATCCGCGCTGCAAAGCTCGCTGACCTGGTGGCATGACGGCACCTGCCTGCAGCTGGCGAGCCTGCCGGGAGCCAGCCAGCGCGCGGACCTGGGATCTAACACCCTGTACCTGAGCATTCCTCAGGCCTACCTCGAATACACCGCCGAGAATTGGGATCCCCCCGGCAGCTGGGACGAGGGGATTGGCGGGGCCATTTTTGACTATAACCTCAACGGCCAGTCCTCGCGGTATGCCACGGGAAGCCGCCGCGAGATGAAATCGCTGACGGGCAACGGCACCACCGGTTTTAACGTCGGCGGCTGGCGGGTGCGCGCCGACTGGCAGGGGCGCTACAGCCACAGCGACGGAATGTATCAGGACAGCCAGCGCGAGTGGGCGTGGAGCCGCTACTACGCGTGGCGGGCGCTGCCGTTGCTGAAGTCGAAGCTGATGATGGGGGAGAACTACCTCAACTCGGGGCTGTTTGACAGTTTCCGCTACACGGGAAGCAGCCTGGAGTCGGATGACAATATGCTGCCGCCCAACCTGCGCGGCTATGCGCCGGAGGTGGTCGGTGTCGCGAGGACCAACGCGAAGGTCACGATTAGCCAGCAGGGACGCGTGCTGCACGAAACCACCGTGGCGGCGGGGCCGTTTCGCATTCAGGATCTGAACACGGCGGTTTCCGGCACGCTGGACGTGGAGATACAGGAGCAGGACGGCACCGTTCGCCATTTCCAGATGGATACCGCCAACATTCCCTATCTGACGCGGCCGGGCATGGTGCGTTACAAGCTGGCGCTGGGCAAGCCGTCGGACTACCGCCACAACAGCGTGGGGCCGGGATTTGCCACGGGGGAGTTTTCGTGGGGGATCAACAACGGCTGGTCGCTCTACGGCGGCAGCCTGCTGGCGGGTGACTATAACGCGCTGGCGACCGGCGTCGGGCGTGACCTGCTGGCGCTGGGGGCGGTCTCGTTTGACTTCACCGAGTCGCGGGCGGTATTGCCGCAGACGGGCAGCCGGTCCGGCGGCTCCTGGCGCCTCAGCTACTCCAAGCGCTTTGACGAATACGACAGCCAGGTCACCTTTGCGGGCTATCGCTTCTCGCAGCGTAACTTTATGAACATGGCCGAATATTTAAACGCGCGCTATCACGGCATCGCGGGGAGTAACAACAAAGAGCTCTACACCATTGCGTTTAACAAGCAGTTTCGGCAGCTGGGGCTGAGCGCCTACGTGAACTATAGCCACCAGACCTACTGGGACCGCCCGGATAACGATACCTATAACCTCTCGCTATCGCGCTTTTTCGATGCCGGACAGCTTAAAAACCTTGGCCTGACCCTGTCGGCCTACCGCACCCTTTATAACCATACGCGCGACGATGGCGCTTATCTCAGCCTCTCGGTGCCGTGGGGCAACGGGGGCACGCTCAACGTCGACGGCCAGGCGGGTAGTTCAGGCAACGGGGCGACGGTCGGCTATTTCGACACCATTGACGCAAACAATACCTATCGGATTAAGGCCGGGGTTGTCCGGCAGGGCCGGGCGGTCAGCAGCGGGTACTTTACGCACAAGGGCGACGTTGCCGAGATGACCGCCAATACCACCTATGAGGAGGGGCGCTACCGCTCCTGGGGCGGCGCGATTCAGGGCGGCCTGACGGCGACGCCGGAGGGCGTGGCGATGCACCGGGTGAGCAGCATGGGCGGGACGCGCATGATGGTTGATACGGCGGGCATCGCCGGGGTACCCGTTCGCGGATACGGCGCGGCAACGCAGACGAACCGCTTTGGCAAGGCGGTGGTGGCGGATATCAGCAATGGCTACCGCAGCAGCGTCAGCGTGGACGTGAACAACCTGGCCGACAACGTCGAGGCAACGCGGTCGGTGGTGCAGGGGACGCTGACGGAAGGGGCCATCGGCTATCGCCGCTTTGGCATGATTGCCGGTGAAAAGGCGATGGTGCGGCTGCGTCTTGCGAACGGCAGCGTTCCGCCGTTCGGTGCGACGGTGCTCAGCCATCGCGAGGGCCAGGCCGGGATCGTCGACGATGACGGCATGGTGTGGCTCACGGGGATGGTCAGCGGGGAGTCGATGCGGGTGATGTGGGATGGGCAAACGCAGTGCGTCGTGACGCTGCCGAAGCCCCTGCCGACCGGCGTCCGCATTCTGCCGTTAACCTGCCAGCCGCTGCAGATATAGCATTTCAGCCATCCGCGATCGCGGGAAAAACAACCGGGCCACCGTACTCTGCGGTGGCCCAACAACAGCGAGTATATCCGTATGAAACATCATTTATCGCTCACGGGGATCGGGACAGCGCTGATCGCCGGGCTGGTTTGCCAGAGCGTGCAGGCTGCCGTTACGCTCGACCGCACGCGGGCCGTTTTCAACGGCGCAAACCGGTCGATGAGCCTGAACATCACCAACCAGAACAAGGCGCTGCCCTACCTGGCGCAGGCGTGGATTGAGGATGAAAAGGGGAACAAAATCAGCGGGCCGCTGGCGGCGCTGCCGCCGCTGCAGCGGGTAGAGCCCGTGGCGAAGGGGCAGGTGAAGCTGCAGCTTACCGACGATGCCCGGTCGCTGCCGCAGGACAGGGAATCCATCTTCTACTTTAACCTGCGCGAAATTCCGCCCAAAAGCAGCAAGGCCAACACCCTGCAGATTGCGCTGCAAACGCGCATCAAGCTTTTCTACCGTCCGGCCGCGCTGCAGCTCGACCGCGACAAGGCGCCGGATCTCTGGCAGAAAAAGCTGGTCCTGACCCGCCACGGCGAAGGCTACCGCGTCAGCAACCCCAGCCCGTACTACGTGACGCTGGCCGCCGCGTACAATCAGCCGGGCGGCGCGCCCATTGCCGGATTTGACCCGGTGATGATTGCCCCGTTCTCTGAATCGCCGCTCACCGTAAAGGCGGGTGCGCTCGGCAGTAAGCCCGTCATGACCTGGATTAATGACTACGGCGGTCGTCCAAAGCTGATGTTCAGCTGCGCGCACGACGTCTGCCGGGTTGTGGACAGCAGGGCTGGATAAGCACCATGAATGAAACGACAACATGCGCCGCGGTGCTGCTTATCGCCAGCGCCCTCGGCCCGGCCATGCCCGCCTTCGCCGACGCGGACAGCTGGGATGTGGAAGGGGCGCACGGCGAGCTGCACGTCTACGGCGAGTTTGTGGAGGGCGCCTGCCGCCTCGAGATGGTCTCGCAAAATCAGGTGATCGATCTGGGGCGCATTACCGCGTCGCTGCTGCAAACGGTGGGGGCACGCGGGGAAGCGCAGGCGTTTACCCTGCGGCTGCGCGACTGCGTCCACGTCGGCGGCAACATGCTTGATTTGCGCACGGGCAACCGCTCCTGGGATCGCGTGCAGCCACTGGTCAGCGTGACCTTTACCGCCCCCGCCGATCCGGATACGCCCGAGCTGGTTAAGGTCACCGGCGTCAGCGGGATGGGCCTGCGCATCACCGACAGCGCGGGCCGCGACGTGCGTCTTGGCCAGCGCGGCGTACCGCATTTTATCGTGCCGGGAAACGGTGCGCTGCTCTACCGCGTGCAGCCGGAACGCACGGCGCAGGCGCTGTCGTCCGGCGAGTGGCGCGCGACGGTAGGATTTGAACTCGACTATGACTAAGGAGCGCGTCATGAAACGTCTGAGCCGCGGCGCCAGCGCGCTGATGCTGCTGGCCACCGCCGGCGCGACCGCCGGTCCGGGGTCCAGCAACGTGGACATCGCCATTACCGGCGAGGTGATTGCGACCGCGTCCTGTACCTTCTCCAGCAGCGAGCCGATTAAGGTCGAATTTGGCGATGTGTACATTAATGAGATCGTGGGGACCGCGTATCGCCAGGCGATCCCGTATCAGGTGAGCTGCAAGGGCGACCCGGACGGCAAAACGGTGCAGATGCAGGTATCCGGCACGGCCGCGGGCGGCGATACCAGCAGGCTGCAAACCGATGCCAGCGGGCTGACGATAAAGATCCAAAACGGCAGCGCGACCCTGCCGCTTAATCGCTGGATCGATTTTGACAGCAACAGCCCGCCCTCGCTGTATGCGGTGCTGGAAAAAGAGACCGGCGCCCGGTTTCAGGACGGCCAGGCGTTCAACGCCACGGCAACCCTGAAAGTGGCCTACAACTGAGGCGAGACGATGATTCACACCCCCTTTATTCGCAGCCGGACGCGTCTGCGCGGCGCTATTTGTACCCTGGCGCTCTGCGCCTGCGGGCCTGCTTTTGCCGCCGCGACCGGGGACAGCAGCGACATCGCGTTCCACGGCACGTTGAAAATCCACCCCTGCCACATCAATAACGACCGTGACCTGAGCATTCATTTCGACAATGTCGGTATCCACAAGGTGGACGGGCAGCGCTACAGGCAGACCATTAGCTACCAGCTGGTTTGCGATGACATCGATCCGACCTGGCGTTTGACCATGATTGTGAAGGGCAGCGCCGCCTCCTTTGACGCCAGCGCGCTGAGCACCAACGCCGCGGGGCTGGGGATACAAATCCTGCAGAACGGGCAGCCGTTTGAGATCAACAAGGCGCTGGATATTACCTATCAAAATCCGCCAACCCTGGAGGCGGTGCCGGTAAAAGATCCGAACGTCGGCGAGCTGAGCGAAGGCGCGTTTAGCGCTACCGCGACGCTGCTGGCGGAATACCTGTAAGGAAACAGCATGAACACACTCTACACGCGGCGCGGGGCGCTGGGATTACTGGTGCTCATCGCTACCCACGCCGCCTTCGCGGCGGAGGGCGGCCTAAAAGAGGTGAGTAACAATCTGCGGTTTGACGGCCAGCTGGTGGCCGATCCCTGCGAGCTCGATCCCGCCTCCACGGCCGTTACCCTCGATTTTGGTACGGTAATCGACACCTACCTCTATTTACATACCCGCACCCACGCGCAGCCGTTCGTTATCAGGCTCAAAGAGTGCGACCTGACGCTGGGCAACCAGGTTGAGGTGACCTTCAAGGGCGCGGAGAGCGGGGAGCTCCCCGGCCTGCTGGCCGTGACGTCTCCTGCCGATAGCGGCCTGGCCATCGGCATGTCGCTGCCGGACGGCACGCCTTTACCGTTTAACAAGACGGTGCCTGCGTTTTCACTCCAGAGCGGCACCAGCGAGCTGACGCTGGAGGGGTACGTGATGGGTGAGCCGGGCGCGCTCGCCAACAAAACCCTGCGCCGCGGCGAGTTTAGCGCGCTGGCGACGTTTGAGCTTAATTATCCTTAGGGAAAATCTTATGAAGATAACATTGCCGCTGCTGGCGCTTCTGCTGCTGAAAAGCATGGCGGCGTCGGCCTATGAATGCGACACGATTGGCTGGCACGGCGGCGACGCCGATATCCATATTAACGTCAGCTCCGATGTGAATACCGGTAAAAACAGAATCGTCGACCTGGCGCCCCAAATTACCTGCAAAAATACGGCGGGGCAGGACGGCTGGATCGACACCATGTGGATGGGAGCCGACGGGGTAAAGCTTGAAAGCGGTATTTTTAAAAACCTTAAATATGGCGTCACGATTTCGGGAAGCGATCATCCTGCGCCGGTAGCCGAAACGAAAATCTTCGATCTGAACAATGGTGAATCCAGACAATTACCGGTGGTGCTCTATTTTGAGCTGACGTCGCTCGGGGAGGAGATTCACATCAAAACCGGCGATAAGCTGGGGAGCCTGCGATTCGTGCAGACCAATAATAAAGGCGAACGCCATAACTATACCTGGACACTCTACGCGTCAAACGATGCGGATATTAATACCTCAACCTGCAGCGTGATGTCGGGTTCGACCTTTAACGTCGATTTAGGTCAGATTGAGCGTGGGGATATTGTCTCAGGCGGGACGTCATCGCAAACGGTGAGAAAAGATTTCAATATTGTTTGTGACGCGGCGCACGCTGTGGATTTTGATGTCAAGATGAGCCTGATGTCGCCGTCGTGGAATAATAAGGCTATTAAAACCAATAATGATAATCTGGCCGTGGAAATGCGCTGGAATGGAAATGCGGTCGCCAACGGCGATAGCCAGAAGATCAGCGTCACGAATGGCAGTATCACCGTGCCGCTAAGCTTTACGCCGGTGAAACCGGCTTCGGTCAGCTACGAGAATATTTCTACCGGAACATTTTCCGCTTCGGCGACGATGATTCTGACCCAGTACTGAGAGGCTAAGTGGCGTTTTTTGATAGAGTGATTTCCTGGATATATGTTAAATTTTCGCCCATGGATTGAGTCGGGGAAAAGGAATCACGGTTAGCGACAGGTTCGACTCCGAAATGAAGTGACTATTCATGTAGCGTGAGGACATTGCTTTATTGGCGGACAGGGATGTTCCGCAATTTTTTTAAACGGCACGCGATAAGGTGCCTGCCAGCGTCAGATTTAGCTTAATTTAAAGATGTGAACCATATACTATTTTTCAGCGTGCTGAAGCAGTATATGAAGATGATTTTAATTGCCCTAAAATAAACGATGTGATTTGTTTTGACGATTAACGTATGGGCATCGATCGTTTAAATCAATTATAAAACTATGGATTTACTGTGCTAAGATAATACTTTCACAGGGTAAAATGTTATCTATAATATTCATTCTGACACCTATTAATACCGCGGGAAATTATATTGGCGAGCTGACAATGTAATTATCCGTTGAGGTATCGTTTACTAAAATTAATGTGATATGAACTAATCAGTTGTCGATTAAATGTCTAGAGGCGTGGGTTGAGGCTTTCGGCCATGCATTTTCTTGATGGTATGTTCACTCATGAAATGAAATGACTGAGGGATCTGAAATTGAAAAATAGCTCAACAAAGCAAGGAAAGATTTTCTTTCTTGATTACACTTTTAATCCAGCATTAAGAACCTTACAGCGCGATGATACAACCCTGCAGTTGAGAAAAAAACAGTCGGACGTTCTGGCCCTGCTTTGCGCGAAATATCCCTCACCGGTTTCTCAGGACGAGTTTCTTTCGGAAGTCTGGGACGGTAGCTATGTGACCTCCCAGAGTATTGCGCAAATGATTCGCTCATTGCGCATTAGCCTTAAAGATGAATCCAAGAACATTATCGTCACTATTCCAAAATTAGGCTATCAGCTCACCGCCGAACCCACCTGGGAGGCGTCGCTAACAGAGCCAGAGCTGATGCCGGATACGCTAAGCGAACGTGCTCCGGCGGCAGGCAAGCTCGAACTGGACAACATCTCTTATTCAGCTAACCCCGTTATTAACTACCAGCCCGCGCCTCCCACTACGTCAATGACGGTTGTCACCTATGCGCCTCGGCACAGGCCGGTCGAGCGAAAGCTGACGTCAAGAAAGTGGTTTTTTTTCGCCGTCGCGACGCTAAGCATTATTCTGGCGGGCGTGGCCATGGGGGCACGGGGATATGCTCAGGACCTGTTTGAAGAAAAGAAGGTATTTTTTTCTGGCGCGCTGCTGGCGCAGTACAGCAAGACCCGGCTGGTGGATAATTATTTATACTGCTGCAAAACGGATCACGGACTGGTTTGCAGCCCGAAGGCGTCAATGCTTTCAGGAAAATGCACGCTGAATACCGAAGCGATTAAAACAGAATAACCTCAGGCTCTGCCTATTTTCCCCGTTACGTCAGCCTTAATTTAAGATAAGTAACGGCGTTATTTACCCGACTATTTCCGCATACTGACTAAAACAATAACGCAGGCCAGCGCCTGCGTTATTGCTTTACCTTACCTGCATGAGAAGAGCGTTGGGACGCCGGGCGAGGGAGGAACCGCAATTTTGTCCAGGGTGGCCGTCTTATGGGCAATCAGTGAGACAATGTTCCGCACATACTTTTCACGCTGCGCCGCTGTTCGCGAATGGTAGCTGCCAATCCCGTCCCAGGTATAGCCATACTGCTCAATCTTCTGCTTCAGTATCCATGTCCCCGAGAACACGTTGGCGCAGCTGTCCCGGCGCAGGCGCTGCTCGTCAATTCCCAGGCTTTTCAGGCTGCTAAAGTGCACCGTGTTAATCTGCATGATGCCGACGTCCACGGTTTTATTCTTATTGATATTCAGCGCCTGCGGCTGATTCCTCGATTCGTGCCAGATTATCGCTTTAATAAGCAGGGGATTAACCTGGAAACACTGCGCGGCCTGCGTAATACAATCGCCGCCTTGAGCGAAAGCATGAAAAGAGAGAAGGAAAGGGCTGGCGAGGGCAATAACGGTTTTAATCTGCATAGTGTCAATACCCGGCGCTACGCCGGGTCTGGGCTGAATGAATTAGAGGGACGTGTCGTCGTCGGTTTTGGTGAAGCTTTTGTACAGCATGGTGTTGTAAAACATATTCACGCCGAGCATCTGGGTCGTCATTCTGTCGAGGGTGCTGTCGGTGTAGGTCTTATATTCCTCGTCCTTGCGCAGGGTGCCGTCAGCGATGAGGATCGCCGAGTTCAGCTGCTGCATTGAGATCTTTTCGCCCGGGTCGGCCAGCTTTTTAAGCTGCGCGATCACCTCGTTCAGCGAACCTTCAGGCTGGTTCTGCTTAAAATAATCCAGCACCTTATCGTTAAAGCTGCTGCCCGTTGCGTTTTCCTCATCGGATGCGCTGGCGTATGCGGCAAGCGCCGCGGGGGAGACCGGGTTAATCTGACTCATCGTGTTCTTCCTGTTGATGTTCTGAAAAAGTGGAGGTGAGGGGGAGTTGATTGCTGAGGCCAATAAGGTGGCTGGCGATATCTCGCAGCACGTCAGGGGCCAGATGCGCCATCACCGCTTCGGTGGGCGCGACCTGCTCATCGGCATGATGCAGCCACTGGCGGCAGAGTGATTCACTGGGAAAACGGATGGCGTCCATGTCATTTTGCACGGTGATATGGTTGTCATCGGTGAACTGATAGTTTGAGGCGTCGGCGCCTTCCGGCAGCTTCACGGCAGTGGGGATGATGATCCGCAGCGCCTTCTGGTGACCGCACTTTTCCTGCAAATGGTGAATGATTCGGTTAACGATCATCGTATCGTGCAGCGCGCTTTTCAGCGCATTGCCGACCTGCTCGCGGAACTGCGTCTGGTGCTGGCGCTGCAGGCGCTGGTAATCATCAATCAGCGCCACCAGCTGGTCGAAGAACAGGCGAAACCCGGCTTCAAAGCCCTGTTTTTCACAGCTCTCCCGCAGCCTGATGGTCTGTAATTCATATTCCGCGTGAATTTCACTGCAGCGGCTGAGGGTGCGCTCGAGCGCTACGGTCATTCGCTGATGGCGAGTCCGTTCACCGGACTTAACCACCACCTGATTATCGATATCTTCAGGCAGGGTATCAGTAGTAATGGTTCGCATAGGTCAGGGCCATTCGGAGTAGATTGATATGGTTAAGCGTTTTTCCCGTCGGCAGCGGTTCAATCGACATTCCCGCGGGGAAGTGCAGCAGCAGGCGCTGGCGAAGCGCCTGGGGCAGGCCGGGGAACTGGCTCAGAATAAACGCCAGCCCGCAGGAGGTGGTTGCCACTGAGGTCTGGCCGCCCGGATCGGGCGCGACGCCGTGAGGCATCGGCAACGAAATAAAGGCCAGAAGCCGCGGATCGGACATTAGCAGCGCCCCGCGCTTCAGCAGATGATTTCGCATGAGATAGCCGCCGACCAGGTGCGCCGTTTCCGGGATCAGATGCCAGCACGACAGCATCTGCGACAGCGTTTCATTATCGGACCGCCACGCTGGCGAAAGATGGCTGAGCTTACCCTGGCGGAGAAGCCACAGGTTACGCAGCGTCGGGCAGTCGATATCGCCACCGGCTAGCGCCGGCGGGAGATGGCTCATGTGGGCGTACCCGGCCGGCGCATACAGGATGGACATCATATGCCGATCGTCGGCTCTCATGGTTCTGCGGTCTCCGGCGTTTGCGGCTCTGGGCTGTGCTCTTTTTCAACCGGCGGGCGGCGGCTCACGCGGTACAGCATGTAGCCAGAGGTGACCGCTCCGCACAGCGCCAGCGCAACGAGAATCAGGATCCAGGTGGCCGGCAGAGTATCCGGGACCTTGGTTGGCGTGACGTACTGGATCATCGGCGCCGGGAAGAGCACAACCGAGATGTTTTCATAACGCACGTCGTCAAAGCTGTTTTTAATCAGCGACTTAATCTGCGAAATGAAGAGGTTGTCATCAATTTCACCCTTGTAGGTGATGATCACCCCGACGTGGCCGGTTGGCGCTTTGCCGCTGTCATTGTTGAACGCCGGATAGCTGACGTGAACGCGCGCGTTAACCACCTGCGCTATCATGCGCAAAGATTGCTCAAGCCTCTGCTCCTGGAGAGAGAGAACGCGCGCCTGTTCGGCGTTGGGGGAGGAGACCAGCGCGCCCTCGGGAAAGGCCTGGGCTATCTGCACGTCAGCGGACCACGGCAGCTGGTACTGGTTGATGATTGACAGCGCGGCGGTGCTTTCGGACTTGTTCACCGCAACGGTATAGCCCGCCTTGAGCGTGCCATCCTTACTGGCAGAGATGTTGTGCTGTTGCAGGACGGCCAGCACCTGATTGGCCTGTTCCTGGGTCAGGTTGAACAGCAGCTTTTCGTCATTGCAGGCGCTTAGCATCAACGCAAAAAGGACTACCGCCAGGGCGCGGAAATATTTATTGCTCATTATTGCGATTTTCCCAGGGTTTCAATTGTGCTCACCCCCTTACGCGCCAGCGTGCTCACCAGAGAGACATAGTTGCTGTACTCGCCGATATAGCTCTGCAGCATCAGTAGCTTTTGCGGATCGCTGGTGAACTGAGGCGACTGGCTGAGCGTGTTAATAACGTTCTTGAACTGCATGTCGGTGTCGCTGATCTTATTAAACGTGCTGGCAACCAGATTGTTGAAATACTGGTCATGTACCGTGACGGAGGTTGTGTCCTCTGGATTAATACCCTTTGGGCTCAGGCGAGTTAATGCTTGCAATGCTTCGATTGGCTGACTCATAAAATCTCCAGTAAAAGGAAAGGGTACGAAAAAATTCGTACCTCTTATAATTAACGGAAGTTCTGAATAATGGCTGCGCCAATATCCTTATAGGCTTTAACCGTACTGGTTTGGGCGTTACGGAACAGCGTATATTCCTGCAGCTTCGCCTGATAGTTTGCCAATACGGCGGGATCGGATGGGTCGGCTTCAAGCGCCGTTTGGGCAGCCTGAAGCTGCGTCATCATGTCGGCCGCGCCGTTTTCAAACGCGACCGAGACGTCATCAAGAAAATAACCGTTGCTCGTGGGGGTGGTTGGGTTTGGGTTTGTATCAGCCATTTATATCTCCTTGCTTTAATGGAAAGTACCAGTGACGAGGGTTTAAAAACAAATAACCGTTCGATGAGTCAAGGTAAGATTTATTCTCTAACCAATTCTCATTGAGGTTAATTGAAAAATTAATGATGTGCGTTCCCCATTGACGATTGAAATCATTGATAAAACGCTGCAGCGCCGAAAGGGCATTATCACTGAGCGCATCGCGGATCACTAAGGCGTAGCCGCTAGGCGATGATATTTGGCGATAATGAATGTGCATGCGGTCTAATCCCTGACGGGCGTCCTGCAGCAGCTGCTGTTTGCTTTTAATAAATACCTGGATATCAAGCGCAAACGGTATTTTCTGCAGGGCCAATGACGTTAGTTGCTCCCGCTGAACGGGAGAAAGATCCTGCCAGAGAATAATGACGGGGTGCTGGGGCTTGCTGTAATCAATCTGCACCACCGGATAGCCGGACTTGATCAGCGCTTCGACCGTGGCTTTCTGGTGCTGAACGAGCCATAGGGGAATAACGTTATTATTCTCACCCAGCTTGAATAAGGCCTCTTTAACCCACTCCAGCGCCTGATATTTGCTTGCCAGAACGTAAATGGTGCTGTTCTCACGGCCACGATAAATATCGATAGCCGCGGGCGCGCCGGCGAGGGCCTCATTCAGGCTAACTACCTGACGATCGCTCTCCAGCTTTTTATACCAGATAACGCCAGCGGTAATGAATAACACCAGCAGAATGGCCGCGCCAACGATCAGCGTATGGTGCTTTTTCGCATTAAACTCGGCAATCGTCTCCTGAGCGTTAAATTCTGCGTCAGCATTGGGCGGGAGGGCAAAATTACGCACGCTTTCCGGCCACTCGTCTTCGCTGCGCTTCAGGGCGAAACGAATATGCTCGCGGGTAAATATTTCGTTTTCATTAACGGTGGTCGGGAAACTGTTATTTTCATCCTGAACCTCAACCCGAAAGCTGCCCGGACCTTCGCCGTCTTCTGCTGGCGCCGAAAGGCGTAAAACCAGATTCGGCGATGGGCGATCGCAGGGTATATAGAGCGTATTATGGGTGTACGCCGCGGCATGCTCACCGCTTGATATCGCTGCGCTGCCGGCGTCATCGATAGCAATGCCTTGATTAATGATGATAAAATAGTCATCTGCTGGCAGGTTAAGTTCACAGCCAAACATAGGGCCAAACAGCACCTTCAGTGTGTAGCTTTTCTTTGTCTCTGGCACAACAGGCATCGCTTCAGTTATTTCATTCATGTCGCTGTTCATCGAAAAGGACCATTCAATATAAAAAAACAATCAAACGGATGCGGCATCCGTACGATTGTATATTTAATCTGCTACCGTTAAATTGTTTTGCTACCGGTTTCAATATACGGGCCAGTTGCTGTCAATAGACTATTGGGTCAATCAAAATATAAATGATGTTTGATTATCTATTGCATCCCGATTGCATCGCGTAACAACAGACGTCTTCGGGAAAATGAATATACGGATGCCAGGAATAATCCGCAACAATTCGTTTTGATCTTTTTTTGAAGTTTTTATAATAAAAATTATTAAAAATTTAATCTTATTTTACGCCGTTGACGGTACGGAATTTTCTGATAAGTTTACGGAAATTCTTAAAACCCGTGCTCGTTCATTTGTCTTTATCTGATTCATTAGTATTTATAGACATGCTTACTCATGTAGGGTGCAATGATGATAAATAATCATAAACAATGCCATCTGGAGCAGAAATCACAGCAGCTGTTGTCTGACGATCTGCTCAGAGGGAAAACGCATAAAATTGAGTGTAAAGATATTAAGTGTCACTCAGCGATTCTATTTGCACGGCCGGTTAATCAACATTCCGTTATGTCGCTCTCTGTCGACCAGACGGAGGAAGAGAGTGCAGTGGCGTTAGGTGCTATTCGTCATGCAGTAATAATCGCTACCCTGAGCGAAATGCATTTATGTTTTTCCGGGGAATGGCTTGTCGAAGTTATGTCAATGTCCCAGGCAACGACGTTATTCTCTTTTCTCGACTATCAGGCGAAATGCCCGGAAGCCGGCGGCGAGAATAGCGTGGGGCAGGATAACGTTATGCTGCTTACCGCATCTCATCTGGTATTACGGGTTGAGCAAGACAATAAATCGCTGATGGCGCTGCTTATTTCATCTTTATTAGATCCGCAGGACCGACGCCTGGAAAGTTTGTTTACCTTTGTGCGTAACGTTGAGAGTTACTGGATTGCGCATTTCTTGCTGTCGCAGGTCATGAATGAAGATAAAGAGAGCGAAACGCACAAAATTTATAATGCCAGTCGAATTTATGGCGTTTCAGAATCTTATTTCAGAAAGCTTTGCCATCACGCCTTTACCCGAGGCCCCAAAAAACAGCTGCGCCTGTGGCGCGCGGCGAATAGCGCATTGCAGCTGATTGAGAATGACCAGTCTATTGCCACCATTGCGGGTGACAATGGCTACGCATCGTCTTCACATTTTTCCAGCGAAATAAAGTCGCTATTTGGCATCACCCCCAGGGAGTTTAAAAAATTGGAAGGTTTGCTTCATGAATAAGTTTGTTCGCAAAACGCTGAATAGCAGAGTGCGCTGTCTCCTGCTGACGGTATTATCCTGTGCGCCAGCAGGGGCCAATATGCTGAATACCTCCTCAGCGCCCGCGACGTCCATTCAGTCGACGGCGGAAAATACCTATGTGGCGAGCAACAACAGCGTTCAGCAGCTCTTTTTTGTCGTTGGCGGCGCGCTCCACAAGCCTTTTATCGTTAGCGTCGAGGCGGCGAAAAAGCGGGTATCCGGCAATTTTGACCTCAACGATCCGAAGTCGGTGCTCGATACCGTGGCCGCCCGTACCGGCCTTATCTGGTATGACGACGGCAGCTCGGTCTACATCTACGACACCAGCGAAATACAAAGCAGCGTCGTGCGCCTGGCCTTTGCGCCCTATGACCGGCTGGTCGCTTACCTGCAGTCCTCGGGCCTGTACGATCCGCGCTTCCCGCTGCGCTCCGACGGGCGCTCGGGGTCGTTTTACGTGTCGGGCCCGCCGGTATACGTCGAGCTGGTCTCCGCCGCGGCAAAGTACATTGATGCCACCTACGCCAGGCCGGGAACCGGTGAGACGACGATCCGGGTGATCAAGCTGAAAAATACCTTCGTCAACGACCGTAACTATACCCAGCGCGACGTGCCTATCACCGTGCCCGGCGTCGCGACGGTGCTGAATCAGCTGTTAAACAACACCAGCAGCCGCGAGGGCGGGCGTTCAGCGCCAGCGGGCGCGAATATTACCGTTGATAACGATACGCGCAGCGCGCTGGAGGCGGCGTCGGCGACGCAAAAGGGCAACTTTCCACCGCTGCCGTCATTTAATTCGGCGCCTGCGGCGAGGAGCGGGGCGGTAGACAGGGATCTTCCCAGCCAGCAGACCATCAATATCGTGGGGTATTCCGACACCAACAGCCTGCTCATTCAGGGCTCCGAGCGTCAGGTAAGCTTCGTTGAGGATTTGGTGAACGCTATCGACATTCCCAAACAGCAGATCCAGCTCTCCCTGTGGATTATTGATATCTCAAAAGACGATATCAACGAGCTGGGCATTCGCTGGCAGGGCGCGGCGAAGCTGGGCAATACCGGGGTAACGTTCAACACCAGCTCCCTGACGCCGGAAAACAGCCTTCATTTCCTGGCGGACGTCACCGCGCTGGCGAAAAAAGGCAGCGCGCAGGTGGTGTCTCGCCCTGAGATCCTCACCCAGGAAAACGTCCCGGCGCTGTTTGATAACAACAGCAGCTTTTACGCGAAGCTGGTTGGCGAACGCACCTCGTCGCTGGAGAAGATCACCTACGGCACGATGATTAGCGTGCTGCCGCGCCTCGCCCAGCGTCAGCAGGAAATCGAGATGATCCTCAACATTCAGGACGGCGGCCTGCCGCTGAACGCCGATGGCTCAACCGAAAATGTCGACAGCCTGCCGATGGTCAATAACACCCAGATCAGCACCGAGGCGCGCGTGCCGGTCGGCTATAGCCTGCTGGTCGGCGGCTACAGCCGCGATCAGGATGAGCACCACAGCATCGGGATCCCGCTGCTGCGCGACATCCCGTTTGTCGGCAAGCTGTTTGACTACAGCTACACCAGCCACAAGAAGATGGTGCGCCTGTTCCTGATCCAGCCGGGCCTTCTCGCCAGCGGCGAAACCTGGCACGGACGCACGGAAAACAATCCGGTTCTGGGACGTACCTGGACGGGCAACGAGGTGACCCTGAAATCGACGGTCTCCATGCTGCGCGAAACGATGAAAAATAATTAAGGGCCGCTCTCGTGATTAATATTCGTTCTGTCCCCGGCATTGATTTTAAACGCATTGATACCCCGGCGCCGCAGAGTCACTCTGGGTCGCTGATGGCGGACGGGGGAGAGGAAGTACAGCCTCTGAACCTGCAGCAGGAGCTGAGCAATGCCGCGGAGGAGATGGCGGACATCCTCAGCGCCTTTGGTCGATTCAGCAAGATGGGGCGAAAAAACGACAGCACGGACAATGATTTCGTCTCCGCCATGCTGGAGGATCAGGCCGATGAGAAGCTGGATACGCTCATTCGTCAGGTGGCAAAACTGCGCGACGTTAATACGCTGATTAACTTTGCCCGCCAGCTGTTCCCCAACGACAGCGATTTGATGCTGGCGCTGCGGGAAATGCTGCTGAGCCGCCAGCTGTCGGAGCTGCAGAAAAAGAAAATCAAAGAGGCGATTGCCGATCTGGAGAAGTTCGGCGACAGCAAAAAGATGCAGTCCGGGATAAACGTTGGCCGTCTGGCCAGGCGTTTTAGTCAGGAGAGCGAGGGCAAGCCGCTGTCGGCGAAAGATCTGCGCAACAGCTACCTCAACTTTCTCGAGCTGGATATGCCGGCGGGGTTTATCTACAAAGACTGGGTGGATGTGTACGGCTATGAAAACCGCACCCGGCTGCTCACCTTTACCCTGGCCGCGCTGGTCGCGGATATGAAGGCGAACGAGCCGGGGGTGCACTCTTCGGAGTTCGGCCCGCTGAGCGCCAAGCTGTCGGACGCGCGCGTGTTAAACACCCTCGATAAGCTGCTGAATGAGAACTTTGCGCAGTTTGCGTTTCGCGAGCAAATGCGAAACCAGCACCTCCTGGCGGGGGAGGCCGAAATCGTCGCGCTGTATATTACGGGCCTCGTGGATACTGATGAATTTAAGAGCGTCCTTAAGCGATTCAGTAAAGAATTTATGTCCCTGCTGTTGCTTAAACAGCGGGCGACGGTGATGCAGGCATTGCGCAATATTTTTAACCTGACGCCTGAATTTCTTTTTGCAGACATTAAGTATCGCGAAATTATTGTGGATCATTTATCCATGATATTACGCAAAATGGCTGAAAAAGAGAAAACCACGGGCATCTGGAACGAACACTATAAATAATTGCCGATGCTGAACCATCGCCTTCAACTTAATGCGTAACTAAAATGATTGAAAAGTTTATTCTGCAGCTTCGCAGCCGGCCAGAGCTCATTATCCTGTCGATAATGATCATGGTGGTGGTGATGTTGATTATTCCTTTGCCAACGTACCTGGTGGACTTTCTTATTGGTCTTAACCTGACCATGGCATTATTGATCTTCATCGGCTCGTTCTATATTACGCGGGTGCTGGAGTTTTCAACCTTCCCGTCAATATTGCTGATCACGACCATATTCCGTCTGGCCATTTCGATCAGTACCAGCCGCCTGGTGCTGACCGATGCCGATGCCGGTGAAATTATTGCCAGCTTCGGTGAGTTCGTGATTGCCGATAACCTGGTGGTCGGCTTCGTTATCTTCTTCATCGTGACCATCGTGCAGTTTATCGTGATCACCAAAGGGTCGGAGCGTATTGCCGAAGTGGCGGCGCGCTTCTCCCTTGACGCGATGCCGGGCAAGCAGATGAGCATTGACGCCGATCTGAAGGCCGGGGTCATCGATGAAAAAGAGGTGAAGCGACGCCGCAGCGACCTTGAGGCAGAAAGCCAGCTGTACGGCGCGCTCGACGGGGCAATGAAGTTCATCAAAGGTGACGCCATTGCCGGGATCATTATTATCTTCGTGAACCTTATCGGCGGTATTTCCGTCGGGGTGCTGCAGCACGGAATGGATCTCTCCCACGCCATGTCGGTCTTCACGCTGTTGACCATCGGCGATGCGCTGGTGGCGCAGATCCCGGCGCTGCTCATCTCGATAAGCGGCGGGCTGATCGTGACCCGCGTGAATAACAGCGAAAACAGCAACCTGGGGGCAAGGATCCTCCAGGACATGTTCTCCAATAAATTTATTCTGCTGGTTACCGGCGTGCTGGCCATCGCGCTTGGCCTGCTGCCGGGGTTCCCGCTGCCCGTCTTTTTGCTGCTCGCGGCGATTTTGTTTGGCATCTATATCAAAGACAAAATCGACGAGAAGCGGGGCAAAAAGCCGTCCGCACCGGCAGAAGAAGAGGATGAACAGCCGGTATTGAAAAGCAAGCCGGTGATGATTGACGGTGAATATATTCCGGAAACCATTCCACTGATTATTTCCGCGTGGAAAGGCTACGAGGAATATTTTAAAGAGCACAATCTCTGCTCGCTGCTGAAGCGTAATTTCTTTATCGAGTACGGCGTCCGCCTGCCGGAAGTGGTCATGAACTATGACGAGCACATCGAGCGCGGCAGGCTGACCGTGGCCATAAACGAAATTCGGGTTGCCGCCTACGATATTCTGCCGGGAATGTGCAAAGTGCTGCTGCGCGGCGAAGAGCTGCAGGTTATGGACGACAGCGTGCAGGCGGTGGAGACCGCTCAGGGCGTGGCCTACTGGATCCCAGAGTCACATAGCCAGACGGCGCTGGAGCTTGGATTTTACTCCCGCTCGGCGGTGGATGAGTGTTATGCCTGCATATCCACCCTGCTGGTGCACAATATTTCGGAGTTCTTCGGCATTCAGGAAGCCAAAACGCTGCTCGACGATCTGGAAAAGAAATACCCTGAGCTGCTGAAGGAGTGCTATCGCAACAATACCGTTCAGCGCATTACCGAAGTATTCCAGCGCCTGCTGCAGGAGCGTATTTCAATCCGCAATATGCGCCTGATCCTGGAAGCGCTGGTGCAGTGGGCTCCTAAGGAAAAGGACCCGATTATGCTGGTTGAGCACGTTCGCGGCGTCTTATCGCGCTATATCTCCAACCGCTTTGCCGCGAATGGGCGGATCCGCACGCTGGTGATGTCGCATGATATGGAAGGCCTGGTTCGCGGCGGCATTCGCCAGACGTCCGGCGGCACCTTTATTAATCTGGCTCCGCCAGAAACCGAAAATATTATCCAGAGTCTTGAGAGCTGTATTCGCAGCAACGGCGTGAACGCGCGCGACATTATTTTAATGGTGTCATTAGATATCCGTCGTTTTGTGAAGAAAATAATTGAAGGCAGCTATCCAGAAATGGAAGTGCTTTCTTATGGTGACGTCGCTTCCGGTGTGGATGTTGATGTAATTGGTACATTAGAGAAATAACAGAGGTAAGAATGAAATACGATATCGTCGAATTACTGTCCAGATTGCTAAACGATGCAGGCATTAGCGATATTCTGGACAGTGATTTAAATAATCATTCGACAATTTCGCTGACCATGAAAGACGACATTCCGACTATTCATATCCGCGAGGAAAATGATGAAGTCTGGGTATGGGCGAAAGTCATGGAAAATGCGCCCACCAGTCTGGCCTACTGCAGCGCCAGCCTGCTGCCGCTGATGATGAATCATCAGGAGGATTTCTTCCATATTGGCCAGCCGTGCCTGTACCCGGTTGACGGCCACCTGGAGCTTCGCGCGCAGGTCAAAGAGAAGCATATGTCCAGCCCTGATGCGTTCCTGCCGCTGCTCGACCACTTCCTGACCATCCTGCAGGACTACCGGTCCGTGCTCGTTTAACTCCGGAGGCTAATTCGATGGTTGCGCAATGTCTGGTTCATCTCGCACACCCGCTGCGTATTCAGGGGAATGTCATAGAAGCACATTTGCCGGGAACGCGCATCGGGGAGGTTTGTGAGATTCAGAAATCCCTGCTCGAGCCGCAGGTTATGGGCTTTGCCCAGGTTATCGGGTTTAACAAAGAACATACGTTGTTAAGCCTGCTTAATGACAATCAGGGGTTTTCCCGCAGCAATGTGCTCTTGCCTACCGGTAAGCCGTTTCGTATCGAGGTGCATGAGAACATTGCCGGGGCCATCATTGACGCAACCGGCACCATCCGTGGTCGGCTGGATGAAACCGTCCAGCCGCCGCTTACGGGCGGCGTAAGCCTTGATGCCAGCGGCGCGCCGCGAGACTTCACCCAGCGCAAACCGATTGCCGACGCGCTGGCGACCGGGGTCCGCGCGATCGACGGGCTGCTGACCTGCGGCCAGGGCCAGCGTATGGGGATCTTTGCCGCGGCGGGCTGCGGCAAGACCTCGCTGATGAGCATGATAATCGAACATTCAGAAGCGGATATTTACGTTATCGGCCTGATCGGCGAGCGCGGCCGCGAGGTGACGGAGTTTGTTGAGGAGCTTAAGCGCTCCTCCCGGCGTTCGCAGATTATCCTCGTCTACGCCACGTCCGACCGATCCTGCGTGGAGCGCTGCAACGCGGCGCAGATCGCCACCACGATTGCGGAGTTTTTCAGCGAGCAGGGCAAAAACGTTCTGCTGTTCGTGGATTCCATTACCCGCTACGCGCGCGCCCTGCGCGACGTGGCGCTGAGCATGGGCGAGCTGCCCGCGCGAAGAGGGTATCCGGCCTCGGTGTTTGAGGCGCTGCCCAAGCTGCTGGAGCGCCCGGGGCGCTTTCTGAAAGGCTCGATAACCGCGTTCTATACCGTCCTGATTGAAAACGAGGAAGAGTCGGACGTTATCGGCGATGAGGTGAGGTCAATTCTGGATGGCCATATTTACCTCAGCAAAAAGCTGGCGGCCAAGGGGCACTATCCGGCCATCGACGTCATGCAAAGCATCAGCCGCGTCTTTACCCAGGTGACCAGCGAGGATCATCAGGTTCTGGCAACGCGTTTTCGCGAGTTCCTCGTGCGCCAGAAGGATATGCAGCTCTATCTCGACCTGGGGGAATATCGCCGGGGTGAGAATACGGACAACGATGCCGCCTTCGATCGCAAAGACCAGATGGAGGCTTTTCTGCAGCAGCGGATGAGCGAAAAAACGGGCATGCAGGCCTGTCTGGAGGCGTTATATGGAAGCGTGGCGTAAAGGCCGCGAATTTGTCGGCATGCTCGAGCGCAAGCAGCAGGTATTACAGCAGGATATTGTTAAAACCGAAAATAGCCTGGCCCAGGTAAATATGCAGATACAGCAATATCAGCAGGAGTTTTCGGATATCAATCAACAAATAAAAATGCTGACCCCCGCGGGGGTGATGAGCCGGGCGGATATTTATAAAGGCATAAGGCAGCAGGGCGCGTTACTTACGCACCAGCAATATGTCTTCCATAAGATAAATCAGCTCGAGAGTGAACAGCAGAAGCTTGAGCACAATAAAGAGCAGCTGCGCGCCTCAATGACCCGGCTGGATAAGAAGCATTACAAACTGAATTATTATTTGCAGCCACTGCGCCGCGATTATATTCGCCGCTGTGACAACGCTGCTGAAAATGAGATCCAGGAGATGGCGGGATATGGTCGAAAAAGTTTCTGAGGTTAAGGTGAATACCGCGCTTAATAGCGGCTCCGCGTCGGATGACAGCGCGCTGCTTGAATGGGTGGATAAGAAGAAAAAGCAAAACCGGCTTGATCAACAGCCGTCGTCAGCGGCGGTCACCGCGCAGATGCTGGTGCAGGTGCTCAACGGCGCGCTCACCGGCGGCGGATGGCAGCAGAAGGAGAATAAGGCGGCCAGCGCCGCGGCGCTGCCAGAGCCAGCGCGGCCGCTGGGCCGCAGCGATGACGGCCTGCGCCAGAAGGTGATGCTGGCGGCTTCCGCCCGCGCTGAAGCCACGCTTATCAGGCCGCTGGCATCCGGCGACAGGCCGACTGTCGCAGCCGCTCCGACGAAAGAGAGCGAATCTGCGCCTCGCGCGGCGATCGCCCCGGTCAGGCAGGCGGTGGCCAGGGCGATCGCCCAGCCGGTGGCCGTCGAGGCCGCGCGGGCAGAGACCGCCGTCATTTCTCAGCCGCTCACCGCGCGGGTGACGCAGAGCGAGGGCGCGAGCCATGACCCTGAGAGCAGCCCGCGGCGTAAGGATGAGCTGAGCGAGGAGAGGCCGATTTTAGCGCCGGGCAGGGCGGTTGATTTCCGCACAAACGCCCAGAGCGAACGGCAGGTGCAGGCCAGGGCCGTACCGGCGACCCTGCAGCAGCTCAAGGGCCAGGTGAACGCCGCGACGGCCGCGCCGTCGGCCAAAGAGGCGCAAACGCTCGAGGTGGATTATTCGTTCCAGCGCTGGTCAGGCGACCACTCGGTGAAGGTGACCATTCCGGCGCAGGCCCTGCGGGAGGGCAACATGACGCTGCTGCCGTCGGACGCCCGCGCGGCGGATGCGCTGTCGCGCAATCTGGGCACGCTGGCGGGGCATTCGCCGGAGCTTTTACAGCCGAGGCATGAACGGGACGAACAGCAAAGGCGCGAGCAGCAGCCCCAGCAGGATGAGGAGCAAGAATGAGTTTACGCCGCCATTTGCGCACGCGTTGTGAAGACCAGCAGCAGCTGCTGCAGCTGCACAACCGGCTTCCCGGCAGTGAGGTTTCGCACCCGGCACCGGATGCGCGCTACCTGCCGCTGAGGCTGCGTAACGAGAACGACGACCGGGCGCAGGCCTGGTTTGACGTCGACGCCTGGCTCAGGCAGATGAACCTTCATCTCCCCGCCATCCCGTGGAAGGAGGTGCCGGTGGACTATCTGGCGAGCTGGCTGGCCAGGCTCGGGCTGAATTTTTATTTCGCCGAAACGGTCTGGTCCGTTGAGGCGATTACGCCAGCGGTGGCTGAGCTTCCTCCCGCCGCGCTCATGCTGCACGCGGATCCCTGCCCGCTGTGGTGCCTGGACTGGCCGGAAGATCCGCTTGCGCGGTACCGCACGCCGGGCATCCCGGCCTGGCTTATTCCGTACCCGCTGCAGTTTAGCCTGGGAAGCAGCCTGCTCAGCCTGTCGCAGCTGATGGACGTTGCGCCAGGCGATCTGCTGTTAATCAAGCGCCCCAAGGCGTATCTGACCGTCGGCGCGCGCCGCATTTATCGAGTGAGCTATACCCTGAATCAGGAGGTTGTTGTGGAAGAGCAGTATGTTGAACATGAAGAAGAGTACCGCGATGAGGACGAAACGCTGTACGAGTGGGCCAGCCTGCCGGTTGAGATTGAGTTTGTTCTCGACGGCAGCAGGGTGACGCTGGTCGAACTGGAGGATATCCGACCCGGTGCCGCGCTGCCCCTGCCGCAGGATGCGGAAAAAAACATGAAGATTTACCTGAACAAGAAGCTCTTTGCGCGCGGCGAGCTGGTGGCGCTGGAAAATGGCACGCTGGCCGTCGAAGTGAATCACGTCAACGCTGGGCTTATCGGGAATATGGGCGCATCCGATGCTGAGTAACGATATTTCCCTTATTGCCCTGCTGTCGTTCTTTACCCTGCTGCCTTTTATTATCGCAGGGGGCACCTGCTTTATTAAGTTTTCGATTGTCCTGATCATGGTGCGTAACGCGTTGGGGATCCAGCAGGTTCCCTCAACGTTGACGCTAAACGGCGTGGCGCTGATCTTAAGTGCCTTTGTGATGATGCCGGTGTGCCAGCGCATCTCCGAGTACATCGAATCGAACCATATCGACTTCAACAGCAGCGCGTCGGTCACGCAGCTGATGGAGCAGGGGCTGGGGAGCTACCGCGACTATCTGGTGCGCTACTCGGATCACGACCTGATCCGCTTCTTCAATAAGGTCCAGCAGCAGCGCAGCGGCGAGCCGGTGCCGGAAGTGGAAGATCATGAGCTGAGCACGCTGTCGCTCATGACGCTGATGCCCGCGTATGCATTAAGCGAAATTCAGAGCGCGTTTAAAATTGCATTCTACCTGTACGTGCCGTTTGTCGTGATTGATATGGTGGTCTCCAGCATATTGCTGGCGCTCGGGATGATGATGATGAGCCCGGTGACGATCTCCATTCCGATTAAACTTATCCTGTTTGTGTCGATGAACGGCTGGGCCTTATTAACCAAAGGATTGATCGCTCAATATGCCGATCTGATGACATCATGAATAACGTTTTATTTATTGGAAATACGGCGCTGATCGTGGTGCTGAAACTAACCGCGGTACCGATTGCCTTTGCCACCGTGGTCGGCATTATTGTTGGCTTATTCCAGACCATTATGCAAATTCAGGAGCAGACGCTGCCGTTTGGCCTGAAGATGCTGGCGGTCTTCGCCAGTATTTTTATGCTGATTGAATGGTTCTCGGCAGAAATGATGAACTTTGCTAACCAGGCTTTTTATATGGCTTTTCGCTAACACGGAATCACTATGCTGTTTGTTGCGTTGTATCTTAATTTTCAGCACAGCGTGCTGACGTTTGTGATGGTGTACGCACGGCTGGCAATCGTTTTTTATATGCTGCCAGCGCTAGGCGAACGGGTCTTATCCAATTTAGTTATCAAGAATACGATTATTGCGCTGACGATTATCGGGCTGTGGCCGAGTTTTTCCACGGTAGTTACGCCGGAGCAGGGCTGGTTTATTATTCTGATAAAAGAGTTCGTCGTTGGATTAATTCTGGCGGTCACGCTGTGTATTCCTTTTTGGATCGTCACTGGCCTGGGGGAAATACTTGATAACCAGCGCGGGGCCACCATCAGCGACAGTATCGATCCCGTAAACGGCGTGCAAAGTTCAATATTGTCCGGCTTTCTCAGCTTTGCTTTTGGCGCGATTTTCTTCGTCAGCGGCGGGATGCTGAAGCTGATGGAGGTGATGGTCCAGAGCTACGAGATGCTGCCGAGAGGCAGCTCGCTGGACGGCATACGCTGGGAGCATGCGGGCGTGCTGCTTCAGGTGCTCATGCAAAACAGCATCATGCTGGCAGCGCCGATCATGCTGGTGATGATGACGGCGGAAATGCTGCTGGGCGTCTTTGCGCGCTACTGCCCGCAGCTCAACCCCTTTTCGCTGTCGCTAACGGTGAAAAGCACCATCGCCTTTATCGTTTTTCTGTTTTACGGTTTCCAGGCCTTAACCGAGAAACCGCTGCAGCTGTTTTCCATTGCCGACTTCCGTCAGTTTATTTCCTGAGAGGGCGCAATGGCTGAAAAAACAGAACAACCTACCAGTAAAAAGCGTAAAGATTCGGCAAAAAAAGGGCAGACGTTCAAAAGTAAAGACGTCATTACCACCGTTATTTTGCTGGTGGGGATTTATTTTCTGGCGCATGCCGTGAGCTTCGGCCCCTTTATCTCATTTTATACGCATCTTTTGCAGTATCCGACCCGGCCCGGCATGGGCGTATTCCTGCTGGAGCTCGCGAGGATCTTTTTCACCCTGGCGTTGCCCTTTATTGCGGTCTGTACCCTCGTCGGTTTTGCCGCCACCCTGCTGCAAACGGGATTCACCCTGGCGACCGAAGCCATCAAGCTGAATTTCAAAGCGCTGAACCCCGTCGAGGGGGTGAAGAAAATATTCAGCATGCGCACCGTTAAGGAGCTGGTGAAGTCGATATGCTATCTGGTGGTGTTCGCCGCCACCTGCCATAGCCTGATTCAGCAGGATCTCCGCCAGGCGTTGACGCTGTATCGCGCCGACATGCCGGGGCTGGTAGCTGTGTGGGTGGCGCTGGCGGTGAAGGCGGTGATGGTATTTATCGCCTGGTCCCTCTTTGTGCTGCTGGCCGATCTCCTGGTTGAGTACTTCCTCCATTTTAAAGATATGAAAATGGATAAACACGAGGTGAAGCAGGAGCACAAGGAGAGCGACGGCAACCCGCAAATTAAAAGCGCGCGGCGCCGCGCGCATCAGGATCTGCTTTCCGGCGAGGAGATGGCGGCGGTACGCAATTCAGAAGTGGTGCTGGCGAACCCGACCCACATCGCCATGGCGGTCTATTTTAACCCCGAGGTCGCGTCGCTGCCGTTTATTGCCCTGCGCTGCACCAACCTGAAGGCGAAGGCCGCGATTGCCTACGCCGAGAAAATTGGCGTGCCGGTGGTGCGTAATATCCCGCTGACGCGTCGGCTTTATCACACCTACAGCCAGTACAGCTTTATTTCGCTGGAAGATGATGTGCTGATGGACGTCATGGACGTGCTCATCTGGCTGCGCCAGGTTGAAGCGGCAGGAATTGCCCCCCTCGATGCGGATCCCACCCCAGCAAAGCCTGACGCCGAGAGCGGCCCCCTTCAGTAGTTCAGCCCGGGAGCTGTGCGGTTTTTTTGTATTAACGACCCATGGACAACAGTAAGATGTTTATATCTTCTTGGCTGTCTGTCCATACGTCAATTGCGTGACTTATACGTTGCTTATTAATAAGGGAAGAGACACAGATGGTTGATAAAAATATGCTTGAATTTCTCACCGACGATGAGACTTATAAAACGGATGAAGAGTTGGACGTTTATTCCGACCGTTTGCTGGATGCCCTTCAGAATGGCGCAACGATGAAGGATATCCACGGCGTATCCAGCGACACGATGCAGGATGTTTATAAACTCGCATATGATTTTTATCACCAGGGCAAGCTGAATGACGCAGAGTCATTGTTCCGCTTCCTCTGTATTTATGACTTTTACAACCCGGAATACGCGATGGGGCTGGCAGCGGTGTATCAGCTGAAAAAGAATTATGCGAAAGCCATTGATTTCTACGCGCTCGCCTACTCCTTGTCGAAGGAAGATTATCGACCGATGTTTTACGCCGGGCAATGTAATTTAATGCAGCGTCAGGCGGCGCAGGCCCGAAAATGTTTTGAAATCGTTATGGAGCGCTGCCGCGATCCATTATTAATCGAGAAAACTGCAGCTTATCTTTCCGCGATGAATAAATTAAAGCGCGACCAGCCCAATGAGATGGAGCAGAACAATGAATATGAGGAATTGTAATGAATATGCGTGTCGATAGCCAGGATGCCGGGAGTTATCACCAGGTCAGTCTGGAAATAGGAAAAGACGAACTTAAAAAGCAGTCTGAACAGGCCCGTCGTCTGGGCAATGACGGCTACAAAAACCACGCGCAGGCGGGAAGCGTCAAAAGCGCCGTGCAATCGTTACAGCCGGAGCAGCTGCTGGCGGTGCTGAAAAATACCCAGCAGGCGCTGGGGGGCAATGGCGGCAAGGCGGCTGTTAACGCCCAGGAGATGCCGGTGCTTCAGTCGCCGCAGGGCGAAGAGGCAAAGGCGGCGGCCAGCGGCGGCGGCCAGCGCTCCAGCGCGGCCGAGCTGACCGAGCTGCTCGGGAAAATTACCCAGCTCACGGCCAACACCTCGCTTGAGAAAATGCTCTCTCAGCTCAACAGCTTCAACGCGATGATGTCGGGCGCCACCAGCGCATGGTCTGAAATGGCCGCGATGCTGGAGCAGCAGGGAACCCAGTGGGCCGCCGATTCCGACGCCCTGAAGGCGGCGCAGCAGCAGGCCGACGGGCTGTCCAGCGGCGTCGATGCCGCGCAAAAGGCGCTCGACAGCGCGCAGGCGGAGCTGGACGCGCTCAAGAATCAGGCCGCCGGGCAGGATCCGGTGCCGGACGATCTGCAAAAGCAAATCGACAAGGCCCAGACGGCGGTGACCAGCGCGCAGCTCGCGCTCACGACGGCGACCGGTCTGTACAACGGTTTTGTCGAAAAGACCCTGAACCCGGCCAAAGCCGCTGAATCGAACTCGCGCATGGCGCTGGAGGCGACGCAGAGCAAATCCCAGGCGCTGGTTAACACGCTCACCCCGCAGCAGCAAAGCGCCGTGGAGTTCCAGCGCAAGCACAACGACGACCAGTCGAAAAGCCTCAACTTCCTGATGGCGCTGATGTCGCAGCTGATTGCCAAAAGCTCCAGTGACGATCTGCAGGCTACCGCAGAGCTGAAGCAGAAGCTGGCGGAAGCCTCGGCCAAGGACGCGGAGAAAAAGGCCAAAGAGTACGAAGAAGAGGTGCGCAAGGCCGAGGAAATGCAAAAAACGATGGGCTGTATCGGGAAGGTCCTCGGATGGCTCATTACCGCCGTGAGCTTTGTTGCCGCCGCGTTCACCGGCGGGGCTTCGCTGGCGTTGGCCGCCGTCGGCCTGGCGCTGGCGATCGGTGATGAGATTAACCAGGCGATCACCGGCAACTCCTTTATGGCCGACGCGATGAAGCCGCTGATGGATGCAATCGTCAAGCCGCTGATGGAGCTGATGGGCAAGATGTTCGCCGGGATCCTCGAGGCGATGGGCGTCGATAAAGAGACGGCCGAAATGGTCGGCAAGATCCTGGGCGCTATCGCCGCCGCCGCGGTGCTGGTCGCCGGGGTGATCGTCGCGGGCAGCGCGCTGAGCAAGGTGTTTGGCGTCGTGATGAAGAAGATCGGCCTCGAAGTGGGTGAAGAGGCCAGCAAGACCATGGGCAAAAGCGTAGCCGCCGAAGTGCAGAAAGAGGTGACTCAGGATCTGGCGAAAACCACCCTGCGCACCGCCGCGAAGGAGGTGTCTGAAGAGGTGGCGAAAGAGGTGACCGAACAGGCAACCAAAACCACCATGCAGCGGCTGATGGACAGCGCCTTCGCGCAGGCCTTCAAGCGCGTGTTTCAGGGCTTTGGCCGCGCGGCGGGCATGGACGAAGTCAAAATGGGCACCATCTACAACCGTACGCAGATGGCGGTGACCGGCGCGGCGGTGGTGAACACCTCCATTCAGGTCGCTGGCAGCATCGTGGTGGCCGACATGATGGTTGAAGCCTCTAAGACCAAGGCTCAGATGATGAAAGACGCCGCGCTGCAGGAGCTGCTCAACGAGATGATGAATCGTGCCATCGACACCTTCACGCACCGCATGGAGACGGTTAACCAAATCGTGAAAAACATTTCTGCCGTGGCCGACACCCAGATGCAGGCCGGTCGATACATCACCAAACAGATGAGTGCCGTTGCCGGTTAAGCAACGTGCATTTTTACAGAGCGATTCATAACAGGAGTAATTAATTCAATGACCACGTCTATTTCTAACGTATCTGTACGTCCCGTCCAGATTGACTTCAACGAGAGTCAAAGGACGGAAAATGCGAAGCCGGAAACGCGCAGCCTGCAGACCGTGTCCGAGTGGGCCAGCGAAAAGGGCATGCTCTCATCCGTGATGGATATGCAAAGCGCCCGACGCGATGAGGCCCAGGCCGCCGCCGTGGCGCAGCGCAACGGGGGTAACGATGTTAACAGCCAAAGCGCGATGTCTACCGTCACGCTTTCCGCCGCCGGAGAAGGGGACGCGAATAAGTCTGAGCGTATGGCGTCCGCGATGCCGAGCGTGATGGCAGCGCAGACCAACATCACCCAGCCCAATAACAAAGCGGCAGAAAGCAAAAGCGCGGTTGACACCACAGGGAACACCACCACCAACGCGGTGGGGCAGACCCGCTCCCAGCCAACGGTTGCTGGCGGCACGGATATTACCGGTGCCGATTCGGTCAAGCCGACCTTTATCAACGTCGTTGGCCCGATGAGCCAGATCGTGCTGAGCAATAAGCTGACCGTGGCGCTGCTGGAAAGTGAAAATACGCAGAACATGTCGGCGGCGAAAGCCTCGAACCGCTTTATCGAATCCACGGCGCGCAGCGCGCAGAAGGGGATTGAAGCCGCGGAAGAGCGCCGTGATGGCGCCATCGTGGGCGGCGTAACCGCTGCGGTTGCCCAGGGCGGCATGGCGGTGGCGTCCACCAACGCGCTGCGTAAGGAGAATGCGTCGCTGAAAAACAACGTCGCCGTAGCGAAAAACCAGGAATTCGGTATTACTCAGCAGAAAAATGCCATCGGCAGCGCTGGCGACAACATGGTTATGAAAGGACAGCGCATGGACGGCAAGGTCAAAGAAACCATGAGCAAAACCCAGGGCGAAGAGCAGCTTTCCGCGTCGCAGAAGCACCTCAAGCACAATGAAGTGCAGAACAACACGCAGAAAGTGCGCGTGGTCACCGAGCTGGGCAACCAGCTGGCGAATACCACCCGCAATATTACCGAAGGGGCATATAACGTTAACGCCGCCGAAATGCAGGGCGAGGCAGATTTAGCCCGCGCCGACGGCAACCAGAACAGCGAACTGGCCAATACCCATAAAGAAGTGGCGAAAAAAGCGGCGGATACCCGCGCCGCGCTTGCCCAGGCTGCTGAAAATGTGCTCAACGCTAACAACAGCGCGGCCTCAACCATCGCCGAGCGCATGCGTTAATTATCGGCTCACTTTCCCGGCGGGAGTCATCCCGCCCTTTTCGTAAAGGATATAGAGATATGCTTCCAGTTAGCGGCAGCGCGACAGCGCCCGTTCGTCCTTTAGTTGTTGAAACGCCGATGATTTCTGCTTCGCAGGTTGCGGAAGTTGGCGTGGGCTCAACCTCGGAACTGAATACGGTGTTATTAAAACAGCTTATGTCCGCCTTAACCTCTACGGACAGTCATAATCAGCTTGAGGATGTAAGAAACGTGCTGAAGCAGCACGGCCTGGACGACGGCGATGCGGATTTACTCAAAACCAAGGTGGGCACCGCGCTGGCAGACATAGAGGCGGCAAATGATAAGGTCGGCACGTTAGCCAGCGATGACAAGGCCACCGTGGCAAAGATGATCTCCGCCCAGTACGAGCAGGTTGATAAAACGGCCACCGCCCTGGGGACGATTAAAGATGAGCTCGATACAAACCGCATCAAGGCCAGGCGTTCTGAGAACCAGCTCAACGCGACGATCCAAACCTCGCTCCACGACATTGCCGAAGCTGAAAAGGACGCCAAAGCCAGGACGGGCGATAACGAGATTTCGGTGCATACCAGCTACAGCAAGCTCTGGGCGGTAATGGCCGAGGCCATTAAAAATATCAGAACTAACTACGTCGATTTCTATGCTGGCCTGATGCAGAAATATACGGAGATGTATGAGGCCTACAACGAATATGTGCAGAAAGCCAGCGCCGATGCGGTAAAGGCCGGTGAGGATGGTAATAACGTCGACTTTAATAACAACACGATGAAGGGGGGATACGATAAATTTGATAATGCCGTTAAGGGCATGGATCTCGGCAGCGTCGACAACTGGGATAAAATGACCGATGCGCAAAAGGCCAGCATGACTGCCACGCTTGAGCCTGCCTTTAAGGTTGACCAGAGCACCGGAAAAATAAGCTTCAATCTCGATCAATATAACGGCCGTCCTTATTATCCAAGCGATGGCGGCGGAAAAGTCTCTACCTCCAGCTACCAGGCATGGCTGGCGTCCTTTAACGCCGTTGGCACCGGGCTGCAAAGTAATATGCAGTCGTTCGCCCAGCGATATACGCAGGCCAACAGCACCTTCGATAACCTGAATAAAGTGCTGAGCGGCGCCATTAGCTCAATGGCCGACAGCGCTAAAGACGTGCTTAAAGCACTGGGGTGAGTTAACAGGTGAACAGCCATGCCAGTGAATAATGACTATTCAAACGCGACTCTTGCATGCCTGCCGGGGCAGGGTGTTTGTGAAACCGCATCTGCATATTATGCCCGCATGGGCGGTCTTAAATTTAGCGCGGCAATCAGCACCGAAACGCTCGCATGGTCTGATAACGAAGACGCAAAGAGAGAGGAGGTGCGCGTACTTAGCTATTGCACCGGTGCAAAATTGCCGCCCGCAGCGCGCGAACCACAACACATGATGATGTTTCCGCAGCAGCGTTTACCCGCGCAGTTATTTTCGGCGCACGTCCAGCCGGAACAAACGTGGCGCGAATCAATCGCGCCCCCGGAGGTTCATCATTATAAAGCCCCGGAATGCAGCTCAAAATCTAAATCATTTTTTCAGCGTTTCTGGCAGGGGCTGCTGCAATGTCTTTTACCCTGCGTCAAGTTTCAAAAATAACTCACTGGGAGAATAACTGAATGCGCGGAATTACCCGAAGTTACTCGCAAATAGAATTAATACGCCCAAACGCGCAAAGCAACGGGGTGGCAAAAAACGCCATGCAGCAGCACGAGCTGCTTGCGAAGCTCAAGCACGTTAATAACTCGGCGCGCGAGAGTTTTATTACGCAACCTCATGACGAAACGCTCGCTCGCGACGCCCTGCGCTCTGAAATTCAATTAGGCGTGCCGGATAAACTGCACAATGCCAGCCTGACCTATAACGGGACGCGGGCAAGGGATCTTATCGGATTGATCTCTGAACAGGTGAATGAGCACGGCACGCCGGCGGATAAGGCAAAGCTGGAAAGCGTCAGCAACAAGCTGGCCAATCTGGCCGGGCGCGAGAGGGATGAGAAGAAAATCGCCGGTCAGCTTGACGATCTGGTGTCCAAATTTTCCCGTGGCGCGGGTGAAAAGTTCATTAATAACTTTATGGAAACGTACTGTTATCCGGCGTGGCTCAAGTATCACGAAAGCCAGGGCATTGACGTCAAGGATAAAGAGACGTTTAACGAACAGCTCAATGCCTGCAGCACGGTGTTGAACCGGCGTCTGGACGTGATGAGCGAGCCGGGTAAGCCCTGGGAATTGCTGGTTCAGAATATGAGCATGCTGATAGACGAATGCGCGGCCGTCTCTAAGGCGCTGATCAGGCATGACTTCGATGCACCGCCCGCTGACGCTGAGCCCGAAAAGCCAGCGCCTGAACCGGTAAAAGCGACGCCGGATGGCCGCAGATACGACATTTACGGTGGAGCAGACAAGGGCGGCGTGACGCTTCACATTAATAACTCTAACTCGAACCGCAACGGTGATATTTCCAATGCCCCGGTGTACCCGGGCGGCCAATCTGCGCCCGTCGACCCTCACACCAGAAGGCTTGAAATCCTCGGGAAGCTAGACATTAGCTCAAAGGAAAAGGGAGAGCTGGCTTCGCTCATTCTCCGCTCGCAATATGGTTCTCGCGTTATCGATCATATCGAAAGCGTCAGGGTGGATAATCAGGATAGCGTGACCGAACCGCCTCCGGTCATTCCTCCTTTCGCTCAGCAAAGCGAGGCTCCGCCCGTCGATGATAGCGTAAACAGGCGCACTGACGACGTTGACTCCCAAAGGACGCGCGCGCAGGAGCCGAATGCGCGGATCCAAGACCCGGCGAGGGACGTTTCTACCCGTGGGCAGGAAACGCCGCCGCGAGTGGACGAGCCCCGCACTCGCCCGCAGGATGAGCAGCCGTCGCGCAACGTAGCAACCCAAACGCCAGCAGCCCGTTCTGCCGGTGAAAATAAGACGACCCAGATCTACACCACCGAGCGCACGCTGGACCCGTGGAGCCGACGTGAGCCGAAGGTGCATCACTTCGTGCCGATGAATAAGCCGGTGGAAGCGTTCCCCACCCTGAGGCCGGTAAATGGTCAACGTCCGGTAGCATCGCCGACGGCCGGACAACCTGTGACGCAGCCGCCCGTGGACGAGCCCATGATATCGACCAGTGACGTACTGCGCGACGGCCCGACAGTTCGCCAGGCGGTCAGGGTTACGTCTTCACACCTGCCTGAGCCCAGCGTAGCCGAACGTTTCACCCTGGGCGACGCGGGGCCAGATGAGGCGTCAGCCTCCGCGTCCGTCGACGAAGCGGATGGCCGCGTGCAGACTGCCGCGACGGGCATTCCGACGCCGCGGGCGAATACCGCAGATCCATTTAGCATCGCCGGGCGAATCAAATATTTCGAAGAGGCGCAGAAGGCCGGGGCGCAGCCCGCGTCTGCCGGCGCATCCCGACCGGCCAGCAGCACCGCGCCGGGGCAGGTGTATTCCACGGTAAGAACGCGCAGCCGGTGGAATTTTGACGTCCCTCAACCCAAATCCTTCGTGCCCAGAAATACCGAGGCGACAAACGTCAGCGTGACGAACGCTAACCCGGCTGGAGAGCGCGACGATGAGTGATGTGGTAGTGGATAACCATGCAGAATCGCTGGTCGCCAACCTTATTTATCAGGTGAACGGCGTGCTGCCGAAGGATATTTCATTACACCATAGCCTTGTGAACGACCTGCTTATGGATTCGATTGAGCTGATCGACCTGCTGATGCGTCTTGAGGAAATAGGCGTCGCTATTCATGAGTCTGAAATAACGAGCGAGCTGACGGTGGGGGATATTGTCACCCACGTGGCGTCAGTTCACTGATGCTATTTTCACCGTCGCCATGTTCTCTGGGTGGCGACGTTTTTCACTAACTAAAGGTATATTTATGGCGTCCATGTCAATTAACTCCGGCTTTGAGCCGAGAAAAATAGATCATAGCGTTTTACATTCCGTGACAACCGCCGTGGGTGAGGGTCTCAGAACCATTAAACAAGGCTTTCTTTCCTGTCTGGAACGCGTTGCAAACTCGCTGGAAACGATGGGCAGGTCCATTCGCTCCGGTCTTCAGCATGTTGCCTCGGCGCTGGGCTCGCTTGTGCCGAATAAGTGTATGGCTGCGGGTAACCAGAAGCTGAATACTATCCAACCGGCTGCGGCGAAAGCGCTAAGCCTGGCCATGACGGAACGCATGGATAAAGATCCGGATTACATGGCCGGTATGTTCAGGGAAAGCCTTGAAAAGGGTGAAATTCGGACGATTAACGCGGCGCTGAAGAAGCCGGGCAAAATAGCCGATGCTATCCAGAACGGTGACGTTTCGGGCACAAACGCCTCGGCCTGCATCAAGCGCTGGCTAGGGGAAACGGTCGGTGAGAATAAGCTCACGGCGGCAGATATTGAGAGTATTAATCATTCCAAAGACGATCCGCAGGCCGTAAAAAAGCTGATCGCCGAACGACTGGGCGCGGATGCGCAGCGTTACGATACCTTCTGTTCATTACTTTCCGTTCCTCAGCGATATAAAGAGATCTGCGAGGCGAAAGGGGTGAATACAAAATCTCCCTATAATCACACCGTGCTGACGAACGCGGGATTGCCGCTGCAGATTTTTTCGCCAGAAGCCTATATGCGTAATCCGGCGAAATGCAACGACGCTTTGTTTGTCCTGATGAAGCATTGCTCCATGTAGTCTTTGATGTAATCACACAAGGCGCCTCTGCGGGCGCCTTTCTATAATTCAGCAAATTTAAACGGACGGACAGGTGCGAATTATTTCAAATGATAACTATTTTATCGGGGGGCTGAAGGCTATCGCGGAAGAAATGCCGGCTGTGAATACCCGCCATCTGGTCATTTTTGATACCGGGTTGCGCTCGGCCTATATTTTTGATTCTGGCGAATTGCGTAGAAACAGAATATTCGATCCTTACAGCGCGTTGCTGCACTGCCGCAGTTTTTATTTTAAGCGCGATGTTCCCCTGGAAACCTATGCCTATTACCTGTCTGGCCATCGGATTAATGCTCTGGGCAGACCACGCATAACCGAGAGAGAGGAGTGGGCGATCAGGGTAATGTGCGAAGAGTCCGATGCCGACGACATGGCCGAGCTGCTGTATTTCAACCGAAAAACCTATAGCTCGCATAAGGTCAAGGCGCTTCGTAAGCTTGGCATCGGAAACGCGCTCACGCTTCATTCGCTGCTGCGGGTGTGGAAGGACAACTGGCCGGCCCTTTGCCCGGAGGCGCCGCGGGAAGGGGATTATTCCCGCTACCGGGTCGTGAACGGAGCGTCTCGCGTCTCTAACGTGTAAAAAAAATCCACGCGCTGGCGTGGATTTTATATTTTGGCTGCTTTATGAGGCGCTGAAGATCCTCATAAACGCCGTTTTGTTTTTTAGACGTTGAACAGGAAGTTCATAACATCGCCATCTTTTACGATGTAGTCCTTACCTTCAGCGCGCATTTTGCCCGCTTCTTTCGCGCCTTGCTCACCCTTGTAGGTGATGAAGTCTTCGAACGCGATGGTCTGCGCGCGGATGAAGCCTTTCTCGAAGTCGGTGTGGATTTTACCCGCCGCCTGTGGAGCGGTCGCGCCAACCGGGATGGTCCATGCGCGCACTTCCTTCACGCCAGCGGTGAAGTAGGTTTGCAGGCTCAGCAGCTCGTAGCCCGCGCGGATCACGCGGTTCAGGCCCGGCTCTTCCAGACCCATTTCGGCCATGAACTCTTCACGGTCGGCGTCGTCCAGCTCGGCGATGTCCGCTTCTACGGCTGCGCACACGGCAACCACCACGGAACCTTCCGCCGCCGCGATTTCGCGCACTTTGTCGAGGTACGGGTTATTTTCAAAGCCGTCTTCGTTGACGTTGGCGATGTACATGGTTGGCTTCAGGGTCAGGAAGCTCAGGTATTTGATCGCCGCTTTGTCTTCGTCCGTCAGGGTTTTCAGCGCGCGCAGCATGCCCGCGTTTTCCAGCTGCGGCAGGCATTTTTCCAGCGCGGCCAGCTCGGCTTTCGCGTCTTTGTCGCCGCCCTTAGCGCGTTTCTGCACGCGATGAATCGCGCGCTCGCAGGTGTCGAGGTCGGACAGCGCCAGCTCGGTGTTGATGACGTCGATATCGTCAGCCGGATCCACTTTGTTGTTGACGTGGATGATGTTGTCGTTTTCGAAGCAGCGCACCACGTGGCCGATCGCTTCGGTTTCACGGATGTTGGTCAGGAACTGGTTGCCCAGGCCTTCACCTTTGGAGGCGCCTTTTACCAGGCCCGCGATGTCTACGAACTCCATGGTGGTCGGCAGAATGCGCTGCGGCTTAACGATTTCCGCGAGCTGGTCCAGACGCGGATCGGGCATAGGGACAACGCCGGTGTTTGGCTCAATGGTACAGAACGGGAAGTTTGCCGCTTCGATACCGGCCTTAGTAAGCGCGTTGAACAGGGTGGATTTGCCGACGTTAGGCAGACCGACGATACCGCATTTGAATCCCATTTCTAAATCACCTTAATGTCTTGATAATCAATCCGTTAGCGTTAACCGATTGATGAAAAGTAAATAACTACGCCTATTATACACGTAACCCGCACGGCGCGCGGTAAAAAAGCCCTGACGCGCCGATTATTGCGCTTTGAAGGCGTGCAGCCGGTTTGTCGCTTTGGTTAAGCCGTCCTGGAGCCAAATTTCGGTGCAACGCGCCGCTTCGTCTACCGCTTCGTCAATCAGTTTCTGCTCTGAAACCGGCGGTTTACCGAGGACAAAACCGACAACTTTGTTTTTATCGCCCGGATGGCCGATTCCAACGCGCAAACGGTGGAAATTCGGGTTATTCCCCAGCTTGCTGATAATGTCTTTTAAGCCGTTGTGGCCGCCGTGGCCGCCGCCAAGCTTGAATTTTGCCACGCCGGGAGGAAGATCCAGCTCGTCGTGCGCCACCAGAATTTCGTCCGGATTGATGCGATAAAACGTCGCCATGGCGGCCACGGCCTTGCCGCTCAGGTTCATAAAGGTTGTGGGAACCAGAAGGCGGACGTCCGCACCTGCAAGATTGATGCGTGAGGTGTAGCCGAAGAATTTTGGCTCTTCACGCAGAGGCGCGCGTAACCGTTCGGCGAGCAGGTCAACGTACCATGCTCCGGCATTATGGCGCGTTGCGGCGTATTCTGCGCCCGGGTTGGCAAGGCCGACAATCAGTTTAATCGTCACGATTCAATTCCTAAGGGGTTCCAGATTTGGCGCGTAGTTTACTGTCTGACGCGCCGCTTGACAAAGTTCCGCGCCATAAACATCAAGAGATGAATAATGACCGATGTGAACCATTACAATTTCATGTTGTTCAGTCAGTTATTTGTAAACTTTTGTCTGGGCGGGTTACATAATTGTGATCGTTCCCGCAACTCATTAAAGCCGCGTTGTCTATACTTTACACACAAGGATTAGGGGCTTTATCCCTTACAACCCAAAAGTTCCGGAGGTGACACATGAAACGCAAAAACGCTTCGATACTCGGTAACGTGCTGATGGGGTTGGGACTGTTCGTGATGGTCGCCGGGGTTGGATATTCTATTTTAAACCAGCTTCCACAGCTTGACCTCCCACAATACTTCGCCCATGGCGCGGTGCTGAGCATCTTCCTCGGTGCCGTATTGTGGCTTGCAGGAGCGCGCGTCAGCGGCCATGAGCAGGTAAGCGACAGATACTGGTGGGTGCGCCATTACGACAAACGTTGCCGCCGCGACCAGCACAAGCATAGCTAACAAAACGGATTGATGAATACGCGAACGACTCCTTTCGGAGTCGTTTTTTTTATGGGTTACAGATCGGCGAGCGCGGCTTCACGGTTTGGATAAAAGGCCAGGCGGCCCGGAATGGGCTGCACGCCCGCGCGCGCCATCGTGCGCAGCGGCTGAAACTCCAGGTTACTGACCCGCAGCTCGCAGCCTTCCGGCAGGCGCGCAACGAAGCGCTGGAAGGCGTCCAGCCCGCCTGCGTCCAGCACCGGCACGGCATCCCACTTCAGCACCACGACGCGTTTACCCGCGATGCGGGACTCCAGATCGCCAAACAAGCCTTCTGCCGCCGCAAAGAACAGCGGACCAATCACGCGCAGCACCAGCACGTCTTCCGCCACGTCGACGTTCACCGGGGAGAGGCGCGTCATCTGCGCAATCCGGCGCATAAACAGCAGGGACGCCAGCACGATCCCCACGCTGATGGCGATGACCATATCAAACAGAACGGTCAGCGACATGCAGATCAGCATGACGATGATGTCGTCTTTCGGCGCGCGGCGCAGCAGGTGAACAACCTTATGCGCTTCGCTCATGTTCCACGCCACCATCAGCAGCAGCGCCGCCATGGCGGACAGCGGCAGCCAGGAGAGCAGGGGCGCGAGGATCAGCAGCGCGAGGATCACCAGCACGGAGTGGATCACTGCCGAGACCGGGGAGGTTGCCCCCGCGCGCACGTTGGCCGCGGAGCGGGCGATGGCCGCCGTGGCGGTGATGCCCCCGAAGAACGGCGCCACGATGTTGCCGAGGCCCTGGCCCACCAGCTCGCTGTTGGCCTTATGCTTGGTGCCGGTCATGCCGTCCAACACCACCGCGCAGAGCAGCGATTCAATCGCGCCCAGCATCGCCATCGAGAACGCCGCCGGCAGCAGCGCGCGCAGAGAGTCCCAGCTCAAGGTGAAGGTGGAGCCGGGCATATCCCACGGCAGCACCAGCTGCGGCAAGAGCTGCGGAATACCGCTGCCCTGCGAACCGTCGGCCAGCACGTAGTGGAACTGTGAGCCGATCGTGGCCACGTGCCCGCCGAGCAGGTTGACGATAGCCATCACCGCGCAGCCCAGCAGCAGCGCGGGCAGATGCCCCGGCAGACGAATACCTAAGCGCGGCCAGACGATCAGCGTGCCCAGCGTGACAATCCCGATGGCGGCGTCGCCCAGGTTGGCGGTGGGCAGCGCCATAAACAGCGCCCCGACCTTTTGCAGATAATGCTCGGGAACGTGCGCCATATGCAGGCCGAGGAAATCTTTTATCTGCATCGTCCCGATGGTGATGCCGATCCCGGAGGTGAACCCCAGCGTCACGGAAAGGGGAATGTACTCAATCAGGCGGCCAAAGCGGGCCAGCCCGAAGAGAATTAAAAAGATGCCGGACATCAGGGTGGCAACCAGCAGCCCTGCCAGACCAAACTGCTGCGATACCGGATAGAGGATCACCACGAAGGCCGCGGTCGGGCCGGAGACGCTAAAGCGCGAGCCGCCCGTCAGCGCAATCACGATCCCGGCGACGGCCGATGTGTACAGGCCATACTGCGGAGGCACGCCGCTGCCAATGGCGAGCGCCATCGCGAGCGGGATCGCGATGATCCCAACGGTAATCCCGGCGATCAGGTCGCGAATAAAGCGCGACGAGGTGTATTTCTCTTTCCAGCAGGCGTCGATGAGGGCGCGGAAGGGGAGAACTTGTGAGGAAGTAGCGTTTTTCACAATAATCTTTCATCCATGGGCGCATCATCTGTCATGTGAATGGCAGGTGAAGGAGGCATTAGTCATACAAATAAAAATTATAAACAAAAAAACCCGCCGCAGCGGGTTTTTTGGCCGTGTTCGATCAGTGTTCGAACATTGCGGAGATGGATTCTTCGTTGCTGATACGACGAATCGCTTCGGCCAGCATCCCGGACAGGGTCAAAGTGCGCACGTTTGGCAGCGCTTTGATTTCGTCACTCAGCGGGATGGTATCGCACACGACCACTTCATCGATAACAGAGTTGCGGAGATTATTCACCGCATTACCGGAGAAGATAGGGTGAGTTGCGTAAGCAAACACGCGCTTGGCACCACGTTCTTTCAGCGCTTCAGCGGCTTTACACAGCGTACCGCCGGTGTCGATCATGTCGTCAACCAGCACGCAGTCGCGGCCTGCAACGTCACCGATGATGTGCATCACCTGAGAAACGTTAGCACGCGGACGGCGTTTGTCGATGATTGCCATGTCGGTATCGTTCAGCAGCTTGGCAATAGCACGCGCACGCACTACGCCGCCGATGTCCGGAGAAACCACAATCGGGTTGTCCAGGTTCAGCTGCAGCATGTCTTCCAGCAGGATTGGGCTGCCGAATACGTTATCAACCGGAACGTCGAAGAAGCCCTGGATCTGCTCTGCGTGCAGGTCCACGGTCAGGACGCGGTCAACGCCGACGCTGGAGAGGAAATCAGCAACCACTTTCGCGGTGATTGGCACACGCGCGGAACGGACGCGACGGTCCTGGCGAGCATAGCCGAAGTAAGGAATAACAGCAGTGATACGGCCTGCGGAAGCACGACGCAGGGCATCGACCATAACAACCAATTCCATGAGGTTGTCGTTGGTTGGAGCACAGGTGGACTGGATGATGAAAATATCACCACCGCGTACATTTTCGTTAATTTGTACGCTGACTTCGCCGTCGCTAAAGCGACCTACAGCGGCGTCGCCGAGGGAAGTGTACAGGCGGTTGGCAATACGTTGTGCTAGTTCCGGGGTGGCGTTACCAGCAAAAAGCTTCATATCAGGCACGAGAAGAACCTCAGGCATGCGTCCAGTGGTGGATAGCGTTCGCCGCAAACTGTGCGGGCCAGGCGAATAGCTATCCAGGCGGTGTATTAAAGAGCGCGATGCAACGTCTGGAACAGGGTGACGTTGTCACCGAAACTCAGTCTGCGCCAGAATGGCCTGCTGTAGAGGGGAGGTGTTCATCCCGCGTGCTACAAAACCATGCAGCCAAACCGGCGCTTGCTCAAGCACCTGACGAGCGGCGGACTCGGTGTCAAATTCAGCAAAGACACAAGCCCCTGTGCCAGTCAGGCGCGACGGCGCGTATTCTAACAGCCAGGAAAGCACCGCATCAACCTCGCGAAAACGTTTTCTTGCGATAACCTCGCAATCGTTGCTGAATTCACAATTTAATAACGTTTCTATTGACCGCACCGGGGTATTTCGCGGGAGGTCCGGATCGTTAAAGATAACCGGGGTTGGAACGCTGACGCCGGGGTGGGCGACCAGGTACCATTTCTCGGGCGGTTCCACCGGTGAGAGAATCTCGCCCACGCCTTCGGCAAACGCCGCATGGCCGCGCACGAAGACGGGAACGTCCGCGCCCAGCGTCAGGCCCAGCGCCGCCAGTTCGTCCGTCGACAGCCCGCAGCCCCAGAGATGGTTCAGGGCAACCAGCACGGTCGCCGCATTGGAAGACCCGCCGCCCAGGCCGCCGCCCATCGGCAGACGTTTCTCAACGCCAATATCCGCACCGCTCCCCGCAGGCAGGCGGTCGGAGCCGGCCGCCGCTTTCATCAGCAGAAGCGCGGCGCGCACGATCAGGTTGTCCTCATGCTCAACGCCGTCAACCGGCGTGAGCAGGCGGATCTGCCCGTCCTGGCGCAGCCCGATGGAGATCGTGTCGCCATAGTCAATAAACTGAAACAGGGTTTGCAGCGTGTGATAGCCGTCGGCCCGCCGCCCGGTAATGTATAAAAACAGGTTCAGCTTTGCTGGAGAGGGCCACTGGGTCATCATTTAACGATCCAGTTGTCCATTTTAAGCTTGATGCGCTGGGTGCCCTGGGTCAGCTCCATGTTGGACGGCAGGGACGGTTTGCTCTTGCTGTCATAGGCGCTGTAAACCACCTTCCAGGTTTTGCCGTTTTGCGCGTAGTTGACCTGGCTCAGGCGGTACTGATCGTCGAGCGTATAGTCCGTCGCGTCGCCCGGCAGGCCGAGGATCCACTGGCGCAGGCTGTTGAGCGGAATAGGCATCCCGGTCAGCTTGCCAATCATCTCTTCGGCATCGGTCGCGGTATAGTGCTGGCCTTTGTTGTCGGTGATCTGCGCTTCGCCAGGCTTGGCAATCAGCTCAAGCTCGGTGCTGCCCAGCGGGTTCAGCAGCAGCAGGCGATAGTTATCCTGCCCCGTCTGCTGCCAGAAGAATCGGGCATACACTTTTTGTTCATCAGACAGATAGGCAAACGCGCCGCGCGTCTGATACTGGCTCAAATTGCGCACGTCCTGCTGGTGCTGACGCCACTGAGGCGAGTCAGGGCTTTTACCCGGGCCTTTCGGCGGGGTGATGGAACACGCGGTCAGGACGAGAGCCGCCAGAGGCAGCAGGCGAATCATTCGGGTCATAATGATGACAAATCCTTGAGATACGTTGCAGTTATAATTGTTAATGCTAGCGCCCCGTTGTTGCAGCGTCTACGTTCAAATTATCTCAAAGCGTTGTCCGGGCCGTAAATAATTTGAGCTACATGACGGAGATAGCGATTACTCCGAAAGGATGCAGTCTCTTTTATTGATCTCGCGCATCCTGTATGATGCCTTCGCTAACCTTATTAACGCTGGTACTACTCCCGCTCACATGACCCTATTAGCACTCGGTATTAACCACAAAACAGCCCCGGTTTCTCTGCGAGAACGCGTTACGTTTTCGCCGGATACGCTCGACCTGGCGCTGGACAGCCTGCTTGCACAGCCGATGGTGCAGGGCGGGGTGGTGCTCTCGACGTGCAACCGTACCGAGCTTTATCTCAGCGTGGAAGAGCAGGATGACCTGCACGAAGCGCTGATCCGCTGGCTCTGCGACTACCACAACCTCAACGAAGAAGAGCTGCGCAACAGCCTGTACTGGCATCATGACAACGATGCGGTCAGCCACCTCATGCGCGTGGCCAGCGGTCTGGATTCGCTGGTGCTCGGCGAGCCGCAAATTCTCGGTCAGGTTAAAAAAGCTTTTGCAGATTCGCAAAAAGGGCATCTGAAGGCCAGCGAGCTGGAGCGTATGTTCCAGAAATCCTTCTCCGTCGCCAAGCGAGTGCGAACCGAAACCGACATTGGCGCCAGTGCGGTTTCCGTTGCCTTCGCGGCCTGTACGCTTGCGCGTCAGATCTTTGAATCCCTGTCGACGGTTACCGTTCTGCTGGTTGGCGCGGGTGAAACCATCGAGCTGGTGGCGCGCCACCTGCGCGAGCACAAGGTTAAAAAGATGATTATCGCGAACCGTACCCGCGAGCGCGCGCAGGTTCTGGCGGACGAAGTGGGTGCGGAGGTCGTGGCGTTAAGCGATATCGATGAACGGCTTAAAGAGGCGGACATCATTATCAGCTCGACCGCCAGCCCGCTGCCGATTATCGGCAAAGGCATGGTGGAGCGCGCGCTGAAGTCCCGCCGCAATCAGCCGATGCTGCTGGTGGATATCGCCGTTCCGCGCGACGTCGAGCCGGAGGTCGGCAAGCTGGCTAACGCCTATCTCTACAGCGTCGACGACCTGCAAAGCATCATTTCGCACAACCTTGCCCAGCGTAAAGCGGCGGCGGTGCAGGCGGAAACGATCGTCGAGCAGGAAACCAGCGAGTTTATGGCCTGGCTGCGCGCGCAAAGCGTCAGCGAGACCATCCGCGACTATCGCGGACAGGCGGAGCAGGTGCGTGATGACCTGACCGCAAAAGCGCTAGCGGCTCTTGAACAGGGCGGCGACGCGCAGGCAATCATGCAGGATCTGGCATGGAAACTGACCAACCGCCTGATCCATGCACCAACCAAATCTCTTCAGCAGGCAGCCCGAGACGGGGATGATGAACGCCTGACTATTCTGCGCAACAGCCTCGGGCTGGAATAGCGCCCCCTACCCATTTTCTATTACAAGGTGCATTTACGCCTATGAAGCCTTCTATCGTCGCCAAACTGGAAGCTCTGCACGAGCGCCATGAGGAAGTCCAGGCGCTGCTCGGCGATGCCGGGACCATTGCAGACCAGGAACGTTTTCGCGCGCTGTCGCGCGAGTACGCGCAGTTAAGTGATGTTTCTAAATGCTTTACCGACTGGCGACAGGTTCAGGAAGATATTGAAACCGCGCAGATGATGCTCGACGACCCGGAAATGCGCGAGATGGCGCAGGAAGAGCTGCAGGAGGCGAAGGCGCGTTCTGAAGAGATGGAGCAGCAGCTCCAGGTGCTCCTGCTGCCGAAAGATCCTGACGATGAACGCAACGCGTTTGTCGAAGTTCGCGCCGGGACCGGCGGTGACGAAGCGGCGCTGTTTGCGGGCGATCTGTTCCGCATGTACAGCCGCTACGCCGAATCCCGCCGCTGGCGCGTGGAGATCATGAGCGCCAACGAAGGCGAGCACGGCGGCTACAAAGAGGTGATCGCCAAGATCAGCGGCGACGGCGTGTACGGCCGCCTCAAGTTTGAGTCAGGCGGTCACCGCGTGCAGCGCGTGCCGGCCACCGAATCCCAGGGGCGTATCCACACCTCGGCCTGTACGGTTGCGGTGATGCCCGAGCTGCCGGAAGCGGAACTGCCGGACATCAACCCGGCGGACCTGCGTATCGACACCTTCCGCTCGTCAGGGGCGGGTGGTCAGCACGTTAACACCACCGACTCCGCTATCCGTATTACCCACCTGCCAACCGGCATCGTGGTGGAGTGTCAGGACGAACGTTCCCAGCACAAAAACAAGGCCAAGGCGCTCTCCGTGCTGGGCGCGCGCATCCGCGCCGCCGAGGTGGCGAAACGTCAGCAGGCGGAAGCCTCTACGCGCCGTAACCTGCTGGGCAGCGGCGATCGCAGCGACCGTAACCGCACCTATAACTTCCCGCAGGGCCGCGTCACCGACCACCGCATCAACCTGACGCTCTACCGTCTGGACGAGGCGATGGAAGGCAAGCTCGACATGCTGATCGAGCCTATCGTACAAGAATACCAGGCCGACCAGCTGGCGGCGCTGTCCGAGCAGGAATAATGGATTTTCAGCACTGGCTCCGCCGCGCCGTCAGCGAGCTGACCGAAAGCGAAAGCCCAAAGCGTGACGCCGAAATTTTGCTGGAATACGTGACGGGTAAAGCCCGCACGTACCTTCTGGCCTTCGGTGAGACGCAGCTGACCGCTGAGCAGGAAATCCAGCTTGAGGCCCTGCTTGTCCGTCGTAAAAACGGCGAGCCGGTGGCGCATCTGGTGGGCGAGCGGGAGTTCTGGTCGCTGCCGCTTTTCGTGTCGGCGGCAACCCTGATCCCGCGCCCGGACACCGAGTGTCTGGTGGAGCAGGCGCTGGCGCGTTTGCCCGCGCAGGGCTGTGACGTTCTTGACCTCGGCACCGGCACCGGCGCGATTGCGCTGGCGCTGGCCAGCGAGCGTCCGGACTGCGCCGTCACGGCGGTGGACGTCATGCCCGACGCCGTGTCCCTGGCGCAGCGCAACGTCGAGCGTCTGGGGCTGAACAACGTCACGGTGCTGCAAAGCAGCTGGTTTAGCGCGCTGGAAAACCGCGTCTTCGGAATGATTGTCAGCAATCCGCCGTACATCGATGAACGCGATCCGCATCTGGCGCAGGGCGACGTGCGCTTCGAACCGCTCACCGCGCTGGTCGCGGGTAACGAGGGGCTGGCGGATCTCGAGCACATTGTGACAACGTCACAGCAACATTTGCTGCCCGGCGGTTGGCTGCTGGTGGAGCACGGCTGGACGCAGGGCGAGGCGGTGCGCGCGCTGTTCACGCGCGCGGGGTACGGCGCGGTGGAAACGTGCCGCGACTACGGCGGCAACGAGCGCCTGACGCTGGGGCGGTGGGCGTGATGTTTTACGCGCTCCTCGGCGCGCATCTCGCGGCCGTTGCGCTGACCGTGAGCTTCTTTATCCTGCGCTACTGGTGGCGCTACAGCGGCAATCCGCGCATTGACGCCCGCTGGGTACGCATTGCGCCGCACTGTATCGATACCGTGCTGTTCCTTTCCGGCGCCGGATTGATGTGGAAGACGGGCTATCTGCCATTTACTGATAAAGGCGCATGGCTGACTGAAAAGCTGTTTGGCGTTATCATCTACATCGTTTTGGGTTTTATCGCGCTTGGGCGTCGTCGTCCGCGCAGCCAGCAGACCGGGTTTATCGCCTTTCTGCTGGGTCTGGTGGTGCTGTACATCATCATTAAACTCGCCACCACAAGAATACCGTTACTGGGGTAAGTCATGAGGTCCTTAGCCGATTTCGAATTTAATAAAGTGCCGCTCTGCGATGGCATGATCCTGATTTCTGAGATGATCCGCGACGATTTCACGTCGCAGTACGTGTACGAGGAGCTGGAAAGCCTGGTCAGCCTTGCGCGTGAAGAGATCAATCAGGCTCGCCCGCAGGACTGGCAGTTAGAGAAGTTAATTGAACTTTTCTACGGCGAATGGGGTTTCTGCGACACGCGTGGCGTGTATCGCCTGTCTGACGCGTTATGGCTGGACCAGGTCTTAAAAAATCGTCAGGGCAGCGCCGTGGCGCTGGGCGCTATTCTGCTGTGGGTTGCGCATCGTCTGGATATTCCGCTGGTGCCGGTCATCTTCCCGACGCAGATGATCCTGCGCGCCGAGTGGCTGGACGGCGAAATGTGGCTCATTAACCCGTTCAACGGCGACACGCTGGATGAGCATACGCTGGACGTGTGGCTGAAAGGCAACATCAGTCCGGTTGCCGAGCTGTTTAACGAAGATCTCGACGAGGCGGATAACGCGGAAGTGATCCGCAAGCTGCTGGATACGCTGAAGTCGGCGCTGATGGAAGAGCGGCAGATGGAGCTTGCGCTGCGCGCCAGCGAAGTGCTGCTGCAGTTTAATCCTGAAGATCCGTACGAAATTCGCGACCGCGGGCTTATTTACGCTCAGCTTGACTGCGAGCACGTCGCGCTGAACGATTTGAGCTATTTCGTTGAGCAGTGCCCGGAAGATCCGATTAGCGAAATGATCCGCGCGCAGATCAACGCGATTTCGCACAAACAAATTACACTGCATTAATCTTAATTCCGATTCACACCTGAATAAGGCGATCCTATGAAACAAAAAGTGGTTAGCATTGGTGATATCAACGTGGCAAACGACCTGCCGTTCGTGCTGTTTGGCGGTATGAACGTGCTGGAGTCCCGCGATCTCGCTATGCGTATCTGCGAACACTACGTGACCGTGACCCAGAAGCTGGGCATTCCGTACGTGTTCAAAGCCTCTTTTGACAAAGCCAACCGTTCCTCCATCAACTCCTACCGCGGCCCGGGCCTCGAAGAGGGGATGAAGATTTTCCAGGAACTGAAGCAGACGTTTGGCGTGAAGGTGATCACCGACGTGCATGAAGCGTCCCAGGCGCAGCCTGTCGCCGACGTGGTTGACGTGATTCAGCTGCCCGCGTTCCTGGCGCGCCAGACCGACCTGGTTGCCGCGATGGCGAAAACCGGCGCCGTGATCAACGTGAAAAAACCGCAGTTCGTGAGCCCAGGCCAGATGGGTAACATCGTCGATAAGTTTATTGAAGGCGGTAATGACAAGGTGATCCTGTGCGACCGCGGCGCAAACTTCGGTTACGACAATCTGGTTGTCGACATGCTGGGCTTCAGCGTGATGAAGAACGTTTCCAACCAGTCTCCGGTGATCTTCGACGTCACCCACGCCCTGCAGTGCCGCGACCCGTTCGGCGCCGCGTCCGGCGGCCGTCGTGCGCAGGTGACCGAGCTGGCGCGTGCCGGTATGGCGACCGGCCTGGCGGGTCTGTTCATTGAAGCGCATCCGGATCCGGCCAACGCGAAGTGCGACGGTCCGTCCGCGCTGCCGCTGGACAAGCTGGAGCCGTTCCTGAAGCAGATTAAAGCCATCGACGACCTGGTGAAGAGCTTCGACGAGCTGGACACCAGCAACTGATCCGCGCCCGCTACTCGCGCAGTTAACGAAACCCGCCTCGGCGGGTTTTTTTATATCTGGAATAATTGTTCGGTTTCAATATTGTTTCTTACCGTGACAATTAGCGGTTAATCCTGTCAGGCTGAAAACCCTATTAGCATCGCTAATAATGCACGGCTAATTATCACCATTAAATAAGATGAAAATATTTCATCTCGTACAGGCGTGCGGTAATTTTTCGAAGTTAAGCGAATAGTATCTGGTATAGCAATTTTAGCAGGTGAAAATTCTGCCGTCAGAGGCGAATTGCCATTAGCGTGAAATTGGCTCAATCGGCATGTTAAATTTTTGTGATTGACTTGTTTTTGGCGATAGATATACATTCAAAGCGCCCGAAATAAGGAATGCTGATTTTAAAACGATACAGAATATATTCTTCGTAAGCGCAGGCGACAGAAAAGATTAATAAGAAAATAATCTCGTCGCGCCTGGCGATGCGTAACTGCGGGTAAAATATATTTTCACAATAACGTCTGTGAGCATCAGGCGCCAGAATAATAATTGGGAGTAATGATGACTGCTGTGGAACAATTAACGCCATACATGCGGGCATATTCAGAAGAATTTGCTGACGATGGCAAGATTAATTGGCTTCCATATATCATGTACTTTCATCCGTATAATTATCGATCGCCGGTCATTAATACCGATAGCCGGGGATTCAGGTACAGCGACGCCCGCGGAGGACGTTATTCCGTCGGTGATTGCAGCCAGCTTAGCCGCTGCCGGGTTATCGCGGGAAGCTCAACGGTGTTTGGCATTGGCGCCAGTGCCGATAGCCATACGCTGGCATCGCGGCTGACTGAAAATGAGGCCTCCGGCTCGCCGTGGGTTAATTTCGGCGGGCGAAGCTTTAATTCCACCCAGGAGATGATCCTGTTTTCGCTTAACCGCCACCTGCTACCAAAGGTTGACGAGGTCGTGCTGATGTCCGGCTTTAACGATCTGGGCCTGGCGCGTTTGCCCGCGCGGCTGAGGCAGGATCATGGCGCGTTTTTCATGGGAAATGCGTACCAGAACGCCATGGAGCGCGCGGGCTCGTCGCGTTTTTCCCGCTGGCTAAGCCGTAAGGACGATAAAGCGCAGGACGATGTGCCCACGCTCGAGGCGCAAATAGCGTACGCCGTCGGCCTGACCCGGAGGAATTTAGCAAACTGGGCGGCACTGTGTGCGGATATGAAGGCACCCCTCACGTTTGTGCTTCAGCCTCTGGCAAATTGGGTGCGCAGCCGCGGATCTCAGGAAGAACAATTGCTCTTCGAGGAGCGTGAAAAGCAGGGCGGCTTTGCGCAACAGTACGGCGATATTCTGACGCAGGCGGCCTATAAAACGTATCGCGACAGGCTCACTGCGGTCTGTCATGAGCTGGATATTGCTTTTATAGACCTGACTGCGGCTATTCAGGCAGTCATTACCGATGATTTTTGGCTGTTTGTCGACCGTATTCATTTTACCGATGCGGGGCATGATTTCGTTGCCCGCATACTGCTTGAACAACTTGCAAAAAGAGAGGGGGAACCATGAAAAAACTTATCCGTGCTATCAAATCGTTGTTCCAGCGGCGAAAGAAAAATAAAAAGAAAAAAGACGATCCCTCTATTTACCCCATGTTTTAGGAACTGAATGTTCCTCGTTGCAAAGGGTTTTTGCCGTTAATTGACAGGAAAATAAGACGTTATGTGGCGCGATGTATTTGCTTATTCTAAGCGTCCAGAGATTTATCTGGATGCGGATAATATTTGCAGTTTATTTCCTGAACTCCCCCAGCCGGTCGAGAGTATTTCAGCCCAGCTGACCTCCCTCTCCGGGGCATTGCATCGATCCGGCTTACGCTGGCAACAGTTTCTTGCCCAGGCCGCACCCGGCCCGACGGTCTGGAATAGTATTCTGCAACAAACGGCCCCTTTGGCTGCCTGTATGGGCGCCGCGCTTCACGGCATGAGCGCGCCGGGCGTTTTTGAGGACGCGGCGCATCTTCGCCTTTTGACATTGCTTGCTGATGACGTGGGCGTAGGTAATGCCGAAAACGCCCGGTTTGACCGGTTCTGCGCCCTGGCGCGCGTTCACGGCGCTTATGACGTTGCCACCGCCGGTCGGGAATTAAGCGATAACCGCGATATCCGCGATATTTGCTTTCGGTTTCCCGCCACGCTCTTCGCAATGAGCAGGCGCAGCGATGCCTTCGACTATGAGCTGATTGGCTTTGACTATGCCTGGCGAACCGCCGGTCTTCTGCCCGTCTGGCAGTCGCTCGACGCGGCCGATCCTGCGCTGGCGAGCCTCGACATGGGGCGAGGGCAGGGAGCCGCCTTCCCCTACGGGGAAAACCTTCGGCCGTACAGCGAGGCGCTGCTCGACAGCCTCGGCGCTCAGCCTGCGGCGCAGAAGCGGATCGCCTTTGGCATTGCGCTTTTCGAGGCGCTGCTGCAGGAGCTGGACGAGGCCGTGCTGATGATTGTGCGCTCGCTGTGCGATCCGCGCCTGGCGATGGCGATCCTCATACAGGAGCGCGCCCGCGAAGCTCAGGTTTATCATGAAGGGTTCAGCCTTGAGGGGCGACCGCTTTGCCGATGGTTTACCGAGGCCCGCGACAATCCGCTGCCACTGGTGGATGCGATTGGGCGTAGCCGCCTGGTTCGCCCCGGCGTGCCGGAGCGCAGCGCCCTGATCAACGGACTGGTGTCGGACAACGGGCCGATGTTCCGCATCTTCAGCAGGAAAGATATTTTGACGATCCGCCGCTGGATCCTCAGCCTGGCCGATGGTCCCGCCGCCGACGAGACGCCGCTACCGGCTGAAGTGCGCGTTGCGTCTGCCTATCGGGAGGTCCGGGCGGGCGACTGCTCGCTCGGCGTCCGGCCCGGCGACATCCGCAGCGCGTATTATCTGCTGCAGGGCAGAGCGCTCACCCCCGGCCTGCGCGAGTTCGCCAGGCGGTACTGCACCTTTTGGCTGGAAAAATCACAAGACTCCGTCGACAAAAGCGCCCGCGCTTTCCCGCAGGCGTGGTCTCCGGGCGTGCTTCGGGAATGGCTGCTGGCTTCGCACGACGCGCATGCCCAACGTTTTAACGCCTCGCAGGATGCCGAAATGCCCACCCGGGAGGCGGTGATTGCGCAGACGCTTCAGCTGGCGCCGCTCACCCTGATTGACGGCGCGTGGCTTCAGGGCTTTACCGATATCACACTTGCCTCCACCCGCACCGGAAGCCCGCTGTTTGAGACCTACTGGGACGAACTGGGGAACGGCCAGTGGCGGCTGAATCACCCGAAGATCTACCGTGATGTCCTGGCCGCGATGTCGATAACCCTGCCGGCAACCGGCTCGCTGGCGTTTGCCCAGGAACCGCGCTTCGACGACGCGGCGTTTCAGCTGCCAGTTTACTGGCTGTGCCTCGGTAAATTCCCGCTGACCTACCGCCCGGAAATTTTAGGCATGAATCTGGCGATGGAGCTGTCGGGCGTCGGCGGCACTTACCGAAATGCCCACCGTTTTCTCAAGCACCATGGCCTGCCGACCACCTTTGTCGATTTACACAACACGATCGATAACGTCTCGACCGGGCACGCCGCGTGGGCCGCAGAGGCCATCGATGCCTGGATGCAGCACACGCAGGATCTGCTGCCGGTAGCTGAATCCTGGGCGCGCATACGGCGAGGGTATGAATCCCTCGCGCCGGAAGTTGATGCCCCTGAGCGGCTGAATTTCTTCGCGTCCCGAGCGCAAGAGCCGGGCGCTGCGGGCAATCTTTCCCCCTTATTACATCGCCAGTTGCATTCTTTCGAGGTGGCAGAGTGAGACAGTACCATTTAGGCATTTCGGCCTACTATCATGACAGCGCGGCAGCCCTGATATCAGAAGGGAACATTATCGCCGCCGCGCAGCAGGAGAGATTCAGCAGGATACGGCACGACAGCGGGTTCCCTGCGGATGCCATCCGCTACTGTCTGGATGAGGCGGGCATCGCGCTCGATGACCTCGCGTCAGTCAGCTTTTACGATGCGCCCAACCTCAAGTTCAGGCGTTTGATCTCCTCCTTTGCCAGCGCGGGGCCGGGCGGTCTTGCCGTGTTTCAGCAGGTATTCCCGCAGTGGATCCGCTGGAAGGCCAGGCCAGAGAAGCGGCTCCTGTCTGCGCTGCGGGAAATCAACCGCGGGCAGCCAAAAGGGGGAATTATTTTCGGGACGCACCACCGCTCCCATGCGGCCTCCGCATTTTATCCCTCCCCCTATGACAGCGCTGCCGTTCTCTGCATTGACGGGGTGGGCGAGTGGCAAACCACCAGCATCTGGCATGGAAAGAACACCGACCTCACGTTGAAAAACGCCATTTCCTACCCGCATTCGCTCGGCCTGCTGTATTCCGCCTTTACCGACTTTTGCGGCTTCAAGGTGGATTCCGGCGAGTACAAGCTGATGGGGCTTGCGCCGTATGGTGAACCCCGCTACGCGCAAAAAATACTCGATGAGCTGATTACGCTGCGCGACGACGGCTCTTTCTCGCTCAATATGAAATATTTTGCCTTTTTGCAGGGGCGGAACATGGTGGGCGAAAAATTTGAGGCGCTGTTTGGGCGTCCGAAACGCCAGCCGGAGAGCGAGATTACTCAGGACGACTGCGATTTTGCCGCCTCCATTCAGAAGGTTGCCGAAGAGGTGGTTCTGGGGCTGGCGCGCGCCGCGAAGAAAATGACGGGGGAATCGCGGCTGTGCATCGCTGGCGGCGTCGCCCTGAACTGCGTGGCGAACGGCTGCCTCTCTCGGGCGGAGATCTTCGATGAGATTTGGATCCAGCCTGCGGCAGGAGACGCCGGATGCGCGTTGGGCGTTGCGCTTGAACAGGATGCGAAGCACCGGCAAAAACGGATGATCCCCGCGTCCGGGCATCGGGATGCGATGCAGGGGGCCTATCTTGGCCCGGCATTCAGTGACGACGAGGTGATGCGCTATCTGGACGAGCAGGGGGCTCCCTATCAGCGGCTAACCGAACAGCAGATGCTGAACACAACGGCCGACGCCCTGGCGTCCGGGAAGGTGGTCGGCTGGTTCCAGGGAAGAATGGAGTTCGGGCCAAGGGCGCTGGGGGCGCGCTCCATTTTGGGCGACCCTCGCAATGTCGAAATGCAAAAGACCATGAACCTGAAGATCAAGTTTCGCGAGTCCTTCCGGCCCTTCGCCCCCATGGTGCTGGCCGAGCGCGCGGCGGAGTTCTTCGATGTTCGCCAGGAAAGCCCCTATATGCTGGTGGTATCAGACGTGCGCGAAAGGTGGCTTAAGCCCGTTTCGAGCCGTCATCTGGGCTCGATCAATGACGTCCGCTCGACGATGCCTGCCATTACGCACGTCGATAACTCCGCGCGCGTGCAAACCGTACACCCGGAGATCAATCCGCTTCTGGCGCAGCTTTTACAGCGATTTGATGACATGACGGGATACCCCGTGCTGGTCAATACCTCTTTTAACGTCAGAGGGGAGCCGATTGTCTGCACGCCGGCCGAAGCCTACCTCTGCTTTATGCGGACAAATATCGACCTTCTGGTGTTGGGCAACTGTATCTTGCGTAAGGAAGAGCAGCCCGCCCTGGAGAATGACACCGACTGGCGTACCGAAATCGCGCTTGATTAAGTTAAGAGGCAAGCAACCATGCTGAAAGCACTCACTACCGCTCTTTATGTTCTTCTTTTCATCCCGATATGGGCATGGCGCAAGCTCCTGGGACACGGTCGGTTTGAACGCCGGTTCCATCTGCGCGTCAGCGCGTGGGATCGCCCGGTGGCGCACGCGGAAAAGGGGCTTGACCGTTCAACCCGGTCAATCTTCCTGAAAATCTGGGCGGCCATTTTCCTGGCCTCCCTGGCGACGTTTTTCCTGCTGATGGTGCTGGCCGCGCGCGTGTTTAACGATAGCGCCTCTCCGCTGGCGGCCAACATGATTGTGCTGACCCAGTGGCTGCCTGCCGTACTGGCTTTGCCGCTCATCCGCCGCGCGGGGGCCAGCTACTCGGCCCGTAACCTGCTGCTCACCTCCGAGTTCGTCAGCGCGATGATTGTTCCCGCCATTGCGTTCGTTTCCGGCTCGTATTACGCGATGATCGTTCTACTTCTTCTGAAGGGCGGGCTGGACTCTTTGTCCAAGATGTCGCGGGCCGTGGCGTTGAAGAGCTATTTTTCAGGCCAGGCGCTGAATCAGGCGGCGTCGTACTACAACACGGCGATGCTGGCCGGTGCCGGAGTGGGCGCGCTAATGGGGGCGCTGCTGCTGTCGGTGCTCCCGCTGGAGGCCATTCTGGGACTCTGTACGCTGTGTCATCTCGTGGCGGGCTATCTTTATACGCGCCTGCCGGCGACGGCCAGCATGGCAAAAGCGGTGCCTGCCGCCGGGGCATCGCAGAGCACAACCGTGCGCGACACCCGTCTGCGCATGTCGATTATCTACTACGTCTCGACCGTTGCGCTTTACCAGGGCTATCAGAACGTTGCGCGCTCGGTGTTCCCGACCGACCAGCTCGGCATGGACCCGTCCGGCATTGCGCTGATACAAACCATCGCCAGCTTTGCCTATATCGTGGGCGCGATTTTCGCCGCGCGGCTGGATCTCTCCGGCAATCGCTATGCCGTTGCCGCCCCGGTTTCCCACCTGTTTACCCTGCTGCTGATGCTGCCGCTTTCCTTTATTACCGCCGCACTCCCGGGCCTGGCGGTGTATGGCCTGTTTGCGCTGCTGTTTGAGGTCGCCTGGGCCGTTCACCAGCGCTACATGATTGTCGCTGCGCCTCCCGAGCAGCTGTCAAAAATAGTGGCAAATGCCAACGCGCTGGCGCTGGGCTTAATGATAGTGGTCGCGCTGCTGGGGAGCATCCTGGTTGAGCACCTTAATTTTGGTGCCGTTACGCTGAGCTTTATCGTGCTCGCGCTGATGGTGCCCGTTTTCATCAACGCGTTTCTGGGCAAGAAACGCGGATCCAGCGCCCTGAGTGAAGGAGAGTAAGTTATGCATGTCGTTATCGTTGATTCCAACCGTATCGGTCTGCGCGCGCTGCGCGCCGCTAAGCGGGCCGGGCACTACGTCACGTTTATCGGTTCACGGCGGTTAGAGGAGCTGGTGGTCAGCTTTGACCATCTTCGCGCCCCCGAGCTAACCGACCGGGTTATCACCATCGACACCGCGCAGGACGAGGCAACGCTGCTGGCGACGCTCAAATCGCTCGACGCCGAGCGGAAAATTGACGCGCTGTTTACCGTCATCGAAGTCAATGTGGCCTCGGTGGCCCGATGCGCGAAGGCGTTAGGGCTCCCGGGCACCGACCCGGAAGCCGTGCATCTTTCGCAGGATAAGGCGCTATGCCGCAGGCAAATTGCGGCCTGTGGCCTGACGTCGGTGGCATATGCGGTGGTGGATAGCCTTGACGCGGCCCGGGAGGCTGCGCTGCGCATAGGCTACCCGATGATTGCCAAACCGAAGGTCGGGGCGGCGAGCCTTCGCGCGCTGAAGGTTGAGAATGACGATGAGCTGGTAAGCTATTTTGCCAGCCTGAGCGGCGCGGTCGAAGGGCCGGAGGGCTACATTGACGCGATGTCCGCCGAGACGCTCCTGGAACACTACGTGGAGGGGCCGCTGTTCTCGGTCGAAATTGCGGTTGCCGGGGGGGAAATTCAGCCCATGGTGCTCTCGTGGCGCAAGCGCTGCACGGAAAATCCGGCCATCGAGCTGGGCACCGTTATCCCGGCCCCCGTATCAACGACGATCCGCGATGCCATGTTTGAGTACACGGCCAGCGTGGTGCGGGCCTGTAAGCTGAATCTGGGCGTTTTCCACATTGAACTGATTTATGGCCCAGAGGGCCCGGTGCTGGTGGAAATTAACCCGCGCATTATGGGGGGGAACATTCCGGCGGTATTTAACCTTGCCACGGATATCGACCCCTATGAGGTGCTGCTGGAAATTTTCCTGACGGGGCGCATGCCGGCGATCTGTCGGAATATCAACCCCGTACGCGCGGCGGCCACCCGCAGCCTGGGGCCAAAACATCCCGCGCGCTTAGCCGACGACTTCAGCGAAAAGGACTGGGACGCCGATTTTCGCCCGCTCCTGTCTCAGCTTTCCTATCAGTACGCGCCGGGCATGCACGTGCCCGACATGAACAGCACCTGGTACCCCTGGCATTTTCAGCTGGTCCGCCCGTCTGCCGTCGAGGCCAGCCTGCTGGCGGAATGGATCATCATGACCGCTGCCGAGAAAACGGAACTGGCGCTTCGTCGCTCCGGCGAAGACTACCTGTTACTCAAATAACGAGCCATTTTACGATCTACGTCTTAAAGGAGAGAGGAATGTTTCCCGCGCTTTCGATTGTTGGCGTCATTGCGCTGATCTATATCAGCAGTCCGTTTCCGCTTTGGCATTCGTACTTTATTGTTTTTTTCTCAAGCATTAAGAGCACTGAAATATCGTCAAAGGAAAAGAGAGCGCTGCTGGGGTATTTAATCAAAAGCTTCTTTTACCTGCCGCTTTCAGGCCTGCTGTATCGTCTGGACGATATCTTCGTTCGGGGATATCGCAAGCAGGAGGTCGCTGGCCCTTTATTTATTATCAGCCAGCCGCGCAGCGGCACCACGTTTTTGCTGCGCACGCTCGCAGAGGATGAAACGAATTTTTTCACCTTAAAGCACCTCGACTGGCGCGTGCCGAGCATCCTGGCGTGGCGCTTATTTGATTTTTTGGGCATCCGCGAGCGGCTGGAAAAAATTGATTACTGGCCCAATACGGAACAGGGCCGTCTGGCCTCAAAAATGCACGCGCACACGTTAGGATCGATTGAAGGGCACGGCGTATTTCTTGAAGAAAATATGTACCACCACTATTTCACCTGGCGTCGCTTTCCGTTTGCAAACGTGCTGCGCCGGATCGAGGCGGTGGACTCACTCTCTTCGTATGCCAAACGGAAAATGGTCCGGGGGCTGGCCGGCGTCGTGCGTCGGGGCGCATATCACCGGGGCAATGGCCGCATGTGGTTAACGAAGGAGAACGAGAACGCGGATTTCTATCGTGAGCTCTACGCTGCCTTTCCTCACGCCCGTTTCCTGTGCATTGGGCGTGAGCCCGGCGGCTTTGTGAACTCCTATATTTCGGCATCGGAAGCCTCGATTCGCGCAAAGCACGGCATCAACCCGCATTCGCTGACGGGCTATCACGACGATAACCTCAATTTCCGCATACGCCAGTGCCAGCAGCAGATGACGTTCTGCCAGGAGCTGGAAGCGAAAGGGGCAATTACCTATGTGGACTACGCGCAGCTGCTGGAAAATATCCCTGGCACCCTCGAGCGAGTTTACGCCGAATTAGGCATTCCGATGACCGACACATTCCGCCATCGGTTAAACGAGCTGCAGGAAATTCAGCGCAATCGCAAGCGCGGATATAACAACGTTAAAGAAACGGTAACGGGCTTTGAAAACTACAGCGCTTTTCTGGAGCGTTATCGGGTATTTCCCGCGCCGGATATGACGCCTTCTTTGACGTCAGTGGAAGAGTGATCCTCTAACGATTTTATAAACAGGATTTTGTATGTCTAAGCAATCATTAACCTCCCGTATCGTCCACGCTGACCGTCACTTTGGCGTCGAGCACGGGGCGATCCGCAAACCTATTCATACTGCCGTTCAATATGATTTCGAACGGATTGAGGATTTACTGGATGTCTTTCAGGGCAGGCTGAAAGGCGCATTTAACTATTCGCGCACCGGAACCCCGACGACCGCCGCCCTTGAGACCAAAATGACCATGCTGGAAGAGGGGATTGGGAGCGTCTGCTTCGCCACCGGCATGGGGGCCATTGCGGCGGTATTTCTGACGATGCTGCGCGCCGGTGACCACCTGGTGACGAGTCGCTATGTTTTTGCCGGCACCAACAGCCTGCTGGATACGCTGTCCGGGCTGGGCGTTGGCGTGAGCAAGGTCGATTCTACCCGTTTGCAGGAGGTGGCCGACGCCATCACGCCGCAGACCAAAATGGTCTTTCTTGAAACCATTGCGAACCCGGGCACGGAGGTTCCCGACCTGCAGGGGATCGGCGAGCTGTGCGCAAAATACGGGATCCTGTTTGTCATCGACAACACCATCACCTCTCCGGTGCTTTTTAGCCCTAAAAAGGTCGGCGCCGGGCTGGCCATCAACTCGCTCAGCAAAACGCTGGGTGGCCACGGTGCGGCGCTCGGGGGCGCCGTAACGGATACCGGGCTATTTGACTGGCGCAACTACGCCGCGATTTCAGAAAGCTACCGCAAAGGCGACAGCAAGCAGTGGGGGCTTAACCAGCTGCGCAAGAAAGCGCTTCGGGATATGGGGGCGTCGCTTTCGTCGGAACATGCGCATCAGATCGCCATTGGGATGGAAACGCTGGAGCTAAGGGTGGCCAGGAGCAGCGCCACCGCGCTCGCGCTGGCTCAGTTTCTGGAAACGCATCCGAAGGTGAAAAACGTGCTTTATCCGTTTTTACCCAGCCATCCTCAGCATGAGTATGCCCTGCGCCATTTTCGCGCTGGCTCCTGGCTGCTCTCGTTTGAGGTCGCGGATATCGAGGCGCTGCTGCCGATGATGAACCGGCTACGCATCGTATCTCGCGCCACGGGAATGGGGGATACGCGCACGCTCGCCATCCCCGTTGCGCCAACCGTGTTTTGGGAGTCCGGCGCAGAGATGCGCAAGCTAATGAATATCCCGGATGGCCTGGTGCGCGTCTCGGTAGGGCTGGAAGATGTCGAAGACCTGATCGCGGATTTTGATCAGGCGTTACGTTAGACGGGGTTAGCGGTGGGGAGGGAGCAATCCGCTCCCCACGGTGCGTTACGCAAAGATCGTCATCAGGTAGGCAATAAACAGCGCCATATGCGCCGCGCCGTTCAGCACGTTGGTGCGGCCCGTGGAGAATGAAATCTGGCACAGCAGCAGCGACGCCACCATTACAATCATCTCCGGCGCGCCCAGCGCAAACCGCAGCTCGTTGCCGGTCATAAACGCAATCAGCGTCACCACCGGAACGGTGAGTGAAATGGTCGCCAGCACGGAACCAAAGAACAGGTTCATCGCGCGCTGCACCTGGTTGTTCAGCACCGCCTTCAGCGCCCCCAGCCCTTCCGGGGAGAGGATCAGCAGCGCAACGAGGAAGCCGGTAAATGCCACGGGCGCGTTCAGCTCGGTCAGCAGCGTCTCCAGCGGATTGGCGTTCATCTTGGTCACGGCAATCACCGCAATAAGATGGACGATCAGCCAAACGGTGTGCCAGGCGCTGCTGTGGGCGGACGGTTTGCCGTGGTGCGGGTCGTCATCGTCGCCGTCGTCTTCATGCTCGTAAACAAACAGGCTCTGGTGCGTTTTGGTCTGAATCAGCAGGAACACGCCGTACATCGCGGCTGAAATCACCGCCACCAGCAGCGCCTGCCCGGTGGTGAAATTCGCGCCCGGCAGCGCCATCGGGAAGACCAGAACGATAATCGCCAGCGGGAAGAGGGCAATCAGATACTGTTTGATGCCAAACAGATTCATATATTGGGTGGCGAATTTGCGCCCGCCCAGCAGCAGTGAAAACCCGACCAGACCGCCCGTCACAATCATAATGATGGAATAGAGCGTGTCGCGCATCAGGGTTGGCGCAGCGTCGCCCGTGGCCATCAGCGCAGAAATCAGGCTGACTTCAAGGATAACAACGGAAAGGCTTAAAATTAAAGAACCGTACGGCTCGCCCAGGCGGTGGGCTAAGACGTCCGCATGGCGAACCACGCTGAAGGCGCTGGTGAGGATCCCCATCAGGGCAAGAATGTTAATCCCCACAACCACTGGCAGTGACTGGCTGCTTCCCCAGAAGAGCAGCACCGCCAGTGCCAGAACAGGGAAAATGAGAGATGTCTCCTTGTGGCGGGTCTTAACCGCCTCATGTGCTGCTGTCATGTGCTTCTCCATCAATGCAGGTGGTTGTAATTATAGATAGAATTTTGAGGTCAATAAACTAACAGATTTATGACGATTATCCTTGAAAGTTTACTTAATTTTACGGCTTTGCCAGTTATTCATTCGTGACGCGTATAATGACGCTGTTTGTCTAAATATCCATTGAATAACAGGCAATTAATTTCGCGTTAAATACATAATTATAATCTATGTGGCGCGACGGCGCGGGCTGGACCACACTTACTACTTTAGTAAAAGAGAGGTGAGAGATGCCCTATAAAACGAAACGCGATTTACCCGACAGCGTGCAGCACGTTCTCCCGGCGCACGCGCAGGATATCTATAAGGAAGCCTTCAACAGCGCCTGGGATCAGTATAAAGATAAAGACGACCGCCGGGACGACGCCAGCCGGGAAGAGACGGCGCATAAGGTCGCCTGGGCGGCGGTAAAAAATGACTACGAGAAAGGAGACGATGATAAATGGCATAAAAAGAAATAGCCGCGCCTTGCCTTCATTTTGACTTTTGAGGCGGTTGAACATCCGTTGTATTGCAACTGGCCTGCGATTTGCTTATCGTTAACCCACTGCTGGTAAAATGACCAGTAAACAATGCCGGGAAGGCGGATTAGAGCGGTCGCAGGGAAGCATGCAGTGGCGGAGGTATAAGGTGTTAACGCGTGATTTCTTAATGAAGGCGGATTGTAAGACGGCATTTGGTGCTATTGAGGAATCGCTTTTCTGGTCGGCTGAACAACGTGCGGCGTCGCTCGCTGCCACGCTTTCCTGCCGACCGGACGACGGCCCGGTCTGGATCTTTGGCTATGGTTCGCTGATGTGGAACCCGGCGCTCAATTTTGTCGAATCGGCAACCGGCACCCTGCCGGGATGGCATCGCGCCTTCTGCCTGCGGCTGACGGCCGGGCGCGGCAGCGCCTGCCAGCCGGGGCGAATGCTTGCACTGAAAGAGGGCGGGCGCACCACGGGCGTCGCGTACCAGCTCCCGTCCGAGACGCTTGAAGAAGAGCTCACCCTGCTGTGGAAGCGCGAAATGATCACCGGCTGCTATATGCCCTGCTGGTGCAGGCTCGACCTCGACGACGGCCGCACCGTGAATGCGCTGGTGTTTATCATGGACCCGCGCCATCCGCTGTATGAAGCCGACACCCGCACGCAGGTGATTGCTCCGCTCATCGCCGCCGCCAGCGGCCCGCTCGGCACCAACGCCCAGTATCTCTTCTCGCTGGATCAGGAACTCACGCGCCTCGGCATGAAGGACGACTGCCTGAACGAGCTGGTGAAGGAGGTAAAAGCGCTGGTGGAGGGGAACGTGCTGAACACGCCGCTGCGGCGGGCTCACGGCCTGTAAGCGCCGCAAAATCAGCGCAGGGGGCGGTCTCCGCTGGAGCAGGGGGACCGCGTCAATCAGAATTCATTGCGCTCGCTGATTAAAACGTTAACACCTTATCGGCGGCCAGCGTCCACTCCGCCAGCTCGACGAGCGTCCCGATTTCCACGCCGTCAATCAGCGGCAGCCCGCTAATCCCGCGCCCGTCGGTGCAGGTTTTGCACAGCTTAACCGGCACATTCTGCGCGGTGAGGATCTCCAGCATCTGCTGGATGTTGTAGCCCTCCGCGGGCTTTTGCCCCTTCAGGCCCGCCGTCACCGCGTCCGACATCAGAAACAGGCGCAGGTCGAGATCGCTCTCCTTCTCGCGCAGCGCAATGGCGAGGCGCAGGCTGTTAAAAAGGGATTCGCTGCCGTAGGCCGCCCCGTTGGCGACGATGGTAATCTTTTGCATAGTGACTCCTGTTCTTATCAAGCATGGACGTGGATTAGCACACGCGAGAGCCTATGCTACAGAGCAAACGGCGCGCGTCAAAGCTCTGGCGTAGTTTACGTGCGTTTCAGGTTATTCCTGAAAATGCCATTAGGGCTGTCATTCATGCCTGCAGGCGTTAACATAGTAAGACTATGCTTAAACACACAGGCTACTGTTTACGACGTTGATGGCCGTATCGTCCCGCATTCGTTTTTTGATATTACTCCCCCTTCTTGCGGCCGGAGCCGTTCACGGTGCGCCGCATTCCTTTATCCAGCAGGCGCAAAACCCGTTTGATAACGACGGCGACAGCCTGCCGGATCTCGGCCTTGCTGCGCCTACGGGGGAAGGGGAGAAGCACCTCGCGGAGATGGCGAAAGCGTTTGGTGAAGCCAGCATGACCGACAACGGCCTCACCACCGGCGAGCAGGCGCGCCAGTTTGCGTTTGGCCAGGTGCGCGACGCCGTGAGCGGTGAAGTCAATCAGCACATCGAGTCGTGGCTCTCGCCGTGGGGAAATGCCAGCGTCAACGTGCTGGTGGACAACGACGGCAAATTCAACGGCAGCAGCGGAAGCTGGTTTGTGCCCTGGAACGACACTAACCGCTACTTAACCTGGAGCCAGTTTGGCCTGACGCAGCAGACCGACGGCCTGGTGAGCAATGCCGGGGTCGGGCAGCGCTGGGTGGCCGGCTCCTGGCTGCTGGGCTACAACACGTTTTACGATAATCTGCTCGAAGAAAACCTTCAGCGCACCGGGCTGGGCGCGGAGGCGTGGGGCGAGAACCTGCGCCTTTCCGCGAACTACTATCAGCCGCTCGCCGGATGGCGCGAAAGCGCCGAGACCAAAGAGCAGCGCATGGCGCGCGGCTACGACGTGACGGCGAAGGCGTGGCTGCCGTGGTTCCACCATCTCAATACCAGCGTCAGCTTTGAGCAGTATTTTGGCGATAACGTCGACCTGTTCAACAGCGGCACCGGCTACCATAACCCTGTTGCCGTTAACCTCGGGCTGAACTACACGCCCGTTCCGCTGATGACCTTAACCGCCGCGCACAAGCAGGGGGAAAGCGGGGTCAGCCAGAACAACCTCGGCCTGAAGCTAAACTATCGCTTCGGCGTGCCGCTGGCAAAACAGCTCTCCGCCGGTGAGGTCGCCGCGACCCGCTCGCTGCGCGGCAGCCGCTACGACGCTCCGGAGCGGGACAGCCTGCCGGTGATGGAGTTCCGCCAGCGCAAAACGCTCTCGGTCTATCTGGCGACGCCGCCGTGGGATCTGAAGCCTGGGGAGACGGTGATGCTGAAGCTGCAGATCCGCAGCGCCCACGGCATTCGCCAGCTTCACTGGCAGGGCGATACGCAGGCGCTGAGCCTGACGTCGCCGGCTAACGGGCGCAGCAGCGATGGCTGGAGCGTGATTATGCCCGCCTGGGACGATAGCGAAGGGGCGAAAAACAGCTGGCGGCTGTCGGTGGTGGTGGAAGATGAACAGGGGCAGCGCGTCTCTTCCAATGAGATCGCGCTTACCGTGGTACAACCGCTCGTCGCATTACCGAAAGACGATCCACGGTGGAAGTTGCTGCCGGACGAGTAGCCTTAGAAAATACGCTCCTGATGGACCCACACCGCCGCTTCGACGCGGGACTTGAGCTTCATCTTCTTCAGCATGTGCTTAACGTGAACCTTCACCGTGCTTTCGGTGATGTCCAGGCGGCGGGCGATCATCTTGTTTGGCAGGCCCTGGGCAATCAGCTTCAGGATGTCGCGCTCGCGCGGGGTCAGCTGGCTGACGTCGCGGTCAGAGGTGGCGCGGTTGGCGCGCAGGCTGGCGGCCAGCACCGGCGTTAACGCTTCGCTCAAGACCATCTCTCCGGCGGCGGCCTGCTGCAGCGCCTTGAGCAGATCTTCTGGCTCCATATCCTTCAGCAGATAGCCGTCGGCCCCGCGCTTGAGCGCCGTGACCACGTCTTCCTCATGGTTCGAGACGCTAAAGACCACCACGCGGCCAGACAGCGATTTTTCACGCAGCTTGTCCAGCGTTTCCAGGCCGTTCATCCCCGGCATGTTGAGATCGAGCAGGATCAAATCAGGATCGAGCGACTCGGCAAGTTCAATTCCCTGTTCCCCGTTGCTGGCCTCGCCGACGACGGTGATATCGGGCGCCATGCTGACAAGCTGTTTAACGCCAGTGCGCAGCATCGGATGGTCATCAATCAGCAGGATAGATGCCGGTTCCTGATTAGTCATGGTTTTCTCCTTGAGCAGTTATGAGCGGTTTTTCGGGAATAAAGGTGACGATCACTTCGGTGCCACCCGCGTCTGCCCGGCGAACCTGGCAATCACCGCGCAGGCTTTGCGCGCGGTCTCGCATGATAATGAGGCCGTAGTGGTTACTTCTCTCGGCATTTTCCGGCACGCCGCGGCCGTTGTCGCGAACGATAAGCTTCACCTGATTATTCTGATGGCTCACGGTCACGGTTACCGCCGTCGCGCCGGAATGCTTGAGCACGTTGCTCATCGCTTCGCGGGCAATCTGCAGCAGATGTATCGCCTGGTGAGAGGGGACAAACCGCGGCGGCAGCTGATAGTCCAGCTTCACCGGGAAGCCCAGGCGGGCGCTAAACTCGCTGCAGCTGGCCTCAAGCGCCGGGCGTAAACCCGGCTCGGTCAGCTGGAGGCGGAAGGTGGTCAGCAGCTCGCGAAGCTGTATCCATGAGGTATTCAGCTCGTTGCGCACCTGGCCGAGCAGTTGCTTGCTGCTCTCCGGCATGCCTTCGCCCTGCATCTGCAGGCAGCTTATCTGCATCTTCATGCAGGAGAGCGACTGGGCGATGGAGTCATGAAGCTCGCGGGCAATGGTCGCGCGCTCCTCCATAACGATAAGCTGCTGCTGCTTTTCCTGATGACGATCGAGCGCCAGCGTGGCGGTCAGCTGTTCGACCAGCGTGTCCACGAGCTGCTGCTGATCGTGGCTGAGGTGACGCCCGGCAGGCAGCGTGGCCAGCAGGATGCCGTACTGGCTGTGGCTGTCCGTCAGCCGCCATTTCAGGGTGGTTCCGCCGGTATTTTGCGTCGGAAGATTGCGCGGGCAGAGGTGGCAGCCTTTTTCATCGCAGGACATGTCCGACTGGCAGGTGAACTCCTGATGGTTCTCTTCGTCTTCGATATCGTAAACGCGCAGCTCAAGGTCGCGCAGCAGGGTGAGGTTTTGCAGGCCGTTAAGGACCGGCGAGAGGCGCTCGCACAGCGGCACCTGCATGTGCAGGCGGCGGTTGGCCTGCCACAGGAAGGAGAGGATCTCGTTTTTCTGCTCCAGCCCGGCGGTTTTCTCCTGAACCCGCTTCTCCAGCACCGCATAGCTTTCGGAAAGCTCTTCCGACATGGTGTTCAGCGCCTGGCCGAGCATTGCCATCTCATTGCGCCCGTGAATGTGCGTGCGCTGGCTGAAATCGCGGTCGGCAACGGCGCGCGCCATCACCAGCAGCGCCCGCCACGGCTTAAGCAGCCGCGCGCGCAGCCAGACGATGGTGAATATCAGCAGCATGCCCATCAGTATCGCCATCGCGGCGTGGGCCCTGACCACGCTGTCGATGCGCATTTCGGTGGTGTGGTCGAAGGAGTAGACGAGGGCGTCAATGCGCGATACAAAGCTGGCGACGTCCCGCGAGACCGTATCCGGATTGTTTGCCTGCTGGAGCCCCGGCTTGAGCTGTGAATGCCAGTAACCCTGCAGCGCTTTCAGCTGCGCCTCCTGCCCATCGCGCTTCGCGGCTTTTTCCAGCTCGGGGCTAAAGGCGGTGCGCTCCATGTCGGCGATCAGCGGCAGGTCGTCCTGAGTGAGCGGCACCGCGGCGAGCAGACGGTAACTCTGCATGCGTAGTGAACCTGCCTCGTTAATGGCATGCGCATTACCCTGTACGCCCTGTACCAGCCAGCCAGAGATCGCCATGCCGGTCACACCGATCGCGGTGGACAGCAAAACGATAAGCGCCAGTTGGTTAACCAGCGTGAGTGGAGATAAACATCTTTTTAACATAGAGTTGCCGGGCTCCTGACGTGACCTGACTGCAGGAATGGCGATATTCTGGTGCATACCCTGGAGTATACCCATACCAATAAAGGATTACCTCTAAATTGCCGGTGGGGTTAGGTTTAGACGAGGGGGAGTATCCCGGCGCCTCAGCGCGGTGAAAAACCACGTCTTTTTAAGCGTAAATCTCTACTCACTAAGGGTAATGACTTTTTTTTCGCCGCAAAACCACTGACTTTTCCTTTGATTTATATCAACTTACCGCCCGCCTAAACCCCTAATGTTTGCAGCATCATTCGAGAATCAGAGGTGTCTATGAGTCACTCATCCGCTCCCGAAAGGGAAAATGGTGCCGTTATTACTGACTGGCGTCCGGAAGATCCGGCGTTCTGGCAGCAGCGGGGCCACAAGGTTGCAAGCCGTAACCTGTGGATTTCAGTTCCATGTTTGCTGCTCGCGTTTTGCGTATGGATGTTGTTCAGTGCCGTGGCGGTTAACCTGCCGAAAGTGGGTTTTTCCTTTACTACCGATCAGCTGTTTATGCTGACCGCGCTGCCGTCGCTGTCCGGCGCGCTGCTGCGCGTGCCTTATGCGTTTATGGTACCGGTGTTCGGTGGCCGCCGCTGGACGGCGTTCAGTACCGGCATCATGATCGTTCCGTGCGTATGGCTGGGCTTTGCGGTGCAGGATACCTCCACGCCGTTTAGCGTGTTCGTGATCATCTCCCTGCTGTGCGGCTTCGCCGGTGCAAACTTTGCGTCCAGCATGGCGAACATCAGCTTCTTCTTCCCGAAAGCGAAGCAGGGCGGCGCGCTGGGCATTAACGGCGGCCTGGGCAACATGGGCGTGAGCGTGATGCAGCTGATCGCGCCGCTGGCCATCTCGGTCTCCATTTTTGCCGCCTTCGGTGGCGGTGGCGTTGAACAGGCGGATGGGTCTTCCCTTTATCTGCAAAACGCATCCTGGATTTGGGTGCCGTTCCTGGTGGTCTTCACCCTCGCTGCATGGTTCTTTATGAACGATCTCTCTGCGTCGAAGGCGTCGCTGAGCGAACAGCTGCCGGTGCTGAAGCGTGGACACCTGTGGGTAATGGCGCTGCTGTATCTGGCAACCTTCGGTTCGTTTATCGGTTTCTCTGCGGGCTTCGCCATGCTGTCGAAAACCCAGTTCCCGGACGTGCAGATCCTGCAGTTCGCCTTCTTCGGTCCCTTTATTGGCGCGCTGGCGCGTTCGCTGGGCGGCATGATTTCTGACCGTCTTGGCGGTACCCGCGTTACGCTGGTGAACTTCGTCGTGATGGCCATCTTCTGCGCGCTGCTGTTCCTGACGCTGCCGGTTAACGGCCAGGGCGGTAACTTCAATGCCTTCTTCGGCGTGTTCATGGTGCTGTTCCTGACGGCCGGGCTGGGCAGTGCGTCCACCTTCCAGATGATCTCCGTGATCTTCCGCAAGCTGACGATGGACCGCGTGAAGGCGCAGGGCGGCTCTGAGGAGCAGGCGATGCGCGAAGCGGCAACGGATACGGCGGCGGCGCTGGGCTTTATCTCTGCGATTGGCGCCATCGGCGGCTTCTTTATTCCAAAAGCGTTCGGTATTTCGCTGGATCTTACCGGTTCGCCGGCGGGCGCAATGAAAGTCTTCCTGATCTTCTATATCGCCTGCGTTGCCATAACGTGGCTGGTATACGGACGTAATACTAAGAAAAACAAGTAAGTTTGATTATCCGTTCGCGCGGCCTCGGTGCCGCGCTTTTTTTTACTCCTTCGTTAGTTACAACATACTGAGCGGTTTTAGCGTCAACGCAGGGAGTAACACTGTGATCGCCATCGCCTTGCAGAGGGGTCTACCCCTTAATACCTAAGATGTTAAAAAATGCCGTGCGGTTTGTACGATAAATATAATTTTACTAAATATATCAACAAGATAAAAAATCAAAAAATATACCGCTTTGGTGGTAGTGGGTGTAATACCCCGTTACAGAGAGCCCCCCTGCCTTGATCGTTATCAATTCTCTACATGTTTCAGAGCGTTACCTTCGCTGCAAATCAGCAATGTCGATTTAGAGAGCCACAGGCTCCACACAGGAGATACCCGATGAGCAAATTTTTGGACCGGTTTCGCTACTTCAAGCAGAAGGGCGAAACCTTTGCCGATGGGCACGGCCAGGTTCTGGAGACCAACCGGGACTGGGAGGACGGTTACCGTCAGCGCTGGCAGCATGATAAAGTTGTCCGTTCTACCCACGGCGTAAACTGCACGGGCTCGTGCAGCTGGAAGATTTTCGTTAAGAACGGCCTGGTGACCTGGGAAGTCCAGCAAACCGACTATCCGCGCACGCGCCCGGATATGCCAAACCACGAGCCGCGCGGCTGTCCTCGCGGCGCGAGCTACTCCTGGTATCTGTACAGCGCCAACCGTCTTAAATACCCGCTGATGCGCAAGCGCCTGATGAAGATGTGGCGCGAGGCGAAAGTGCAGCACAGCGATCCGGTTGACGCATGGGCCTCCATCATTGAAGACGCCGACAAAGCGAAAAGCTTCAAGCAGGCTCGCGGCCGCGGCGGCTTCGTGCGCTCCTCGTGGAAAGAAGTTAACGAGCTGATTGCCGCTTCTAACGTCTATACCGTCAAAACCTACGGCCCGGACCGCGTGGCAGGCTTCTCGCCGATCCCGGCGATGTCGATGGTCTCCTACGCGTCCGGCGCGCGCTATCTCTCCCTGATTGGCGGCACCTGCCTGAGCTTCTACGACTGGTACTGCGACCTGCCGCCTGCGTCTCCACAGACCTGGGGCGAGCAGACCGACGTGCCGGAATCCGCGGATTGGTATAACTCCAGCTACATCATTGCCTGGGGATCTAACGTCCCGCAGACCCGTACCCCGGACGCCCACTTCTTTACCGAAGTGCGTTACAAAGGCACCAAAACCGTGGCGGTCACCCCTGACTACGCGGAAATCGCCAAGCTCTGCGACCTGTGGCTTGCGCCGAAGCAGGGCACCGATGCGGCGATGGCGCTGGCGATGGGCCACGTCATGCTGCGTGAGTTCCACCTCGATAAGCCAAGCCAGTACTTCACCGACTACGTGCGCCGCTATACCGACATGCCGATGCTGGTGATGCTGGAAGAGCGCGACGGTTACTATGCCGCGGGCCGCATGCTGCGCGCCGCCGACCTGGTGGATTCACTTGGCCAGGAAAACAACCCGGAATGGAAAACCGTTGCCTACAACAGCGACGGCGAAATGGTGGCGCCTAACGGCTCTATCGGCTTCCGCTGGGGCGAGAAGGGCAAATGGAACCTCGAGCAGCGCGACGGCACAAGCGGCGCGGAAACCGAGCTGCGCCTCAGCATGCTGGGCAGCCAGGACGACATCGCGGAAGTCGGCTTCCCGTACTTCGGCGGCGACGGCACCGAGCACTTCAACAAGGTTGAGCTGCAAAACGTGCTGATGCACAAGCTGCCGGTGAAGCGCCTGCAGCTGGCGGACGGTTCTACCGCGCTGGTGACCACCGTTTACGACCTGACCATGGCGAACTACGGCCTGGAGCGCGGCCTGAACGATGAAAACTGCGCAACCGGCTATGACGATATTAAAGCGTACACCCCCGCGTGGGCCGAGAAGATCACCGGCGTGCCGAGCGCACAGATCGTCCGCATCGCGCGCGAGTTCGCGGAAAACGCCGACAAGACCCACGGTCGCTCAATGATCATCGTCGGGGCCGGTCTGAACCACTGGTATCACCTCGATATGAACTACCGCGGCCTGATCAACATGCTGGTCTTCTGCGGCTGTGTAGGCCAGAGCGGCGGCGGCTGGGCGCACTACGTGGGCCAGGAGAAGCTGCGTCCGCAGACCGGCTGGCAGCCTCTGGCGTTTGGCCTTGACTGGCAGCGTCCGGCGCGCCACATGAACAGCACCTCCTACTTCTACAACCACTCCAGCCAGTGGCGCTACGAAACCGTGACCGCGCAGGAACTGCTGTCGCCAATGGCGGATAAATCCCGCTACAGCGGCCACCTGATCGACTTCAACGTGCGCGCCGAGCGCATGGGCTGGCTGCCGTCCGCGCCGCAGCTGGGCACCAACCCGCTTCGCATTGCCGAAGCGGCGAAGAAAGCGGGCATGACGCCGGTGGATTACACCGTTAAGTCCCTCAAGGACGGCTCCATTCGCTTCGCGGCGGAGCAGCCTGAAAACGGTAAAAACCATCCGCGCAACCTGTTTATCTGGCGTTCAAACCTGCTGGGCTCGTCCGGTAAAGGCCACGAGTACATGCTGAAGTATCTGCTGGGCACCGAGCACGGTATCCAGGGGAAAGATCTCGGCAAGCAGGGCGGCGTGAAGCCGGAAGAAGTGGAATGGCAGGACAACGGCCTGGACGGCAAGCTGGATCTGGTGGTGACGCTGGACTTCCGCCTGTCGAGCACCTGCCTGTACTCCGACATCGTGCTGCCAACCGCGACCTGGTATGAAAAAGACGACATGAATACCTCGGATATGCATCCGTTTATTCATCCGCTGTCTGCCGCCGTTGACCCGGCGTGGGAATCCAAAAGCGACTGGGAAATCTACAAGGGCATCGCGAAGAAATTCTCTGAAGTCTGCGTAGGCCACCTCGGCAAAGAGACCGACGTGGTGACGCTGCCCATCCAGCACGACTCCGCCGCCGAGCTGGCGCAGCCGCTGGACGTGAAGGACTGGAAAAATGGCGAATGCGACCTGATCCCGGGCGTGACCGCGCCGCACATCATTCCGGTTGAGCGTGACTATCCGGCGACCTACGAGCGCTTTACCTCTATCGGCCCGCTGATGGAGAAAATCGGCAACGGCGGTAAAGGCATCGCGTGGAATACCCAGAGCGAAATGGATCTGCTGCGCAAGCTCAATTACACCAAGGCGGAAGGCCCGGCCAAAGGCCAGCCGATGCTGAACACGGCAATTGACGCGGCGGAAATGATCCTGACCCTGGCCCCGGAAACCAACGGCCACGTGGCGGTGAAGGCGTGGGCGGCCCTGAGCGAATTTACCGGTCGCGACCACACGCATCTGGCGAAGAATAAAGAGGAAGAGAAAATTCGCTTCCGCGATATTCAGGCCCAGCCGCGCAAAATTATCTCCAGCCCGACCTGGTCCGGCCTTGAGGACGAGCACGTCTCTTACAACGCCGGTTACACCAACGTTCACGAGCTGATCCCGTGGCGCACCCTGTCAGGTCGTCAGTCCCTGTATCAGGATCACCAGTGGATGCGCGACTTCGGCGAGAGCCTGCTGGTCTATCGTCCGCCGATCGACACGCGTTCGGTGAAAGAGGTGATGGGCGATAAATCCAACGGCAATCCGGAGAAAGCGCTGAACTTCCTGACGCCGCACCAGAAGTGGGGCATTCACTCTACCTACAGCGACAACCTGCTGATGCTGACCCTGGGTCGCGGCGGTCCGATTGTGTGGATGAGCGAAGCGGACGCGAAGGAGCTGGGCATTGTCGATAACGACTGGATCGAAGTGTTTAACAGCAACGGCGCGCTGACCGCGCGTGCGGTAGTAAGCCAGCGCGTGCCGGCCGGGATGACCATGATGTACCACGCTCAGGAACGTATCGTGAACCTGCCGGGTTCAGAGATAACGGAACAGCGCGGCGGTATTCATAACTCCGTGACCCGCATTACGCCAAAGCCAACCCACATGATCGGCGGCTATGCGCAGCTGGCCTACGGCTTTAACTACTACGGTACGGTAGGGTCTAACCGCGATGAGTTCGTGGTGGTTCGTAAGATGAAGAATATCAACTGGTTAGACGGCGAAGGTAATGACCAGGTACAGGAGAGCGTAAAATGAAAATTCGTTCACAAGTCGGCATGGTGCTGAATCTGGATAAATGCATCGGCTGTCATACCTGCTCGGTCACCTGTAAAAACGTCTGGACCAGCCGCGAAGGCACCGAGTACGCCTGGTTCAACAACGTGGAAACCAAGCCGGGCACCGGCTTCCCGACCGACTGGGAAAACCAGGAGAAGTGGAAGGGCGGCTGGATCCGCAAGATCAACGGCAAAATTCAGCCGCGCATGGGCAACCGCGCGATGCTGCTGGGTAAAATCTTCGCCAACCCGCACCTGCCGGGCATCGACGACTATTACGAGCCGTTTGACTTCGACTATCAAAACCTGGCCAACGCGCCGGAAGGCAAGCATCAGCCGATTGCGCGTCCGCGCTCGCTGATCACCGGCCAGCGTATGGGCAAAATCGAGAAAGGGCCAAACTGGGAAGACGACCTGGGCGGCGAGTTCGAGAAGCTGTCGAAAGACCAGAACTTCGAGAACATGCAGAAGGCGATGTACGGCCAGTTCGAAAACACCTTCATGATGTACCTGCCGCGCCTGTGCGAACACTGCCTGAACCCGGCGTGCGTCGCGACCTGCCCGAGCGGTGCGATCTACAAGCGTGAAGAAGACGGCATCGTGCTGATCGACCAGGACAAGTGCCGCGGCTGGCGCATGTGCATCACCGGCTGCCCGTACAAGAAAATCTACTTCAACTGGAAGAGCGGCAAGTCCGAGAAGTGCATCTTCTGCTATCCGCGTATCGAAGCGGGTATGCCGACCGTCTGCTCCGAAAGCTGCGTCGGCCGCATCCGCTACCTTGGCGTGCTGCTGTACGACGCGGACGCCATTGAAACGGCAGCCAGCACCGAGAACGAGAAAGATCTGTACCAGCGCCAGCTGGACGTATTCCTCGATCCGAACGATCCGAAAGTGATTGAGCAGGCGCTGAAGGACGGCGTGCCGCAGAGCGTGATCGACGCGGCGCAGCAGTCTCCGGTGTACAAAATGGCGATGGACTGGAAGCTGGCCCTGCCGCTGCATCCGGAATACCGCACGCTGCCGATGGTGTGGTACGTGCCGCCGCTGTCTCCGATTCAGTCTGCCGCCGACGCGGGCGAGCTGGGCAGCAACGGCATTCTGCCGGACGTGGAAAGCCTGCGCATTCCGGTTCAGTACCTGGCGAACCTGCTGACCGCAGGCGATACCCAGCCGGTTCTGCTGGCGCTGAAGCGCATGCTGGCGATGCGCCACTTTAAGCGTGCGGAAACCGTTGACGGCGTAACGGATACCCGCGCGCTGGAAGAGGTGGGGCTCACCGAAGCGCAGGCCCAGGAGATGTATCGCTACCTGGCGATTGCGAACTACGAAGATCGCTTCGTGGTGCCGAGCAGCCACCGCGAGCAGGCTCGCGATGCCTTCCCGGAGAAAAGCGGGTGTGGTTTCAGCTTTGGCGACGGTTGCCACGGGTCTGACACCAAATTCAACCTGTTCAACAGCCGCCGCATCGATGCAATGGATGTGACCAGCAAAACGGAGCCGCACCAATGATTGAACTCGTCATTGTTTCGCGTCTGCTCGAGTATCCGGATGCTGCCCTTGCGCAGCATCAGCAGGAACTCTTTGATGCACTCGCGTCATCTGAAAACCTGGATAAAGAGGATGCCCAGACGCTGGGCGTTTTCCTGCGCGATCTGCTCGCGCGCGATCTTCTCGACGCGCAGGCCGACTACAGCCAGCTGTTCGACCGCGGCCGCGCAACCTCGCTGCTGCTGTTTGAACACGTTCACGGCGAATCCCGCGACCGCGGGCAGGCGATGGTGGATTTGATGGCCCAGTACGAGCAGCACGGCCTGCAGCTCGACAGCCGCGAACTGCCGGACCACCTGCCGCTGTATCTGGAATATCTGGCACAGCTGCCGAAAGAAGAGGCGCTCGGCGGTTTGCAGGACATCGCGCCGATTCTGGCCCTGCTGAGCGCGCGCCTCACGCAGCGTGAAAGCCGCTATGCGGTGCTGTTCGATCTGCTCGTCAAGCTGGCCAACGCCGCCGTCGACGGTGAGAAGGTCGCGGAGAAAATCGCGGACGAAGCCCGTGACGACACGCCGGAAGCGCTGGACGCCGTCTGGGAAGAGGAGCAGGTGAAATTCTTTGCTGACCAGAACTGCGGCGAGTCTGAAATCTCGGCTCACCAGCGTCGTTTTGCCGGTGCTGTTGCCCCGCAATATTTGAATATCTCTAACGGAGGACGGCAATAATGCACTTCCTGAATATGTTCTTCTTTGACATTTACCCGTACATTGCGGGCACCGTGTTCCTGGTGGGAAGCTGGCTGCGCTATGACTACGGCCAGTACACCTGGCGCGTGGCCTCCAGCCAGATGCTGGACCGTAAGGGGATGAATCTCGCGTCTAACCTGTTCCACATCGGGATCCTCGGCGTGATTGCCGGTCACGCCTTCGGGATGCTGACGCCGCACTGGATGTATGAAGCGTGGCTGCCGCTGGACGTGAAGCAGAAGATGGCGATGTTCGGCGGCGGTGCTGCCGGCCTGATGTGCCTGGTGGGCGGCCTGCTGCTGCTCAAGCGCCGCCTCTTTAGCCCTCGCATTCGCGCTACGACCACCGCGGCGGATATTCTGGTGCTGTCGGTGCTGGTGATCCAGTGCGCGCTGGGCCTGATGACCATTCCGTTCTCTGCGCAGCATATGGACGGCAGCGAGATGATGAAGCTGGTGGGCTGGGCGCAGGCCGTGGTGACCTTCCACGGCGGCGCGTCTGAGCACCTGGACGGCGTGGCGTTTATCTTCCGTATGCACCTGGTGCTGGGGATGACCCTGTTCGTGCTGTTCCCGTTCTCGCGCCTGGTGCACATCTGGAGCGTGCCGGTGGAGTACCTGACGCGCAAATATCAGGTGGTTCGCGCCCGCCGCTAGTTCTGCGTTTTGCTCAAAACCCCGCGCTTGCGGGGTTTTTTTTGCCCCATGGCTGGTGCTTACCTGCAGCTTATGACGCCGTCTGTTGCCGGGTGGCGGCTGCGCCTTACCCGGCCTACATATATTGCATGTTTAGATGTTCGGATAATCCTGGGGGAAGGATTACTCGGCGCGATGCGCCTCGCCCTTCGGGTCGTTGCCTGTGGCAACGCTTTCTCGCTGCGCTCGAATCGAACCTTGGTCGAAGCTTCTCATCCTTCCCCGTTACGGAGATGCATGATGCCTGGTGCGAACAGAAGGTTTGGAATTATTCGAAAGTGATGGTGGTGGGGGAAGGATTCGAACCTTCGAAGTCGATGACGGCAGATTTACAGTCTGCTCCCTTTGGCCGCTCGGGAACCCCACCAGGGGTAATTCATATTTTGAGATGAAGCTGAGAGATGGTGGTGGGGGAAGGATTCGAACCTTCGAAGTCGATGACGGCAGATTTACAGTCTGCTCCCTTTGGCCGCTCGGGAACCCCACCACGGGGTAATGCTTTTTTACTGGCCTGCTTCGGTGAGAAGCGGGGCGCATCATATCAAATGAGACGCCCCTGTAAAGCATTCCTTTACGTAACAGCGGTCGTTTGCCTGCTTTTTATCCGTAAAGGCGCAAAGCTAATCAATTCATTTTACGAAGGATTAAAGAATAATCGTTCTGTTGCCGTACACGAAGACGCGCTGCGCCAACACCTGGTACAGCGCGCGGCTTAACACGTTTTTCTCAACGTCGCGGCCAGCGCGCATCATGTCTTCCGCCGTGTAGGTGTGATCCACGTGAATGACGTCCTGCATGATGATAGGGCCTTCGTCCAGGTTGTCATTCACGTAGTGCGCGGTTGCGCCGATGATCTTCACGCCGCGCTCGTAGGCCTGGTGGTATGGACGCGCGCCGATAAAGGCCGGCAGGAACGAATGGTGAATATTGATGATTTTGTTCGGGAAGCGCGCCACAAATGACGGGGTCAGCACGCGCATGTATTTCGCCAGCACGACGTAGTCCGGGTTATGCGCCTCGATGGCGTCCGCCATCAGCTTGTCATGCTCTTCGCGCGCGTGGCCCTCATGGCTCACCAGCTCGAACGGAATATCGAAACGCTCAACCAGCGACCGCAGCGTCTCGTGGTTACCGATGACGGCGGCAATGTCCACGTCCAGCCCGCCGTAGTTAGCCTTCATCAGCAGGTCGCCCAGGCAGTGCGCCTCTTTGGTGACCAGAATGACGATGCGACGGCGTCCGGCTGGCGTCAGCTCACGGACGGACCCCTCCGGCAGGGCGCTGTCCAGATCGGCAAGCAGGGTGGTGTCGTTGAAAATGCCTTCGAGCTCGGTGCGCATGAAAAAGCGCCCGGTACGGTGGTCAACGAATTCGTTGTTCTGCACGATGTTCAGCTCATGCTTGTAACAGATGTTGGTAATTCGTGCGATCAGCCCTTTTTGATCGGGACAGATGGTGCGCAGAACTTTACGTTGTAGTGATTGCATCGCCGGGAAATCCTGTTTATGTATTTGCGAAGTCTGGGCTGTCGGACGTTACTGCCCGCAGCACTTTTTAAATTTTTTACCTGAACCGCAGGGGCAGGGATCGTTACGACCAAACTGTGGACGCGTTCCGTCAATATAATACCATTGCCCGCTTTCCTTTAAGAACCGGGAACGTTCGATGATGGCGCCGGGAGTGTTATTCTCGCTAAACCGGGCGACGAAGCTGACGTAGCCTTCGCTGTCATCGACGCCGGTTGCCGTCTCAAACACGGTTAACCCAAGCCAGACGGTGTTGGCAAATCCGGCGACAACATCCTGTCTAAATTCGGCCGCCCGGCAGGATGGGTGCCAGGTTTTAATCAGGTAGTCTGCGTCTTTGATCACAAAAGCAGCATACCGCGAGCGCATAAGGTGTGACGGGTCTGGTGCAACCTGCGTGCCGGAAAGATATCGATGGCAACATAGGCTATACTCCAGAGCGCTACCACAGGGGCAGAGTTGAGACACAATTCTCTTCCTGGAACAAAAAATAAGAGCGTTAAACGCTCAGGGTGGCACCATGTTAACTGAGCATGTGCGTTGATGCTATGTCGGGAATCCAGGGGAAGTAAAACGGGTCTGATGAGAAAGGTAAAAATTGGTCTGGCGCTGGGCTCAGGAGCAGCCCGGGGTTGGTCACACATTGGCGTGATTAACGCCCTCAACAAGATGGGCGTTGACGTCGATATCGTCGCAGGATGTTCGATAGGTTCGCTGGTGGGGTCGGCCTATGCCTGCGGTAAACTTCCGGAGCTTGAAGCGTGGGTGCGCTCGTTTAGCTACTGGGATGTGCTGCGCCTGATGGACCTCTCCTGGCAGCGCGGTGGTTTGCTGCGCGGCGAGCGCGTGTTTAATCAATTCCGTCAGGTCATGCCCCTCGATGATTTCAGCCATTGCCAAATGCCTTTCGGTGCCGTGGCGACGAACCTCAGCACCGGCAGAGAGCTGTGGCTCACCGAAGGGGATATCCATTTGGCCGTGCGCGCCTCATGCAGTATTCCCGGCCTGATGGCACCCGTGCCTCACAACGGCTACTGGCTCGTTGATGGCGGCGTGGTGAATCCCGTTCCTATCTCGTTGACCCGCGCCATGGGCGCGGATATCGTCATTGCCGTCGACCTTCAGCACGATGCTCACCTGATGCAGCAGGATCTTTTGCCGGTCAATTTGCACAGCGATAGCGCCGAGACGGAGAAACTTGCCTGGCATGAACGTCTGAAGGGGCGCATCGGCCGCTTTACCGCCCGTCGCGCCGTCGCGGCACCGACGGCAATGGAGATCATGACGACCTCAATTCAGGTTCTTGAGAATCGCCTGAAGCGAAACCGCATGGCAGGTGATCCTCCGGATATTTTAATCCAGCCTTATTGCCCACAAATTTCAACGCTTGATTTTCACCGTGCCGAGGCCGCCATCGCAGCGGGCTCGTTAGCCGTAGAAAAGAAAATGGATGAGTTGCTGCCGTTTATCCGGTCAACTCACTAAGCACTTTTTTAATTTTTTTCAGCAAAATCGGACAGGCGATAGTACCGATAGCATGCCACTATTTACTAACTGTCAGCCTGGGGAGGAATCATGACGCAGCCATTGGCCGGAAAACACATTTTAATAGTTGAAGACGAGCCCGTTTTCCGATCGCTGCTGGATTCGTGGTTAACCTCATTGGGAGCAGACACATCGCTGGCGACAGACGGTATTGAGGCGCTGGAGAAAATGACCGGCATGACGCCCGATCTGCTGATTTGCGATCTCGCCATGCCGCGCATGAACGGCCTGATGCTGGTTGAGCGCCTTCGCGCTGACGGCGATCAGACGCCGATTCTGGTCATTTCCGCAACGGAGGAAATGGCTGATATTGCTAAAGCGCTGCGCCTCGGCGTGCAGGATATTCTGCTCAAGCCCGTCAAGGATTTAAACCGGCTGCGTGAAACGGTGCTGGCCTGTTTGTATCCCAATATGTTTAATTCGCGCGTCGAAGAGGAGGAGCGGTTATTTCAGGACTGGGACGCTCTGGTCAGCAATCCTCATGCCGCCGCGAAATTATTGCAGGAGCTGCAGCCGCCGGTACAACAATCGATATCGCATTGCCGGGTAAATTATCGTCAGCTGGTTGCGGCAGATCAGCCGGGTCTGGTGCTCGATATTGCCGCTTTATCCGATACCGACCTGGCTTTTTATTGTCTGGACGTGACGCGAGCGGGGGATAATGGTGTTTTAGCTGCGTTATTACTTCGCGCGCTTTTTAACGGATTGCTGCAGGAACAGTTATCTCATCAGGGGCAGCGTCTGCCCGAGTTGGGCAGTTTACTTAAACAGGTCAATCAGCTTTTCCGTCAGGCCAATTTACCCGGCCAGTTTCCCCTTCTGGTGGGCTATTATCACAGCGAATTAAATAATCTCATCCTGGTTTCTGCGGGTTTAAATGCCACCCTGAATACGGGAGAGCACCATATTCAGGTAAGCAGCGGCGTGCCGCTGGGAACGTTAGGAACGGCCTATCTTAATCAAATTAGCCACCGTTGCTCATCCTGGCAGTGTCAGGTGTGGGGAGCAGGAGGGCGGTTACGCTTAATGTTGTCCACGGAATAAGCAGTTGGATTTTATTCACCAGAATGCTTTTCCCGTGTATTGATGGCAGTGCTACTATCACTGCCAGAATCATACGTATTAATCCTAATTGATCGGCAACGCGTTCTTTTCAGACCCTGACTAGCGGGTGTGGCTGATATACTCAACGCGTTATTAAATGCATAAAAGTTCAAAACTTGAACAGTTCAGGAGAATTTCAATGGCTGCCCTAAATTCGAAAGTCAGAAAGGCCGTTATCCCGGTAGCGGGATTGGGGACCAGGATGTTGCCCGCGACGAAGGCAATCCCTAAAGAGATGCTGCCTTTGGTTGATAAGCCATTAATCCAGTATGTCGTCAATGAATGTATCGCGGCGGGCATCACTGAAATTGTGCTGGTCACGCATTCATCTAAAAACTCGATCGAAAACCATTTTGATACCAGTTTTGAACTCGAAGCGATGCTGGAAAAGCGCGTTAAGCGCCAGCTGTTAGCCGAAGTCCAGTCTATTTGCCCTCCGCACGTCACTATTATGCAGGTGCGTCAGGGCCTGGCTAAAGGCCTGGGACACGCTGTACTTTGCGCTCACCCTGTTGTTGGTGATGAGCCGGTCGCGGTTATCCTTCCTGACGTTATTCTTGATGAATACGAATCCGATCTTTCCCAGGACAACCTGGCAGAGATGATCGCGCGCTTTGATGAGACCGGAAACAGCCAAATCATGGTTGAACCCGTTGAAGACGTCACGGCGTACGGTGTGGTTGACTGCAAAGGTGCCGATCTTGCACCGGGCGAAAGCGTACCTATGGTCGGTGTCGTTGAGAAACCAAAAGCCGACGTGGCGCCATCTAACCTTGCCGTTGTGGGTCGCTATGTCCTGAGCGCCGAAATCTGGGCGCTGCTGGCGAAAACGCCTCCAGGCGCGGGTGACGAGATTCAGCTGACCGATGCAATCGACATGCTGATCGAGAAAGAGACCGTTGAAGCCTATCATATGAAAGGCAAGAGCCACGACTGTGGTAATAAGCTGGGTTATATGCAGGCATTTGTTGAATACGGTATTCGCCATAATAGCCTGGGTGAAGAATTTAAGGCCTGGCTTAAAGAAAACGTGTGATGGCTAAGTAATATCCTTATACGCGTAAATGAGACCGGTGTGGCATTGCTCACCGGTCTTTTTTTATCCCTGTAACCGTTTGACTTTGTCGCCAGAAGGGATGTAGCCAGGGGCTGAAATGCCAATATAACACCCTTTATGGTGAGCAATGGCAAATTATGGATACAAAAAATCCCGCCGTAAGCGGGATTTTGAAAAGCGTTATTAGGATTAATCCTTGATCAGGAAATCATCCAGCTGTTTACCTTGCTCATCCATGGCTTTCTTGATAACAGCAGGAGTGCGGCCCTGGCCAGTCCAGGTTTTAGTTTCGCCATTCTCGTCAACGTAGCTATATTTAGCCGGACGAGCAGCGCGTTTTGCTTTGGTACCGGTTTTTGCAGCAGCCATGCTGTTCAGCAATTCGTTTGGATCAATACCATCAGCAATCAGCATTTCGCGATATTGCTGTAATTTACGAGTGCGCTCTTCAACTTCAGCAGCAGCGGCGCTTTCTTCTTCGCGACGCTCATTAACGACGACTTCTAATTTTTCCAGCATTTCTTCAAGCGTTTCAAGGGTGCATTCTCTTGCCTGCGCACGAAGAGTACGGATGTTGTTCAGAATTTTAAGTGCTTCGCTCATTGTAGTAATCTCAAACTTATAATGGGGGTGGTTTGTTGTCCTAATAATAGAGCGATAAATTGAGTTGTGCAATAGGTGGGAATGTAAGGATTTCAAAAAATACTGAATAAATTTCCCTATTATTAATTACGCTAACTTAAATTTTGGTGTTTATCGGGACCCTGGGATATCCAGCAAACGGCTAAGACAAGGGGCTACATGTTTGTTTTGTGACGTTTCACGCAGGAATTATAGTTACAGCGGACAAATATCAGCCTTTTGTATTACTCCGGTAAAGCGTAGTGATGTCTTGACGGGTTAATAAATAGTGAATTTTAATGAACATTGATTCCAGTATAAAAAGAAGTGTTATCCCGGATTTAGCGCTTTGCTTATTGGCTCTCGTTATTACGTTAATGCCTGTTTTAACGCATTATTTTCAACAGTTTGTGATGGTGGTTCGCGCTTCGCAATGTGCTCGTACGCGCGCCGCGTCGCTTAAAAACGAGCAAAACATGGTACAATGACTCATCGGGATTATTACACTTTGATTAGGGTTTTATGCCAATGGCACAACTTTATTTCTACTATTCAGCAATGAATGCAGGGAAATCCACGGCGTTACTGCAGTCTTCCTACAATTATCAGGAAAGAGGCATGCGCACCGTTGTTTACACCGCTGAGATTGACGACCGCTATGGTGCAGGCAAGGTAAGTTCGAGAATCGGCCTCTCGTCTCCTGCAAGACTGTTTAATCCCACAACCGACCTTCTGCAGGATATTCGTGCTGAACACGCCTCTAAGGCCATTAACTGCGTTCTGGTTGATGAAAGCCAGTTCCTGACGCGTGAGCAGGTCCACGCGCTTTCCGAGGTGGTTGATGAGCTGGATATTCCCGTTCTTTGCTATGGTTTACGCACGGATTTTAGAGGGGAGTTATTTGCCGGAAGCCAATATCTCCTGGCATGGTCAGATAAGCTGGTCGAACTTAAAACAATATGTTTTTGCGGTCGCAAGGCGAGCATGGTGCTTCGTCTGGATCAGTCAGGCAAACCCTACGCTGATGGCGAGCAGGTGGTGATAGGAGGCAATGATCGCTACGTCTCGGTCTGTCGTAAACATTATAAGGAAGCGCTGGTTGTAGGCTCGCTGGCGGCGCTACAGAACGAGAACCAGAAATAATTCCACTCAGTGATTTTCAGGTAATAAAAAACCCGCCATTGGCGGGTTTTATTATTTGGCCATCAATTAAGCGTTTTTCTTCGCTTTCTTGTCAGCTTTAACAACGGGAACGTCTACTTTCGCTGCGACAGCATCGCTTTCTGTGAACTCACGTCCGTAGTAGGTATCCAGCAGAATCTGTTTCAGCTCGGCGATCAGCGGGTAGCGCGGGTTCGCACCGGTACACTGGTCATCGAATGCATCTTCAGACAGTTTATCTACGTGAGCGAGGAAGTCGGCTTCCTGAACGCCCGCTTCACGGATAGATTTAGGAATACCCAGTTCCGCTTTCAGGCTTTCCAGCCAGGCCAGCAGTTTCTCAATCTTCGCAGCAGTACGGTCGCCCGGAGCGCTCAGACCCAGATGATCTGCGATTTCAGCGTAGCGACGACGCGCCTGAGGGCGGTCATACTGGCTGAAAGCAGTCTGCTTGGTTGGGTTGTCGTTAGCGTTATAACGGATAACGTTGCTGATCAGCAGGGCGTTCGCCAGACCGTGAGGGATGTGGAACTGAGAACCCAGCTTGTGCGCCATTGAGTGGCAAACACCCAGGAAGGCGTTCGCAAACGCGATACCGGCGATGGTTGCTGCACTGTGTACACGCTCACGCGCTACAGGGTTTTTAGCCCCTTCGTTATAGGACGCTGGCAGGTTTTCTTTCAGCAGTTTCAACGCCTGCAGAGCCTGACCGTCGGAGAACTCAGATGCCAGTACTGAAACGTAAGCTTCCAGCGCGTGGGTCACGGCATCCAGACCACCAAAGGCACACAGTGACTTAGGCATTTCCATAACCAGGTTGGCATCAACGATAGCCATGTCTGGGGTTAACGCGTAGTCAGCCAGCGGGTATTTCTGACCTGTTGCATCGTCAGTCACAACCGCAAACGGCGTCACTTCTGAACCGGTACCGGAAGTGGTGGTAACGGCGATCATTTTCGCTTTTACGCCCATTTTCGGGAACTTGTAGATACGTTTACGGATGTCCATAAAGCGCAGCGCCAGCTCTTCGAAGTGAGTTTCTGGATGCTCGTACATAACCCACATGATTTTCGCGGCGTCCATTGGGGAACCACCGCCCAGTGCGATAATCACATCTGGTTTGAAGGAGTTTGCCAGCTCGGCACCTTTGCGAACGACGCTCAGGGTTGGGTCAGCTTCAACTTCGAAGAACACTTCTGTTTCAACGCCAGACGCTTTCAGCACAGAGGTGATCTGGTCTGCATAGCCGTTGTTAAACAGGAAACGGTCAGTCACGATGAGCGCACGTTTGTGGCCATCAGTAATCACTTCATCCAGCGCGATTGGCAGGGAGCCGCGGCGGAAGTAGATAGATTTCGGAAGTTTGTGCCACAACATGTTTTCAGCTCGCTTAGCAACGGTTTTCTTGTTGATCAGGTGTTTTGGACCAACGTTTTCAGAGATGGAGTTACCACCCCAGGAACCACAACCCAGAGTCAGGGAAGGTGCGAGTTTGAAGTTATACAGGTCGCCGATACCACCCTGAGACGCTGGGGTGTTAATCAGAATACGTGCCGTTTTCATCATCTGACCGAAGTGAGCCACGCGTTCTGGCTGGTTGTCCTGGTCAGTGTAGAGGCAAGAGGTGTGGCCGATACCGCCCATCGCCACCAGTTTCTCTGCTTTTTCTACCGCATCTTCGAAATCTTTCGCACGGTACATAGCCAGAGTAGGGGACAGTTTTTCGTGAGCGAACGGCTCGCTTTCGTCAACAACCTTCACTTCACCAATCAGAATCTTGGTGGTAGCAGGTACGGTGAAGCCCGCGAGTTCAGCGATTTTGTACGCTGGCTGGCCTACGATAGCCGCGTTCAGCGCGCCATTTTTCAGGATAATGTCCTGAACGGCCTTCAGCTCTTTGCCCTGCAGCAGGTAGCCGCCGTGGCTGGCGAAACGTTCGCGAACGGCGTCGTATACGGAGTCAACAACCACAACAGACTGCTCAGACGCACAGATAACGCCGTTGTCGAAGGTTTTGGACATCAGAACAGACGCAACAGCGCGTTTAATGTCAGCGGTTTCATCGATAACAACAGGGGTGTTACCTGCGCCTACGCCGATGGCTGGCTTACCGGAGCTGTATGCAGCTTTTACCATGCCTGGACCACCGGTCGCGAGGATCAGGTTAATGTCTGGGTGATGCATCAACGCATTGGACAGCTCAACGGAAGGCTGGTCGATCCAGCCAATCAGATCTTTCGGCGCACCGGCGGCAATAGCTGCCTGCAGAACAATGTCAGCGGCTTTGTTGGTCGCGTCTTTTGCACGTGGATGCGGGGAGAAGATGATTGCGTTGCGGGTCTTCAGGCTAATAAGGGATTTGAAGATAGCGGTAGACGTTGGGTTGGTGGTTGGTACGATACCGCAAATGATGCCGATCGGTTCTGCGATGGTGATAGTGCCGAAGGTATCATCTTCAGACAGTACGCCGCAGGTTTTCTCATCTTTATAAGCGTTGTAGATATACTCTGAAGCAAAGTGGTTTTTGATCACTTTATCTTCAACGATACCCATGCCAGATTCGGCAACGGCCATTTTAGCGAGAGGGATTCGAGCATCTGCAGCAGCCAGAGCGGCCGCGCGGAAGATTTTATCAACCTGTTCTTGGGTGAAGTTGGCATATTCACGCTGGGCTTTTTTCACGCGCTCTACGAGTGCGTTCAGTTCAGCGATATTGGTAACAGCCATAATGCTCTCCTGATAATGTTTAAACTCTTTTAGTAAACCAGCGTTCAACACGAAGACAGTATAGTCAGCGCGCTTGCTACTTGCGTAACCCACAGTAAAACAAAGGGTTACTTACTGCTCCTAAGCACTAATTTACTAAAAGAGCCTTACCCTAGCATCATACCTTATTGATAGGTGATCTCCCTGGCGGCGTAACCAAGATTACTCACTTCTGAGTACCGAAATCGTGATCTACGTCAATTTATAACCAAGCTGATACCTTTCAGCAAGGTTATTTCTTTGAGATTTATCCAGTGTTAAATAATTACGAAACTATTGGAAGTGTCGCTATCATTGATTCTACATATGTTTAACATGATGAATTGACACCGTTTTGGTGCAGATATCAGATGAAGTGTACGGATAAAAAGCGTATCTTCAGCACGGTTTTATCATGATACCTTTCTTGACCCTGGCCATGCTCATTAGCGGAGCTACATGTGATCCAAACGCTCTTTGATTTTCCTACATATTTTAAGTTTTTTATCGGTTTGTTTGCGTTGGTAAACCCGGTGGGGATTATCCCTGTCTTCATTAGTATGACCAGCTATCAGACCGCCGCCGCAAGAAACAAAACCAACCTGACGGCAAACCTGTCGGTGGCAATCATCCTGCTGACGTCACTTTATCTGGGAGACGCGATCCTTCAGGTGTTCGGCATCTCGATTGATTCGTTCCGCATCGCGGGCGGGATTCTGGTCGTCACCATCGCGATGTCGATGATCAGCGGCAAGCTGGGGGAGGATAAGCAGAACAAACAGGAAAAATCAGAAACGGCGATCCGCGAAAGCATCGGTGTTGTGCCGCTGGCTCTGCCGCTGATGGCAGGTCCCGGGGCAATCAGTTCCACCATCGTATGGGGCACGCGTTATCACAACTGGGCGCACCTGATTGGCTTCTCCGTGGCGATCGCGCTTTTTGCGCTCTGCTGCTGGGGGGTGTTCCGCATGGCACCCTGGCTCGTTCGTCTACTGGGACAAACGGGCATTAACGTCATAACCCGCATCATGGGGTTATTACTGATGGCGCTGGGTATCGAATTTATTGTGACCGGGATCAAAAGTATTTTCCCCGGTCTTCTGCATTAACGATTTCATATGAAAGAGCGGAGCCCCTGGCTCCGTTTTTTTTACGTCATTATCAGCAAATCATATAAATAAAGTTGAATAGCGCACCCGGTATAATAAATTCTGCTAATAATGAATTTCCATTAAATTTCATCCGCTTATTTGACTGACTCTCTTCGCCCTGCGCATAAACCATTCAATCACACTGTTATTTTACTCACACCATACTCTGGGGCTTGCTGCGCGATAACCGAAATGTTATTAGTAAATTCAAGATTCCCCCAGAGGAATGTGCTAAATAATAATCAATTGTTAAACTTTTGTACAAAACTGGTTGGTGATAGCGCAGCGACGCGCGCGTAGAGCATTTTCTCTCTATCTCATTGAATATCATACTTTTCAAAGGATATTCAATGCCCGGCAAGGCTGCCCTCAAGAAGAATCTCTCGTTGTAAAAGAGAATTGCTTAACAAATTTGCAAAATGTATTGGCGGGAGCCAGCGCCATTTGGTACTTTCCGGCCTTATATTTTGCGGCATTAAACAAGTAGATGAGAATAATTATCATAGGAATATTTCTCATCTCTCAACATCGCGCTTCGACAGGGGGCGCGGAACGAATCGACGCAAGGCCCCGTACGAGCGGTCAGTAATAAAAAAGTCGGTGATAGCAGGCAGTAAAAAGAACCTGGCGGCAGCAAAAAAATCTCCTGCGCTGCACAGGCCCCGACAGGGGAATACACAGCTGGCGAAGGCCGGTAATTATAATGAGTGGAGTATCAACACAATGACCATCATCACAAAAAAAAGCCTGGTAGCGGCGGGTATTTTAAGTGCGCTAATCGCGGGCAACGTTGCAATGGCTGCAGACGTCCCGGCAGGGGTTCAGCTGGCAGAGAAGCAAACGCTGGTGCGTAATAACGGGGCAGAAGTGCAGTCTCTTGACCCGCACAAGATTGAAGGCGTGCCGGAATCTAACGTGAACCGCGATCTGTTTGAAGGTCTGCTGGTAACTGACGTAGACGGCCACCCGGCGCCAGGCGTGGCGGAAAAGTGGGAAAATAAAGATTTTAAAGTGTGGACTTTCCATCTGCGCAAAGATGCGAAATGGTCCGACGGAACGCCTGTTACCGCAGAAGATTTTGTCTATAGCTGGCAGCGTCTGGCGAACCCAAATACCGCCTCTCCGTATGCGAGCTATCTCCAGTATGGCCACATCGCCAACATCGACGACATCATCACCGGTAAAAAACCGGTTACCGATCTGGGCGTTAAAGCGATTGATGCGAATACCTTTGAAGTCACGTTGAGCGAGCCCGTTCCGTACTTCTATAAGCTGCTGGTACACCCATCCGTTTCTCCGGTTCCAAAATCTGTCATCGAAAAATTCGGCGAGAAGTGGACCCAGCCGGCCAATATCGTTACCAACGGCGCGTACAAGCTGAAGGACTGGGTCGTCAACGAGCGCATGGTGCTGGAGCGCAACCCGCAGTACTGGGATAACGCGAAAACCGTCATCAACCAGGTGACCTATCTGCCAATCTCTTCCGAAGTTACGGACGTTAACCGCTACCGCAGCGGCGAAATCGACATGACCTATAACAATATGCCGATTGAACTGTTCCAGAAGCTCAAAAAAGAGATCCCGAAAGAAGTGCACGTAGACCCATACCTCTGCACCTACTACTACGAAATCAACAACCAGAAGGCACCGTTCACCGACGTGCGCGTGCGTACCGCGCTGAAGCTGGCTCTGGACCGCGATATCATCGTTAATAAGGTGAAAAACCAGGGCGATCTGCCGGCATACAGCTACACCCCACCTTATACCGACGGCATGAAGCTGGATAAACCGGAGTGGTTCGGCTGGACGCAGGAAAAACGCAACGAAGAGGCGAAAAAGCTGCTGGCCGAAGCCGGGTATACCGCGGACAAACCGCTGACGTTTAGCCTGCTGTATAACACCTCCGATCTGCATAAAAAGCTGGCGATTGCCGTGGCGTCAATCTGGAAGAAAAACCTGGGCGTCAACGTTAAGCTGGAGAACCAGGAGTGGAAAACCTTCCTCGACACGCGCCATCAGGGCACCTTCGACGTTGCGCGTGCGGGCTGGTGTGCGGACTATAACGAACCGACTTCCTTCCTGAACACCATGCTGAGCGACAGCTCTAACAACACGGCGCACTATAAGAGCCCGGCGTTTGACAAGCTGATCGCCGATACGCTGAAAACCACGGACGACGCGCAGCGCGCCGATCTGTATGCGAAGTCAGAAGTACAGCTTGATAAAGATTCGGCTATCGTTCCGGTTTACTACTACGTCAACGCCCGTCTGGTGAAGCCGTGGGTAGGGGGATATACCGGTAAAGACCCGATGGATAATATTTCTGTTAAAAACTTATATATTATCAAGCATTAATGGCAATGAGTGGGGCGGGTGATCTCGCCCCACGGTGTCTAACCATCGTCACATCATATAGGCACACGCCAGAAGGTACGGGCAATGTTAAAATTTATCTTTCGTCGCTGTCTTGAAGCGATTCCAACACTCTTTATTCTCATCACGATTTCCTTCTTTATGATGCGCCTTGCGCCGGGAAGCCCCTTCACCGGTGAGCGCACGCTGCCGCCTGAAGTGATGGCCAACATCGAAGCGAAATACCATTTAAACGATCCGATCACCACCCAGTACTTCAACTATCTGAAGCAGCTGGCGCACGGCGACTTTGGTCCATCGTTTAAGTACAAAGATTATTCCGTGAACGATCTGGTGGCGTCGAGCTTCCCGGTATCGGCCAAATTAGGCGCGGCAGCATTTATTCTCGCTGTGGTTCTCGGGGTCACTGCGGGGGTAATCGCTGCGCTAAATCAAAATACCAAATGGGATTACGCGGTGATGGGGGTGGCAATGACCGGGGTCGTCATACCCAGCTTTGTTGTCGCGCCGCTGCTGGTCATGATATTCGCTATCACGCTAAAGTGGCTGCCCGGCGGCGGCTGGAACGGCGGGGCGCTGAAATTTATGATCCTGCCGATGGTGGCCCTGTCGCTGGCATATATTGCGAGCATTGCGCGAATTACCCGCGGCTCGATGATTGAGGTTTTACACTCAAACTTTATCCGCACCGCGCGTGCGAAAGGCCTGCCGATGCGCAGGATTATTTTCCGCCACGCCCTGAAGCCCGCGCTGCTGCCGGTCTTGTCCTATATGGGGCCTGCCTTCGTCGGCATCATCACCGGCTCAATGGTGATCGAAACCATTTACGGTCTGCCGGGCATTGGGCAGCTGTTTGTGAACGGGGCGCTGAACCGCGACTATTCGCTGGTGCTGAGCCTGACGATCCTCGTGGGCGCGCTGACCATTCTCTTTAACGCCGTTGTCGATGTGCTGTACGCCGTGATCGACCCGAAAATCCGTTACTAACTGGAGCACGCCATGATGTTGAGTAAGAAAAACAGCGAGGCGCTGGAAAACTTCAGTGAAAAACTGGAAGTGGAAGGGCGTAGCCTCTGGCAGGACGCCCGCCGTCGCTTCATGCATAACCGCGCGGCCGTCGCCAGCCTGATCGTGCTGGTCATTATCGCGCTGTTCGTGACGCTGGCACCCATGCTGTCGCAGTTCAGCTATTTCGATACCGACTGGGGCATGATGTCGAGCGCCCCGGATATGGAATCCGGACACTACTTCGGTACCGACTCATCCGGCCGCGACCTGTTGGTCCGCGTGGCGATTGGTGGTCGCATTTCGCTGATGGTCGGTATTGCCGCGGCGCTGGTGGCGGTGGTGCTGGGCACGCTCTACGGATCGCTTTCGGGCTATCTGGGCGGCAAGGTGGATTCCGTGATGATGCGCATACTGGAGATCTTAAACTCCTTCCCGTTCATGTTCTTCGTCATCCTGCTTGTGACCTTCTTCGGGCAAAACATTTTGCTGATTTTCGTCGCTATCGGGATGGTGTCGTGGCTTGATATGGCGCGTATCGTGCGCGGCCAGACGCTGAGCCTTAAGCGCAAGGAGTTTATCGAAGCCGCGCAGGTTGGCGGTGTCTCCACGGGCAATATCGTGGTGCGCCACATTGTGCCGAACGTGCTCGGCGTGGTGGTGGTGTATGCCTCGCTGCTGGTGCCAAGCATGATCCTGTTTGAATCCTTCCTGAGCTTCCTCGGGCTGGGCACCCAGGAGCCGCTAAGCAGCTGGGGCGCATTGCTGAGCGACGGCGCAAACTCGATGGAGGTCTCGCCGTGGCTGCTGCTCTATCCGGCGGGCTTCCTGGTCGTGACCCTGTTTTGTTTCAACTTTATCGGCGATGGCCTGCGTGATGCCCTCGACCCGAAAGACCGCTAAGGAGCGCCGTCATGACGATTATTGAAACGGCACCTGCGCCCGTGGCGCAGCAGCAGAACAACGTTTTGCTGGATGTTAAAGACCTCCGCGTCACCTTCAACACGCCCGACGGCGACGTGACGGCGGTTAACGATCTCAACTTCAACCTGCGCGCCGGTGAAACGCTGGGGATCGTAGGGGAATCTGGCTCCGGCAAATCGCAAACCGCGTTTGCGCTCATGGGGCTGCTGGCGCAAAACGGGCGCATCGGCGGTTCGGCCACCTTTAACGGCAGAGAGATCCTCAACCTGCCGGAGCATGAGCTGAACAAGCTTCGCGCCGAGCAGATCTCGATGATTTTCCAGGATCCGATGACCTCCCTGAACCCGTACATGCGCGTCGGCGAACAGCTGATGGAAGTGCTGATGCTGCATAAAGGGATGGGCAAAGCCGAGGCTTTCGAAGAGTCAGTCAGAATGCTGGATGCGGTGAAAATGCCTGAAGCGCGCAAGCGCATGCGCATGTATCCGCACGAGTTTTCCGGCGGCATGCGCCAGCGCGTGATGATTGCGATGGCGCTTCTGTGTCGGCCAAAGCTGCTGATTGCGGATGAACCCACTACCGCGCTGGACGTGACCGTTCAGGCGCAGATCATGACCCTGCTGAACGAGCTTAAGCGCGAGTTCAACACCGCCATTATCATGATCACCCACGACCTGGGCGTTGTCGCCGGGATTTGTGACAAGGTGCTGGTGATGTACGCCGGGCGCACCATGGAGTACGGCAACGCGCGCGATGTGTTCTACCAGCCTGCGCACCCGTATTCGATTGGTCTGCTGAATGCCGTGCCGCGCCTTGATGCGGAAGGGGATTCGCTGCTGACCATTCCGGGCAACCCGCCAAACCTGCTGCGTCTGCCGAAAGGCTGTCCGTTCCAGCCGCGCTGCCCGCACGCGATGGAAATTTGCAACAGCGCACCGCCGCTGGAGCCATTTGCACCAGGCCGTCTGCGCGCCTGCTTTAAGCCGCAGGAGGAGCTGGTATGAACGCGGTTGATGAAAAAAGAAACGTACTGCTCGAAATTGCCGATCTCAAAGTGCATTTCGATATTAAAGACGGCAAGCAGTGGTTCTGGCAGCCATCAAAAACCCTGAAGGCGGTCGATGGCGTGACGCTGCGTCTGTACGAAGGGGAAACGCTGGGCGTGGTGGGCGAATCAGGCTGCGGTAAATCAACGTTTGCGCGTGCGATTATCGGCCTGGTGAAAGCCACCGACGGCCGCGTGGCGTGGCTGGGTAAAGATCTGCTGGGCATGAAGCCGGACGAGTGGCGCGCCGTGCGCAGCGACATCCAGATGATTTTCCAGGACCCGCTGGCGTCGCTTAACCCGCGCATGACCATCGGCGAGATCATCGCCGAGCCGCTGCGGACCTACCATCCGAAGATGTCCCGCCAGGAGGTGCGCGACCGCGTGAAGGCGATGATGATGAAGGTCGGGCTGCTGCCTAACCTGATCAACCGCTATCCGCACGAGTTCTCCGGCGGCCAGTGCCAGCGTATCGGCATTGCCCGCGCGCTGATCCTGGAGCCTAAGCTGATTATCTGCGACGAGCCGGTTTCCGCGCTTGACGTGTCGATTCAGGCGCAGGTGGTCAACCTGCTGCAGAAACTCCAGCGTGAAATGGGGCTGTCGTTAATTTTTATTGCCCACGATCTGGCGGTGGTTAAGCATATTTCGGACCGCGTTCTGGTGATGTATCTGGGCCATGCGGTGGAGCTGGGCACCTACGACGAGGTGTACCACAACCCGCTGCACCCGTATACGAAAGCGCTGATGTCGGCAGTGCCGATTCCGGACCCGGATCTGGAGAAGAACAAAACGATCCAGCTGCTGGAAGGGGAGCTGCCGTCCCCCATCAACCCGCCGTCGGGATGCGTGTTCCGCACGCGCTGCCCGATGGCCGGGCCGGAATGCGCGCAAACGCGACCGGTGCTTGAGGGCAGTTTCCGACATGCGGTTTCCTGCCTTAAAGTAGACCCGTTATAATCGCAAGGGCTGACATGACGTCAGCCCTTATTATTTGCGAGGTCAATGTGTCGCGATTATTCACGTCGGTTCGCCGACGGCTATATCACTTATTATTTGATCCTGAAACCGTCTCGGGCCGCCGCTTCGAGGGGCTATGCGGGCTATTTGCGCTGCTGAGCGTCGCGATCATTTTTGTGGAGTCCGGTGCCGGGACGCAATATCACCTGACCTTTGACGAATGGCACATATTTGTCTGGCTGGAGCTGATCGTCACCCTGGTATTTACGGCGGAATACGTTCTGCGGGTGATTTGCTGGCCCGATCCAAAAAAGTATGTGTTTAGCTTTTGGGGATTTATCGATCTCACCACTATTCTGCCGCTGTACGTCATGTGGCTGTGGCCTGAAATCAGCCTGAGCTATGTTTTTGCCTGGCGGGCGATGCGCGTTATTCGCGTATTACGCATCCTGAAGCTGCTGCGCTTTATGCCATCGCTGCGGGTATTCTGGGTGGCGATAAAGAGCGCGCGTCACCAGCTGATTCTCTTTTATGCTTTCATCGCCATCGTGATGATTGTATTCGGCTCGCTGATGTATTTGATTGAGGGGCCCAAATACGGTTTCACCACCCTAAACGCGTCCGTTTACTGGGCGATCGTCACCGTCACAACGGTGGGCTATGGCGATATTACGCCGCACACGCCGCTTGGGCGAATAGTGGCATCGGTGCTTATACTGATCGGCTATTCGGTAATTGCCATCCCGACCGGACTGATTACCACGCACATGAGCAGCGCGTTTCAGAGCCGCAGGCAGCAGCGGAAATGCCCTAAGTGCGATCAGGGCAATCACGAGCACGACGCGCGGTTCTGCAACCGCTGCGGAAATGAACTTCCTGAATAAATAAAAAAGGCTGCGTCAGCAGCCTTTTTTATTATTCGCGCCAGAGAATATGGCACAGCTTGTGGTCTTTCTCGCGGCACAGCAGCACGCGGGCGAAGATGTCGTTAATTTCGCCGCCGTCCTCGTCGGCCAGGCCGATAACCACTTCCGCGAAGAAGTCCGGGTTGAGGTCGAAGTCGACGTGCTCGGCCCAGTCTTCCGCCGGATCGAACAGCTCGGCGCCGCCGCGTTCTTCAAACTGCAGGTTAAAGAGAATCACGTCCGCGGGATCGAGGTTATCTACCGCCAGTTCGAGAAAAATGTCGTAAGCCTGCTCGAGCGTTTCGTCCTCGGTCAGGCGATTGTTCAGATCCATTTCCATGATGACACCCTGTTTAACATCGTTGGGCACGTTTTACAGCAACGGACTAAAGAAGTAAAACAGTCGTTCGGCAATTCGCTGCCACAGCGGACGTTTCACCCACAGGCGGGCATCAAGCAGGCGAGAGCGGGAGATATAGTCGTCCTGGACGGCGGCTAAATCACCGCCAAACCCGGCGTCGTCGATCACCAGCGTAATCTCAAAATTGAGCCACAGGCTGCGCATATCCAGGTTGACCGTCCCCACCAGGCTCAGCTCTCCGTCCACCAGCACGCTCTTGGTGTGCAGCAGCCCGCCTTCAAACTGGTAAATCTTCACGCCCGCGGCCAGCAGCTCGCTGAAGAAGGCCCGGCTTGCCCAGCCCACAAGCAGCGAGTCGTTTTTACGCGGCATGATGATGCTCACGTCTACGCCGCGCTGCGCGGCGGTGCAAATGGCATGCAGCAGGTCGTCGCTCGGCACAAAGTAGGGGGTGGTCATGATAAGGTATTCACGCGCCGCATAGGTTGCGGTCAGCAGCGCCTGGTGAATCAGGTCCTCCGGGAAGCCGGGACCGGAGGCGATGGTGTGGATAGTGTGTCCGCTGGCTTCTTCAAACGGCATGATATTCCCGTCCGGCGGCGGAGGCAGAATACGCTTGCCGGTTTCAATCTCCCAGTCGCAGGAATACACCACGCCCATTGAAGTCGCAACCGGGCCCTCCATGCGGGCCATCAGGTCGATCCACTGCCCAACGCCGGAGTCCTGCTTAAAGAAGCGCGGATCGACCATGTTCATGCTGCCCGTGTAGGCAATGTAGTTATCGATCAGGACCATCTTGCGGTGCTGGCGAAGATCCATGCGGCGCAGGAACACGCGGAACAGGTTAACCTTAAGCGCTTCAACCACCTCAATGCCCGCATTGCGCATCATCCCCGCCCAGGGGCTGCGGAAAAACGCGACGCTTCCGGCGGAGTCCAGCATCAGGCGGCAGTGGATGCCGCGGCGCGCGGCGGCCATCAGCGATTCGGCCACCTGGTCGGCCATGCCGCCCGGCTGCCAGATATAGAAGACCATCTCAATGTTATGCCGCGCCAGCTGGATATCGCGGATCAGCGCCTGCATCACGTCGTCGGAGGTGGTCATCAACTGCAGCTGGTTGCCCTTCACGCCGGCAATGCCCTGGCGGCGCTCGCAGAGCTGGAACAGCGAGGACGCCACGCTGCTATTCTCTTCCGCGAAGATGTGTTTGCAGGCCTTCAGATCGTTAAGCCACTTTGCCGTCGAGGGCCACATAGCGCGCGCCCGCTCGGCGCGGCGCTTGCCGAGGTGGAGTTCACCGAATGAGAGGTAGGCGATGATGCCGACCAGCGGCAGAATATAGATGATCAACAGCCAGGCCATGGCGGAAGGGACGGCTCGGCGCTTCATCAGGATGCGCAGCGTCACCCCCGCGATTAATAGCCAGTATCCCAGAATGACCAGCCAACTCACCACGGTGTAGAAGGTTGTCATAGGTAAAAAATCCTTTTGAAAGCGTATTGTTATGAGTGTACGCATAAGGATTCATCTGGCAAATAAAAACGGCAGATAAAAGCGCTGGTTTGCCGCAGGGTTGGGTTTATAATGGCGTTTCCGTTAGAGGATGAGTTGTAAACATGAAGCGCAGTAGAACAGAAGTAGGGCGCTGGCGCATGTTGCGACAGGTCAGTCGTCGCAAGGCCCGCTGGCTGGAAGCACAATCCCGCCGCAATATGCGTATTCACGCCATCAGAAAATGTGGACTGAACCGACACCGCAACGCGTTGCTGTTCATCTCCCAGGAAATCTGAGCACCATGAGGGCACCGTTAAGGTGCCCATCGTTTTTCAGGACTATCAAATTTCGCAGTCTCTCCCTTTTTATCCCCGCGATATACTGTCGCTTCCTGTCTGGAAAAGAATGACTCACGTTCGAGGGAATGGCAATGAAGGGAAAATGGAGGGTCGTCCTGCTAGGGATCGCCTTATTAAACGGATGTGCTAACAGCAAAACGTCACCGGAAAGACACGCATATTATTTTGTATCGCATAAATCCAGCTTCGTTGGCGGGAATTATGCGTCAAGCGTGGCGCAGAATTATCGACTGAATGTTCCGCAGTTCCGTGAGCTTTACGACCATGGGAAAGCGGACCGCGCGGCCGGGCGGACGGCGGCAGAAGCCAATGAATATGCGCAAAGCATACGCGATCAGCTGAAAACCGAGGCGAGTACCGACCACGCCTTTACGGGCAATGCGAACGATAAATGGTCGACGAGTATGGAGCCAAAAGACGCCATTTTATTTGGCAACGCGCTGGCGGCGACTTATCTTGACGGCTATAACGGCGTACAATAGCCGCACAGTCTGGGAATATTGCCGCTAACGTGATATTCCCTTTGTATTTTAAAAGGAGAGAGCGGTGTTTGCGGAGTTTGGCGTATTGAATTTCTGGACGTATGTTGTCGGCGCATTTTTTATCGTGCTGGTTCCAGGACCAAACACCTTGTTTGTACTGAAAACAGGGATTGGCCACGGCGTCAAAAAAGGGTATCTCGCTGCAACGGGCGTTTTTATTGGCGACGCGGTGCTGATGTTTCTGGCGTGGGCCGGCGTGGCGGCGCTGATTCAGACGACGCCGGTGTTGTTTAACATCGTTCGCTATCTCGGCGCGTTTTATCTGCTGTGGCTGGGCGGGAAAATGCTCTGGTCGGTGGTGACCCGTCAGAATGCGGCGCATGAAAGCGGCGCAGAACCGGCAAGCATGATCATGAAACGCTCGCTGGTGCTCAGCCTGACCAACCCGAAAGCGATCCTGTTTTACGTCTCGTTCTTCGTACAGTTCATCGACGTGAACGCAGCAAATACGGGAACCTCGTTCCTGATCCTCGCCACCACGCTTGAGCTGATCAGCTTTATGTATATGAGCTTCCTGATCTTCTCCGGCGCATTCGTGACCCGCTACCTCAAAACCAAAAAGAAACTGGCTAAGCTGGGTAACGGACTGATAGGACTGCTGTTTGTAGGATTCGCGGCGCGCCTTGCGTCGCTGCACTGAGAAAAGGCTCCGGAGGGAGCCTTTTTCATCAAAACACTTTCTTGTACGGCCTTACCGTCACCTTCTCGTAAACGCCTGCCGCCACGTACGGATCGGCTTCTGCCCAGGCGTTTGCCGCTTCCAGTGATTCAAACTCCGCAATCACCGTTGAACCGGAGAATCCCGCCGCGCCGGGGTCGTTGCTGTCGACCGCTGGCATTGGACCTGCGGTAAGCAATCTGCCCTCATCCTGCAGCAGCTGCAGGCGCGCCAGGTGGGCCGGACGGACGGAGAGACGTTTTTCCAGGGAATCTGCTGTATCCTCAGCGTAAATGACATAAAGCACGGAGAAACTCCTTAACCAGTAAAAGTGGCAATTACGTTATGTGAAAGCACTCTGGTCTGCAATGTAAAGATAAAATCAATGTTAAAACACCGATCTGAGTGCGACTTTTTTGCCCGCTTACGCGCTTAAATTGCGCCAGAACAAAGTGTCTTATTGAATATGATTGCTATTTGCATTTAAAATCACAGTTCGGTTTTTTTAACGTTGATGATGATGACTTCGATGACCCTTGATTTACCTCGCCGCTTTCCCTGGCCGACGCTGCTTTCCGTCGTTATTCACGGTGCCGTGGTGGCGGGTCTGCTCTATACCTCGGTTCATCAGGTTATTGAAATGCCAGCGCCCTCGCAGCCGATTTCGGTGACCATGGTTTCACCGGCGGATCTTGAGCCGCCGCAGGTTGCACCGCCGCCGCCTCAGCCCGTTGCTGAGCCGGAGCCAGAACCCGAGCCGATCCCCGAGCCTCCGAAGGAAGCACCTGTGGTGATCCACAAGCCGGAACCCAAGCCTAAACCGAAGCCGACGCCAAAACCGGTGAAAAAGGTGGAGGAGCGTCCGAAACGCGAAGAGCGCCCGGTTGAGCCTCGCGCCACGCAGACGACCGAAAGCACCGCGCCGTCTCGTCCGGTAATGAACAGTACGCCTGCCACGTCGAAGCCCGTCGTCTCCGCACCGGCTGGCCCGCGCGCGCTGAGCCGTAACCAGCCGCAGTATCCCGCGCGTGCCCAAGCGCTTCGCATTGAAGGGCGCGTTCGCGTGAAGTTTGACGTCACGCCGGACGGGCGGGTGGATAACGTTGAGATTGTCTCCGCGCAGCCGTCGAACATGTTCGAACGCGACGTGAAAGCGGCGATGCGCAAGTGGCGATATGAGCCAGGCAAGCCGGGAAGAGGGCTGGTGGTGAATATCGTGTTCCGCATGAACGGCGGGGCACAGATGGAATAAACAAAAAGCCTCCGTAACGGAGGCTTTTTTTTCAGGCCTGAGGCAGCGCGCGGGGCTTGCCTTCGCCGTCTACCGCAACGTAGATAAACAGCGCCTCGGTGGCCTTGTAGCGTTGACCAATCGGCTCAGAAGAGACCTTTTTCACCCACACTTCGATATTGATGGAAATCGACGTATTGCCGCGCTTCACGCAGCGCGCGTAGCAGCAAACGACATCCCCAACGGCTACGGGGCGCAGGAACGTCATGCCGTCCACTCTCACGGTTACAACGCGCCCATGAGCAATCTCTTTTGCCAGAATCGCACCGCCCATATCCATCTGCGACATCAGCCAGCCGCCAAAAATATCGCCGTTGGCATTGGTGTCGGCGGGCATTGCCAGCGTGCGTAAAACCAGTTCGCCCTGAGGGGCGTTATTTGTTGTCATTGATTTAACTCGTAAAGAAAGACTTCAGGCGGGATGCTACTATGATTTTCGACCGGAGAGAATAGACCGCAGCGCACCGGGAGCACGCTGCGGTGAATATTATCAGTGCTTGTCGTCCTGCGGCATGTGTCGGTAAATATAGACACCGCTCAGGAGCGTAAAGATCAGCGTCAGGGCCGTTAGGCCAAAGACCTTGAAGTTAACCCAGATATTTTGCGGCAGCCAAAACGCAATGTAGATATTGGCGAGGCCGCAGAGAATGAAAAACACCGCCCAGGCGACGTTCAGACGGGACCATACGACCTGCGGCAGGGTCAGCTCTTTGCCCAGCATGCGCTGGATCAGCGGCTTTTTCATCACCCACTGGCTAATCAGCAACGCACCGGCAAACAGGCCGTAAATCACGGTCACTTTCCATTTGATAAATTCATCGTTGTGGAAAAAGAGCGTCAGCCCGCCAAAGACGGCAACGAGGACAAAGGTAATCAGCGCCATCTTTTCGACTTTACGGTAGCGCACCCAGCTGTAAATCAACACGATCGCCGTGGCGACGATCAGCGCCGTTGTCGCGGCATAAATGTCGTACAGCTTGTAAAAAGCAAAGAAGACAACGAGGGGCAAAAAATCAAGAAACTGCTTCATTCTACGATTCCATCTTCTGAGTGGGGCCGGGTGCAGCAGCGCATCCGGCCATCAGGATTACTGACGAAGTAACATATACAGGCGGAACAAGTAGACCAGCAGTACAGCTGAAATCAGGTTGCTCAGCGTATTTGCGACCACAGCTCCAACGTTTGGCGTCAGCACGGCAAAGTTCGGGGCAAACAGCAGCAAAAGGGTTTTAGCCAGCAGCCAGCCGATCACGGCGGGCGCTACCAGACGCATATTAGACCACGCCAGCCTCATGCTGCTACGCATCGCGGTAAAAATGCCCATTTTCTCCTGCACAACCATCACCGGCGCGAAGGAGAGGACGATGGCAAGCAGCACGCCCGGAACAACGACCAGCATGATCCCCATCTGCACCATCAGGGTGGTTAAGAAAATGAGGATAAACAGCTTAGGCAGCACGGGGGCACTCGCACCGATTGCCCGCAGGGCGCTCACGCGGTGCCCGGCGGAGACGAGCTGGATCATCAGCAGCACGCCTCCGGCCAGAATGGCGTTACCAATCAGGCCTGAGAAGGTCGATGCGGCAGAGGCCCGCAGCAGGATCTGCTGCTGTTCCGGCGTCATATTCTGCACCAGCTCGAACAGCCCCGCGCTTCCTGCCAGATGATCGCCCTGGCTCAGGCTGGCGATCTGTTCATCGCTCGGCGAGAAGGCATGACCCAGCACCACCGTGATAAAGGCGCATAGCAATGCGATCAGTAAAAACGTAACGAACTGATTGCGGAAAAAGTTTCCCGTGTCACGGTAGACAGACTGCGCCGTGATAGACATGCACTCTCCTTGAGTATTGCAGGTGTAAATTAGCCGGCAATTGTACACCGGATATCGCGCCGGTGGCAGCATCAAGGCTTGTATGGAAAAGCATATCTTTGTAAAGCGCCGGTAATGGGCTGCTCGAAAAACAATCGCCACCCCGTTTTCGTCATCTCGCTATGCCCATTTTGATGATGATTGGGTGCAAAAATTGATATAGAGACAACTTTTGCGCTTCGAATGAGTCACCAAAAATTAACTCAGATCAATGAATGTTAAGTTACTGGTTTTAATGTGATCTGTGTAGGATCACTTATTACTTAATTGTGAGTATATTCACCCCGCGAATAAAACCACAACGATGGAGCGGGATATGAAAAAATTAGCGGTGGCAGCCCTTGTTCTTAGCAGTCTCTCTGGCGGCGCGTACGCGCATGAAGCGGGTGAATTTTTCATCCGTGCGGGTTCGGCAACGGTGCGTCCAACGGAAGGGTCCGATAACGTGCTGGGGCTAGGGGGCTTTAACGTCAGCAACAATACCCAGCTGGGATTAACCTTCACCTATATGGCAACGGACAACATCGGCGTCGAGCTTCTGGCCGCAACGCCGTTCCGCCACCGTGTGGGCACCGGTCCAACCGGCGATATCGCCACGGTTCACCAGCTGCCGCCTACGCTGATGGCGCAGTGGTACTTTGGCGACGCCAACAGCAAAGCACGCCCTTACGTGGGCGCAGGGGTGAATTACACCACCTTCTTTGACGAAAAATTCAACGACACGGGCAAAGCGGCAGGTCTCTCAGATTTAAGCCTGAAAGATTCCTGGGGCGTGGCGGGACAGGTTGGTCTGGATTATCTGATTAACCGCGACTGGCTGCTGAATATGTCCGTCTGGTATATGGATATTGACACCGACGTGCGCTTTAAGGCGGGCGGCGAACAGCAAAGCATCAGCACGCGTCTGGACCCATGGGTATTTATGTTCTCCGCGGGCTACCGTTTCTGACAGGTTAAACGACGCATCAATATAAAGCTGGTTACCAGGTAACCGGCTTTTTTTTGCAGTAAACTCCCTCCGCCAATTCGGCAAAAAAAGACAAACCCAATACGGAAGTTTCTTATAAAGTTATTACTATATTGATCGTTGTCTTCGCGATAACCCTTTTTCAGCGAGCGTGTCATCAACCCACAATACCGGAGGGAATTAACTCAATGACGAGGCTGCCAACGTTCTCACTCTCATTTTTGCATCCGCGCTACTGGCCGCTGTGGCTGGGCATATTTCTGCTGCGTTGCGTGGTCTTGCTTCCTTATCCGGTATTACTGTGGCTCGGATCATCGCTCGGGAAATTAGCCATGAGGCTATTACCGCGCCGCGTTGCCATTGCCCAGAGAAATATAGAACTTTGCTTCCGCGAGCTTTCTGCAGAACAGCGCGAGGTGCTGCTTAAGAAAAATTTTGAGTCCGTGGGCATGGGCGTTATTGAAACGGGCATTGCCTGGTTCTGGCCGGACCGACGGGTCAGAAAGTGGTTCACGGTGACGGGCTACGACCACATGGAGAAGGCGCGAGCCGCGCAAAACGGCGTTCTGCTGATCGGCATGCATTTTCTTACTCTGGAGCTCGGGGCGCGTATTTTCGGCATGCTCAATCCGGGCGTCGGGGTTTATCGTCCGAATAACAACGCGCTTTTCGACTGGCTGCAAACCCGCGGACGCCTGCGCTCCAATAAAACGATGCTCGACCGTTACGACCTGAAGGGCATGATCCGCGCCCTCAAGCAGGATGAAATTGTCTGGTACGCGCCCGATCACGATTACGGCCCAAAAAATAGCGTCTTCGTTCCCTTCTTTAATATGCCTGAAACGGCGACAACCGCAGGCAGCTATATGCTGGTGAGAAGCGCGCGCCCGGCGGTAATACCGTTTGTTCCGCGCCGTCGCGCGGACGGAAAGGGCTATGAGCTGATTATTATGGAGGATATCGGTCCACGGCTGTATGACGAAAATAAAGAGACGGTGGCGCATCGTATGAATCAGGCCATTGAAGCGGCGATCCGTCTCGCGCCGGAGCAATATATGTGGCTGCACCGTCGATTTAAAACGCGTCCGGACGGTAAACCTTCAGTTTATGATAAGCGGAGCGTTAGCCATTCGACCGAAGAGGTGTATTAAGCGCGCCAGCGGAAAGAAAAAACGGGTCATTGCGACCCGTTTTTTTATTTCTGAATAAGATAGCGAATGGTTGGCCCATCCTGCTGAATATCCAGCACCGTATAGCCGTGGTTTTTAGCGTCCAGAGGAATGTTATTGATGGACTGCGGGCAGTCGCTCACCACCTCCAGTATTTCGCCTTTCTTCAGCTGCGGCAGCGCTTCGAGCGTCGCCACGGCCGGATACGGACAAGGTTCGCCGACCATGTCGAGCCGATAGTCCGGTACGATCTCTTTCATACAATAGTCTCCTGCGTTTCCGCGCGAGGGGTTGAGCGGCGGAAGAAGCGTTTTTCCTGTGCGACAACCAGTAAAAATGCCGCCAGCAGCAGGGCGTAGGTCACAATCAGGCCGCCGAGCGGGCCAAAGGTGCTCAGCAGGTTAACCTTATCCCAGCTCGTCGCCAGCGCGGGGGATACGTCATCCCAGTAGTAGGCCAGCAGCGTTGAGCCGATCACGTTGCCAAGGCCCACCCACCAGTAATGCACCTGGCCCTCTACGGCGCGGTACATCCAGCCCGTTTCGCAGCCCCCGGCCAGCACGATGCCAAAGCCAAACAGCAGGCCGCCGATAACCGCATTGGGGCCCGCCCACATGATTTTAGGCTCAACCCCAAGCTGCACGTAGCTGAATATGCCGATGGCGCTCACCGCCATCCCGGCAATAATCGCTTTCGCCATCATCGTGCGCCCGGTGATCCACATATCGCGAAACGCGGAGGTAAAGCAGATTTGCGCCCGCTCAATCAGCAGGCCAAAGCCCACGCCGAAGAGCATCGCCAGGCCGAGCTTCGGCTGGTTCAGCGCGGTGCACAGCGCCCAGGCCACCATGGCGAAAAAGACCAGCATGCCGAGGCGAAAGCGACGGCGCGCCTGATTGGGTTTCTGCGTGAGCGGAGAGGCGGCGCTCACTTTGGTCATTTTTACCGGAATGCGGAACAGCGGCAGAAGCGTAAACTTCGCGCCAAAGTATGAGCCAATGGCCGTCGCCACGGCAAAGAACCAGGCGTGCAGGGAAAACTGCGGGATCCCGGTAAAGAACGCCGCCAGGTTACAGCCCATCGCCAGACGCGCGCCAAAGCCCGCGATGATGCCGCCGACAACGGCCTGCATAATGCGGATCCGGCTTTTCGGCATGCGGATTTTGACATTATTCGCCCACAGCGCGGCGGCAAAACAGCCGCCGAACATGCCGATAATCATCATCCCGTCGATGCGGGTTAGCGGCGTGCCGTCAAGATGAATGAGCTTGTAGTATCCCCACTCTTCGGCATGAACGCCGGCAAGCTGCAGCAGCTGTCCGCCCCAGCGGGTAAATTCGCCGGTAACGGCCCAGAAGGTGCCGGTGATGCCGAAATAATAGGTGGAGAGAATACCGGCGGCGATAACGGCCGGAACGGGGGACCAGAACTTAACGAGGTAAGCCTGTTTAAAGTGGTGCCATGACATGTGTAAGCCTCTGAACTCAGAAGGGGTTACCGAAAGGAAACCGGATCATACCCTTACAGAAAGGTTTGAAAAGTCATTCACACCGAAAATATCGACGGGATCAATTTTGCACTAACCCTTTAGGGCAGGCGAAAGAAGAAGGGGAACCGTCTGGCAGCGGCGCCAGACGGTAATCAGATTACGCCTTACGCGTTGCGGCCTTCATGGCGCTGACGAACGCTTTTAGTTCAGTCAGCATCTGCTCCGGCCTGTCGACGTTTTTCTCGATGATTTTCACAATCGCGGAGCCGGAAATGGCCCCGGCCGCGTTTGCTTCAATCGCCGCGGTGACCTGCTCAGGAGAAGAGATGCCGAAGCCCTGCAGCGGCGGGGCCGCATGATATTCAGCCAGCTTTTCAACCAGGTGATGCAGCGGCAGCGCGGCCTTGTTCTCTGCCCCGGTGACCCCGGCGCGCGAAAGCAGGTAGGTATACCCGCGGCCGTGCGAGGCGATCTGGCGCAGCAGCTCGTCGTCGGCGTTAGGCGGGCAGATAAAAATAGGCGCAACGCCGTGGCGCATGGCCGCCTGGCGGAACGGGGCAGACTCTTCAACCGGCACGTCGGCCACCAGCACGGAGTCAACGCCCACGCGCGCGCACTCGGCGTAAAATTCATCAATGCCGCGGTTGAACACCAGGTTGGCGTACATCAGCAGGCCGATAGGGATCGTCGGGTGCTTCTGGCGGATCGCCGCCAGCATTTCAAAACACTGGGTCGGCGTCACGCCCGCGGCAAACGCGCGCAGGGTGGCATTCTGAATGGTCGGGCCGTCCGCCAGCGGATCGGAGAACGGAATGCCCAGCTCCAGCGCGTCGGCTCCGGCTTCAATCAGGGCGTCGATAATTTTCAGCGACTGCTCCGGGCCCGGATCGCCCAGCGTAACGAAGGGGACGAACGCGCCTTCCCGGCGGGCCTTCAGCTCTGCAAATGCGTTATCGTAGCGTTCCATCAGATTTCCCCTCGTGCTTTCAAAATATCGTGAACGGTGAAGATATCTTTGTCACCGCGACCGGAAAGGTTAACCACCAGCAGCTGCTCTTTTTCCGGGTTTTCTTTCATCATCTTCAGGGCGTGCGCCAGCGCGTGCGAGGACTCCAGCGCCGGGATGATCCCTTCATGGCGTGACAGCGTTTTAAAGGCTTCCAGCGCCTCGTCATCGGTAATCGAGACATACTCGGCGCGCCCAATGCTGTTCAGGTGCGCGTGCTGCGGCCCCACGGACGGGAAGTCCAGCCCGGCGGAAATGGAGTAGGATTCCTCGATTTGGCCTTCGTCGGTCTGCATCATCGGCGACTTCATGCCGAAGTAAATCCCAACGCGACCGTGCTTCAGCGGCGCGCCGTGCTCGCCGGATTCAATGCCGTGTCCGGCAGGCTCAACGCCGATCAGCCCCACGCGGGCGTCGTCGATGAAGTCAGCGAACATGCCGATGGCGTTAGAACCGCCGCCGACGCAGGCGATGACCGCGTCCGGAAGACGCCCCTCTTTTTCGAGAATTTGCGCCTTCGTCTCTTCGCCAATCATGCGCTGGAACTCGCGCACGATGGTCGGGAACGGATGTGGCCCCGCTGCGGTACCGAGCATATAGTGCGCGGTGTCGTAGCTGCCGGACCAGTCGCGGAGCGCCTCGTTGCAGGCATCCTTCAGCGTGGCCGAACCGCTGTGTACCGGGATCACTTCCGCACCCATCAGGCGCATGCGGAAGACGTTCGGAGACTGGCGCTCAACGTCCTTCGCGCCCATGTATATGCGGCACTTCAGGCCGAGCAGGGCGCTCGCCAGCGCCGAGGCCACGCCGTGCTGGCCCGCGCCGGTTTCGGCGATGATTTCGGTTTTGCCCATGCGTTTTGCGAGCAGCGCCTGGCCCAGCACCTGGTTCGTTTTGTGCGCGCCGCCGTGCAGCAGGTCTTCACGCTTGAGGTACAGCGTGGTGTTGGTGCCTTCGGTCAGGTTGCGGCATTTGGTCAGCGCCGTCGGGCGGCCCGCGTAGTTTTTCAGCAGGTCGGTAAATTCAGCCTGGAACGCCGGATCTTTCTGCGCGCTCACAAACGCTTCTTCCAGCTGGCGCAGCGCGGGCATCAGTATTTGCGGAACGTACATCCCGCCGAACTCGCCAAAATACGGGTTTAGTAATGTCGTCATCTTCTCTTCCTTAATATGCACGCAGAGTTTTAAAGACCGAGGCCAGCTTGCTGGCATCTTTAATGCCCGGCTGGGACTCTACGCCTGAATTGAAATCGAGGCCCGCGCAGCCGGCTTTTGCCGCTTCTACGCAGTTGTCCGGGCTCAGGCCGCCCGCAAGTAAAACGTTGTCGAGCGCTTCGCCGCTCAGCAGCGACCAGTCAAACCGCTGTCCGGTGCCGCCCTGGCCGTTATCGAGCACGTATTTATCGACGTGGTTCAGGTTGCGCGGCGGCAGGGAGCCGCTTACGCTCTGCGCCTTCCAGATCTGCACCTGAGGCGCCAGTACGGCGCGCAGGGCGTCGATGTAGGCCTGATCCTCGCTGCCGTGAAGCTGCACCGCGCTCAGGGTTAGCGCCTCGGCTTTCGCGGCCACGTCAGCAACATCCGCATTGCGGAAAACGCCAACGTAGCGAAGCGGTGCCCCCGCGATGACCTGACGCGCCTGTTCTGGCGTCACGAAGCGCGGCGAGCTTTCAACAAAAATCAGCCCGCCATAAATCGCGCCCGCTTCATACGCGGCCAGCGCATCCTGCTCGCGGGTTAAGCCGCACACTTTGTTTTCACCCAACAGCACGCGGCGCACCGCGGCGTTGAGATCGTCATGCTCCATCATCGCGGAGCCGATCAGGAAGCCGTTCGCAAAGTGGCTCAGCTCGCGGACCTGGGCGTAGCTGTTAATCCCCGACTCGCTGATCACCGTGACGCCCGGCCCCAGGCGCGGCGCCAGCTGGCGGGTGCGGTTGAGGTCAATGGACAGATCGCGCAGGTCGCGGTTGTTGATGCCGACCACTTTAGCCTCCAGCGCAATCGCGCGCTCAAGCTCTTCGTCGTTGCTTACCTCGGTCAGCACGCCCATGTTCAGGCTGTGCGCGACCGCAGCAAGCTGGCGATACTGTTCGTCGTCGAGCACCGACAGCATCAGCAGGCAGGCGTCGGCCTGGTAAAAGCGCGCCAGCCAAATCTGATACGGGTCGATAATAAAGTCTTTACACAGGATCGGCTGCGGCGCGATGCCGCTGACGATCGGCAGAAAGTCGAAGCTGCCCTGGAAGTATTTCTCATCCGTCAGCACGGAAATGGCCGATGCATGATGCTTATAAATACCGGCAATACGCGCCGGGTCGAAATCGTCGCGGATGACGCCTTTAGACGGAGAGGCTTTTTTGCACTCCAGAATAAACGCGGTGCGCGCGCCCTGCAGGGCATCATAGAAGCGACGGCTGCTCGGCACGACGTCGTTCTGAAAGCCAGCCAGCGGCTGCTGCGCCTTGCGGGCTTCCACCCAGATGGCCTTATCGGCAACGATTTTCGCTAAAACGGTCTGCATGTTTTACCCTCTTGCCGCAAGCGCGGTAACGCGGTCGTAAGCTGCACCGGAGCGCAGCACGTCCAGAACTTTTTGAGCGTTGATCTTCAGATCTTCCTCACCGTGTAAACGCATCAGCATGGCAACGTTGGCCGCCACGGCGGCCTCGTGGGCGGCCTCTCCTTTACCTTGTAATAAGCGCGTCAGAATGTCACGGTTTTCTTCCGGCGTGCCGCCCGCCAGCGCTTCCTGACGATACGGCGTCAGGCCGAAGTCGGCTGCCTCAAGCTGATAGTTAAAAATTTCACCGTCGCGCAGTTCCGCCACCACGGTAGGCGCGTGCAGGGATACTTCGTCCATGCCGCCGCTGTGGACCACCGCGGCGCGCTGGTAGCCCAGCACGCGCAGGGTTTCGGCAATCGGCAGCACCAGCTCCGGGCTGTAAACGCCGATCAGCGCCAGCGGCGGATGCGCCGGGTTAATCAGCGGGCCGAGCACGTTAAACAGCGTGCGGGTTTTAAGCTGCTGGCGAACCGGCATCGCGTGGCGGAAACCGGTGTGGTATTTCGGCGCAAACAGGAAGCACACGCCCAGGTCGTCCAGCGCTTCGCGCGAGCGTTCGGCCTGCATGTCCAGGTTGATGCCAAACGCGGCCAGCAGATCCGATGAGCCCGAACGGCTGGAGACGCTGCGGTTGCCGTGCTTCGCCACCTTCAGGCCGCACGCCGCCGCGACGAACGCGCTGGCGGTAGAGATATTGATGCTGTTGCTGCCGTCGCCGCCGGTGCCGACGATGTCGGCAAACTGATAGTCCGGGCGCGGGAACGGGGCCGCGTTTTCCAGCAGGGCGGTGGCGGCTCCGGCGATCTCCTGCGGGCTTTCGCCGCGCACCTTCATGCTCACCAGCGCCGCGGCGAGCTGCTCAGGCTTAAGCTCGCCGCGCACCACGGCGGAGAAGAGCTGGTGGCTCTCCTGCTGGCTCAGGGTCTGCGCCTGATACAGTTTTTCCAGAATCGGCTGCAGGGTGTTGGTCTGCTCAAGCTTTTGCAGCGCCCAGTCGAGCGTTTGCTCCAGCAGGCGCGCGCCGTTAGAGGTCAGAATCGACTCCGGATGGAACTGCATGCCGCAGACGCGATCCGCGTCTTGACGCACCGCCATCACCATGCCTTCGAACGAGGCGTTGATGGTTAGGCCCGCCGGGATATTGCTGCCGACCAATGAGTGATAGCGCGCGACCGGCAGCGGGTTTGGCAGCCCGGCAAACATCGCCTGGCCGTCATGTTCAATGCTGGACGCTTTCCCGTGCAGGATCTCGCCCGCCTGGCCGACGTAGCCGCCGTAGGCTTCGACGATCGCCTGATGCCCGAGGCAGATGCCGATAATCGGCAGCTTGCCGCGCATGCGGGTCAGCAGCTCCGGCATGCAGCCCGCTTCGCTCGGCGCGCCGGGGCCAGGGGAGAGCATCAGCACCGGGTTTTGCATCGTGCCGAGACGCTCGATCAGCGTTTGCGCCGGAACATGGTTACGATAGATAACGACGTTGTGGCCATTCGCGCGCAGCTGATCTGCCAGGTTGTAGGTAAAGGAGTCGATATTATCGAGCAGCAGAATGTCAGCCATCAGAAAATCTCCTGTGCGTGATGGGCGGTAGCAATGGCGCGGAGCACCGCGCGAGCCTTACTGCGCGTTTCGTCAGCTTCAGACTGCGGAACAGAATCGAGAACCACGCCGGCCCCCGCCTGAACGGTGGCAATGCCGTCTTCCACGTAGGCGGAGCGGATCACAATGCAGGTGTCCAGATCGCCGTGCGCGGTGAAGTACCCCACGGCGCCGCCGTAGCTGCCGCGTCGGCGGCCTTCGGCTTCTGCAATCAGCTGCATCGCGCGGACCTTCGGCGCGCCGCTCAGGGTGCCCATGTTCATGCAGGCGCGGTAGGCGTGCAGCACGTCGAGGTCACTGCGCAGCTCGCCGACCACGCGGGAGACGAGGTGCATCACGAAGGAGTAGCGGTCAACTTTGGTTAGGTCGGCCACGTAGCGGCTGCCGGGGGTGCAAATACGCGCCAGATCGTTACGGGCCAGGTCAACGAGCATCAGGTGTTCGGACAGTTCCTTGTGGTCGGTACGCATTTCCAGCTCGATGCGGCTGTCGAGATCGCGATCGAGCGTGCCGTCGGCGCGGCGGCCGCGCGGGCGCGTTCCGGCAATCGGGTAGATTTCAATCTGGCGGCTGGCGGCATCGTACTTCAGCGAGCTTTCCGGCGACGCGCCGAACAGCGTGAAGTCGTTGTCCTGCATAAAGAACATGTACGGGCTCGGGTTGCTCTTTTTAAGCACGTCATAGGCCGCCAGCGGCGACGGGCAGGGCAGAGAAAAGCGGCGGGACGGGACTACCTGGAAAATCTCCCCGGCGCGAATCGCTTTTTGCATCTGGCGCACCACGGCACCAAAGTGGTCGTCGCTCTGGTTCACGTCGCACTGCATGTGCTCGACGCGCTGAACCGGCAGCGCGGGCGGCGCCTCGGTCATCTGCTGCTGCAACTGGGCAATGCGGTGCTCCAGGCGCTGCTTTTCGCCAGCATTCGGGGTGAACAGGCTGGCCTGGATGCGGGTGTATTTTTTCTGATGGTCGATCACCAGCAGGGTTTCCGCCAGGTAGAAGCAGTAGTCCGGGCAGCGGTTGCCCTGTTCCGTTTCCGGCAGTGCTTCGAAGCCTGCGACCAGGTCATAGGCAAACAGCCCGCCGAAGAACATCGCTTCACGCTCATTTTCCGGCACGTTGACCAGGTTTTGCAGCAGGCGGAAGGCGTCGAACACGGACAGAGAGCAGAGGCGCGCGTCTTCGTCTAAAAGCTGGCTGACCGGCGGGAAATGCAGGATACGCATCTCCGGGTGGCGTTCATTCTCAATGCCAGCAGGCAGGGCGGCGTCCAGCAGCGGCAGCAGGGCGGCGCCGTTGTCTGACAGCGCCTTAATAGTGACGGTGTCACCTAAAGCGGTGATGCGCAGCGCGCTGTCGACCAGCAGCAGGCTCTTGAGATCGTCTTTGCTGTCGATATCAGCCGATTCCAGCAGCAGGGTGGCCGGACGCGCGCCGCAGACCTGATGAAACAGCGCGGTGGGGTTGTGGCGATAGACCGCCTCGCAGGTCAGCAGTTCGAGGTGAGGTTTGGCTGTTTGCATTATGTTGTTCTCGTTTTCTGTTCAAAAAAAAGCCCGCTGGGTAGCGGGCTGGGTATCTGTTTGCTGTTCGCAGACGCGTGACACTGCCCGATAATCAGGAAGTGCGCCACCAACCGTGCAGGGTGCGATATGCCGTCATTTTCAGATACCTCTCTCGTGTGAACTTGCGTACTAGTTAACTAGTTCGATGGCGTATTGTCAACCCTTGATTTCAGAATTTCGCCTTAAGTCGTTACTATAGGGTCTTTGGCTATCTCCAACCTGCTATAGGACGTGCTTTGAGCGACAACACTTACGCCGTGATTTATGATTTACACAGCCATACTCAGGCTTCTGACGGCCTGCTTACGCCCGAAGCGCTGGTGCACCGTGCTGTAGAAATGCGCGTTGGCACGCTGGCGATAACCGATCACGATACGACAGACGCCATCCCCGGGGCTCGCGCGGAGATTGCCCGCAGCGGCATTGCGCTGAACCTGATTTCCGGCGTCGAGATTTCGACCGTCTGGGAAAACCACGAGATTCATATCGTTGGGCTGAACATTGATATCGAACATCCGGCGATGCGCGCCTTTTTGCAGGAGCAAAAAACGCGCCGCAACCAGCGCGCGGAGATGATCGGCGAACGCCTCGAAAAAGCGCACATTCCGGGCGCGCTGGCGGGAGCACATAAGCTTGCGAACGGCGGGGCGGTGACCCGCGGCCATTTTGCCCGCTTTCTGGTTGCCGAAGGCAAGGCAAACACCATGGCGGACGTCTTTAAAAAATATCTGGCGCGCGGGAAAACCGGTTACGTCCCGCCGCAGTGGTGTACAATAAAACAAGCTATTGATGTCATTCATCATTCTGGCGGGAAGGCGGTGCTGGCCCACCCTGGGCGGTATAATCTTTCTGCTAAATGGCTGAAAAGGCTGCTGGCACACTTTGCCGAATGCGGCGGCGAGGCGATGGAAGTCTCACAGTGCCAGCAGGCTCCCAATGAGCGAACGCAGCTTGCCACCTATGCGCGCCAGTTTGGTTTACTGGCGTCGCAGGGCTCTGATTTTCATCAGCCCTGCGCGTGGATTGAGCTGGGGCGCAAGCTTTGGCTTCCCGCGGGCGTGGAACCCGTCTGGCAGCTCTGGGAACAGCCGCAGCAAATTGAAGAGAGGGAAGTATGAGTCAGTTTTTCTATATCCATCCGGATAATCCGCAGCCGCGTTTGATTAACCAGGCGGTGGAGATCGTGCGTAAGGGCGGCGTGATCGTCTACCCAACCGATTCCGGCTACGCGCTGGGCTGCAAAATCGAAGATAAAGGGGCGATGGAGCGCATCTGCCGCATTCGCCAGCTGCCGGACGGGCATAATTTCACCCTGATGTGCCGCGATCTCTCCGAGCTCTCCACCTATGCGTATGTCGATAACGTGGCGTTTCGCCTGATCAAAAACAACACGCCCGGCAACTACACCTTCATCCTGAAAGGGACGAAAGAGGTGCCGCGCCGCCTGCTGCAAGAAAAACGTAAAACCATCGGGATGCGCGTGCCGTCAAACCCGATTGCGCAGGCGCTGCTGGAAACGCTGGGCGAGCCGATGCTCTCCACCTCCCTGATGCTGCCGGGCAGCGAGTTTACCGAGTCCGATCCGGAAGAGATCAAAGATCGTCTGGAGAAGCATGTAGAGCTGATTATCCACGGCGGCTATCTTGGGCAGCAGCCGACCACGGTTGTGGATTTGACCGAAGACGCGCCTGAAGTGATCCGCGAAGGCGTGGGTGATGTTAAGCCTTTCTTGTAAGGGTGTAAGCAGCTATACTACGCGGCCATCAAATTGGGGCGAGGCCCCGTTTTGACCTGATTCGACGCCTGTGAAGGCGACACCTGAGGAAGCTCAATGAGCGAAAAATTACAGAAAGTGCTGGCGCGCGCCGGCCACGGTTCACGCCGTGAAATCGAAGCTATTATTGAAGCCGGTCGCGTGAGCGTGGACGGTAAAATCGCTACGCTGGGCGACCGCGTAGAAATTGTGCCGGGGCTCAAGATCCGTATCGACGGCCATCTTATCTCCGTGAAGGAGTCAGCCGAGCAGATTTGTCGCGTGCTGGCCTACTACAAGCCGGAAGGCGAGCTGTGTACCCGCAACGACCCGGAAGGGCGCCCGACGGTGTTTGACCGTCTGCCTAAGCTGCGCGGTGCGCGCTGGATTGCCGTTGGCCGTCTGGACGTGAACACCTGCGGCCTGCTGCTGTTCACCACCGACGGTGAACTGGCGAACCGTCTGATGCACCCTAGCCGTGAAGTTGAGCGTGAATATGCCGTGCGCGTGTTCGGCCAGGTTGATGAGAACAAGCTGCGCGATCTCTCGCGTGGCGTTCAGCTCGAAGACGGCCCTGCGGCGTTCAAAACCATCAAGTTTACCGGTGGTGAAGGCATTAACCAGTGGTATAACGTCACCCTGACCGAAGGGCGCAACCGCGAAGTGCGTCGCCTGTGGGAAGCGGTAGGCGTGCAGGTTAGCCGCCTGATTCGCGTTCGCTACGGCGATATTCTGCTGCCGAAAGGCCTTCCGCGCGGAGGCTATACCGAGCTGGATCTGACGCAGACGAACTACCTGCGCGAGCTGGTGGGGCTGACGCCGGAAACTACCTCCAAAGTGGCGGTGGAAAAAGATCGTCGCCGCATGAAGGCGAACCAGATCCGACGCGCGGTGAAGCGTCACAGCCAGGTCAGCGGCGGCCGCCGCTCTGGCAGCCGTAACAACAACGGTTAAGCATCAAGGCCCGGTTAACGCAACCGGGCCTTTTTCTTAGTAATCAATCCCGATCTGCGCTTTGACGCCCGCATCAAACGCGTGCTTAACCGGACGCAGCTCGCTGACCGTATCCGCCAGATCCAGAATGTCCCGATGACACCCTCGTCCCGTCACAATCACCGTCTGGTGAGCGGGGCGATTTTTCAGCGCCTCCAGCAACTCGGCCAGCGGCAGATAGTCATAGGCCACCATGTAGGTGATCTCGTCCAGCAGCACCATGTTTAGCGAAGGATCGGCGAGCATGCGTCTGGCGTGCTCCCATACGGCCAGACACGCGGCGGTGTCGGTGTCCCGGTTCTGCGTATCCCACGTAAATCCGGTTGCCATCACCTGAAACTCGACGCCGTGCGGTTCAAGCAGGTTACGCTCGCCGTTGGGCCATTCGCCTTTGATAAACTGGATCACGCCGACCTTCTGGCCGTGACCGACGGCCCGCGTGGCGGTGCCAAACGCGGCGGTGGTTTTCCCCTTGCCGTTGCCGGTGAATACGATAACGATCCCGCGCTCGTCCTGGGCTGCGGCTACTCGGGCATCAACCTGTTCTTTCAGGCGCTGCTGGCGCTGCTGGTGGCGTTCTTCACTCATTGAGAAATCCCCGGCTTGCGACCCGGCTGGGCATCAAAGGTCATGCCGGTTTTACGGCGGCTATCATTGCCCATCAGCCAGAGATACAGTGGCATAATGTCGGCCGGGGTCTTGAGCTTCTGCGGATCTTCGGTCGGGAAGGCGCTGGCGCGCATTTTGGTGCGGGTGCCGCCCGGGTTAATGCAGTTAACGCGCAGATGGCGGCTCTGATACTCCTCGGCGAGCACCTGCATCATGCCTTCGGTGGCAAATTTAGAGACGGCGTAGGCGCCCCAGTTGGCGCGTCCCTGGCGGCCTACGCTGGAAGAGGTGAAGACCAGCGATCCGGATTCAGACTTGAGTAATAAAGGAAGCAGCGCCTGGGTCAGAAAAAACGTGCCGTTGATGTTGACCTGCATCACCTGCTGCCAGATTTCAGGGTTTTGTTCGTCCATGGGGCGCACCTCGCCCAGCAGGCCAGCATTGTGCAGCACGCCGTCAAGACGCGGAAAATGAGCGCTAATGCGCTGAGCCAGCGCCTGACAGACTTCAGGCGTGCAGGTGAGTAAATCGAGCGTGTACCACGGGGTAACGCTGCCGCTGATGCGCTCAACGTCCTGCGCCACGCTTTTAAGCTTCTCTTCGTTGCGCCCTAAAAGAATGACGCTCGCGCCGTATTCGGCATAGGTCAGAGCGGCTTCGCGCCCGATCCCGTCGCTGGCACCCGTCACTAAGATGATGCGGTCATGCAGCAGATTTTTTTGCGGTTGATAATGCACGGTGGCTCCTCAGGCGCACGGGCCGTGAACTGCGCCTTCTTTATATATGACTTTATGACTTTTCGGGTTTATGCCCGAAACAGGCTAAGATTTCAATCAGTCTACAGGAGGGAACGCTGTGAAATTAACAATTTGCAAAGATTTAAACCAGAATGTAGTGATTCCTGAAGACGGCTCGCAAGGGTAATGTCTTGGGCAAGACGCCTGCACAGGGCTGTTGTACACTGGCATGAAAGAATCGTGGTTAAATCAAGGTGGAACGCGTGGAATTACTTTCTCAATATGGGTTGTTTTTGGCCAAGATCGTCACGGTGGTCGTGGCCATCGCGGTGATTGCGGTTCTGGTTGTTAACCTGGCGCAGCGCAAGCGTCAGCGCGGTGAGCTCCGCATCACTCGCCTGAGCGAGCAGTACGCTGATATGCAGGAAGAGATGTCGTTGTCGCTGCTTGATAGCCATCAGCAGAAGCTGTGGCTGAAAGCGCAGAAGAAAAAGCATAAGCAGGAGGCTAAGGCCGCGAAAGCCAAAGCGAAGCTGAACGTTCCGCAGGATGAGGCTAAGCCGCGCGTGTATGTTCTCGACTTCAAAGGCAGCATGGATGCCCACGAGGTCACCTCGTTACGCGAAGAGGTGACGGCGGTGATCGCGGTAGCGAAGCCGCAGGATCAGGTGGTTGTTCGTCTGGAAAGCCCCGGCGGCGTCGTCCACGGCTACGGTCTGGCCGCTTCCCAGCTGCAGCGCCTGCGCGAAAAACAGATCCTGCTCACGGTTGCTGTCGATAAAGTGGCGGCAAGCGGTGGCTATATGATGGCCTGCGTGGCGGATAAAATTGTCGCGGCTCCGTTTTCTATCATCGGCTCCATTGGCGTGGTGGCGCAGATCCCTAACTTCAACCGCTTCCTGAAGAACAAAGAGATCGATATCGAACTGCATACGGCGGGTCAGTACAAGCGCACCCTGACGCTGCTGGGCGAGAACACCGAAGAGGGGCGCCAAAAGTTCCGTGAAGACCTGAACGAAACGCATCATCTTTTCAAAGATTTTGTGCACCGCATGCGCCCGACCCTCGATATTGAGCAGGTCGCGACGGGTGAACACTGGTACGGCGTCCAGGCCCAGGAGAAGGGGCTGGTGGATGAGGTTGGCACCAGCGACGATCTGCTCCTGAACCTGATGGAGGGCAGAGAGCTGATCGGCGTACGCTTTGCCCAGCGCAAGCGCCTGCTCGATCGCTTTACCAGTAGCGCAGCGGAAAGCGCGGACCGCCTGCTGCTGCGCTGGCTGCAGCGAAGCCAAAAGCCGCTGCTGTAAACAAAAACGCGAGGCATTTGCCTCGCGTTTTGCATTAGTCGACCAGGTGATATTTCTCTGACAGCGTGTGCGCCAGGTATTTAAACATGTTAAATACGGCCGTGCTTTTCGGGGTTGGCAGCCCCTGCTCGTCAAGGAAATACTCGCCGCTGAAGACCAGCACGCCGTTGCGCTGTTCCACTCCGGTCGCCTCAATGCCCGCCAGGGTGTCTTCATGGTTGCGAATCAGCTTGTTCGCTTCGATAAGCAGAGTTGCTCGATCGATGGGTTGGGTTGTTTTCTGCATAATTTACTCCTTAAACAGACGCGTTAGTCTACGCCGACGGCCCCAAGGGGGCAAATTTTCCCTGTAAGTTGAGGGGGTAAGGCAACCGGCTGCGAGTGGCGGTATTTGCTTTTGCATGCTAATAAAGTTGCGTAACGAATTTTATCAGGTACAGTGTGCGCTTTCGTCATTCTGGCAACAGAATAGCTTGACATTCGACCGGAAATTCGTCACGAATTAGCACCGTAGTGAAAAAATTCCCGATAACTCAATGACCTGGATGTCTTGTGTCTGGTGTTCGTTAAGACAAAGGGGTTGATATCCCCTGACGAAGTCGCAATATCTATGGCTCGTCGTCAGCGGAAGGGAAATCAACGTGCGGCGTATTCCTGGAAGAATTAAATTAGGTAAAGGTGAATATGGGTAAAGCTCTCGTTATCGTTGAGTCCCCGGCAAAAGCCAAAACGATCAATAAGTATCTGGGCAATGACTACGTGGTTAAGTCCAGCGTTGGTCATATCCGCGATTTGCCGACCAGTGGCTCAGCCAGCAAAAAGAGCGCAGACTCTACCTCCACCAAAGGGGCTAAAAAGCCTAAAAAGGATGAACGTAGCGCGCTTGTCAACCGCATGGGGGTTAACCCATGGCATAACTGGGATGCACAGTACGAAGTGCTGCCAGGCAAAGAAAAAGTCGTTAACGAGCTGAAGCAGCTTGCAGAAAAAGCTGACCACATCTATCTCGCAACCGACCTTGACCGCGAAGGGGAGGCCATTGCATGGCACCTGCGGGAAGTGATCGGGGGTGACGACAAACGCTACAGTCGCGTAGTGTTTAACGAAATTACAAAGAATGCGATTCGTCAGGCGTTTGAAAAGCCGGGCGAACTGAACATTGACCGCGTAAACGCTCAGCAGGCGCGTCGCTTTATGGACCGCGTTGTGGGTTACATGGTCTCTCCACTGCTGTGGAAAAAAATTGCCCGCGGGCTGTCCGCCGGTCGCGTGCAGTCCGTTGCCGTGCGTCTGGTCGTTGAGCGCGAGCGTGAGATCAAGGCATTCGTCCCGGAAGAGTTCTGGGAAGTGGATGCGAACGTCACCACGCCGGGCGGTGATGCGCTGCCGCTGCAGGTGAGCCATCATCACGATAAACCTTTCCGTCCGGAGAACCGTGACCAGACCATGGCCGCGGTGGCGCTGCTCGAGAAAGCGCGCTATCAGGTTCTGGAACGTGAAGACAAGCCGACCAGCAGCAAGCCGGGCGCGCCGTTTATTACGTCCACCCTGCAGCAGGCCGCGAGCACACGTCTGGGCTACGGCGTGAAGAAAACCATGATGATGGCCCAGCGCTTATACGAAGCGGGCTATATCACCTATATGCGTACTGACTCCACCAACCTGAGTCAGGATGCCGTGAGCATGGTGCGTGATTACATCGGCGACAACTTCGGCAAAAAATATTTGCCGGAAGCGGCAAACCAGTACGCCAGCAAAGAAAACTCTCAGGAAGCGCACGAAGCCATTCGTCCTTCTGACGTTTCCGTGCTGGCTGAATCGCTGAAGGATATGGAAGCCGACGCGCAGAAGCTGTACCAGCTGATCTGGCGTCAGTTCGTGGCGTGCCAGATGACGCCGGCGAAATATGACTCCACCACGCTGACCGTGGGCGCAGGGGATTTCCGCCTGAAGGCGCGCGGACGCATTTTGCGCTTTGACGGCTGGACGAAGGTGATGCCTGCGCTGCGTAAAGGCGATGAAGACAGAACGCTGCCTGCGGTAAACAAGGGCGATGAACTCTCTCTGGTCGATCTGATTCCGGCTCAGCACTTTACCAAGCCGCCTGCGCGCTTCAGCGAAGCCTCACTGGTTAAAGAGCTGGAAAAACGCGGAATTGGCCGTCCGTCGACCTACGCGTCGATCATTTCGACCATTCAGGATCGCGGTTACGTCCGCGTGGAAAGCCGCCGCTTCTACGCAGAGAAAATGGGTGAGATCGTCACCGATCGTCTGGAAGCCAACTTCCGCGAGCTGATGAACTACGACTTCACCGCGCAGATGGAAGACAGCCTTGACCAGGTTGCCAACCACCAGGCGGAGTGGAAAAAAGTTCTCGACAGCTTCTTTAGCGACTTTACCAACCAGCTGGATAAAGCCGAGAAAGCGCCTGAAGAAGGCGGCATGTTGCCAAACGAGATGGTGCTTACCAGCATCGACTGCCCGACCTGCGGTCGCAAAATGGGGATCCGCACGGCGACAACGGGCGTCTTCCTGGGCTGCTCCGGCTACGCGCTGTCGCCGAAAGAGCGCTGCAAAACCACCATTAACCTGGTGCCTGAGAACGAAGTTCTCAACGTGCTGGAAGATGATGACGCGGAAACTAACGCGCTGCGCGCCAAGCGCCGCTGCCAGAAGTGCGGCACGGCGATGGACAGCTACCTGATCGATCCAAAACGCAAGCTGCACGTGTGTGGTAACAACCCGACGTGCGACGGTTATGAGATTGAAGAGGGTGAGTTCCGCATTAAGGGCTATGACGGCCCAATCGTTGAGTGTGAGAAATGTGGTTCCGAGATGCACCTGAAGATGGGGCGTTTCGGCAAGTACATGGCCTGCACCAACGACGAGTGCAAGAACACGCGTAAAATCCTGCGTAACGGTGAAGTTGCGCCGCCGAAGGAAGATCCGGTTCCGCTGCCCGAGCTGCCGTGCGAGAAATCCGACGCGTACTTTGTGCTGCGCGACGGTGCCGCGGGCGTCTTCCTGGCCGCCAACACCTTCCCGAAATCGCGCGAAACCCGTGCGCCTCTGGTTGAAGAGCTGTACCGCTTCCGCGATCGCCTGCCGGAAAAACTGCGCTATCTGGCGGATGCGCCTCAGCAGGATCCTGAAGGTAACAAGACCGTGGTGCGCTTCAGCCGTAAAACGAAGCAGCAGTACGTTGCTGCGGAGAAAGAGGGTAAAGCAACGGGTTGGTCAGCGTTCTTTGTTGACGGCAAATGGGTTGAAGGCAAAAAATAACCCGTAGTAACCGTGACTTACCTGTTAAAGGGCCGGACTTCCGGCCCTTTTTTATTGTGCTGTTATTATTTTTTGTTCCGTACTATACACTCAGGCTATAAATGATATAGTGGTTATAGTTAACCCTTTTCTTATTATTAAATCGTCTTAAGCGATTGACCCGTGCGCTAATCGGATGGTCCGGCATGAAACTACAGCAGCTTCGCTATATCGTTGAAGTGGTAAACCACAACCTGAATGTCTCATCAACCGCCGAGGGCCTTTATACCTCCCAGCCCGGCATCAGCAAGCAGGTCAGAATGCTGGAAGATGAGCTTGGTATTCAAATCTTTGCCCGCAGCGGCAAACACCTCACGCAGGTGACGCCAGCAGGGCAGGAGATCATTCGTATCGCCCGCGAGGTGCTCTCTAAAGTTGATGCGATCAAATCAGTTGCTGGCGAACATACCTGGCCAGACAAAGGCTCGCTGTATATTGCCACTACCCATACTCAGGCGCGCTACGCGCTGCCCGGCGTGATCAAAGGCTTTATTGAGCGTTACCCGCGCGTGTCGCTGCATATGCATCAGGGTTCGCCAACGCAAATCGCGGAAGCGGTTTCCAAGGGCAACGCGGACTTCGCCATCGCAACCGAAGCGCTGCACCTGTACGACGATCTGGTGATGCTGCCTTGCTATCACTGGAACCGCTCGATTGTTGTTACGCCGGATCATCCGCTGGCCGGGAAGGGCTCCGTGACAATTGAAGAGCTGGCGCAATATCCGCTGGTGACCTATACCTTCGGATTTACGGGCCGTTCAGAGCTCGACACCGCCTTTAATCGCGCGGGATTAACGCCGCGGATCGTCTTCACCGCGACGGATGCCGACGTCATCAAAACGTACGTGCGCCTGGGGCTTGGGGTAGGCGTCATTGCCAGCATGGCGGTAGATCCCGTCTCCGACCCGGATCTGGTGCGTCTTGACGCCCATGACGTTTTCAGCCACAGCACGACAAAAATAGGCTTCCGCCGCAGCACCTTCCTGCGCAGCTATATGTATGATTTTATTCAGCGATTTGCGCCACATTTAACCCGCGACGTGGTAGACACCGCAGTGGCATTGCGTTCTAACGAAGATATCGAAGAGATGTTCAAAGATATTAAGCTTCCCGCTAAATAATCACTCCCGGTATCTTTCCTGCCAGGAAAGATACCGAATATCCCCCCCAAAGCTAAATTAGAATTATCATCATCCGCGTGTTTACCAATATAATGACGTAATCCATTTTGACTGTGTGGTTAATGTGTCGTTGAATTGCGACAAAAGTAGAAACTATTTTACAGCTACGCAAATAATTCTTTTCAATTATTTATTTCTTGTCAAAAGAATGAATAATTCCCGCCCCTGGACGCGTAAATTCACTGGCTTTTCGACTAAAGTTTCTTTAGGATTTATCTCATCAGATGATTACTTGTACCAATTGTTGGTCTCGAAATGATAAGCGAAGTCGATTATATGAGGTTAGCAATGCCAACAGGAAGTGAAGAACCGCAAAGGGATCCTGCGCTGAAGCGTAAAGCCTGGCTGGCGGTCTTTCTCGTCTCCGCCCTGTTTTGGGCGGCGGTTGCTCTCCTGGCCTGGAAATTTTGGGGTTAACTATGGCTCTTACGGCACGTGTAGAAACGCTAAAGCAAATGTGTCAGCCTCGTGACGGTGGTCATAAGGTGGCAAAGGCGCCGGCAACCAGCGTGCCAGCGTCCTGGAAATTGACTCCGCAGCAGCAGGCCTTTATTGATCTGTTCGCTGAAGACGAACCCAAAAAACAATAATTTGCTTTTATCGCGCTATTACATTTAGCGCGTTGCAATAACACTATCGCTGTTCCCTTGTACTCTTTGATAAATACACATCAGCAATATAGACCTGAGGTTAGCCTCGGAAACGTTAATTAATAAAGCCTGGTGTTCAGATGGTGAATAACATGACAACGCTCAAATACTGGTCATGGCTCGGTGTTTTTTCCGTGTCGATTGCGTTCTGGTGCCAGCTCATCTGGCTGGCCTTCGTCTAAATCCTAAAACCTCGCTGCGGCGGGGTTTTTTGTTTTAAAGACGCCAGGACTCGTCGGAAATTTATCAATTTGGGTTGTTATCAAAACGTTACGACATCTTTGTGTTATCTTTAATTACGGCCCTGATGATTATCTGGGTATCTCTGTAATTAAGGAGGAGCTTATGTCGTTAACCCTACGCGAAGCCAGTAAGGACACGTTACAGGCAGAAAATAAAACCTGGCGCTACTACAGCTTGCCTCTGGCAGCCAGGACCCTTGGGGACATTTCGCGGTTACCCAAGTCGCTAAAAGTTTTGCTGGAAAACCTTTTACGCTGGCAGGACGAGGATTCCGTCACTGCTGAAGACATCCACGCGCTGGCGGGATGGCTCAAAAACGCCCATGCCGACAGGGAGATTGCCTATCGTCCGGCCAGGGTGCTCATGCAGGATTTCACCGGCGTTCCTGCCGTCGTGGACCTGGCCGCCATGCGCGAGGCCGTCAAGCGGCTGGGCGGCGACACGGCAAAAGTGAACCCGCTCTCTCCGGTCGATCTGGTCATTGACCACTCCGTCACCGTCGATCACTTCGGCGATGACGATGCCTTTGGCGAGAACGTTCGTCTGGAGATGGAGCGCAACCACGAGCGCTATGTATTCCTGAAGTGGGGGAAACAGGCGTTTAGCCGCTTCAGCGTGGTTCCACCCGGTACGGGGATTTGCCACCAGGTTAACCTTGAGTACCTGGGCAAAGCGGTCTGGAGCGAGCTTGAGGACAAGGAGTGGGTCGCTTATCCGGATACGCTGGTGGGGACCGATTCCCACACCACCATGATTAACGGCCTCGGCGTACTGGGCTGGGGCGTCGGCGGAATCGAAGCCGAGGCGGCAATGCTCGGCCAGCCCGTGTCGATGCTGATCCCGGACGTCGTGGGCTTTAAGCTGACCGGAAAGCTGTCGGAAGGCATTACGGCCACCGACCTGGTGCTGACCGTTACGCAACTGCTGCGCAAGCACGGCGTCGTCGGTAAATTTGTCGAATTTTATGGCGATGGCCTGGATTCACTTCCCCTGGCAGATCGCGCCACCATTGCCAACATGGCGCCAGAGTACGGCGCAACCTGCGGCTTTTTCCCCATTGACGGCGTGACGCTGGAATACATGCGCCTCAGCGGCCGCAGCGAGGAGCAGGTCGCGCTGGTCGAGGCCTACACTAAAGCGCAGGGAATGTGGCGCAACCCGGGCGACGAGCCGGTCTTTACCAGCACGCTTGAGCTGGATATGGGCACGGTTGAGGCCAGCCTCGCGGGACCGAAGCGCCCACAGGACCGCGTTGCGCTGCACAACGTGCCGCAGGCGTTTGCGGCCAGCAACGAGCTGGAAGTTAACGCAGCGCAAAAAGATCATCGCCCGATCGACTATGTCATGAACGGACATCAGTATCAGCTCCCTGACGGCGCGGTTGTTATCGCCGCCATCACCTCGTGTACCAATACCTCAAACCCGAGCGTGCTGATGGCTGCCGGCCTGCTGGCTAAAAAAGCGGTAGAGCTTGGGCTCAAAACCCAGCCGTGGGTGAAAGCCTCGCTGGCACCCGGTTCTAAGGTGGTGTCAGACTATCTGGCCCACGCGAAGCTCACGCCTTATCTCGATGAGCTCGGCTTTAACCTGGTGGGTTACGGCTGCACGACCTGCATCGGCAACTCCGGGCCGCTGCCGGACCCCATTGAGACCGCTATTAAACAAGGCGATCTCACCGTCGGGGCCGTACTCTCCGGTAACCGCAACTTTGAGGGGCGCATTCATCCGCTGGTGAAAACCAACTGGCTGGCCTCACCGCCGCTGGTCGTGGCGTACGCTCTCGCCGGAAATATGAACATCAACCTCGCGAGCGATCCCATCGGGCACGACCGTAAAAACGAGCCTGTGTATCTGAAGGACATCTGGCCGTCGTCGCAGGAAATCTCCCGCGCCGTTGAGCAGGTGTCGACGGAGATGTTCCGCAAAGAGTATGCGGAAGTCTTCGAAGGGACGCCGGAGTGGAAGGCGATCACTGTGGAGGGTACGGATACCTACGCCTGGCAGGATGATTCCACCTATATCCGCCTGTCGCCGTTCTTCGACGAGATGCAGGCGGAGCCTGAGCCGCTTGCGGATATCCACGGCGCGCGCATTCTGGCGATGCTCGGGGACTCGGTCACCACCGACCATATTTCTCCGGCAGGGAGCATTAAGGCCGACAGCCCCGCAGGCCGCTATCTGCAGGGGCGCGGCGTCGAGCGCCGGGATTTTAACTCCTACGGCTCGCGTCGCGGTAACCATGAGGTGATGATGCGCGGCACCTTTGCCAATATCCGCATCCGCAACGAAATGGTTCCGGGTGTGGAGGGAGGGATGACGCGTCATCTTCCGGGGTCGGACGTGGTGTCTATCTACGACGCCGCCGTTAAGTATCAGCAGGAAGGCACGCCGCTGGCGGTGATCGCCGGGAAAGAGTATGGCTCCGGTTCCAGCCGCGACTGGGCGGCGAAGGGGCCGCGCCTGCTGGGCGTGCGCGTGGTTATCGCGGAATCCTTCGAGCGCATCCACCGTTCAAACCTGATCGGCATGGGCATTCTTCCGCTGGAGTTTCCACAGGGCGTGACCCGCAAAACGCTGGGTCTCACCGGTGAAGAGCAAATCGACATCAGCGGGCTTCAGGCGCTTGAGCCGGGCAAAACGGTGCCGGTCAAGCTGACGCGCAAAGATGGGAAAACGGAGGTGCTGGAGTGCCGGTGTCGTATCGACACGGCCACAGAGCTGACGTACTACCAGAACGACGGTATTTTACACTACGTGATTCGCAGGATGCTGGTGTAGCGGCTTTTTTCGCCGGGTAGCGTTGCGCTTACCCGGCCTAAAACAGCGTGTGAAATCCATTGCAGGCCCGGGGAAGCAAAGCACCACCGGGCCTTTTAATTTCACTCTTTCAGCAGGTGGCCCATTTTGGCCGCTTTGGTGTCGAGATAGTGGGCATTTTTCGGATTGCGGCCAACGATCAGCGAGACGCGTTCAACGATGTTGATCCCCGCCTCGGTCAGGATTTCGACCTTCTTCGGGTTGTTCGTCAGCAGGCGAACTTCATCAACGCCCAGCAGCTTGAACATATCCGCGCAGAGGGTAAAGTCGCGTTCGTCGGCGGCAAAGCCGAGCTGATGGTTAGCTTCAACGGTATCGTAGCCCTGATCCTGCAGCGCGTAGGCGCGGATTTTATTCAGCAGACCGATATTACGGCCTTCCTGTCGGTGATAGAGCAGAATACCGCGGCCTTCCTCAGCAATATGGGAAAGCGCTGCTTCAAGCTGGAAACCACAGTCACAGCGCAGGCTGAACAGGGCGTCGCCCGTCAGGCACTCCGAATGAACGCGCGCCAGGACCGGCGTCTGTCCTGAAATGTCGCCAAAGACCAGGGCAACGTGATCCTGTCCGGTTGCCAGTTCTTCAAATCCCACCATCAGGAAATCGCCCCATGGGGTTGGCAGTTTGGCTTCTGCCACACGTTTAAGCTGCATGTGATTCTCCAGAGTATGCTGACACGTTTCGTGCCTTAAGCCTGTTTGGCTTTCTGTCTTTTTTCATTTTGCCACAAGCTCAGCGCGTTCGCCTAATGGCCGCCGAGCTATACGAACGTTAAACGCACGATCCGACATATCCAACGCTATCCAGAATTTCAGTTATGATTGTGGGGCTTAGCAAAAAGGAGAAAACATGCTTTCTATCGCCAGACGAACGGCAGCGGGTGCGGCCGTATTGCTGATTATGCCTGTTGCCGTGTGGATTTCAGGATGGACTTGGCAGCCGGGTCATAATGCCGCATGGCTCAAAACGCTCTACTGGATAACCGAGACGGTGACGCAACCGTGGGGCATCATCACTCACGTACTGCTCTGCGCCTGGTTTTTGTGGTGCCTGAGGTTCCGGCTTAAGGCGGCGCTGATGCTTTTCGCGATACTGGGCGGCGCCATTCTCGTCGGGCAGGGGGTTAAGTCCCTGGTGAAGGACAGGGTGCAGGAACCGCGTCCGTTCGTGGTGTGGCTGGAAAAAACGCACCATATTCCGGTAGATGAGTTCTACACTTTAAAGCGTAAAGATCGCGGGGCGCTGGTAAAAGAACAGCTTTCGGAACAGCAGGGTATCCCGACGTTTTTGCGTAAGCACTGGCAAAAAGAGACCGGTTTTGCCTTTCCTTCCGGGCACACCATGTTTGCTGCCAGCTGGGCGCTGCTGGGCGTGGGCCTGCTGTGGCCGCGTCGTCGAACGCTGACCATCGCCATTCTGCTGGTGTGGGCCACGGGAGTGATGGGGAGCCGACTGCTGTTAGGCATGCACTGGCCGCGGGATCTGGTGGTTGCGACGCTTATCTCCTGGCTACTGGTGACGCTGGCAACCTGGCTTGCTGAACGGGCCTGTGGACCACTGACGCCGCCGCCGCAAGAGAAGGAAGAAATCGCCGAAAGGGACCAAAGCGGCGCCTGAAGGTTGATATTGCGCATTTTGCCCATAAATCCATGACTGGCGCGTTACTTTTTCCGTTTCGCGCCCGTCACTAAAATGGTAGTTTATAAGGCTGACTGCGGTAAGTTGAACACGCTTTATTCGCTTTAACCACATAACGGGAAGTAATGTGAAATATTTACTCATTTTCTTACTGGTGTTGGCGATTTTTGTCATTTCAGTCACATTGGGCGCACAAAACGATCAGCAGGTCACGTTTAACTATCTGCTGGCGCAGGGCGAGTATCGCGTATCGAGCCTGCTGGCCGTTCTCTTTGCGGCGGGCTTCTTTATCGGCTGGCTGGTTTGCGGCCTGTTCTGGTTAAAAGTCCGTGTCTCTCTTGCTCGCGCTGAACGTAAAATTAAACGACTTGAACATCAAATTGCGCCCGCGACCGTCGTTCCGGAAAGCTCTGGTGTGCCGGTAGCCAAGGAATAATCGACTATGCTGGAGTTGTTGTTTCTGCTTTTGCCTGTAGCCGCAGCCTATGGCTGGTATATGGGCCGCAGAAGTGCGCAACAAACAAAACAGGATGAAGCCAACCGACTCTCCCGCGACTACGTTACGGGGGTGAACTTCCTCCTGAGCAATCAACAGGATAAAGCGGTAGACCTGTTCCTCGACATGCTTAAAGAGGATACCGGTACCGTTGAAGCCCACCTCACCCTCGGAAACCTGTTTCGCTCGCGTGGCGAGGTCGATCGCGCAATCCGCATCCACCAGACCCTGATGGAGAGCGCCTCGCTCACCTACGATCAGCGCCTGCTGGCGGTGCAGCAGCTTGGCCGCGACTACATGGCTGCCGGCCTTTACGACCGCGCCGAAGATATGTTCATGCAGCTGGTGGATGAAACGGATTTCCGCATCAGCGCGCTCCAGCAGCTATTGCAAATCTATCAGGCGACAAGCGACTGGCAGAAAGCCATCGATACGGCCGAGCGTCTGGTTAAGCTTGGTAAAGACAAGCAGCGCGTCGAGATAGCCCATTTTTACTGCGAGCTCGCGCTTCAGCAGATGGGAAACGAAGACATGGATAAGGCCATGACCCTGCTGAAAAAAGGGGCCGCGGCCGACCGCAATAGCGCGCGAATTTCCATCATGATGGGCCGCGTCTTCATGGCGAACGGCGATTACGCAAAGGCGGTGGAAAGCCTGCTGCGCGTTATCGAGCAGGATAAAGAGCTGGTCAGCGAAACGCTGGAGATGCTGCAAACCTGCTATCAGCAGTTAGATAAACAGGATGAGTGGGTTGCCTTCCTGCGTCGCTGCGTAGAAGAGAATACCGGGGCAACGGCTGAACTGATGCTCTCAGACGTCGTCGAGCAGCATGAAGGTAGCGACACGGCTCAAATCTACATTACCCGTCAGCTTCAGCGCCACCCGACGATGCGCGTGTTCCACAAGCTGATGGATTATCACCTGAACGACGCAGAAGAAGGGCGCGCGAAAGAGAGCCTAATGGTGCTGCGTGATATGGTCGGCGAGCAGGTGCGCAGCAAGCCGCGCTACCGCTGTCAGAAATGCGGTTTCACCGCCTACACGCTCTACTGGCACTGTCCTTCCTGTCGCGCCTGGTCCACCATCAAGCCGATCCGCGGGCTGGACGGGCAGTAAATTTTTTAAAACGCAGTATTTTAGTTACAACATACTCTACTGATTCACCAGACCGTCCAGCAGCGTGCGGTCTTCGGTCGGGCAGGAAAAATGGATCCTGTCCTTTTTGGCCGCTGGCAGGTAGAATGCTCGCCGTTTATCTGTTCCGCGCCGCTGCGCGCCCATAGACGAAAAGGGCTGGTCATGACGTCTGCTACATCTTCTACTTCCCGCATAGTTACCGATTCTCCTGTTGTTGTGGCTCTCGATTATAATAACCGCGATGCTGCGCTGGCCTTCGTCGACGGTATCGACCCGCGCGACTGCCGGCTGAAGGTCGGCAAAGAAATGTTCACGTTATTTGGTCCGCAAATCGTCCGCGACCTGCAACAGCGCGGTTTTGATATTTTCCTCGACCTGAAGTTCCACGATATCCCCAATACCACAGCGCACGCGGTTGCCGCTGCGGCAGAGCTCGGCGTGTGGATGGTGAACGTACACGCATCAGGCGGGGCGCGGATGATGACCGCCGCGCGCGAGGCCTTAGTGCCTTTCGGCAGCGATGCGCCGCTGCTGATTGCCGTCACCGTGTTGACCAGTATGGATAAACACGATCTGCGTGATTTAGGCGTGACGTTGTCACCTGCCGAACACGCGGAACGTCTGGCGCGCCTCACTAAGGCATGCGGTCTGGACGGCGTCGTTTGTTCCGCTCAGGAAGCCGCGCGCTTCAAGGCGGAACTGGGCCAGGACTTCAGTCTGGTGACGCCGGGGATTCGGCCAGCAGGCAGCGAGGCTGGCGATCAGCGCCGAATCATGACGCCTGAACAGGCGCTGGACGCTGGCGTAGATTATATGGTGATTGGCCGTCCGGTTACGCAGTCGGCAAACCCTGCCGAAACGCTGAAAGCTATCAACGCATCGCTGAAGAAGGGGGCATGATGAGCGATTCTAACAGCCGTCTGGTCTATTCAACCGACACCGGCCGCATCGACGAGCCTAAAGCAAAGGTGGAGCGCCCGAAAGGCGACGGTGTTGTTCGCATTCAGCGTCAGACCAGCGGCCGCAAGGGCAAGGGCGTTTGCCTGATTACCGGCGTTGACCTGGACGACGCTGCCCTGGCAGCGCTCGCCGCCGAGCTGAAAAAGAAATGTGGCTGCGGCGGTGCGGTGAAGGACGGCATTATTGAAATTCAGGGCGACAAGCGCGATCTGATTAAAAGCCTTCTCGAAGCCAAAGGAATGAAAGTCAAACTGGCGGGCGGATAAAATAAATAAGCCACGGTGAAAACCGTGGCTCATATTTACGTGCGTAGATCAGACCTTATACAGGCTGAAAATATCTTTATACAGGTAAGTGAAGTTTTGTAGATTATTTACCCACCTGGTGCCCGATAACACCGCCGACAGCAGCACCACCTAATGTACCCAGCGTACTACCATCCGTTAACACTGCACCGCCTAACGCACCTGCGCCAGCACCGATTGCGGTGTTGCGGTCACGCTTAGACCAGTTTGAACACGCGCTCAAAGACATTGCTACAGTGATTGCCAGAACAGCGGCGGCTAATTTTTTGCTGGTTAAAGACATAATACTTTCTCCTGAATTATCGATTCACGGAAAGAAGTGCTCTTTTTAAGTATAGCCAATTTGAATACCTAAATTCTATTTTCCGTGACGGCTGGTTGCGCAGGCGTTACGTAATCACGCAGGTGATAGTCACTTCCTGTTATATCGCTAACATTAATTCTACTTCTTTGCGCAAAGTTAAACAGGTAAAAACTCTTAAAGGGCAGTTCGGATTTTTCTCAGAAGGAGGGAATATGCGCCCGCACGGGGCGCAGTGTGCAATTACGCGGGCTTTTTGACGATATCGACCATTAGGCCATCCTGCGCGAGCTGATGGCGGTATTCTTCACTCAGGCGCTCGTCGGTGATCACGCGGCGAAAGCGCGAGAGGGGGCCCATTGTATAAGGATGGACGGCACCGAACTTCGAGCTGTCGGTAAGAACGATCGCTTCACACTCTTTTTCAAGCACCGCGTTGACCACGTCTGAACGCATCATGTCCCGACCGGTAAAGCCGGTGTCCGCCTGCCAGCCGTCGATGCCGATGAAAGCCTTGCTGAAGTGAACCTGCTGCACGTACTGGCGCGTCAGCGGGCCAACCATGCTCTCGCTTTTTTTCTGGTAGATGCCGCCGAGAAGGATCACTTCACAGCGCGTCTCTTTCAGCAGATGCGCGATATAGCTGCTGACGGTAATAATCGTCACGTCTTTTTGTTCGGCCAGCGTGCGCGCCAGCAGGGCATTGCTGCTGCCGTTTTCAATAAACACCGTCTCGCCGTTATTCACCAGGGACGCGGCAAACTCTGCCAGCTCCCGCTTGAGGGCGTAGTTGTTCATCATGCGCGTTTCAACATCTTCGCTGTCCAGCGGAACGGCGTAACCGTGGGCGCGGCGCAAATAGCTCTGCTTTTCGAGCAGGTTCAGATCCTGGCGGATGGTGACTTCAGAGACGCCGGTGGCCCTGGCCAGGTCAACGACGCTCACGCGCCCCTGATCGATGACCATCTGCAAAATGATTTGTTGTCGGGAATTCATAGCATCCATTTAAAACGAGAGGTCGAAAACAGGGTGGTTACACTTCCCACGGGGCTTTTGGCTGCGCATTTTGTGACGGGGCGTCGCTGTCATTCTGCGCAAGTAATTCTGATTTTAAAATCTCAAGATTGCGAATGGCAGACTGATAATCACCCGCGACAAGAATATCCAGCACGGTATCAATGCGTTGTGCCACAGCCGATGAATCAATGTTAGGCATAATCGTCCCCAGGAGCGAAAAGTGAATATTTTCAATGATGCAGAAAATAGATTCAAAAGAGAAGGGAAAAAATGCAATAACGAAATTACATAAATGAAAGTGATAAATTTACCCGCTCCCGCGATGCGGTCTTAACCCTTGGATTAGTCTAAAAAAGCGCGCAAGGCGCTTTTTTATATGAGGAATTAGACAATGACCGTAATCAACCAAGCAACCTGTACACTGTTTACCGATACTGAACGTTTCACCCAGCTGGCGGGCTATTATGAAGAGGAACGTCGAACCGTCTGGATGATGCTCCGCGCGCAGCCGCGCCCCTGTTTCAACCACGCGCTGATTGAGGAGATCATGAATCTCTCCTGGCTGGTGCGCCAGTCCGGCTTTACCGTCGACTTCTGGGTTACCGGGTCGCTGGTGCCGGATATCTACAATACGGGCGGAGACCTTAAGTTTTTTGTCGATTGCATTCAGAACAAACGCCGGGAAGCCCTGCGGGCCTACGCGCGCGCCTGCGTGGATTGCGTACACGCTGCGTCGCGCGGTTTCGACACCGGGGCTATTTCGCTGGCGATGGTTGAGGGCAGCGCGCTGGGCGGCGGGTTTGAAGCCGCGCTGGCACACCATTTCGTGCTGGCGCAGCGCGATGCCCGTCTGGGGTTTCCTGAAATTGCCTTCAACCTGTTCCCCGGCATGGGTGGCTACTCGCTGGTCGCGCGCCGTTCCGGCATGAAGCTGGCGGAGGAGCTGATCTACAAGGGGGAATCCCATACCGCGGAGTGGTACGAACAGCATGGGCTGGTTGACGTTCTGTTCGAGCCGGGCCAAAGCTCCGTGGCCGTCCGCACGTTCATCGACACGCTGCTGCCGAAGATGAACGGGGTGAGAGCCATGCTGCGCGCCCGGACGCGCGTTTTACAACTGCCCCGCAGCGAGCTGATGGACATTACGGAAGATTGGGTTGACGCGGCTTTTTATCTTGAGCCCAAAGATATTGCCTATATGGAGCGTCTGGTTATGCTGCAAAACCGCCACCAGGCGGCGGGGCTGCGCAAAGCCAGCTAGCGCATTTTTCGTGACTGATATCGCTTAAGCCATCGCTCGAATGCGGCAGCGGGCATCGGCTTAGCAAACAGAAATCCCTGCCGTTCGTTGACGCCATTCTTCGTCAGAAAGGCGTCTTCTTTTGCGCTCTCCACGCCTTCCGCAATAACCTGCAAATTCAGCGCCTGCGCAACCGCAACAATGGCGCGCACCAGCGACTGCGAGATTGACTGCTTGTGGATATCCCGCACAAACGACTGATCGAGCTTGATGGCGTCAATAGGGAAACGCGCGAGCTGGGACAGCGAAGAATACCCCGTGCCAAAATCATCGAGATGAATTTGCGCCCCCAGCTGGCTGAACTGCTGAATCACGGACAGCGCCAGCTCTTCGTTTTCAATAAGGCAGCTTTCAGTCAGCTCAACGTCAATCGGGCAGTATTCGAAGTGCAGATCCTTCAGCGCCTGCTTGAGATCGCTGAATATCGTTTGGTCGGCCAGCTGGCGGGCAGAGACGTTCACCGCCACGCGCAGGTTTATCCCTTTATCGCGCCACTTCGCGACCTGACGAACAACGTCGAGCATGACCCAGCGCCCCAGCGGTACGATCAGGCCAGACTCCTCGGCATACGAAATAAACTCCAGCGGCGGGATCAGGCCGCGCTCGGGAGACTGCCAGCGCACCAGGGCTTCCAGGCTTCTGACCTCGCCGCGCCAGGTCATTTTGGGCTGGTAGTGAATCAACAGCTGATCGTTATCCAGCGCCTTTCGCAGGTTGGTATCCAGCCAGAGATATTCAAATACGCGCTGATTCATTTCCGGCGAGAAGACGCAAAACTTTCCTCTGCCGCTCTCCTTGGCCGTGTACATTGCCGTGTCGGCGTTGCGAATGACGCTTTCGCGGTCGTTGCCGTGCTGAGGGGCGAGGGCGATGCCCAGCGAGCATCCCGTGTAAATTTCGATAAGCCCGATGCGGAACGGCTGACGCAGGCGGGTAAGAATGCGCGAGGCCATGGCCTCCAGCGAGCCTTGCGACGTGTCCGTGGCCATTACGATAAATTCGTCGCCGCCGAGGCGCGCCAGCGTTTGCCCTTCATCAAGACAGCTCAGGATGGCAAGCGCAACCGCCTGCAGGAGCTGATCGCCGAACATATGCCCGTAGGCGTCGTTAACCTTTTTGAAGTTGTCGAGGTCAAGGTAAACCACGCCAACCTGCGCCTCGCCGCGGGCGGCGATGGCATCGGAAATCAGCTCATGGATGGCGTTGCGGTTGGGTAGCCCGGTAATGGTGTCGGTATTGGCGAGCACGCGCAGGCGCTCCTGGGCGCGGCGTTCCTCCGTGATGTCCGTACCGGAACAGATAAGAAAGATTTCATTCTTTCCGCTGCCGCTGTGCACAAACTTGTTCCGGAAAAGGAACAGCCGCTGTCCTTTGCGCGTTTTAACCCAGCGTTCCACCTCGTAGGAGCTGCCGTTGCGAAAAAAACCGGCGATATTGCGCTTTGACGCCGCGGCTTCGCTGCGGCTCATAAACAGTTTGAAGACGTTCTGGCCGATCACTTCCTGCTCTTTCAGGCCCGTGTATTCTTCGCTCAGGCGGTTGAAGCGCTGGATGTTCCCGTGCTGATCGAGAATAACGATAACGGAGTTGGCCTCAGAAACGACCTGCTCGGCGAAGGAGAGGCCCTGCATCAGGTCGCGGGCAACGGAAGGGGTATCGTTCCATGCCGATGCCGTACCTGCCCATTCCTTTTTGTTGATTTTACGGCCAACAAGATGAATCGGGACGTCGGTCCCGTATAGGGAGAGCGTCAGGGTAATGCTGGAGGTAATGACGGTTAACTGGCGGATCTGTTCGGCCTGCTCGTCATCCAGGGCAACTACCTGAATCGCATCGGCCCGCTCGCTGGCGGCCAAATGCAGAGCGTTGCTGTCAGCGGAAAGCCGCCACCATGGACTGTGCGTTCCCATGTATCGAAACAGCAGGTTTTGTTCCATGTCGTCGATCATCTTTTCTCCCACACCTACTCACTAGCGCAAAGAATTATTCATTTATAATCGTCTTTTCCGTAGCAAAACGTCGGATGTTCCGATGTGAACGCCTTGTATTTCACTGAATTATTCAACAAATACGCATCCGATCGTAAAGGATATATAGTGTATAAAAATTCACGTAAGCGAATACAATACCACTCTTTTACTGTAGATAATTCTGGCGAAATTGGGGGAGGAAAGCGGGAAAATAGTCAGAAAAAAGGCGGTAAATTTAGGGGTGATGTGATGGAAAACGCGCAGGCCATTTCGTTATGAATGGCCTGCGGCGTAAACGCCCGTCAGGCGACGGGGCGTGCGATGATGCTGCGGGTTTCCATGCGGACTTCTGCGATGTTCACGTCAATCACGTCGGTGACCTTGTAAACCGTTTCGCCTTTGATCTGTACCGTTCCGTTTTCCTGGCTACAAACCATTTCGTCGCGCACGGCGTGCAGGAACGGAGCAGGAATAAAGGCAACGGCACCGTTGTCCACCAGGCGTACGCGCATGCCGCCGCGGCTGATATCAATAATTTCAGCCGGGAAGCGGGCATCGGTTCCCGCTTTATCGTTCAGGAAGCGGGCATACAGCCAGTCACCCACGTCGCGTTCAGCCATGCGGTTAAGGCGGCGGCGCTCTGCCATCTGCAGCGTCGTGTCATCCTGCGGACGCGAAGCCGTTTCGCCCTTCACGATCGCCTTCAGCAGGCGATGGTTAACCATATCGCCGTACTTACGGATAGGGGAAGTCCAGGTGGCGTACGCTTCGAGGCCGAGGCCAAAGTGCGGGCCTGGCTCAGTGCTGATTTCCGCAAAGGACTGGAAGCGACGAATGCGGCTGTCGAGGAAGCCCGACGGCTGAGCATCCAGCTCGCGGCGCAGCTTGCAGAAGCCCTCAAGCGTCAGCACTTCTTCCGGATCGACGTGCACGTCGTGGGTTTTCAGCAGGGCGGCCAGCGCCTCGGTGTTCGCCGGGTCGAAACCGGTATGCACGTTGTAAATGCCGAAGCCAAGCTTGTCGCGCAGCACGCGTGCGGCGCAAATGTTGGCAGAGATCATGGCTTCTTCAACGATGCGGTTAGCGATGCGGCGCGGCTCGGCGACGATGTTCAGCACTTCGCCTTTCTCGCCCAGCACGAAGCGGTAGTCAGGACGGTCCTTAAAGACCAGCGCGTGGGTTTTGCGCCACTCGCTGCGGTTCAGGCAGATGCGGTGCAGCAGCCGAATTTGCGCGGCAATGGCGTCCGACTCGGGCTGCCAGCTGCCGGTGTTTTCCAGCCAGTCAGAGACCTCGTCGTATACCAGCTTCGCTTTTGATTCGATGGTGGCCGCGAAGAAGTGAATATCGTCTTCAATCGTTCCGTCAGCGGCAACGATCATACGGCACGCCAGCACCGGGCGCACTTCGTTGGCGCGCAGGGAGCAGAGGTCGTCAGACAGCTCGCGCGGCAGCATCGGTATATTAAAGCCGGGCAGGTAGTTGGTGAACGAGCGCACTTTGGCCATTTCGTCCAGCTTGCTGCCCTCGACGATCCACGCGGTCGGGTCGGCAATCGCGACGGTCAGCTGCAGCTTGCCGTCGGCCAGCTCTTGCGCGTACAGCGCATCGTCCATGTCTTCGGTGCTGGCGCTGTCGATGGTGACAAAATCCAGCGCGGTGAGATCTTCACGCGTCAGCCCTTCGTCCTGCATCTCGGTCGCAACGCCGTTCGGCGCTTCTTTCTCGAGGTTGTGACGGGCGAGGGTGACCCACCACGGCACGAAGTGGTCGTCGCCGAAGGTGATGAACTGGATTAATTCGGCATAAAAACCGCGATCGCCCTTCAGAGGATGACGGCGCATTTCAGCAACGGCCCAGTCACCATCCTTAAAATCATGCTCAACGCCGCGCGCAGCCCGGCACTGAATCGCGTCTTTCAGCAGGGGATGATCCGGCACGATAGAAAGACGGTCGTCTTTGCGCGTGACCTTGCCGACAAAGCGCGTCAGGAACGGCTCGATTAGCGCTTCCGGCTCGGCGGACTCGCGTTCCTTCTCGGTATGAATCACGGCGGTAATGCGATCGCCGTGCATCACTTTCTTCATCTGCGGAGGCGGGATGAAGTAACTTTTCTGCCCGTCAACTTCCAGGAAGCCAAAGCCCTTTTCCGTGGCTTTTACGACCCCTTCTGCACGCGGCGTCTGGGAATGCAGTTGCTGTTTAAGCTGCGCTAGCAGCGGGTTGTCCTGAAACATAATGTTCTATTTTCGTAGCCATTGAGCGGCTGACAGTTTTACGCGAATCTCACTGCTACAGCAAGCGCTCTTTGGGTAAATAGTACGGTTATTCGGCATTGCAAAGCGCAACGTTGAAACGCTCAAGCCAACCCTCGAACGCGCTCCGGACCAATAAATTTATCGCGCTCGCTGCCGTAAGCCCGGCCTTGGTCAGCGGCGTAAACTGCGCGGCGCTAAACCTGTCCGGAGAGCGGGTGAGCAGCTCAACCGCGGCGGCAAGCGCCGGCAGGTTCGGCGGGGTTTCTTCATCAAGCTGGATCAGAAGCGTGCCCGTCAGGTCCAGAAGCGCGGGGTGATGGCAAAGCACCGGCGCGAGCCTTTGCAGCGCAGGCTCGGCCTGCCAGCGAGCTAACGATTCTAGCTGGTGCGCGCTGGCAAAGCGTATTTCAACCGCCGGGAGCGTTGGTCGTCCGCTGCTGTTGCCGTTCGCAAGGGTATGCGGCTGGATGTGGTGGCCGGGTAACCAGCGCACGGGAAAGCCCAGCAGGGCCTGAAACGCGGCGACCGTGCGCGCCTGGAAACCGATAAAGCCGATGATCTGATTAATGAGCACCGCGTCGTAGAGGGTAAGGCCAACCTCATCAAGCTGCTGGAGGGCCTTCTCACCAATCACGTCAGGGGTACAGGCAAGCTGGCGGGCATACTGGGTAATTTGTGCGAGGCGGCGATTGCTTTCACGGGAGGAGTCAGGGCCGGGCAGCGGGGCGAGCAGGGCGGCGTAGTGGTTACAGAGCCGCTGAACGCCGCAGGCCTGCGCAACCGTTAGGGCGGTGCTGAGCCGATCGTACGCGCTGAGCGTATGCAGCCGGGTGACCGGAATATCCAGGGGAAAAAGCTGGTCGCAGAGGCTTCTGGCCGTCGCCAGCCAGCCGCGACACTGCGTAACAAGTTCGTCGGGTAACGCGACATCGAGCAAAAAACGGTCTTCGACGTTAGCGGCTTCGGGCACCAAAGGCAGGACGTCCGCCTGCGCGTGATTCGACTGGGTTTCGTGATACCAGTGGCCTTTGCCGGAAAAACGGCGCTGTTCCATGGGCGTTCCTTGATCTCAAATTGGCGATCAATATCCTGGCGCATGGTGGCTAAGGGGAAAAATATTGTTAGGTGATAACAAATAGCGGAACGGAATAACGGGGGGAGAAAAAACTCTCTTCCCAGGCGGGAAGAGAGCTGTGGTGCTTATTTAATTTCCAGCTCGTTCATTGCAGCGATGTTGAAGCCGCCGTCAACGTGAACCACTTCGCCGGAGATGCCCGCGGAAAGGTCAGAGCACAGGAATGCTGCAGAGTTACCGACGTCTTCGATAGTAACGGTGCGGCGAATCGGGGTAACCGCTTCGCAGTGCGCCAGCATTTTACGGAAATCTTTGATGCCGGATGCCGCCAGAGTACGGATTGGGCCAGCGGAGATGCCGTTAACGCGCACGCCTTCTGGACCCATAGCGTTCGCCATGTAGCGCACGTTGGCTTCCAGAGACGCCTTAGCCAGGCCCATCACGTTGTAGTTAGGGATAGCACGCTCTGCGCCCAAGTAGGACAGGGTCAGCAGCGCTGAGCCCGGGTTCAGCATGGAGCGGCAGGCTTTTGCCATCGCCACGAAGCTATAGGAGCTGATGTCGTGCGCGATTTTGAAGCCTTCACGGGTAACCGCATTCACGTAGTCGCCGTCCAGCTGGTCGCCAGGTGCGAAGCCGATGGAGTGAACGAAACCGTCGAATTTCTCCCACGTTTTGCCCAGTTCGGCAAACATCGCATCGATGCTTTCGTCTTGTGCAACGTCACATTCCAGAACAATGCTGGAACCCAGCTGCGCGGCAAACTCTTCAACACGGCCTTTCAGCTTGTCGTTCTGGTAGGTGAATGCCAGCTCGGCGCCTTCGCGGTGCATAGCCTGTGCGATGCCGTATGCGATGGACAGTTTGCTGGCAACACCGGTCACCAGAATGCGCTTACCGGAAAGAAAACCCATAGCTTTAATCCTTATATTCATTGCTTATTTTGCCTTGTAAATCATAGCTTTACAGGCAGTATTTCAAAAACATCCGAAATTAGCTCGAAATTATAGCCCACTCACTGCCCCCTGTGTCACGCTATTTCTCGCGTCACTCCCGTGACTTATCTCTCAGAAGGGGCTAATGGTGCGCATCATTTCCGCGCTTTCCTTACGGGAAGTATACCATCGCGAGCAGGTTTACCTCATCCAACCACCTTGAGTGAGGTTTATGGATCCAGAGCGCGTGCGGCTCTTTTTAAATCAGCCTCAGAATTAAATATAAAGGCGATCCGCCAAAGAAGAGGATGGCATAGCATTCGTAGTAGAAGATGACATCGTTGATATCGGGCGTAATGCACAACAATAAATTAAAGATGAGGATTAAGTATAAAAATATAGCCACCAGCCAGAAGGCAATAATAAGAAGCTCTTTTATTGCGCCGGGCGTATTTTGGAGCACAAGAGCGATCAGCGACGCGCCAATGCAAATAGAGATCAGAGGAGATGAAAGCAGCGTGGCGGCGACGTTCTCACCAAATACGTGCAGCAGGGCGAGCCACAAATACAGAATTGCCCACGACATCAGCAGAAATAAAAGTAAATCACCAAGCTTAGCGAGCAGTTTTGAATTATTGAGCGTCATATCCATCGTCATATCAGATTAAGCGTGTCTGGCGCTATTCTGACGACGCATTATCGTGATTGTGTTACCCGAAGATGGAGCCAGTGTGGAGATATCGTTTGGCGGAAGAATAAGCATCAGAAAATAGCGCGGTCATGGCACTTTTTTTCAGAGGGTGGGTCTTATGTGCGGGCGGGGCCAGATGCCCGGACGTCATCTTCGGAGATAGCATGTACAAAAATAATTTAATCCTCGTCGTGGAAGACGAAGATGAAATTGCCAATATTCTGTTGAGCTACCTGCAGCGTGCGGGAATGAAAACGCTCAGGGCAAGAACGGGAGAAGAGGCTATTAGCCTTAACCGCCTCAATAAGCCCGATCTCATGCTGCTGGATATCCAGCTGCCCGTATGCGACGGCTGGAGCGTGCTGACCACGCTTCGCCAGGAAAGCCCCGTGCCCGTCATTATGGTGTCCGCCCTTGACCAGGATGTCGACAAGCTCATGGGCCTGCGGCTCGGCGCTGACGACTATGTGATTAAGCCCTTTAACCCGTCCGAGGTTGTGGCGCGGGTCGAAGCCGTGCTGCGCAGGACACAAGCCTCTGTCCAGCAGCTAAGCGACGCGCCGCTGAGGACGCCCTTCATCACGGTTTATCCGAACGATTTCTATGTTGAGGTGACCGCGGGAGAAGAGGCGATCTCTCCCGTATTAACCACGACAGAATTCAAATTATTAACGTACCTGATGAGACATCCCAGAAAGGTCTGCTGCCGGGAAGAGCTTCTTAACGCCTGTTTGCCGGAGGGCGATGCACTGGACAGAACGGTAGACAGCCACATGAGCAAGCTGCGTAAAAAGCTCGAGCTTGCCGGTCTCTTTGGCGTGCCGGAAAGCATTCGGGGCATGGGCTATCGTCTGGGAGAAAAGAGATGAATAAAGACGCCGTGCTCAGTCGGCAAATTCTGCTGTTCATGCTCCTGTTGACCTTCACCATTATTGCCATCGTGATTCTGGGATCGTGGCTATTTTACTCCTGCATCCTCGACTATCTTCCGGGCGGGGCGACCGTCGGCGATGAAGATCAAATGACGATGTGGGACTGGATATGGATTGGTACCGCCATCACCATCAGCCTGATTATCGCTCTGTTTTTTACCCTAAAGCTCTCATCACGCATTCTCACGCCGCTGAACGCCGTTGCGTCCAGCCTGAAGAAAATAGCGCAGGGCGAGCTGGATGCCCGGGCCTACTGCGCCAGCTCCCAGCTTGGCGAAGTTAACCATCTCGTCAATGACTTCAACGAGATGGCGGAGAAGCTCCAGACGCTGGACTTCCAGCGAAAATCCTGGAACGCCGCTATTGCGCACGAGCTCAGAACGCCCGTCACTATTTTACGCGGGCGGCTCCAGGGGCTGGTGGACGGCGTTTTTGAGCCGGATCCGCTTCTGTTTACTAACCTGCTTAAGCAAACGGAAGGGCTGACGCGGCTGATTGACGATCTTCGCGTCATCAGCTCGGACGGAGGCGCGGGTTACAGCCTGTCGAGGTCAAATACCGACCTAAAAGAAACGATACAAATCGCGCTTGAGACGTTTAAACCGGAGTTTAGCCGTAACCAGTTCACGGTTCGTGCTGAGCTCAGGCCGCAGCAATGCGTTTGCGACCCCCTGCGAATTAACCAGTGCCTGGTCGTTCTTTTTGATAACGCATTACGCTATTCAACCTCGAAAAAGCTGGTCATTAAAAACGGGGTATTTGACAAAGAGAATTATATTCTGGTGATGGACGAGGGGCCTGGCATTCCGAGAGAGTTTCATGATTATTTATTTCAGCCTTTCCAGCGCGGTAAAGGTGCCAGGCATTTACATCCCGAGGGGTGCGGTTTGGGGCTGTCGGTGGTCAAAGCCATCATGCTAGCCCACGGTGGCGACGCCACGTACGCCATGTCGAAACAGCACCACTCGATATTTAAATTGACGTGGCCAGTACGGTAAAGAGCAAACCGGCTCAGCCGCGCGAGGACGACATATGCCACATCTCGCCCAGCCTGGCATCCCATATCGACGGGGTGATTTTTAACTTCCCGCGTCTCGGGCTGAGCGTGATTTCGCTAAAATAGATCTCCTCATTCTTAAGCATCAGATCGACGCGGCAGTACTCTATCCCCTCCGCTAGCTCCTCTGACGCGATCAGCGCTTCGCGAAACTGCGGCGGCTGCGCAATATCGCCGAGGGTGTTGAGATATTCCATCTGGAAAGGCTGTAACTGCCAGTGACGGTCGTAAACATTAATAAACTCTCTACCGTTAAGGTCCGTAAAATCGGCTTCTATATAGTGCGCAACGCCATGGAAACAGTGGATCCTCAGCATTTCCGGCGTAGTGCTTTTATCCGCACCACAGAAGACGTCAATAAATTGCTCGCACAGAATATAAGGAGTGATATTTTTATACTGCCACTCACCCGTTGTGTAATAGAGATTTTTCTTCGAGGCAAGCCTGAGCTTTTCCAGCGCGGGGATGACGTTAAACGTCTCTTTTTCGTGACAAATAATGGTGCTGCCGCTGTCGTGATTGCATTTTAAAACAAACCGGGCCGGAAGCTTTGCGAAATCGATCTGCTCAACGTGACCGTAAACACCGATAAGCGGCACCGTTTTCACTCGCTCTGTTTTCTGCATAACGTATTCCCGCACCGCAAGCTTATCTGCCAGCAGGGTAAAAGTATTGTTTCGCTCATAAATCAGCCGGTGGCAAATTTTTTCACTCAGCGTGGCGGGCGACTTAATATTCGGCGTTTCGCCCAGCGTTTTTTTAAGTCTTGCCGTATGAAAATAGAGGTCGGTGACAAAGAAGGACCGGCATTTTCGCAGTAAATACTCGGCGTATTTGAGATGGTACTGGATTTTGTTCATGTTTTCTCCCTGATAGCACGAGGCTATTCTGGAGACGAACTATTGCTTTATATTGCGCAGAGTATGGAGGGAAGGTGGAGATCCCTGGTTAATTTAGTAGAGTCTAGTAGAGTCGAATGAGACGGGAGAAATAAAGGGCTATAAGACAGTCAATCTTATAGCCCTCTGAGCGGGTCGTTACTTCGCGTTGCGCGCTATCGATCCTTTCGCCACGCATCGGCGGTTAACGCCTCGCCAAAATGCCCGGCAATGAGCCGCTTGGTCAGATCGTGCAGCGGCGAGGCGAGCACATCCGCCGTGCTTCCGCGCTCGACCACTTCACCCTGGTGCATCACCAGCACCTGATCGCTGATGTGCTTCATCATGCCGAGATGCTGGGTCACGTAGATATACGAGATACCCTGCTTTTCCTGCAGCTCCAGCATCAGGTTAATCAGCTGCGAGCGCATCGACATATCCAGCGAGGCGAGGGCCTCGTCGGCGATAATCACCTTTGGCCGCAGGATCAGCGCGCGGGCCAGGCCCAGACGCTGCTTCTGCCCCGGCGCCAGCATGTGCGGGTAGTAGCTAACGTGGTCGGGCAGCAGCCCCACCAGGCGCAGCGTCTCGACGATGCGCTTGCGGCGCGCCTCCGGTTCAAGGTCTGTGTTCAGGCGCAGGGGAAAATCCAGGATCTGCGAGATGCGCTGGCGCGGGTTCAGCGACGTCGACGGATCCTGGAAGATCATGCGAATGCGCTGGCTTCTGAACGAATAGTCGCCAAATTCCAGCGGATGATCGTCAATTACCACCTCGCCGCCGCTCGGCTCGACCATGCCCGCAAGCATCTTCGCGAGGGTGGATTTTCCCGAGCCGTTCTCGCCAATAATCGCCAGCGTCTGCTTTTCACGGAGCATAAAGCTGAGCGGCTTAACGGCTTCTACGGTCTGGCGGTGAAACAGGCCGGTACGGTAGCGAAAGGTCTTACTCAGGTTGCGCACTTCCAGCAGCGTTTCGACCATTTCACTCTCTCTCCATGTTCAGCGGGAAATGACACGCGAAAAGATGGTTTTTCGCGCCCGTCAGCCGCGGGGTTTCTATGCATTTACGCTGAGCATACGGACAGCGTGGCCCCAGACGACAGCCGATCGGCAGCGACTCCAGCAGGGGAATGGCCCCCGGAAGCGTGTTCAGGCGACTTTTGTGCGGCATCGCGCTGCCGAAGTCAGGAATGGCGCGGATCAGCGCCTGGGTATAAGGGTGGTGCGGCGTGGTGACCAAATCCTCGCTGCCCGCCGTTTCCACCGTTTGCCCGCAGTACATCACGTCAATCTTGTCCGCCCATTTGCTCAGCATCTGCAGGTCGTGGCTGATCAGCAAAATAGTGGTGTTGTTGTTCTGGTTAAGCCGCGTCAGCAGGCGGAAAATCTGCGCCTGGGTGGTCGGCTCCATCGCGTTGGTCGGTTCATCCGCTATCAGCAGCCGCGGCTGGTTCGCCAGCGCGATGGCAATCATCACCTTCTGGCACTCGCCGTCGGTCAGCTCGTACGGGAAGCTGCGCATCGCGTCCTTGTGATCCTTGATGCCAACGCGGTGCAGCAGCTCAATAGCGCGACGCTTGCGCCAACCGAAGCGCTGCCACCAGCGGCCTTTGTAGGTCCAGCCGGGTATGTTTTGCATCACCTGCTTGCCGACGCGTTCCGACGGGTCAAGACAGGACTGCGGCTCCTGGAAAATCATCGAAACGTTGTGGCCCACCAGCTTGCGCCGCTCGCGCGGGGAGAGGCGCAGCAGGTCGATATCATCGAAGCGCATGCGGTCGGCGGTTACACGCCAGTTGTCTTTCGCCACGCCGCAAATGGCCTTGGCGATCAGGCTCTTGCCGGAGCCTGATTCCCCCACAAGGCCGCGAATTTCGCCCTCTGCGAGGGTAATGCTGATGCGGTCAACGGCTTTAACCCAGCCTTCGCCGGTTTTAAATTCGATCGTGAGATTGCGAATATCAAGTAAAGGCATTATTCCACCCCCGCATTGATTGCGCGGCGGATCCCGTCGCCCAGCAGATTAACGAGCAGGACGCTGATCATGATCGCGGCACCCGGCAGCATGACCGTCCACGGCGCGACGTAAATCAGCTCCAGCGCATCCCCGAGCATCGCGCCCCATTCCGGCGAGGGCAGCTGCGCCCCCAGGTCGAGGAAGCCGAGCGCGGCGATGTCCAGAATGGCCATCGACAGCGCGCGCGTGATCTCCGTGACCAGCCCCGCAGCGATATTGGGCAGCACGGCGAACCACAGGATGTTAAACGTCGTCGCGCCGTCCAGGCGCGCGGCGACAACGTACTCTTTCTCCAGCTCGTCGTGCACCAGGCTATACACCGAGCGCACCAGGCGGGGCAGGATAGCCAGCCAGACCGCAAACATCGCGTGGGACAAATGCGGCCCCGCAAACGCCACGACGATGATCGCCAGCAGCAGGGACGGAATGGAGAGCAGGGTATCGAGAATATGGTTAAGCACCGCCGAGCGCAGACCGTGGGTCGAGCCCGCGAAAATGCCCAGCGCCAGGCCGCACACCGTCGCCGCCAGCGTCACCACGAACGCGCCGCCGACGGTCGGCGCCGCGCCACTCAGCAGGCGGCTGAGCACGTCGCGACCGAGATCGTCCGTGCCGAGGAAGAACGACACCTCGCCGTAGCGCGACCACGACGGCGGCAGCAGCTGGTAGCCGAGGAACTGCTGATCGATGCCGTAGGGCGCAAACCACGAGCCAAAAATGCACAGCAGAGCCAGACCGGCGCAGCCGTACAGGCCGATCATCGCCGTGGTATCACCATAGAATTTACGCCACACGGTGCGCAGCGCGCCGGGCGTGCGCTTTTCACTGTATACGCTATCGTAGGGCATACCATTCCTTATGCTTCAGCGGGTTAGCCATGGCACCCAAAATATCGGAAATCACGTTCACCACAATCACCAGCGAGCCAATCACCATCACGCCCGCGGAGATCGCCGCGTAGTCCTGCTGGCGAATGGCGTTAATCATCCAGCGGCCAAGCCCCGGCCAGCTGAAGACCATTTCGGTGATCATGGCCAGCGTCAGCATGGTGGAGAACTGCAGCCCCAGGCGCGGGATCACCGGCGGCAGGGCGTTGTGCAACACGTGGCGTCGCAAAATCGTCAGGCGCGAGAGTCCGCGGGTAGCGGCCGCTTTTACGTAGTTTTGGTCAAACACCTCGATCGTGCTGATGCGCATCAGGCGAATGACTTCGGTCGTCGGCGCGACGGCGAGGGTCAGCACCGGCAGCACCATGTGGCGCAGGGCGCTGACGATCATTTCGTGACGCCAGACCGAATCGGAAAGCCAGGCGTCAATGACCGAGAACCCGGTCACCGTTTTAACCGTGTACAGCAGATCGAAGCGGCCCGACACCGGCAGCCAGCCCAGCGTCAGCGAGAAGAAGAGCGTCAGCAGAAGCGCCAGCCAGAAGACCGGGATCGAGAAGCCAAGAAGCGCCAGGGCGCTTATAAATTTGTCCTGCCACTTGTTGCGGTAAATCCCCGCCAGCATCCCCACCGGAATACCGACCATCAGGGCAAAACCAAACGCCATGATGCACAGCTCCATGGTGGCCGGGAAAACCTCTTTAAGCTGTTCGGAAATCAGCTGCCCGTTAATGCTGGACACACCAAAGTCCCAGTGCAGCAGGCCGTTAAACCAGAAAAGCCAGGCGTCCCAAAGCGATGAGCCCTGCAGCGGCGCGTGCGGCGTAAAATAGCTCAGGCTAAAGCCGACGAACGTCAGCAAAAAGAGCGTGACCAGCAGCAGCAGCAGGCGGCGCAAGGTAAAAATGATCATGGCTTTTTCACCTCTTGTTCTTTTTCCCGCGAGACGCCCGCGAAGGAGGCGTTGCCGAACGGGCTGAGCACCAGGCCTTTAATATCATAGCGATACGCCTGCAGGCGCAGGGACGAGGCCAGCGGCAGCACCGGAAGCTCGCGGGCGAGAATGTTTTGCGCCTCGTCGTAGGCGTCGATGCGCGCGGCAAGCTGCTGGGTGGCGAGCGCTTTTTGCAGCACCGAATCAAACTCGCGGTTGCACCAGTGGGCGTAGTTGGTCTGGGAGTTGATCGCCGCACAGCTCAGCAGCGGGCGGAAGAAACTGTCCGGATCGTTACTGTCCGTCGCCCAGCCGGTCAGGGTTAAATCATGATTCATATCCATCAGCCGCGCCTCCTGGAAACGCCCCTCAACCGGCACAATAATCACCTTAACGCCCACCTGCGCCATATCGGCCTGCAGCAGCTCCGCCGTTTTAAGCGGGCTTGGGTTCCACGCCTGCGAGGTGGTAGGCACCCACAGCTGCAGGGTCAGGTTTTCGGCACCCAGCGCCTTGAGCTGCTCCCGCGCTTTGGCCGGGTTGTACTCCGTAATTTTAGCCTCTCCGTCGTACGCCCAGGACGCGCGTGGCAAAATTGAGGCGGCCGTTTCCGCCGTGCCGTAGTAGATCGACTGCATCAGCCGCTGGTTGTTGATCGCCAGCGCTAGCGCGTGGCGCACCGCGGGGTTGTTCAGCGGCGGTTTATCGGTATTGAAGGCCAGATAGGCGATATTCATACCGGGGCGCAGCGTCAGGCGCAGGCGCGGATCGTCGCGCAGAATGCTGAGCTGACTGGCCGCTGGCCACGCGAGCACGTCGCATTCGCCGGTGAGCAGCTTCGACAGGCGCCCCGTGCCGCCGGAGCCTAAATCAACCACAACCTGCGGCATCAGCGGGCTGCCGCGCCAGAAGTGCTCATGTCGCTGCAGGCGGATGTATTGCCCGGCGCGATAGTCGGCAACCTGGAACGGCCCCGTGCCGACGGGCTGGCGGTCGAGCAGTTCCTGACGATCGATCTTCGTGAGGTTTGCGGCATATTCCGCCGACATCACCGAGGCATAGTGGGTTGCCAGATGCCACAGGAACGAGGCGTCCGGGCGCGCAAGCCGAAATTCAACCGTGTGATTGTCCAGCTTGCGCACGCTTTTCACGGTGTCGGCAAACTGCAGGCTGTCAAAGTAGGGGAAGTTTCCGCCGTTAACGTTATGCCACGGGTGGCTGCGGTTAAAGATGCGCTCAAAGGTAAACACGACGTCGTCCGCATTCAGCCTGCGGGTAGGGGTAAACCACGGCGTGTGCTGAAAAGCCACGTCGCTGCGCAGGTGGAAGCGGTAGGTCGCGCCGTTGTCCAGCACTTCCCAGCTTTCGGCAAGCTCCGGGACCAGGCGATAGGTGTAAGGATCAACATCCAGCAGGCGATCGTAAAGCTGCGCGGCGAGGGTGTCGACAATCAGGCCGCTGCCCGCTTTTTGCGGGTTAAAGGTATCAACCTGCCCGCTGACGCAGTAGACGAAGCCGCTATCGCGAATATCAGGCAGCGGAACAGGCTCTGGCGCAGCAAAAGCCAGATTGCTGAACAGACCGAATGCAAAGAGGGACGATAAAACCAGGCGCATATTTATTAAGGTTTTTAGGTTCGATCTGCAAAGTGTATCGCACTTACGCCTGATTCGTAAAAATGTCTGGGGGTAAGTGCTGATTATGTCAGCGCATTTGATGTTTTTTGAGCAATGCTCTTAATTGATGGTAGGTCAGGCCCAGCAGTTCAGCCGCCCGCTTCTGGTTATATTTTGCCTCCCTGAGGCTCTGCTCCAGAAGCTGCTGCTCCTGCTGGTGCTGAAACTGGCGCAAATCCAGCGGAAGCGCAGGGGCATCGGGCGTCGCCGCGGTTTCCTGAACGGGCTGCGGCTCGCGCCTGAAGGGATCGATAATAATGTTATCCAGCTCGGTTTCGCTGCTGGCGTGGCGATAGACCGAGCGTTCAACCACGTTTTTCAGCTCGCGGATATTGCCCGGCCAGCGATAGGCGAGGAGCGTTTCGGTGGCGTAATCGCTGAAGCCGGGAAAAAGCGGCATGCCCAGCTCGCGGCACATCTGAATGGCAAACTGTTCGGCAAGCAGCATGATGTCGCTTTGGCGCTCGCGCAGGGGAGGTAACTGCACAACGTCAAACGCCAGGCGATCGAGGAGATCGGCACGGAACGTATTTTCCGCCACCATCTCCGGCAAATCGGCGTTGGTGGCGCAAACCAGGCGCACGTTGACCTGCAAAGGCTGGCTTCCGCCCACGCGCTCCAGCTCGCCGTATTCAATGACGCGCAGCAGCTTTTCCTGCACCAGCATCGGCGCGGTCGCCAGCTCGTCGAGGAAAAGCGTGCCGCCGTCGGCGCGTTCAAACCGACCCGGATGGCGCTTTTGCGCGCCGGTAAAGGCGCCAGCCTCATGGCCGAAAAGCTCGGTATCCAGCAGGTTTTCATTCAGCGCGGCGCAGTTAAGCGAGATGAAGGGGCCGTCCCAGCGCCCGGATAAAAAGTGAAGCCGGTTGGCAATCAGCTCTTTACCGGTGCCGCGCTCGCCAATAATCAGCACCGGCTTGTTCAGCGGCGCTAGCCTTGAAACCTGCTCCAGCACCTCGAGAAAGCTATTGGCTTCGCCCAGAAGGTTATCTTTGTATTCTGCCATGATGAAATTAACCACTCCATAGTGATATTCACCAGGTGAATGTAGAGCGCCAGCGGCAATAAATCAACCTCTGGTAATAAAATCAATAAGATAAAAAGTTGGCACGGAGATTGTATTAACTATCCAGCAGGGCATCGCCCGATAACAGAAATTATGAGGACTGAATTATGGGTATTTTTTCTCGTTTTGCCGACATCGTGAACGCCAACATCAACTCGCTGCTGGAGAAAGCGGAAGATCCGCAGAAGCTGGTACGCCTGATGATTCAGGAAATGGAAGATACGCTGGTTGAAGTACGTTCAACCTCTGCCCGCGCGCTGGCTGAGAAAAAACAGCTCACCCGCCGCATCGAGCAGGCCACCGCCCAGCTCGAAGAGTGGCAGGAGAAAGCCGAACTGGCGCTGCGTAAGGACAAAGACGATCTGGCGCGCGCCGCGCTGATTGAAAAACAGAAGCTGGCGGACATGGTTTCCACGCTGGAGCATGAGGTCACGCTGGTCGATGATACGCTGACCCGCATGAAGAAAGAGATCGGCGAGCTGGAGAACAAGCTTAGCGAAACCCGCGCTCGCCAGCAGGCGCTCACGCTGCGCCACCAGGCTGCCAGCTCTTCCCGCGACGTGCGCCGCCAGCTCGACAGTGGCAAGCTGGACGAAGCCATGGCGCGCTTTGAATCCTTCGAGCGCCGCATCGATCAGATGGAAGCGGAAGCAGAAAGCCACGGTATCGGCAAGCAAAAAACGCTGGATCAGCAGTTTGCCGACCTGAAAGCGGATGATGAAATCAGCGAACAGCTGGCCGCGCTGAAAGCCAAAATGAAGCAAGACAACCAATAATAATTTGAGCGGCACCTCAGGTGCCGCATCGCAAGACAAGGAGTACACATGAGCGCGCTTTTTCTGGCTATTCCCCTGACCATCTTCGTGCTGTTCGTTTTGCCGATCTGGTTATGGCTGCACTACAGCAACCGGTCCGCACGCGGCGATCTTTCGCAAAGTGAACAACAGCGTTTGGTGCAGCTGTCCGATGAAGCAAAAAAAATGCGCGAACGCATTCAGGCGCTGGAAGCCATCCTGGATGCGGAACACCCGAACTGGAGGGACCGCTAATGGCTGGACTCACTCTGAATAAAAAGCTGTGGCGTATCCCGCAGCAGGGCATGGTCCGCGGCGTGTGCGCCGGGCTTGCTCACTATCTGGACGTGCCGGTAAAGCTGGTGCGCGTCGTGACGGTGCTGTCGATTTTCTTCGGCCTGGCCTTTTTCACGCTGGTGGCATACGTGGTTCTGTCCTTTGTGCTCGACCCTATGCCTGATGGCGAACTGGACGCCGAAGGGAAGCCAACCAGCAGCGATCTGCTGAATGCCGTAGACGCGGAGCTGGCCGCAGGGGAGAGCCGCCTGCGGGAGATGGAACGTTACGTCACGTCCGACACCTTTACGCTGAGAAGCCGTTTCCGTCAGCTTTAAGAGAGGATGCAAATGAAAAAACACTGGCAACAGGCCGGTCAGAAGGTAAAACCCGGCCTGAAAATCGCAGGTAAACTGGTCCTGCTGACGGCATTGCGCTATGGCCCTGCTGGCGTAGCGGGCTGGGCGATAAAATCTGTTGCCCGTAAGCCGGTCAGAATGCTGCTGGCCGTTGCGCTGGAGCCGATGCTGCAGAAGCTGGCAAAACGCGTTTCACGCCGCTATATGTCCTAAACCCTCTTTATCCGGCAGGCGTTCCCCTTGCTTTACGCAAGCGCCTGCTGGCTCCGCTTTTTTTCACCCCGACTAACCTTTCTTTGCGGCAGCTCACATTAATGATTTGCACTGCGTTGCAATAGTCTTTTTCTTTCCTCAGGTCCGTTGACAGATAATTTTCGTGGGAGTAGATTGCCACTTCGTGGGACCGCTACCATGGAAAACATTGTGAACGATAAAATTAATGGATTATTAGATCTTGTTTACGGCGAAAGCTTTTCTGGAACGCATCGCAGCGTGCTGTTCGAGAAAATAGATAAAGCCTGCTCTGTAATTAGTGAGGATCGTAAAACAGGCTGGGATGAAAAAGACGTTGTCCTGATAACCTATGCCGATCAATTTTCCCGTGAAGGGGAGAAGGCGCTGCCTGTTTTCACGCGCTTTTATAATAAATGGCTTTCAGGCTCTTTTTCGCACGTCCATCTTCTGCCATTTTACCCGTGGTCTTCTGACGACGGATTTTCAGTTGTTGATTATCACCAGGTCGCTCCAGAAACCGGAACATGGCAGGATGTTGCCGAATTAAAATGTTCTGCAAGCCTGATGTTTGATTTTGTCTGTAATCACATGTCGGCGAAAAGCGAATGGTTTCGTCATTATCTTGAACAGAAGCCAGGCTATGACGATTTCTTTATTGCCGTGGATCCTGAAACGGACCTATCAGCGGTGACGCGTCCGCGTGCTTTGCCGCTTTTGACGCCGTTCACGCTCCGTGATGGCAGCACCAGACACCTCTGGACCACCTTCAGCGAAGACCAGATTGACCTGAACTTTGCCTCTCCCAACGTGCTGATTGCGATGGTGGACGTGCTGCTGCACTACCTGATGGAAGGGGCGCGATACGTTCGTCTGGATGCCGTTGGTTTCATGTGGAAAATACCCGGCACGAGCTGCATCCATCTTGAACAAACGCATCGCCTTATTCAGCTTTTCCGCGCCATTACCGACAGGGTTGCGCCGGGTACGGTCATTATCACAGAGACGAATGTTCCGCATAAGGACAACGTTTCCTACTTTGGCGACGGCAAAAATGAAGCGCAGATGGTGTATCAGTTTTCGCTGCCGCCGCTGGTGATGCACGCGGTTCACCGTCAGGATGTTCAGGCTCTGGCGCGCTGGGCGTCGTCGCTGTCGCTGCCGTCAGCCGAGACCACATGGTTTAACTTCCTTGCCTCGCACGATGGCATTGGCCTTAACCCGCTGCGCGGCATTTTGCCCGAGTCAGATATTCTGGCGCTGGTAGAACAGCTCCAGCAGGAAGGGGCGCTGGTTAACTGGAAAAATAACCCTGACGGTACGCGAAGCCCTTATGAAATTAATGTGACCTATCTGGATGCATTAAGCCCTCGCGACGGTGAAGATCAACAGCGCATTGCCCGATTTATATTAGCCCATGCCGTACTCCTGAGCTTCCCCGGCGTGCCGGCAGTTTATATTCAGAGCATTCTCGGTTCGCGTAATGATTATGACGGCGTTGAGCGCTTGGGATATAACCGCGCCATCAATCGGAAAAAATTTAAAGCAGGTGAGGTGGATGCTCAGCTGGAAAATAGTGAAACGCTACGCCACAAGATTTATAAACGCTTAACTGAACTTATTGCCATTCGTCGTAAAGAGAAAGCATTCCATCCTGCGAGCAGGGCAGAGTTTGATGTGGTGAATAAATGTATTCTGAAAATTACGCGCACCGCTGGCGATGGCGAACGTATTACAGGGCTGTTTAATTTCAGTAATAACGCGCAATCCCTGCTTTCAAATACACACTGTGGCCGGGAATTATTGACTCAACATATTATTAAAGGCACGGCACTTACCCTAAATCCATGGCAGGTTATGTGGATTAAAGAAAACTAAAAAAGGACCTACAAAATGAAGATACCCAGAATTGTGCTGTTATCAGCACTGGTTTCGTGCGCCCTGATATCGGGCTGCAAGGACGATAAATCGTCATCGGTCACCATCGAATTTATGCATTCCTCGGTGGAGCAGGAACGCCAGGCGGTCATTACGAAACTCATTGAAAAATTCGAGCAAGAAAATCCCGGCATTACCGTAAAACAGGTTCCGGTTGAAGAAGATGCCTATAACACCAAGGTGATTACGCTGGCCCGCACCGGCGCGCTGCCGGAGATTATTGAAATTAGCCATGACTACGCAAAGGTGATGGATAAAGAGCATTTGCTCGACCGCGAGGCGATCGGTGAAGCCGTTAAGGCCGTCGGGGAAAAGACCTTTTATGACGGCATCTTACGCGTGGTTCGCACGGAAGATGGCTCCGCGTGGACCGGCGTACCGATAAGCGCATGGCTTTCAGGCGTTTGGTATCACAAAGATGCGCTGGCCGCAGCTGGCATCGAGGAGCCGCACAACTGGGAGCAGCTGCTTAAAGCCAGCCAGGCGCTTAACGATCCCGCTAAAAAGCACTACGGCATTGCGCTGCCAACGGCGGAAAGCGTCATGACGGAGCAGGCGTTTTCTCAGTTTGCGCTCTCGGGCGGGGCGAACGTCTTTGATGCACAGGGCAACGTACAGATTGATACCCCAGCCATGTCAAAAGCGCTGGCGTTTTATAAAAATCTGGCGGCGACGACCATGCCGGGCTCTAACGACGTCATGGAAATAAAAGACGCCTTTATGAACGATTCTGCGCCAATGGCGGTTTACTCCACCTACATTTTGCCTGCCGTCTTTAGCGAAGGAAATCCGGCCAATCTGGGCTTTGTTGTCCCCACCGAACGGTCCTCCGCGGTCTATGGCATGGTGACGTCCCTCACCATTACCGCGGGTCAAACGGAGGAGGAGACCGCCGCGGCGAAGAAGTTTGTCGTCTGGATGGAGCAGGCACAAAACGCCACTGACTGGGTCATGATGTCGCCCGGTGCCGCGCTGCCGGTCAATAAACTCGTCGTCGGAACCGACACCTGGAAATCAAACAAGGTCATTCAGGCCTTTGGCCAACTTCCCTATGAGCTGATCGCCCAGTTCCCGAACCTGCAGGTGTTCGGTGCCGTAGGCGATAAAAACTTCACGCGCATGGGAGACGTAACGGGCTCCGGCATCATCAGCTCGATGGTGCATAACGTTACGGTCGGTAAACAAGATCTCAGCGCAACCTTGAGCAGTAGCCAGAAGCGTCTGAGCGATCTCATTTCACAACAATAGGAGCGCTCTGCGGAAGGGAATTATGAAGACGTTGTTTTCTGGTCGTTCAGATATGCCTTTCGCCATGCTGCTGCTGGCCCCCAGCCTGCTTTTGCTGGGGGGCCTGGTGGCCTGGCCGATGATTTCCAACATTGAAATTAGTTTCTTACGCCTGCCGCTCAACCCGCGCATTGATGCGGTGTTTGTCGGTCTGGATAACTACATCCGCATTCTCGGAGACGCGGCGTTCTGGCACTCCCTGTGGATGACGTTCTGGTACACCGCGCTGGTGGTACTGGGCAGCACGGGGCTGGGGCTGGCTGTAGCCATCTTCTTTAACCGCGAGTTTCGCCTGCGCAAAACCGCGCGGTCGCTGGTGATTTTGTCCTACGTCACGCCGTCGATCTCGCTGGTGTTTGCATGGAAATACATGTTCAACAACGGCTACGGGATTGTGAACTATCTGGGCGTCGATCTCTTGCATCTGTATGACCAGGCGCCGCTGTGGTTCGACAACCCGGGCAGCAGTTTTGTCCTGGTGGTGCTGTTCGCTATCTGGCGCTACTTCCCCTACGCCTTCATCTCCTTTTTGGCGATTCTGCAAACGGTTGATAAATCGCTGTATGAGGCCGCCGAGATGGACGGGGCAAACGCCTGGCAGCGTTTTCGGATCGTCACGCTGCCCGCCATTATGCCGGTGCTGGCAACGGTCGTGACGCTCAGGACGATCTGGATGTTCTACATGTTCGCAGACGTTTATCTGCTGACAACCAAGGTCGATATTTTGGGCGTCTATCTCTATAAAACGGCCTTTGCGTTCAATGACCTGGGCAAAGCGGCCGCGATATCCGTCGTTCTGTTTGTGATTATTTTCGCCGTCATTCTGCTGACCAGAAAAAGGGTAAACCTCAATGGCAACAAATAAACGCGTACTGAGCCGTATTGGTTTTTATCTCGGGCTGGCCGTGTTCCTGATTATCACGCTGTTCCCGTTCTTCGTGATGCTGATGACCTCGTTCAAGAGCGCGAAGGAGGCCATTTCGCTGCACCCAACGATTCTGCCGCAGGCGTGGACGTTGCAGCATTACGTCGACATCTTTAATCCGCTGATCTTCCCGTTTGTGGACTATTTCAGAAACAGCATGGTGGTTTCGCTCACGTCGTCAGTGATAGCGGTTTTCCTCGGCACGCTGGGGGCATACGCCTTATCCAAGCTGCGCTTTAAGGGCCGCACCACCATTAACGCGAGTTTCTATACCGTTTACATGTTTTCCGGGATTTTGCTGGTCGTGCCGCTGTTCAAAATCATCACGGCACTGGGGCTGTACGACACGGAGCTGGCGCTGATCGTCACCATGGTGACCCAGACGCTGCCAACCTCGGTATTCATGCTGCGAAGCTATTTCGACACCATCCCGGATGAGATCGAAGAGGCGGCAATGATGGATGGCCTGAATCGCCTGCAGATCATCTTCCGCATTACGGTGCCGCTGGCGATATCCGGTCTGGTGTCGGTCTTTGTCTACTGCTTCATGGTGGCGTGGAATGACTATCTGTTCGCCTCCATTTTCCTGTCCAGCGCCAGCAACTTCACCCTGCCGGTCGGGCTGAACACGCTCTTTAGCACACCGGATTACATCTGGGGCCGCATGATGGCGGCATCACTGGTGACAGCGCTTCCGGTTGTCATCATGTACGCGCTTTCCGAACGTTTTATTAAAAGTGGTTTGACCGCCGGTGGCGTAAAAGGCTGAGGCGGAGAATTTTAACAAGGAGTTACGATGAAAAAGTTAGTAGCGACAGCCCCTCGCGTAGCGGCGCTGGTGGAGTATGAAGACCGTCCCGTTGCGGCACATGAAGTTAAAATCCATGCCCGTTTCGGCGCGCCGAAGCACGGCACGGAGGTCGTGGATTTTCGTGCGGCCAGCCCATTTATTGATGAAGAGTTTAACGCCGACTGGCAGATGTTTACCCCGCGCGAGGCGGGGGCAGCTCGCGGCATCGAGTTTGGCAAGTTTCAGCTGGGAAATATGATCGTCGGTGAGGTGATCGAATGCGGTGCTGACGTCACCGACTATCAGCTGGGCGATACCGTCTGCTGCTACGGCCCGCTGCAGGAAACGGTGATTGTGAACGCCGTTGATAACTACAAGCTGCGCAAAATGCCGCAGGGCGCGTCCTGGAAAAACGCGGTGTGCTACGACCCGGCGCAGTTCGCCATGAGCGGCGTGCGCGATGCCAACGTGCGGGTAGGGGATTTTGTGGTGGTCGTAGGTCTGGGAGCAATTGGCCAGATCGCGGTTCAGCTGGCGAAAAAAGCCGGAGCCTCCGTGGTCATCGGCGTCGATCCTATCGCCCACCGCTGCGAGATAGCGCGTCGCCATGGCGCTGACCACTGCCTGAACCCCATCGGGACCGACGTCGGTCTGGAAATCAAAAAGCTGACCGGCAAGCAGGGCGCGGACGTGATCATCGAAACCAGCGGCTTCGCCGACGCGCTGCAGTCTGCGCTGCGCGGCCTGGCGTATGGCGGCACGATCTCTTACGTTGCCTTTGCCAAGCCGTTTGCCGAAGGCTTCAACCTGGGTCGCGAAGCCCACTTCAACAACGCGAAGATTGTTTTTTCCCGCGCGTGCAGCGAGCCGAACCCGGACTATCCGCGCTGGAGCCGCAAGCGCATCGAAGAGACCTGCTGGGAGCTGCTGATGAACGGTTACCTCAACTGTGAGGATCTGATCGATCCGGTCGTCACTTTCCAGACCAGCGCGGAAAGCTACATGAAGTACGTGGATCAGCACCCTGAGCTGAGCATCAAAATGGGCGTCACGTTTTAAGCTACGGAGAGCAAACAATGAAAATCGCAACGCAGAACCAGGCCTTTTTCCCGACCACCCTTCTGGAAAAGTTCCAGTACATCAAATCAATGGGATTTGATGGCTATGAAATCGACGGCAAGCTGCTGGTCGAAAACCTCGACGAGGTGAAGGCAGCAATCAACGCAACGGGTTTACCTGTAACAACCGCCTGCGGCGGCTACGATGGATGGATTGGCGACTTCATCGAAGAGCGTCGTCTGAACGGCCTCAAGCAGATCGAACGCATCCTGGAAGCGCTTGCCGAAGTCGGCGGGAAGGGCATCATCGTGCCCGCCGCGTGGGGAATGTTCACCTTCCGCCTGCCGCCGATGACGTCGCCGCGCAGCCTGGAAGGGGATCGCAACGCGGTCAGCGCGTCCTTGCGCTGGCTTGATGAGGTGGCCGCGCGCACGGGAACGACCGTGTTCCTTGAGCCGCTGAACCGCTATCAGGATCACATGATCAACACCCTGGCTGACGCGCGTCGTTACATTGAAGAGAACGCGCTGAATAACGTGCAGATCATCGGCGATTTCTACCACATGAACATTGAAGAAGACTCGCTGACGGATGCGCTGCATCTTAACCGCGATCTGCTCGGCCACGTGCATATTGCCGATAATCACCGCTACCAGCCGGGAAGCGGAAGCCTGGATTTTGCCACGCTTTTCGACCAGCTTCGCGCGGATAACTATCAGGGGTATGTGGTCTATGAGTGCCGCGTTCGCGCAGACGATCCGGCTCAGGCCTATCGGGATTCGTTGGCGTACCTGCGTGAATGCTAAGGATGACAAGCGTGATGAGTGCTTCAACCTCTTCTCCTTTGCGCGTTGCCATCATCGGTGCCGGGCAGGTAGCAGACAAAGTGCATGCATCGTATTACGCCACGCGCAGTGATGTTCAGATGGTGGCCGTCATGGACAGCCGCCCTGAACAGGCTCAGGCGTTTGCTGAACGTCATGCCATTGCGTCCGCATGGCAGGACGTTCGCGAAATGTTGCATGCGGTGAAACCCGATATCGTGAGCGTGTGTTCCCCCAACCGTTTTCACTTTGAACACGCGCTGGCGGCGCTTGAGGCGGGGTGTCACGTTATGTGTGAGAAGCCGCCTGCCATGACGCCGCAGGAGGCCGATCTGATGCGCATGGCGGCCCGCAGGGCGGGAAAGGTGCTGGCCTATGATTTCCACCACCGTTTTGCGCTGGATACGCAGCTGCTGCGTGAGGCCGTCATGAACGGAACCTTTGGTGAAATCTACTTCACAACGGCGCAGGCGCTGCGCCGCTGCGGCGTCCCCGGCTGGGGCGTATTCACCAATAAATCCCTCCAGGGCGGCGGGCCGCTGATTGACATCGGCATTCACATGCTGGATGCCGCGATGTACGTGCTGGGCTTTCCGGCCGTTAAGCGAGTGACGGCGCACAGCTTCCAGCGGCTCGGCAACCGCAAAAGCAGCGGCCAGTTTGGCGAGTGGGACCCGGCGCAGTTTACCGTGGAGGATGCGCTGTTTGGCACGATTGAGTTCTGCAACGGCGGCATTCTGCGCCTGGACACCTCCTTTGCCCTCAACATTCGTGAGCAGTCGATTATGAACGTGTCGTTTTGCGGAGAAAAAGCCGGCGCCACGCTGTTTCCGGCGCAGATTTACGCTGACGAGGGCGGCGAATTGCACACGCTTTTAGCGCGCGAAGAGGCCGATGACCAGCGTCATTTGCGCAGCATGGACGCGTTTGTCCGCCACGTCATGGGCGAGCCGGTCACGATCGCCGATGCTGAACAGGGGCTGGTTATCCAGCAGTTAGTGGCTGCGCTGTACGAGGCGGCAGAGAAAGGAGAAAGCGTGACGCTATGCTGAACCTGTCTGTATTAACCGATCCGGCTTTTTGCCCGCACAGCCTGAACAAATTTGCCTCCGTGATGGCCTGCGGTAATGGCTACATGGGGATCCGCGCCGCGCACGAGGAAGACTACACCCAGCAAACGCGGGGGATGTATCTTGCCGGGCTGTATCATCGCGCCGGGCGCAACGAGACAAGCGAGCTGGTTAACCTGCCGGACGTGATGGGCGTGGATATCGAACTGGACGGCAATCCGTTCTCGCTGATATCCGGAGAGTGCCTGAGCTGGCAGCGAGAGCTGGCTTTTGCCAACGGCGAGCTGACCCGCAGCGTGGTCTGGCGTACCCCCGCGGGGAAACGCTACCGCCTGGAGAGCCGACGCTTTGTATCGTTAGATCAGCTGCCGCTTACCGCGCTACGGCTCAGCATCACGCCTCTGGATGAGGCAGGGCAGATCGTGCTGAAAACCGGCATTGATGCAACGCAAACCAACAGCGGCAGGCAACACCTTGATGAAGCGTCCGTGAGGGTGTTCGACGAACGCGTCATGCAGGGGATGTATGAAACGCAGGACCGCACGTCTGAGGTGGTCATAACCGCAAGCTGCCGCCTGTCGATGCGCAGCTACAGCTGCTTTACGGCGAAAAACCGCCAGATCCTTAGCCATCACGCGCTTAGCGTGGCAGAAGGTGACACTGTAACGCTTGAGAAGGTGATTTGGGTCGCGCATCGCCGGGACAGAGCGCTTTCGCAGGCCTCTTTTGCCCGTAACGCGCTGGCCGATCTCAACGCCTGCGCCGCCAGGGGTTACGCCTCTCTGCTGGAAAGCTCGGCGAGTGCGTGGGAAAGCGTCTGGCGTGATTGCCGCCTGACGGTGACGTCCTCGGATCCTGAGGATCAAATGGCGATGGATTATGCCGTCTGGCATCTGACGACCATGACGCCTGCACATGACGAACGCAGCAGCATTGCGGCAAAAGGGCTGACCGGAGAAGGGTATAAAGGGCACGTCTTCTGGGACACCGAAATTTTCCTCCTGCCTTTCCACCTCTTTACCCGGCCTGAGGTCGCGCGCGGCCTGCTGCGATACCGCTGGCTCAATCTTTCCGGCGCGCGGGAGAAGGCACGCCGCAACGGCTGGCCTGGCGCGCTGTTCCCGTGGGAAAGCGCCGCCAGCGGGCAGGAAGAAACGCCGGAGTTTGCGGCTATCAATATTCGCACCGGCATGCGGCAGAAGGTCGCTTCCGCGCTGGCGGAACACCACATCGTGGCGGATATCGCGTGGGCCGTGGTGGCCTACTGGCAGGCGACGCAGGATGACGCCTTTATGCGCAATGAAGGGCTGACGCTCCTTGTCGAAACCGCCACCTTCTGGATGGGGCGCGCGACCGAGGTGAACGGTCGGCTGGAAATTCATGACGTGATTGGACCGGACGAATACACCGAGCACGTTAATAACAACGCCTACACCAATTATCTCGCCTGGCACAACGTGGCGAGCGCGGTGGCGTTTATGGCGAAATTCGGACGTGAAGACCCGGTATTTTCGCACAACGCCGCGCAGTTCCTGACGCGCCTGTGGCTCCCGGCGGCCGATGCGGAGGGCGTGATCCCGCAGGATGACACCTTCCTGTCCAAACCGTCTATCGATCTGAGCCGCTATAAGGCGCATGCGGGTAAGCAAACCATCCTGCTGGACTATTCCCGCGCGGAGGTCAATGAGATGCAAATCCTCAAACAGGCGGACGTTGTAATGCTTAACTACCTGCTGCCGGAGCGGTTTACGCGCGAGCAGTGCGCGGCCAACCTGGCGTTCTACGAGCCGCGCACAATTCATGATTCGTCTCTCAGCAAAGCCATTCACGGCATTGTGGCCGCCCGCTGCGGCGACACTACCAGCGCTTACGCCTTCTGGCGGGATGGCGTTGCCATTGATTTAGGCAGCGATCCGCACAGCAGCGATGAGGGCATCCACGCCGCGGCGACGGGCGCCATCTGGTCCGGCGTGGTTCAGGGCTTTGCCGGGCTGCAGATAATGGAGGGCGAGCTGCATCTCGCGCCCAGGCTTCCCGCGCACTGGCAGACGCTCGCATTTCCTTTGCGCTGGCGAAACGCGCGCATGCACATTGCCTTTGACGGCGATGCTTTGACCCTCGTTACGTCAGAGCCCGTCACGCTCACGCTCTGGGGTAAACGCGTGAGCGTAAGCGGGCAGCACATTTTCTTATCTGCGGACTTTCTGACGCTTGTTAATGGGACCGCTACCACGGGAGGTGGCTATGATGCTTAAAGCGGTGATATTCGATTTAGACGGGGTGATTACCGACACCGCGCACCTTCACTTTCTCGCGTGGCGAAGCGTAGCGGAAGAGATTGGAATTACCATCGACGAGGCCTTCAACGACGAGCTGAAGGGCATTAGCCGTATGGAATCTCTCCAGCGCATTCTTCGACACGGCGGTAAAGAAGGGGCGTTTAGCGACAAACAGTGCCTGGCGCTGGCGGGTAAGAAAAATACGCGCTATGTCCAGTCTCTGGCCTCGTTGACCGAGGCGTCGATGCTGCCGGGCATCCGCGAGCTGCTGGCAGAGATCCGTAGAGCGAAAGTGAAAACGGGTCTGGCGTCGGTATCCCTCAACGCGCCGGGCATTCTGCACGCGCTGGGGATTGCTACCGCATTCGATTTTTGCGCCGACGCCTCGCGCATTATCTGCTCGAAACCCGATCCGGAAATTTTCCTGGCGGCCTGCGAAGGGCTACACGTTCGTCCTCAAGAGGCAATAGGCATTGAAGATGCCGCGGCGGGCGTTGAGGCGATCAATGCGGCTGGCATGCTATCCGTGGGGATTGGGCCTGGCCTGGACCGCGCGGCGCTGCAGCTTCGCTCCACGCGCGAACTGACGTGGAACCGCCTGACGGACTTCTGGACCTCCCGGACCGTATCGATAAGGAACTCATAAATGGCTCAACTTTCTCTAAAACATATCCAGAAAATCTACGATAACCAGGTCCACGTGGTGAAGGACTTTAACCTGAAAATTGAGGACAAGGAGTTTATCGTTTTTGTGGGGCCGTCAGGCTGCGGCAAATCGACGACGCTGCGCATGATTGCCGGGCTGGAGGAGATCAGCGCGGGCGAGCTGGTGATTGACGGCGTGTGCATGAACGACGTGCCCGCAAAGGCTCGCGATATCGCCATGGTCTTCCAGAACTATGCGCTGTATCCGCATATGACGGTCTACGACAACATGGCGTTTGGCCTCAAGATGCAAAAAATCGCGCCTTCGATCATCGAAGAGCGGGTGAGCTGGGCGGCGCAGATCCTGGGGCTGAGGGAGTACTTGAAGCGTAAACCCGGCGCGCTCTCCGGCGGACAGCGTCAGCGCGTGGCGCTGGGCCGCGCGATCGTGCGCGAGGCTGGGGTGTTTCTGATGGATGAACCGCTGTCGAACCTCGATGCAAAGCTTCGCGTTCAGATGCGGGCCGAGATCAGCAAGCTGCACCAGAAGCTGAACACCACCATGATTTACGTCACCCACGATCAGACCGAAGCCATGACCATGGCAACCCGTATCGTGATCCTCAAGGATGGCATTATCCAGCAGGTGGGCGCGCCGAAGCAGGTTTATAACGAGCCGGCAAACATGTTCGTGGCCGGGTTTATCGGATCGCCAGCGATGAATTTCATTCGCGGCGCGATTGACGATCGGTATTTTGTGACGGAAACGCTGCGTCTGGAAATTCCTGACGCTCTGCTTGCCGCGCTGAATGCGCAGGGCTATCAGCGTAAAGCCATCGTGTTTGGCATTCGCCCCGAAGATATTGTGACCGCTGAACGTAGCGGCGGCACGGAGGCAAAGGTGAGCGTGGCGGAGCTAACCGGAGCCGAGTTTATGCTCTATGCCACCGTCGGCGGACACGAGCTGGTCGTTCGCGCGAGTGCCGCAAATGATTACGCCGCCGGAGATAATATTGCTATTCAATTCGATATGAATAAATGCCATTTCTTTGATGCAGAAACGGAAGCGGCTATTCGATAAGTGTTGTACGCCGGAATCTATTTCCGGCTTTTTTGTTTGTTTAATTTTAAAGGAATAACTTATGAGTACTCTACTAAAAAGTGCTGCGCTTTGTTTATGCGCAGGGGTTAGCTGTGCGCAGGCGAGCGAAACAGAAAATCAGTGGGCGTTTAATATTGGCGCCATGTATGAAATTGAAAACGTCGAAGGGCAAGCCGACGATAAGGACGGGTTATATGAGCCTTCCGTCTGGTTTAACGCCACCTGGGATGCGTGGACGATCTCTCTGGCGATGTATCAGGAAGGCCCCGTGGATTATAGCAGCATGACTCGCGGCACCTATTTTGATCGTCCTGAGGTTGAACTACGCTATCGCTTTATCGGCACAGATGATTTCACGCTGGGGCTGACCGGCGGTTTCCGTAACTATGGCTACCATTTTAAAGATGAGCAGGGCGCTAAAGACGGCACGGCTAATATGCAGCGCTATAAAATCCAGCCCGACTGGGATATTAAACTTGCGGATGACTGGCGCTTTGGCGGCTGGTTCGCCATGTATCAGTTTGCCAACGATCTTGAAAAAACCGGGTATTCCGACAGCCGCGTCGAAACTGAAACAGGATTTACGTGGTCTATTAACGAAACATTCTCTGCGAAAGTAAATTACTATTTAGAGCGCGGATTCAATATGGATGGTTCGCGTAATAACGGCGAGTTTTCCACCCAGGAAATTCGTGCCTATTTGCCGATTGCGTTGGGCAATACCACGCTCACGCCCTATACGCGGCTTGGCCTGGACCGCTGGTCTAACTGGGACTGGCAGGACGATATTGAACGCGAAGGACATGATTTTAACCGTCTCGGCATGCTGTATGCCTATGACTTCACGAATGGTTTATCCATGACGCTCGAATATGCCTATGAGTGGGAAGACCATGACGAAGGCGACAGCGACCGTTTCCACTACGCGGGCGTTGGCGTTAATTACGCCTTCTAAATGGCAAGCACCAGGGGCATTCAGCCCCTGGTTTTAGCGCAGCGACGGTGAAAGTGAAAAGTGGGTATCGATCAGCACTTTCTGCGGCACCTGGCCGCCTGAAATACGCTTGAAGAGAATATCGCAGCTCTCTTCGCCAAGCCTGCGTATCGGGATCTCAAACCCGGCGGGCGCTGGCGTAAGGATCAGCGACAGCATCGGGTCACCGTATCCGGCAACCGCGAGCTGTTCCGGAATCATCAGATTTAATTCGTCAGCCGCGCGATAAAGGCTGAGAAGCTTCATGCTGTCGGTGGCAAATACGGCGTCCGGCGGGTTAGCGGATGACAGTAAATCACAGGCGGCAGCAAGGGCGCTTTCGTGCGTATAGCCGCCGTCTATAATCCACTCTGGATGAATATCGATATTATGCTTTTCCAGCCCGGCTTTATAACCGGCCAGGCGATCGATAGAGACGTGATAATCCAGCGGCGCGTGCAGGCAGGCTATTTTTCTGTGCCCACGCTGAATAAACGTTTCCGTTAGCGTAAAGCTGTCGCTGAAATTATCGGTGTCGACGGAATAGATATTTTTATAGTCACCTTCAAGTTTACCAATAACCACTACCGGCACGCCGTAAGCGTCCAGGCGGGAAAAAAAGGATTCGTTTGCCGGTGAGCTGAGCATAATGATCCCTTTGATCATCTTTTGCTTAATTTTACTTTCGCATTTAAGCAGGTCGTCTTCATTGCTTTTCGACGTTTGCAATATTACGTCAAACCCTTCCTGCTCCGCTTTTGCGGTAATGGCATGAAGCACGTCGGAGAAAAAGGGATTTCCGGCAGTGGTTTTAGTTGAACGGGTCGAAATGACCATAATGGCATCAAAGCCGGAAGTGGTCAGCGCGCGGGCAAGCTTGTTGGGCTGATAATTTAATTCATCAATGGCCTTAAGCACTTTTTCACGCGCTTCAGGAGATATATTCGTTTGTTTATTCAGCACTCTGGACACGGTTGATTTTGAAACACCAGCAACACGCGCAATATCATAAATGGTGGGTGACATACACCTTACTCGCTCAGGACCGTCAGCTATTTAAAGTCATCTTACTGGAGAAAAAACGGCAATAGCAATAATTATGAATTGATAATCAACGATCTGCCCCAATTTATTGTATTCTGAAACCTGTCATTCCAGGCTCCCCGCAATGAAGGACGGCGATGAAGCGACTTAAAAACGAACTTAATTCTCTGGTCAACCGCGGCGCGGATCGTCATTTGCGACTGGCGGTGACCGGGCTGAGCCGCAGCGGCAAGACGGCCTTTATCACCGCGATGGTGAACCAGCTGCTGAACCTGCACGCGGGGGCGCGCCTGCCGCTGCTGAGCGCGGTGCGTGAAGAGCGCCTGCTGGGCGTAAAGCGCGTACCCCAGCGTGATTTTGGCATTCCGCGTTTCACCTACGACGAAGGGCTGGCGCAGCTGTACGGCGATCCGCCCTCCTGGCCAACCCCGACGCGCGGCGTAAGTGAAATCCGCCTGGCGCTGCGCTTTCGGTCTAACGAGTCGCTGATGCGCCACTTCAAGGATACGTCCACGCTGTATCTGGAAATTGTCGATTACCCCGGCGAGTGGCTGCTCGATTTGCCCATGCTGGCGCAGGACTACCTGAGCTGGTCGCGGCAAATGACCGGCCTGCTGCAGGGGCCGCGGGCGGAATGGTCCGCCCAGTGGCGGCAGCTCTGCGAGGGCTTAGATCCGCTTGCGCCCGCCGATGAAAACCGCCTGGCGCGCATCGCCGAAGCCTGGACGGATTATCTGCACCGCTGCAAGCGGGAAGGTCTGCACTTTATTCAGCCGGGCCGCTTCGTATTGCCCGGCGATCTGGCGGGTGCGCCCGCGCTGCAGTTTTTCCCGTGGCCGGACGTGGACGGCATCGGTGAGTCGAAGCTGGCCCAGGCGGAGAAGCACACCAACGCCGGTATGCTGCGCGAGCGGTATAATTACTACTGTGAAAAGGTGGTAAAGGGCTTCTACAAAAATCACTTCTTACGCTTTGACCGCCAGATCGTGCTGGTGGACTGCCTGCAGCCGCTAAACAGCGGGCCGCAGGCGTTTAACGATATGCGCCTGGCGCTCACTCAGCTGATGCAAAGCTTCCACTACGGGCAGCGCACGCTGTTCCGCCGCCTGTTTTCGCCGGTGATCGACAAGCTGCTGTTCGCCGCCACCAAGGCGGACCACGTTACGGTCGATCAGCACGCCAACATGGTTTCTCTGCTTCAGCAACTGGTGCAGGACGCGTGGCAGAATGCGGCGTTTGAGGGGATCGGCATGGATTGCCTGGGGCTGGCGTCGGTCCAGGCGACGCAGAGCGGGCTGATTGACGTCAACGGCGAGAAAATCCCGGCGCTGCGCGGCAACCGCCTCAGCGACGGCGAGCCGCTGACGGTTTATCCGGGTGAAGTCCCCGCGCGCCTGCCGGGACAGGCCTTCTGGCAAAACCAGGGCTTTCAGTTTGAGGCCTTTCGCCCGCAGGCGATGAGCGTTGACCAGCCGCTACCGCATATTCGGCTGGACGCGGCGCTGGAGTTTTTGATTGGAGATAAACTGCGATGACGGAACCGTTAAAACCGCGCATTGATTTCACCGGGCCGCTCGAGCAGGAGCAGCAGACGGTATTTAAAACGTCCCAGACGTTCAGTGGCACGCAGGCGGAGAATTTTTCTCCCGCGCTGGCGGAAGATCCGCTGGTTGAAGAGGGGCAGGCCGAAGCGGTGGTTGAAGCCGCGCTGCGGCCAAAGCGCAGCCTGTGGCGCAAAATGGTAACGGCCGGGCTGGTGCTGTTCGGCGCGAGCGTGGTTGGGCAGGGCGTGCAGTGGGCCATCAACGCGTGGCAAACGCAGGACTGGGTTGCGCTGGGCGGCTGCGCGGCAGGGGCGCTTATCGTCGGAGCCGGTGTCGGGTCGGTTGCCACCGAGTGGCGCAGGCTGTGGCGGCTGCGCCAGCGCGCGCACGAGCGTGATGAAGCGCGCGATTTGCTGCACAGCCACGGCACCGGAAAAGGGCGCGCGTTCTGCGAAGCGCTGGCGAGGCAGGCCGGAATCGATCAGTCCCATCCGGCGCTCCAGCGCTGGTATGCGGCGATCCACGAAACGCAAAACGATCGGGAAGTGGTCACGCTCTACGCGCATATGGTCCAGCCGGTGCTGGACGCGCAGGCGCGTCGCGAGATAAGCCGCTCTGCTGCAGAGTCAACGCTGATGATCGCCGTCAGCCCGCTGGCGCTGGTCGACATGGCGTTTATTGCCTGGCGCAACCTGCGCCTGATTAACCGCATTGCTAACCTCTACGGCATCGAGCTTGGCTACTATAGCCGCCTGCGCCTGTTCAAGCTGGTGCTGCTGAACATTGCGTTTGCCGGTGCCAGCGAGCTGGTGCGGGAAGTCGGAATGGACTGGGTGTCGCAGGATCTGGCCGCCCGGCTGTCGGCCCGCGCGGCGCAGGGGATTGGTGCCGGTCTGCTGACCGCCCGTCTCGGCATCAAAGCGATGGAGGTCTGCCGCCCGCTGCCGTGGATCGACGGCGACAAACCGCGGCTGGGGGATTTTCGCCGCGAGCTGATCGGCCAGCTTAAGGAAACCCTGAATAAAAAGCCGACGTCGTAAGCCCGTTTGTTCACTAATCGTGCTGGCTGTCAATAATTCTTGACAGCCACCTTCCCGATCGCCGCGTTCTGACATATCATTTTAGTGTTAATGGCTTAAACGGTGAATTTCCCATGCGTCTGGAAGTCTTTTGTGAAGACCGTCTCGGTCTGACCCGCGAGTTACTCGATCTGCTTGTTTTACGTAGCATTGATTTACGTGGCATTGAGATCGACCCCGTCGGGAGAATTTACCTCAATTTTGCCGAAATTGAATTTAACACCTTCAGCAGCCTGATGGCGGAAATCCGCCGTATCGCTGGCGTTACGGACGTGCGCACCATTCCCTGGATGCCGTCAGAGCGCGAGCATCTGGCGCTGAGCGCGCTGCTGGAAGCGATGCCGGAGCCTTTCCTGTCGCTGGATCTGAAAAGCAAAGTTGAGCGCGTTAACCTCGCCAGCTGCCAGCTCTTCGCGCAAAATCAGGACAAGCTCAGCCATCACCACGCCACCCAGCTGATTCCCGGCTTTAACTTCCAGCGCTGGCTGGACAGCAACCCGCAGAATACGCACAGCGAGCACGTGGTGATTAACGGGCAGAACTTCCTGATGGAAATTACCCCGGTCTACCTGAAGGGCGAGAATGACGACCGCGTGCTGACGGGTGCCGTGATCATGCTGCGATCCACGGTGCGCATGGGCCGCCAGCTGCAAAACCTTTCCAGCCAGGACGTGGGCGCATTTAGCCAGATTATTGCGGTCAGCCCTAAAATGCGGCACGTGGTCGATCAGGCGCGGAAGCTGGCGAACCTGACGGCACCGCTGCTGATTACCGGGGACACCGGCACCGGCAAAGACCTGCTGGCCCACGCGGTGCATCTTGCCAGCCCGCGGGCGGCAAAGCCTTACCTGGCGCTGAACTGCGCGTCGATTCCGGAAGATGCCGTTGAAAGCGAGCTGTTCGGCCACGCGCCGGAGGGGAAAAAAGGCTTCTTCGAGCAGGCGAGCGGCGGCTCGGTGCTGCTGGACGAAATCGGTGAAATGTCCCCGCGCATGCAGGCTAAGCTGCTGCGCTTCCTGAACGACGGCACCTTCCGCCGCGTGGGTGAAGATCATGAAGTGCACGTTGACGTGCGCGTGATTTGCGCCACCCAGAAAAATCTGGTCGAGCTGGTGCAAAAAGGGGCCTTCCGCGAGGACCTCTATTATCGCCTTAACGTGCTGACGCTGAATATTCCGCCGCTGCGCGACTGCCCGCAGGACATCATGCCTTTGACCGAACTTTTCGTGGCGCGCTTTGCCGACGAACAGGGCGTGCCGCGGCCTAAGCTCTCCGCCGACCTGGGCACGGTGCTCACGCGCTACGGCTGGCCGGGCAACATTCGCCAGCTCAAAAACGCGGTCTATCGGGCGCTCACCCAGCTCGAAGGCTACGAGCTGCGGCCGCAGGATATTTTGCTGCCGGATTACGATGCGGGAACGGTGTCGGTAGGCGAGGAGGCGATGGAAGGGTCTTTAGACGACATTACCAGCCGCTTCGAGCGTTCGGTGCTGACGCAGCTTTACCGCAGCTATCCGAGCACGCGCAAACTGGCCAAGCGTCTTGGCGTGTCGCACACCGCGATTGCGAACAAGCTGCGCGAGTATGGCCTGAACCAGAAAAAAAGTGACGAATAAAAAAAAAGCCTCTGTGAAAGAGGCTTTTTTTACGCGCGATATTACGCTTTCAGCACGGCCAGGGCGGCAGCGTAATCCGGCTCGGTGGTGATTTCATTCACCAGCTCGCTGAAGAGAACGGTGTCGTTTTCGTCCAGCACCAGAACCGCACGGGCAGCCAGGCCTTTCAGCGCGCCTTCAGAAATGCCAACGCCGTAGTTCTCCAGGAAATCCGGGCTGCGCAGGGTGGACAGGGTAACAACGTTGCTCAGACCTTCCGCACCGCAGAAGCGAGACTGGGCGAACGGCAGATCGGCGGAAATGCACAGCACAACGGTGTTGTCCATTTCGGTCGCCAGCTGGTTGAATTTACGCACGGATGCGGCGCACACGCCGGTATCAATGCTTGGGAAAATGTTCAGAACTTTGCGTTTGCCAGCAAACTGAGACAGCGTGACGTCAGACAGATCTTTAGCCACCAGAGTAAATGCCTGCGCTTTGCTGCCGGCCTGCGGAATGGAACCTGCAACAGCAACCGGGTTGCCCTGGAAATGAACGAGTTGTGACATAGATATCTTCCTGTTTACATATAGTTAACGTCGTGGCTAGTGTATGCCAACAGCGGATAACACGGCAAACCAATTTTTTCGCCTTACCGGGCCGCAAGGAGTCAGTGATGAGAAGCGTTAAGGTCTATGAAGAAGCCTGGCCGTTACATTCCCCGTTTGTGATCTCCCGCGGCAGCCGCAGCGAGGCCTGCGTCGTGGTGGTCGAGATAGAAGAAGACGGCGTAAAGGGCGTAGGGGAGTGTACGCCGTACCCGCGCTACGGTGAGAGCCTTGCCTCAGTCATGGCTCAGATTATGACGCTGGTGCCCGCGCTGCAAACGGGGCTGTCGCGAGAGGCGCTGCAGTCTGAACTGCCGGGGGGCGCTGCGCGAAACGCCATCGACTGTGCGCTGTGGAGCCTCGAGGCGGCAAAGCAGCAAAAGTCCCTGGCTACGCTGCTGAACGCGACGCTGCCGGAATCCATCGTGACTGCGCAAACGGTGGTGATTGGCGAGCCCGAGCAGATGGCGGCAAGCGCGCGGGCGCTGGTTGAGACCGGGGCAACGTTACTGAAGGTTAAGCTCGACGACCGCCTGATCAGCGAGCGCATGGTCGCGATTCGCTCGGCGGTGCCATCGGCCACGCTGATTGTGGATGCCAACGAGTCGTGGCATGCCGAAGGGCTGGCCGCGCGCTGCCAGCTGCTGGCCGATCTCGGCGTCGCGATGCTGGAGCAGCCGCTGCCCGCCGGGGACGACGCGGCGCTGGAGAATTTTATTCACCCGCTGCCGATATGCGCCGACGAAAGCTGCCACACCCGCGACAGCCTTGCAAAGCTCAAGGGCCGCTATGAGATGGTGAACATTAAGCTTGATAAAACCGGCGGCCTGACGGAAGCGCTTGCTCTGGCCGCGGCGGCGCAGGCGCAGGGCTTTGCCCTGATGCTGGGCTGTATGCTGTGTACATCACGCGCGATCGGCGCGGCGCTGCCGCTGGTGAATAAGGTGCGATTTGCCGATCTCGATGGGCCAACCTGGCTGGCGGTGGACGTCTCGCCAGCCCTCAATTTCACCACCGGCGAGCTTCATCCCTGAGGCTGCCAGCGCAGCAGCTCGACCATCGCCTTAAGGTACTTTTCGCTCGCCTCGTCGGACGAAATGGGCGGGAACTCGGCGGTGATGCAGTGCAGGCTCAAATCGGCGCACCAGCTGCCAAACGACCCCGGCGTTTCATACCCTACGCTGGTGACGAGCGGCAGGGCGAAGGCGTCGGCAAGCCACTGGCCGAGAGCGGTGTGGCGAGGATCTTCAATGCAGGCCAGCGGATCGTGAAAAGAGACCACCCAGGCCGGGTGGATCTTATGGATAAGCTGACACAGCGCCTGCGTTTCGGGCTCCGAGCCGGGCGTATCCCCCGTCAGCAGCACGACGTCCCGCGCTTCAGCCGAGCTGTTCCAGCGGTAGACGGTCTCCCCGGCGCGCCAGTTGGCCGCGGGGAAATTGCGGTTCAGGTCAACGCCGCGCGCGTTCGCACGCAGGCCAAGCTGACAGCCGTCCGGATTGACGGTCAGAATGACGTGGTGGCGACGCAGGTTCGGGGCCAGCGTGCGGAGCGCACAGGAGAGGGTGACGATGGAGGAGTTTTCATCGCCGTGCGTGCCCGCAATGATTAAGCCGCTGCTGCGATCGGCATCCGGAGCGGGGAACCAGATCAGCGGAGCGCCCAGATATGAACGGCCATAATGTTCAGTGCCCGGCGGGAACGCGCCGCGTTCCGTTCGTGGTCGGGTGAGTGTCATAGCAAATCCTAATAGAGAGTCACTTCTGGCAGTGTTGTGCAAAACTGGCGGTTAATCAAATGGTTTCAGCGCCCGCAGAAGCTGTCAGATATCAACTTTCCGGCTCAAGTCATTTGCATTTCTTCGTGTCGAAACAAATAATTACGCATCCGTTCGTTTGCTGACTTTTTAAAAGGGGATCTCATGAAGCATCCTGTTTCGCTACTCTGTTCTGCGCTGTGGCTGTGCGGACTCTCTTCACTCTCTTACGCTGCCGATGTGCCAAAGGGAACGGTGCTGGCGCAAAAGCAGGAGCTGGTTCGCCATATTAAAGATGAACCGGCTTCGCTGGACCCGGCGAAAGCCGTTGGCCTGCCGGAAATTCAGGTGATCCGCGATCTCTATGAAGGACTGGTCAACCAGAACGAAAAAGGGGAAATCACGCCCGGCGTGGCGACGCGCTGGCAAAGCAACGATAACCGCATCTGGACGTTCACGCTGCGCGATAACGCTAAATGGTCCGATGGCACGCCGGTGACGGCGCAAGATTTCGTTTACAGCTGGCAGCGCCTGGTTGACCCGAAAACAACCTCGCCGTTTGCCTGGTTTGCCGCCCTGGCGGGCATTAACAACGCGCAGGCGATTATCGACGGTAAGGCTGCGCCGAACACGCTCGGGGTAACGGCCGTGGACGCCAAAACCCTGCGCGTCGAGCTGAATAAACCGCTCCCTTGGTTCAGCAACCTGACGGCAAACTTCGCTTTTTATCCGGTGCAAAAGGCCAATGTGGAAAGCGGCAAAGAGTGGACACGCCCGGGGGCGCTGGTCGGGAACGGCGCGTATGTGCTTAAGGATCGCGTGGTCAATGAGAAGCTGGTGGTTGAGCCGAACGCGCATTATTGGGATAACGCGAAGACGGTGATTAAAAAGGTCACATTTATCCCGATCAATCAGGAATCATCGGCCACCAAGCGCTATCTGGCGGGTGATATTGATATCACCGAATCGTTCCCGAAAAACATGTACCAAAAGCTGCTGAAGGACATTCCGGGGCAGGTCTATACTCCGCCGCAGCTTGGAACCTACTACTACGCCTTTAACACCCAGAAAGGCCCAACGGCGGACGCCCGCGTGCGCCTCGCGCTGAGCATGACTATCGATCGCCGAATTATGGCGGACAAGGTTCTAGGCACGGGTGAGAAGCCGGCATGGCACTTCACGCCTGACGTGACGGCGGGCTTCACGCCGGAAACCTCGCCGTTTGAGCAGATGTCGCAGCAGGAGCTGAACGCGCAGGCCAAAACGCTGCTGCAGGCGGCGGGCTATGGTCCGCAGCGCCCGCTGAAGCTGACCCTGCTGTACAACACGTCGGAAAACCACCAGAAGATTGCTATCGCCGTGGCGTCGATGTGGAAGAAAAACCTGGGCGTAGACGTTAAGCTGCAAAATCAGGAGTGGAAAACCTACATCGATAGCCGCAACACCGGCAACTTCGACGTGATCCGCGCCTCCTGGGTAGGGGACTACAACGAGCCGTCGACGTTCCTGTCGCTGCTTACCTCGACCCACAGCGGCAACATTTCCCGCTTTAACGATCCGGCCTACGACAAGGTGATCAATCAGGCGTCGCTTGAAACCACGGCGAAAGCGCGCAACGCGGATTACAACATGGCTGAGAAAATCCTGTTGGAGAAAGCGCCCATTGCGCCTATCTATCAGTACACCAACGGGCGGCTGATCAAACCGTGGGTGAAGGGCTATCCGATCAACAACCCGGAAGACGTGGCGTATAGCCGCACGATGTATATTGAGAAGCACGATCGCCCGTGACAAAATAAAAAAGCCCGTCTGCGAACGGGCTTTTTTGTTAATAAATAAACGGTTAATACCTGCTATTAAGGCGTCTCAATGCTCGGATACAGTGAGTTTTCCAGGTAACCTACCCATAGCCATATCTCACCGCTGAAAATAAACCACAGGCCGAAAATAATCAGGCAGGCAATAATTACGATGAGTATTATTTCTGTTTTCCCCATTGAATAATCTAGCCACCTGAACGCATTATTTTTGAGTGGGCATTGTAGCGGGGGTTTAATCAATACTCCAGCTTCATGCGGCAAGGACTTTATTACGACCCTCGTTCTTGGCGCGATACAGCGCATCGTCCACGCGTTTGAAAAGTTCATCAATGCTTTCGCTCTGCTCGCGTCGCGCGACGCCAATGCTGACGGTAAAACGCGGCAGGCCAGGGATTGCGATGCGTGATACGGCAACGCGAATGGTTTCGGCGATCTGCATCGCCGTTTCAAGAGGGGTTCGCGGAAGCAGGATCGCGAACTCCTCGCCGCCCCAGCGGAACACGTAGTCTTCTGTCCGGATACATGCCTCCAGCGTGCGGGCAAGGGAAACAAGGACCTCATCCCCCTTCAAATGGCCAAACACATCGTTGATGCTCTTGAAACGATCGGTATCGACCAGCAGCAGGCTGAACTGCTGCTGGGTGGGGAGCTGCGACTCGGTAATGGTGTAAAACTGTCGGCGGTTAAGCAGCCCGGTCATCGCATCGTGCTGCGCGGCCTGTTCAAGCTCAAGCTCGAGCCGCTTTTGCTCGGTAATATCGTGGACGATGCACAGCATCAGCTTGTCGCCGTAGATTTCAATCGGCCCGGCGTAGGTTTGCACGTGTCGCGTCGTGCCGTCAGCCAGACGGTGGACAAAGTTGAGCGGTTTATGCCCGCCGGGCAGGCGGGCTATCTCCGTCATGATGGGCAGGATATCGCGCCCCAGCGCGTTGATTTCCCAGGTATGCTTGCTGCACATCTCGTCATGGGAGTAGCCGTAAAAATTTAGCGCGGCAAGATTCGCATCAACAATCTGACCTTCCCGGGCCGGGTCAATCAACAGCATCGGGGCCGTATTGGTGAAAAAAAATCGGGCGTAAAATCCCTGCTTTTTACGCTGATAGCTTGCCGAACGGCTGGCTTTGAGCCCGGTCGGCGCGCCCGGTGCAATGCCTTCGAAAACGATAACCTCGCCGTGAGAAGCAAAATCGGCAAGCGTTACGCGACAGCTAAAGGGGGCGAGATTTGCGTCGCGGCACACCGTCCAGATCTCAACTATTTCGCGGGAGTTTTTTAAATCGGGCACATACAGCGAAAGCGACGTTTGCGCGCTGGCGGAATAATTTCCGCTGCGCATTTCATCAAGCGTACTCTTTCCCATTACCTCTATGGCGGTCGCATTCGCAAAAATAATGCGTTCGGAAGCGGGTGAAATCACCCATACTGGCGTCTGAATAAGGTTAAGCGCATCGAACTCATGTTGCGGCATAGGTCATTCCTTTTTATCAGCCATGATGTTTTTGCGAAACGGCAGGCGATTCGTTATGCACTTTACCAATAGGTATAATTTGTTTATCGGAATTTTTCTGCAGCAATAGCCAGGGAATTTGCTCAGCAGGCAGGGGCGGGGAGAAAAGATAACCCTGAAGATAATCACAGCCCAGCGCCGTAAGAATGTTTTGCTGCTCCTCCGTCTCAATACCTTCCGCGACGACGTTCATTTCCATCGTTTTAGCAATATTGACGATGGTTTCCACCAGCTTGCGATTTTTATTGTTTTCAAGCATCGAACTGATAAACGATTTATCAATTTTGAGCTCTTTGGCGGGTAAAACGCTCAACATCAGCAGGTTAGAATATCCGGTGCCGAAGTCATCAATCGAGACGGCAATGCCAGTCTGATTAAATGCATTAAGCAATTCAATACTGCGGTCGAGATTTTTAAGCGCGGTACTTTCTGTGACTTCCAGAATGAGCCGGGATGGCGCAAGGTTATATTTTTGCAGCGCCGCGGAGACGATCTGGAAGATATCCTGCTGCTCAAACTGCGCCGGGGACAGGTTAAATGACAATGTCCACTGGCTAAATCCCTGTTCCGTCCAGAAGTTCAGCTGTCGGCACGCCGCCTCAATGGCCCAGTTCCCGACGGGGATAATTAAACCGGTTTGCTCCAGGGTGGGTAAAAACAGGTTCGGCAGCAAAATGCCTTGCTCCGGATGCCGCCAGCGAAGCAGGGCCTCGAAGCCGTGAATGGCGTTTTCCTCGGCGTGCCAGATGGGCTGGTACCATAGCTCAAACCGATCGCGCGCAAGCGCCTGCGACAGTTCCTGTAAAAACGCCGGCTCGGTGGGTAAGTCGGTTGACATATCCGGGCGATAAAGCGCCCAGCCGTTGCGTCCTTCACGCTTAACGTGCTGCATGGCAACATCCGCCTTAAGCTTCAGCTCGTGCAGCGTTTCGCCGTGCTCCGGATAGAGGCTCACGCCCGCGCTAAGCGTGCAGCTTAGCGCATGGCCGCACAGAGAGAGCGGCCTGCGCGCATCCTCAAGAAGGGAAGGAAGCAACGCGCTCAGCTTTTCGCCGTCGGTATCTGGCAGGAGTAAGATAAACGCATCGCCGCCCAGCCGCGCCAGCGTCATGTCACGGCTTAGCCTGGCGGTAATGCGCTGCGCGACATTGACCAGCAGCTCATCGCCCACCTGGTGCCCCCACGCGTCATTCACGCGCCTGAAGCGGTCGACGTCGAGGAAGACCAGGCCAAACGGCTTCTTATTCAGCAGCGTATTGTGCAGCAGCGTATCCATTTGCTGGCGATTAACCAGGCCCGTAAGGGCATCAAAATTCGGCTGTAGCTCGAGCTGCTGGTTTAGCTGTCGTAGATTGTCCGTCAGCCGGCTGGTGCGCCAGTGCGAATCCGCCAGGGAGATAATCAGCATGATCCCCAGAAGGCACAGGGTTGTGACGGACACCCAAATTGAAAGGCCCAGCTCGCTAATTCCACCCGGCAGCGTGCGGGACATATCGTGGAAATGCGCGGCGCTCATGCCGGTATAGTGCATCGCACAAACGGCGGCAGCCATAACTATCGCGGCCGCGATGCGATTAATCACTACGCCTTTATATTTATCCCGCAGGTGAAACGCCAGCCACAGCGCGGCGCCAGAGGCGGCGACGGCAATCGCTATCGAGAGCAGAACGATGCGCCTGTCCCACATAATTCCCTTATCAAGCATCAGCGCCGCCATGCCGACATAATGCATGGCCACCACGCCCGAGCTGAGTATCAGCGTAGAGAGGAAAAGGCGAAAGCGTGAAAGGGACTTCCCCGGCACGACGATATTGATCGCCAGGGTCGATGCGAGCACCGCAACGCCCAGCGAGGCCAGGGTGAGCCAAAGATGATAGCTCACGATCGTCGGCATTTTCATCGACAGCATGCCGATGAAATGCATCGACCAAATTCCGATGCCCAACGTGACGCCGCCCGCCAGCCGCCAGAACAGCGCCGCTTTACGGCTGGCCTGGCGAATTTTACCCGCGCTGTCTAAGGCAACGAACGAGGCGATAAACGCCACCAGAAAAGAGATGGCTACTAAAATAGGGTCCCACGATACGTTAAGCATTATGCAATCCCGCGCCAAAGGAGTCTGAGTAGGTTTGCGGGCATGTTGGGGCCTTGTGATGACATGCTCGCTTAACAAGGTTAGTTATTCATTGTGAAAAATGACCAGCAGAATAAAAGATATTATACGGCGTAAGTTATACGATATATTTTAAGCTTTAGATATTTAGCCGCGCTAAACTCGCGCCACAGAAAGTAGCAATGCTCCTTAAATAAACCTGCAGTAGTATTGTATGGCTAAAGTTAATGGTATCGCCTCTACACTATCTCAGCCAGCAGGTCGGGAGAAGCGGTGGGGTATTTTCAATTATGCGATGCTTTATCGCGCCCTAAGTAAAACCACGGCAATCAAACTGCGAAACGAAAAACGCGAGTATCTCGTGAGGACAAATATCTGGCGCGATGCTATAAAACCTAATGCCGATCAAAATATATAGTCGTGGGAACGATCATGCTTAGAAATATGAGCGTCAGAACCTTTATTATCTATTTTCTGCTGTGCGGTTTTTTGATAAACGCAGGCGTAACAGCTTTATTTTCAAACAGCGCCGTGCTTTCAGTTACCATCAACGTTATAAATTTCACCATGTTATTCCTGCTGTGGGCCTACATGACGAAATATCTTGTGACGCCGATCAATACTGTGAAAAAAAGTATTGAAGAAGTCACGGCCGGTAATCTTGCGGTTTCGATTCCCGAGTTTGGCAATAACTGCGCCGGGCGTTTGATTCCGGGAATTAATAGCTTATCCAGCAATATCGCTACGCTGGTGAGTGAGATAAGGTCATCTTCGCAAACTGCCATGACGCTCTCAGAGCAGCTCTCTTCGCGCAGCGCCCAGCTTTCTGTCAAGACGGAGCAGCAGTCAGCTTCACTGGTGCAAACGGCAGCCAGCATGGAGCAGATGGCGGCGAGCACGAAAAACAATGCGGATAATACCCGCCTCGCCAGTGAGCAGGCGAGTGCGGCGACGCTTCAGGCGCGCAAAGGCGGCGAGCTAATGGGGCAGGTGGCTAATAACATGCAGTCCATTACCGAATGCGCGCAGCAAATGACGGAGATCATCACGCTTATTGATGGCATCGCTTTCCAGACCAATATTCTTGCTCTTAACGCGGCCGTTGAGGCTGCCAGGGCAGGCGATCACGGAAAAGGATTCTCCGTTGTTGCCGGTGAGGTGAGAAGCCTTGCGCACCGTAGCGCTGAGGCGGCCAAAAATATCAAAACGCTTATCGACGTCACCAGCAGCAACGTGACGCAGGGCGTAACCGTGGTGTCGCAGGCAGAAAAAAATATGCAGGAGATTGTGGCGGGGTCGAGCAACGTCAGCAAGCTGATGGACGACATTTCGGCCTCAACGTCAGAGCAGGAGAAGGGCATTTCGCAAATCACACTTGCACTTTCTGAACTCGAGCGCGTTACGCAGAGCAATGTGGCCATGGCGGAAGAACTAAACGGTTCGTCCGACGTTCTGCGCAATCAGGTGATTGAGCTGCAGAGCCGGACGCGTAACTTCCACCTTGAGGGTGATGCCGCGCAGGGCGCGCGCATGCCGCGGTTCAAGCCGCAACCGCTGCTGTCCACGCACTCCACCTCCTCATTCTGACAAACACTAGCCGGGTCGAACCCGGCTTTTGCTTTTCGCCCCGGTCGATTTCTGAGCCTATTCAGCGTGATGGGCACATAAATATTGCTTAACGATGAGCGAAAGCTAGACTGACACCGAAAGAGATCATAGGTGGAGGCGGTGTGGAGAGCATTAAAGGATCTGAAGTTAACGTTCCTGACGCGGTTTTTGCGTGGGTGTTTGACGGGCGCGGCGGCGCGAGGCCGCTGGAAAACAGTGATGACATTGACGGTCAACATCCCTGCTGGTTGCACCTGAACTATACCCATCCCGACAGCGCGCAGTGGTTAGAAACGACGCCGCTGCTGCCGAATAACGTTCGCGACGCCCTGGCAGGAGAAAGCCTGCGGCCGCGCGTCAGCCGCATGGGCGAGGGGACGCTGATCACGCTGCGCTGTATCAATGGCAGCACCGACGAACGCCCCGATCAGCTCGTTGCGATGCGGCTCTATATGGATGAAAGGCTGATTGTCTCTACCCGCCAGCGCAAGGTACTTGCGCTTGATGACGTGGTCAACGATCTGAAAGAGGGAACGGGCCCGACCGACTGCGGCAGCTGGCTGGTGGACGTGTGTGACGCGCTGACCGATCACGCCAGCGAGTTCATTGAGGAGCTGCACGATAAGATCATCGATCTTGAGGATAATCTGCTCGATCAGCAAATTCCGCCGCGCGGCTTTCTGGCGCTGCTGCGTAAACAGCTGATCGTGATGCGCCGCTACATGACGCCGCAGCGTGACGTTTACGCCCGCCTTGCGAGCGAGCGCCTGAGCTGGATGAATGACGATCACCGCCGCAGAATGCAGGATATTGCCGACCGTCTCGGGCGCGGCCTGGACGAGATCGACTCCTGTATCGCCAGAACCGCCGTGATGGCGGATGAAATTGCGCAGGTGATGCAGGAATCGCTCGCGCGACGAACGTATACCATGTCGCTTATGGCGATGGTGTTTTTACCGAGCACCTTCTTGACCGGGCTATTCGGCGTCAACCTGGGCGGGATACCGGGCGGGGCTTACCGGTACGGTTTTTCCGCGTTTTGCATCATGTTAGTTGTTTTGATTGGGGGTGTAACATGGTGGTTGCATCGCAGTAAATGGTTGTAAAATTGTGCTTTTTCGCCGCTTTACGCGCCTCAAAACGACATTTTAATTGAGCGAGGTCAATAAACATCGACCTCGTAAGGTGCACTATTAGTCCCGCAGGTGAATGCAACGTCAAGCGATGGGCGTTGCGCTCCATATTGTCTTACTTCCTTTTTTTGAATTACTGCATAGCACAATTGATTCGTACGACGCCGACTAAATTAGTCGGCTTTTTTTTGTCTTTACGTTTTACCTGCGAACCGAGAGGGCGTTACGCGCTGGCCTCAACCTACATTCATCCCCTTTGAGTTCACATCCCATCAGCCGCTGAGCGTCCGGCAGTCATTATGGCAAGTTGGCATCCTGTGCGTCAGCCTGGTTTATTCAAAATTAAATTAAGATTTTGAGAACGTTATCCGTATTATTCGGTTAATTCCGGAATATATATTCTATAGTTTCCAAAAAATAAGAGCTGACAAAAGCGCCATTTCTATAAAATCACCTCTTTTAAATCTGAATTCTATGATTATTATGAGCTTAAGATAAATCTTAGTATTAATTTCTGTTTTTTCTTGTACATCTACCGTGTTGCTCTACCCTTAAGGGGGCAATATAACGTTAACATCTGTTGATTGCCAAAATGCGTGAAGATCTCTCTTCATCAATACATTGTCAGGAGTGCTGATATGACGTATGCCAAGACGCAAGATGGTGTAAATATTTTCTATAAAGATTGGGGTTCTCATGATGCTCAGCCTATCGTTTTTCATCATGGATGGCCGTTAAGCGCGGATGACTGGGATAACCAAATGATGTTCTTCCTGGCGCAAGGATACCGAGTGGTAGCCATCGACCGGCGCGGTCACGGCCGTTCCGATCAGGTCAGCGATGGACACGACATGGATCATTATGCCGCTGATGTCGATGCCGTTGTAAAATCTCTTGATTTACAGAACGCCATTCACATTGGCCACTCGACGGGCGGTGGGCAGGTTGCGAGATATGTTGCTAAATACGGCCAGCCGCAGGGGCGCGTTGCCAAAGCTGTTCTGATAAGTTCAGTTCCTCCACTGATGGTCAAAACTGAGAACAATCCTGAAGGTACGCCAGTCAGCGTGTTTGATGAGTTCAGAAAGTCGCTGGCAGCAAATCGCTCACAATTTTATTTTGATGTCGCCAGCGGGCCTTTTTACGGGTTCAATCGATCCGGGGCAGACGTTTCTCAGGGAACCATCACGAACTGGTGGCGTCAGGGAATGATGGGCAGTGCTAAGGCACATTATGAAGGCATTAAGGCTTTCTCAGAAACAGACCAAACTGAAGATCTCAAAGCGTTAACCGTCCCGGTACTGGTAATGCAAGGTGATGACGACCAGGTTGTGCCTTATAAAAACGCTGCATTACTGCAAAATAAGCTCATTAAGAATAATGAACTTAAGATTTACGAAGGCTTCCCGCACGGCATGCACACGTCACACGCAGATGTTATTAACAAAGACATTTTAGCGTTTATAAAAAAATAAGAGCGTTATAGTTAATGACATCCCTATTACAGGCTTTCTCGGATTTAAAGAGAAAGTCTGTAATGCCTGTTTATCCTGTCTTTCTTCCATATTGACCAAAGCAAGTCCTGAAAGCCGCGTCTACTGCCGCTTGCCATCGATTCACCTACCTGCTGTGCGTCTTTTATTTGCCTCTGGCTACTCAGCGTCTACCCTAAAAGAGCACCCCACAACGCTGGAGCAAATGATTATGTTACAACTGAACGTACGCCAGTCCGATCCGGTCCCCACCGACCCGACGCCGATGCCCGATCCCATTCCGCGCCCGCAGCCGATGCCGGACCCGCCGCCAGACGAAGAGCCGATTAAAATGTCGCATCGTTAGCGGAGATCTGCGAGGATACGCGTCATCCGTCTGCGATAATGACCACGAGAGACTATTGTGACCGCTTTTTCTACGCTTAATGTTCTGCCTGCCGCCCAGCTTGAGAATCTCAACGAGTTGGGCTATCTCACCATGACCCCCGTGCAGGCTGCCGCACTGCCTGCCATTCTTGAAGGACGCGATGTCCGCGTGCAGGCTAAAACGGGCAGCGGGAAAACGGCCGCGTTTGGCCTGGGCGTGTTGCAGCATATTGATGCCGGTTTGTTTAAAACCCAGTCGCTGATCCTGTGCCCGACCCGCGAGCTGGCCGACCAGGTGGCGGGGGAGCTGCGTCGACTGGCGCGCTTTCTGCCCAACACCAAAATTCTGACGCTCTGCGGCGGGCAGCCGTTTGGCGCACAGCGTGATTCTCTCCAGCACGCGCCGCACATCATCGTGGCAACGCCGGGCCGCCTGCTCGATCACCTGCAGAAGGGCACCATCTCGCTCGACGCGCTGCAAACGCTGGTGATGGACGAAGCGGACCGCATGCTGGATATGGGCTTTAGCGACGACATCGATGAAGTGATTCGCTTCGCTCCGGCAGGCCGTCAGACGCTGCTGTTCTCTGCCACCTGGCCTGAGGCCATTGCCGCCATCAGCGGGCGCGTGCAGCAGAACCCGCTGACCATCGAGATCGACAGCGTTGATGCGCTGCCTTCCATCGAGCAGCAGTTTTTTGAAACGTCCCAGCACGGTAAAATTCCGCTGCTGCAAAAGCTGCTCAGCCAGCACCAGCCCGCCTCCTGCGTCGTTTTTTGCAACACTAAAAAGGACTGCCAGGCGGTATGCGATGCCCTGAATGCGGCCGGACAGAGCGCCTTATCCCTGCACGGCGATCTGGAGCAGCGCGATCGCGATCAGACCCTGGTGCGCTTCGCCAACGGCAGCGCGCGCATTCTGGTTGCTACGGACGTCGCGGCGCGCGGGCTGGACATTAAATCCCTCGAGATGGTGGTCAACTTCGAGCTGGCCTGGGATCCGGAAGTGCACGTTCACCGCATCGGCCGTACCGCTCGTGCCGGTAACAGCGGCCTGGCGATCAGCTTCTGCGCCCCGGATGAAGCGCAGCGCGCCAACATTCTTTCTGAAATGCTGCAGCTCAAGCTGAACTGGGTCAGCGCGCCAGCCGGGGTTAGCCTTGTTCCGCTGGAAGCCGAAATGGCGACGCTTTGCATCGACGGCGGCAAAAAAGCCAAGATGCGCCCGGGCGACGTGCTGGGTGCGTTAACGGGAGATATTGGTCTGGACGGGGCTGATATCGGAAAGATTGCGGTACATCCGGCTCACGTTTACGTGGCGGTCCGCCAGCCTGTTGCGCACAAGGCCTGGAAGCAGCTGCAGGGCGGGAAAATCAAAGGGAAGACCTGCCGGGTTCGCCTGCTGAAGTAAGCGTTAAAAGCGTCTCAGAAACGGTTTCTGAGACGCCTGATTTTTTACTTCACTTCGACAACGTTCAAACGCAGTTCGTCGAACTGCGCGTCATCTTCTTCCGGCTGCCAGCCCGCAGGCTGCATCGGGATCTCTTCGCGGTCGAACGCTAAATCACCGCCGTTCACCACGTCTGAATCGTGATTAATGCCTTTGAAGTCAAACAGCTCGATATCCGCGAGGTGCGAAGGGACCACGTTCTGCATCGCGCTGAACATGGTTTCAATGCGGCCCGGATAGCGCTTGTCCCAGTCGCGCAGCATATCGCCGATCACCTGACGCTGCAGGTTTGGCTGCGAGCCGCACAGGTTACATGGAATGATCGGGAAGCCTTTCGCCTGAGAGAAGCGCTCAATGTCTTTCTCGCGGCAGTAGGCAAGAGGGCGAATAACGATGTGCTTTCCGTCGTCGCTCATCAGCTTCGGCGGCATACCCTTCATTTTTCCGCCGTAGAACATATTCAGGAACAGCGTTTGCAGAATATCGTCGCGGTGGTGGCCGAGGGCAATTTTGGTTGCGCCCAGCTCGGTCGCGGTGCGGTACAAAATGCCGCGGCGCAGGCGAGAGCAGAGAGAGCAGGTCGTTTTCCCTTCGGGGATCTTCTCTTTAACGATGCCATAGGTATTTTCTTCGACGATTTTATACTCAACGCCCAGCGTCTCGAGATACTCCGGCAGAATATGCTCCGGGAAGCCCGGCTGTTTCTGGTCAAGGTTGACCGCCACCAGGGAAAATTTCACCGGTGCGCTTTGCTGAAGATTGCGCAGGATCTCCAGCATCGTATAGCTGTCCTTACCCCCTGAAAGGCAAACCATGATGCGGTCGCCTTCTTCAATCATGTTGAAGTCTGCAATGGCTTCGCCAACGTTACGGCGCAGTCGCTTTTGCAGCTTGTTCAGGTTGTACTGATCTTTCTTTGTAATCTCTTGATTTTGCGACATTTATAATTTACTCAAATCTCAAATGGGGCACCCGCAGGGCGCAAACGGCCACCAGGGCGCCAACTTCGCATTATGGTACGGATTGCAGCGACGAATACCAGCACGTTTTTAGCTTAATCCCACATACCGTTGTTGCGCGATGCGGGCCGTGGCGGATGCCTGCGGCGTAGACGTGCTTAACCGCGTCATGCCATGATGCGAATGAGTTAAATTTTTGTATAATAAATGTCTGATTATCGATTATTCAAATCGACAGGCAACGCAGGTGAGGGACGATGGCGTATCTGGACTATTTATTAACCTTTATTGAAGGCAACCCCGCGCTGGCGATTGGTTTCAACATTATACTGCTGATTATCTCCGGATTCTTTGCCCATATTATGTGCAAATTTCTGCTGATTAAAGTCGTGAGAAGAGTGTTCTTTGCGAGCCATAAGCAGGATGTGCCGCTGGAGAAGGATCGCCGGATAGCTGAAAAGCTCTCCAACTTCGTTCCCGTTATTATTGTTTATTACGTTCTGCAGTTCATGCCGAATATGCCAGCCTCGCTGGTGACGGCGATAAATACCATCTGCGGGATATTGTTCTTTGTTTTTCTGTCCGTCTTCTTTAATGAAATGCTGGACATCGTAAATAGCTCCTATTTACGCAAAACCAAAAGAAAAAATCACTCGATTAAAGGGTATATCCAGATAGGGAAAATTCTGGTGCATATCATCGCGGCTATCATGATTATCGCCGTGATGTCGAATAAATCACCCGCCATCATTATCTCCAGCCTCGGCGCGGTGGCGGCGGTGCTGATGCTGGTTTTCCAGCACACCCTGCTTTCCCTGGTCGCCAACGTGCAGCTTTCATCGAACGACGTGCTTCAACTGGGGGACTGGATTGAGATGCCGGACAGAGGCCTGAGCGGAGAAGTGACCGACATTGCGTTGCACACGATTACGATACGCAACTGGGATAATACGATCTCGCGCATTCCAACCAAAAACTTCCTTACTGAAACCTATACCAACTGGCAGGCGATGTTTTCGTCCGGCGCGCGCCGGATTATGCGCAGCACAACCATCGATCAGCACTCCGTTACGTTTCTCACACAGGAGATTCTGGTGCCCATGCTCGCCATCCGCGGCGTGAGCGAACCGCTGGCAAAGCTGGTCGATGGGCGCGATCCGCTGGGGATCCCGGACAGCTGGTTTATTGATAACGGGCTTACAAACCTAACGCTGTTTCGCCACTATATGATGGCTTACCTGGCCGAGAGGCCGGACGTCATTAAGGATATGTATATTGTGGTGCGGACGCTGAAGCCATCGGCGTCCGGCATTCCGCTGGAAATTTACTGCTTCACCTCGTCAACGCTGTGGATGGACTATGAAAATACCCAGTCGGCTATTTTTGAGTATATAACCGCTATCGCTGAAAAATTCTCCCTGCGTTTATATCAATATCCAGCCGGTCACGATTTCTGGCGTCTCTCGCGGGAAAGTGTTGCCCATAAAAGCGTGCAGCCGAATGAGTAAAGGAACGCGGCGATCGGCTGAAAGAATTCCTCATTGAATGCAGGGTATAGCGGAGATGACACAGGCATTTTACGTTACTCCTGCTACTCTTTTGTTGGATATCAGGGAGCTTTCGCATGAAGAACAAAGATGAACAAACGGGATTAGTTGGGCTGGCAATCGGTGCCGCGGTCATTGGACTCGTTTCGGCGCAAAGGCCCATCAGCTGTGAGAGTATCGTGGCGGAGCTGGTCAGGCTCGGCAGGCAAAAGGGCGATGGCGTCGAAGACGAGGTGTTTCTCAAGGCCGCTGAACTGGTAAGAAAAGGGGTGTAACGATGGCAGAAAAGCGCAATGCGCAGTGCCACTGTGGGGCGGTAACCTTCACGGTGGAACTGACCGACGGGTTTAATACCGCGCGTCGATGTAACTGTTCTTATTGTCGGATGCGAGGGGCGATTGCCGTTTCGGCGCCCTTAACGGGAATTACGGTCACTCGGGGTGAAGATAAACTCACGGAGTATCGTTTTAACACCAAAACCGCGCGTCATTTCTTCTGCTCGGTCTGCGGAATATATACGTTTCACCAGCGGCGATCGAATCCCGATCAGTACGGCGTGAACGTCGCGTGCTTTGAAAACGTTTCACCGTTTGATTTTGCAGAAGTGACGGTCACCGACGGCGTTAATCATCCTTTGGACGGTGCGAGCAGTGGCGTTCTGGGCTATATCTCATTCCGGAAAAAGGACGTGAATTAGTCAGCATCCAGAGCGTTTAGCAGGTCGCCGAGATGTTGCACTATGCCGCCGAAATCAAAGATTAGCGCAATCCAGACGCAGCTTAACAGTGCCAGCAGGACCAGTGATAAACGGATAAACACACGGACATCCTTATCAAATGAGGGACTGCTGTCACTGTAATATGTTTTCCTTAAACTTTCCCTTAACAACCCCATCGTAAAAGCGACCTTTTGACACCACGCGCAAAAAATCAGAAAAAATTCGCGCCGGGACGTGCTGATATTGAATGAGCGTACGGTCGCGGAAGCGGATTTCCAGTGTAGCGCTGGGTTCATCGTAGCCGATCGAGGCAATTCGTGAAGATTTTACGGGATGATGCACCATGACGTGAGCCTCATACAGCGATGGCGGAAGGCCTATCATCTTACAGAAGCGTTAAACCAGGCAAGCTGTAACAAAGCGGATTTATACTGTTCCCGCTAACTAAAGAGATAGCCCGCACGGAGGCGGGCTATTTGCATCAGAACTGATAAACCAGTCCCAGCGCTACAACGTCATCGGTGCTGATACCGTTGTCTTTGTAGAACTGCTTGTCTTCGTCCAGCAGGTTGATTTTATAATCCACGTAGGTGGACATGTTTTTATTGAAATAGTAGGTTGCGCCAACGTCGGCATATTTAACCAGATCCTGGTCGCCCTGGCCGTTTGCCAAATCTTTGCCTTTAGACTGCAGGTAGGAAATAGCAGGGCGCAGGCCGAAATCGAACTGGTACTGCGCGGTCACTTCGAAGTTTTGCGTTTTATTCGCTACACCGTCACCGTCGCCGTATGGCGTCATATTGCGGGTTTCAGAATACATGGTCGCCAGATAGATATTATTGGCGTCATATTTCAGGCCGGCAGTCCAGGCATCGGCCTTATCGCCGCCCGCCGTGCTGTGGATGATCTGATCGTTGGTACGGTCAGAGGAGGTGTAGGCCGCGCCCGCGCTGAAGCCCATGCCGAAATCGTAGGTGGAGGAAATGCCCCAGCCGTCGCCATTGTCATAGCGATAGTCGTTGCCCGTGCTTACGCCATACTGGTCGTAGGTGTTTGCACTGCGGCTTGCAGACCCTTCTTCGTTATTGCTGCCGCCTTCGTTAGTGCCCTGATACTGAACGGCAAAGTTCAGGCCCTGCACCAGACCGTAGAAGTCGGTGTTGCGGTAGGTCGCCACGCCGTTCGCGCGGTTGGTCATGAAGTTATCGGCTTTGCTGTAGGAGTCGCCGCCGAACTCTGGCAGCATATCGGTCCAGCCTTCCACGTCGTACAGCACGCCGTAGTTACGACCATAATCGAATGAGCCATAGTCGCCCACCTTCACGCCTGCGAAGGCAAGACGGGTCCAGGACTGGTTATCAGAACCTTCGGTGTTGTTGGCCTGAATGTTGTATTCCCACTGGGCGTAGCCCGTCATCATGTCGTTAATCTGGGTTTCGCCTTTGAAGCCCATACGCATGTAGGTTTGATCGCCGTCGGCAGAGGAGTTGTCAGAGAAGTAGTGCAGCCCGTCTACTTTTCCATACAGATCCAGCTTATTGCCATCTTTGTTATAAATTTCCGCTGCGTGTGCTGCGCCAGCCATTAAAATAGCCGGGATCATCAGTGCCAGTACTTTTCTTTGCATTTTGTTATTCCTTGCAGTTTTATTATTTAATTGCGTAGTGAACTTTCCTGGCTGGAAAGTTGTCCCATGCTAAATCACTCACGCGGAAGAACAATAAAATATAATTGTTACCGATTGAGTAAAACCTCAAGGAATTGCGTATTAAGAAATGGTGATAATTTCTGTGAATGATTTAAGCTTAATTATACGAAATTAAAATTATTCAACAATTACGTAAAGGAGTAATATCTTTCCCGTTATATGCCTTTAAGATTTCTTCATCCATAACAAAAATGAATATTGTTCTTATAATTAAACAGTATTCATGATTAATTTGGATTAGCCCGAAGTTGAGACTTCGGGCTTTTTTTTGGCGAAAAAATGCCCGGACTGGCCGGGCATAGACGATTATTCGCTTGGGGATTTTTCCGCTTTCCCGGCCATCTGCGCCAGGAAGTCATAGCGTTTTTGCAGATCGGCTGCCGCGTCCTTCCAGAGCTGTTCCGCCACGTCCGGCTGCTGCGCGTTAAGGCGGCGGAAGCGCTGCTCCTGCATTAGCGTCTCTGCCAGCGCGTCCGACGGCGGACGTGAATCCAGCGCCAGCGGCAGCTTGCCTTCATCCGCGCGGCGAGGGTCGAAGCGATACAGCGGCCAGAAGCCGGTTGCGGTGAGCTGGCGCATCTGATCGTGGCTGAGCGCCAGATCGTAGCCATGCTCCTCGCACGGGCTGTAGGCGATGATCAGCGACGGCCCCGGATAGGCTTCCGCCTCCTGAATTGCCTTCACCGTCTGGTTCAGCTGCGCGCCCAGCGAGATCTGCGCAACATAAACATGCCCGTACATCATCATGCTGACGCCGAGATCTTTACGTGCCTTGCGCTTACCGTGCTCGCCAAATTTGGTCACCGCACCGAGCGGGGTCGCTTTTGACGCCTGGCCGCCGGTGTTGGAGTAGCACTGCGTGTCCAGCACCAGGATGTTGACGTTTTCGGTCAGGCTCATCACGTGGTCCAGCCCGCCAAAGCCGATATCGTATGCCCAGCCGTCGCCGCCAATCAGCCAGATGGATTTCTCCACCAGCGCGTCGGCGTCGGTCAGCAGCTGTTCCGCGCCGTCCACGCCCTGAAGGGCAGCGCGCAGCTCGGTGACCTGTGCACGGCGAACCTCCGGCGTGGCGTCCGCGTGCAGCGCGTCATTCAATTCTGCCGGGATCTTATCTGCAAACTGTTCCAGCAGGCGCATCACGCGCGCGCGGTGCTGGTCTACGGTCAGGCGGAAGCCCAGGCCAAATTCCGCGTTATCTTCGAACAGCGAGTTCGCCCACGCCGGGCCGCGGCCGTTTTCGTCGGTCGTGTACGGCGTGGAGGGCAGATTACCGCCGTAAATCGATGAACAGCCCGTGGCGTTAGCGATGAGCATGCGGTCGCCGTAAAGCTGCGTCAGCAGCTTGATGTACGGCGTTTCGCCGCAGCCGGAGCAGGCGCCGGAGTACTCGAACAGCGGGGTGATCAGCTGCGAGGTGCGAATATCGATGCGCTCGAGCTTGCTGCGGTCGATTTCCGGCAGGCCGAGGAAGAAATCGTAATTCACCTTTTCCTCTTCAACGTGCTCCAGGCGCGACATCATATTGATGGCTTTGATTTCCGGGTTCTGACGATCTTTCGCCGGGCATACCTCGACGCACAGGTTACAGCCGGTGCAATCTTCCGGTGCCACCTGCAGAACGTATTTCTGGCCGCGCATATCGCGGGACTTCACGTCCAGCGAGTGCAGGCTGGCCGGTGCGGTTTCCATCTCGTCAGGAGAGACCACCTTGGCGCGGATCGCCGAGTGCGGGCAGGCCGCCACGCAGTGGTTGCACTGGGTGCACAGCTCCTCTTTCCAGATCGGGATCTCTTCGGCGATATTGCGTTTTTCCCAGCGCGTGGTGCCCACGGGCCAGGTGCCGTCCGGCGGCAGCGCGGAGACGGGAAGGGCATCGCCCAGCCCGGCCAGCATCGCGGCGGTCACGGTTTTCACGAAGTCCGGCGCCGCGTCGGAGACCACCGGCGGGCGGTTAGGGCTCGCGGCATTGACCTGCTGGAGCGGCACTTCGAACAGCGATTCGCGGGCCAGCGCCAGCGCCTGCCAGTTGCGCTCAACCAGCTCCTGGCCTTTACTGCTGTAGCTTTTAGCGATCGCGCCCTGAAGCTCCACCAGCGCGCTGTCGCCCGGCAGAATATTGGTCAGATGGAAGAAGGCCATCTGCATGACGGTGTTAATGCGCGCGCCCAGGCCGCACTCGCGCGCAATCTTCGCGGCGTTAACCACGAACAGGCGCGCTTTTTTCTGGTTCAGCACGGCCTGCACCTCCTGGGGCAGACGGCTCCAGACCTCATCCGCCCCGTACGGCGTGTTAATCAGGAAAATCCCGCCCGGCTTGAGGCGCTCCGCCATCTGGTATTTATCGATAAACTGCAGCTGGTGGCAGCCGACAAAATCGGCCTGCGAAATTAAATACGCCGAGCGGATAGGCTGCTCGCTCACGCGCAGGTGGGAAACGGTCAATCCGCCCGCTTTTTTGGAGTCATAGACGAAGTAGCCCTGGGCATACCACGGCGTTGAATTACCGATGATCTTGATGTTGTTCTTGGTCGCCGAGACGCTGCCGTCGCTGCCCAGGCCGTAGAACAGCGCCTCCAGCTTTGCCGTTGCGGGCAGGGTGTTTTCCGGCAGGGGCAGGGAGAGATTGGTCACATCATCGTAAATACCGACCGTGAAGCGCGGCTTCGGCTTCGCTTCGCTCAGCTCGTTGAACACCGCGAGCACGCAGTCCGGGCCAAACTCTTTGGAGGACAAACCGTAGCGGCCGCCGATGACGCGCGGCAGCGTTTCGCGCTCGCCGCTGTTGAAGGCTTCCGCCAGCGCGGTCATCACGTCAAGATAGAGCGGCTCGGCGTGCGCCCCCGGCTCTTTGGTGCGGTCCAGAACCGCAACGGTACGCGCGGTTTCCGGCAGCGCGGAGAGCAAATGCTTCGCCGAGAACGGGCGATAGAGGCGTACCTTCAGCACGCCCACCTTTTCACCGCGGGTCAGCAGTTCGTCCACCACCTCTTCGCAGGTGCCAATCGCCGAGCCCATCAGCACGATCACGCGTTCCGCCTGCGGATGGCCGTAATATTCAAACGGCTTATATTCGCGCCCAGTGGCGGCGGCAAAGTCGTCCATCGCCTGCTCAACGTGGGCGTAAACCGCGTCGTACCACGGGTTGGTGGCCTCGCGGGACTGGAAATAGGTGTCCGGGTTGGCGGAAGTGCCGCGAATAACAGGATGTTCGGGGTTCAACGCCCGCGCGCGGTGCGCGTCGATTTCCGCCTGCGGGAGCAAATTCAGGATCGTGTCGTCCGCCAGGGGGACGATTTTGTTGATCTCGTGAGAGGTGCGGAAACCATCAAAGAAATGAATAAACGGCACGCGGCTTTTGAGGGTCGCCACATGCGAAATCAGCGCGAAATCCTGCGCTTCCTGCACGCTGCTGGCGCAGAGCATCGCGCAGCCGGTCTGGCGTACGGCCATCACGTCGGAGTGATCGCCAAAAATGGAGAGCGCGTGCGTTGCCACGGTGCGCGCGGCGACGTGGAGAACAAACGGCGTCAGCTGCCCGGCCAGCTTGTATAAGGTTGGGATCATCAGCAGCAATCCCTGCGAGGAGGTAAACGACGTTGACAGCGCGCCGGTCTGCAGCGCGCCGTGAACGGTGGCGATTGCCCCCGCCTCAGACTGCATTTCCACGACGCGTGGGACATCGCCCCAGACGTTTTTTAGCCCATTCCCGGCCCAGGCGTCCGCCTGTTCCGCCATGGTTGAACTTGGCGTAATTGGGTAGATGGCGATAACTTCGCTGGTACGAAACGCGACTGACGCGACTGCACCATTACCGTCGATAGTTTGCATAGAACGACACCCTTACATTGCGCAAAAAGAGGGGCCTGATTTTGTCCTCAGACCCTGAATATTATCTCTCTATTCTAGCAAAGCTCGGTTTTTCCGATTTTCGCTTTTGTGTCCTGGGTATTCTCGTCATCAATGTGTAGATCAAACTTTTGGCAGAAAAATTGCGAGAAATTGTTTCAGGAGCGCATAAATACGCACTTGCGCTCTCGACGGCACGGCGGGTGATGCCTATGATGCTTAGGTTTCGCACTTTTTTATGGGGGAGAGGTCATGCGTTCAGCGTTTTGGGTAGGATGTGCCGCGTTATTATTGTCAGCATGCAGCAGTGAGCCCGTTCAGCAGGCTACCGCGGCGCACGTGTCGCCGGGCATGAAGGCGGCAATGTCCAGTTCAGGCCAGGCCAACTGCGCAATGATTGGCGGTTCGCTGTCCGTTGCGCGCCAGCTCGACGGCACGTCAACCGGCATGTGCGCGCTGCCCAACGGCAAGCGCTGCAGTGAACAGTCGCTCGCCGTGGGCAGCTGCGGAAATTACTGATTAGTCCGCGCGCTTAAAGACCAGCGACCGATCGGCGGTTGCCAGCGTGAGCTGATCTTCAGTCAGATCGACCTGTGCGCCCTTACTCAACATCTCGCTAAGGGTGTTATCGAGTTCGTTCAGCTGCGGTTCCGTGCAGAGCCTGCGGGTCATGGCAAGGTCTTTGACCTTTAGCTCGCCCTCGGACAATTTGCCCTGTCCGGTGAATCGGTTACACATTGCGCCTGAGACGGCGATATTCTTAATCAGGCTCAAATCGTGCTCTGCACTAAAGCTGATTTCAGGCTGCGCTGACGCGGCCTTTACGGCTTTGCCGTTTACGTTTTCCAGAACAAAACGGTGGTTCTGAAGCTGGTCGGGCTGAACGGAGGCTTTGCCCGGATTAACGCAGCCCGCAACGATCAGGCTGAATAAAGAGACTGCAACAAGCTTTTTCATTTTTCTTCTCAAACTATTTATATCGTGAATCTTTTACCAGTGTAACGATACTCTCCCGGCTGTTAATGGGGTTTATCCGAATGTGCGAGAAGAGGCCGGGCAGCGCGTGGCCACCCGGCATCCGGATCAGTGGGACTTAAACCCCGCCGCAGCCATCAGTATACGGAAGAACATACTTACGCCAGCCAGCGCCAGCACGCTGCCGCCCCATATGATCGCCAGCCACATTAGCCGTTTCCAGACAGGCTGTTTCATCAGTGATACCCCTCCCCATGCCGTACTTTTCCGCGAAAAACATAATAGCTCCAGTAGGTATAGACCAGGATAACGGGAATAATCAGCAGCGCGCCGACCAGCATAAAGGCCTGGCTTTGCGCGGGGGCGGCCGCCTGCCAGAGCGTTATGGCCGGAGGAATAATGTGCGGCCAGATGCTGATCCCAAGGCCGCTGAAGCCGAGGAAAATCAGGCCGAGCGTCAGTACAAACGGCAAATTATGGCGATTCGGGTTATCCAGGCTGCGCCACTGGCACAGGCTCAGAATGACGACCAGCGCCGGGACGGGCAGCAGGAAGAAGAGGTTGGGCAGCGTAAACCAGCGGGCGGCGATGGCCGGATGCGCCAGCGGCGTCCAGACGCTGACTATCGCCATTACCGCCAGCAGGACGACCAGCAGCGCTTTAGACAGCTGGCGCATTCGCTGCTGCAGGCTGTTCTCGCTTTTCATCACCAGCCAGGTCGCTCCTAACAGCGCATACGCAGCCACCAGGCCCGCGCCGCAGAACAGCGTGAACGGCGTCAGCCAGTCAAACGGTCCGCCGCTGTAGGCGCGCCCGGTGACGGAAAAGCCGTTGATCACCGCGCCGACGGTCACGCCCTGGGTGAAGGTGGCGAGAATCGAGCCGCCGATAAAGGCCTTGTCCCAGAAGGGGCGGTGCGCCGGCGTTGCCTTGAAGCGAAACTCAAAGGCCACGCCGCGAAAAATAAGCCCGATCAGCATCAGGGTCAGGGGAACGGTGAGTGCATCGATTATCACCGCATAGGCGAGGGGGAATGCGCCAAACAGCGCCGCGCCGCCCAGCACCAGCCAAGTCTCGTTCCCGTCCCAGACCGGCGCGACGCTGTTGACCATCACGTCGCGATCGTCCGCGTCCTGAATCGCGGGAAACAGTATGCCAATGCCCAGGTCAAAGCCGTCCATGACGATATACATCAGCGTGGCAAAGACAATAATCACGAACCAGATAATGGAAAGATCGATACCCATTACGGCTTCTCCTCAACGTGCGTGGTAACGGCGGAAAGCGGGCGAGCGGGGCGTCCGTCGGCTTCGGTGGCGAAGGTTTCATGTGGCTGCGGGCCTTTTTTGATCAGCCGCACCATATAGCTATACCCCACGCCAAAGACGGCGCTATACACCACGAAGAAGGTCAGCAGGCTAACGCTCATATGCAGATCCCCGTGCGCGGACACCGCGTCTTTGGTGCGCTGAAGCCCGTAAACGACCCAGGGCTGACGGCCAACCTCGGTAGTGATCCATCCGGCCAGAATCGCAATCAAGCCCGACGGCCCCATCAGCAGCGCAAACCACAGGAAGGGGCGAGAAGAGTACAGGCGCTTTCTGTAGCGCAGCCACACGGCGACGACGCCCAGCGCGAGCATCAGCATGCCCAGCCCCGCCATAATGCGAAACGACCAGAAAACGATGGTGGCGTTGGGGCGATCCTCTTTCGGGAACTCCTTAAGTGCAGGAACCTGTTTGTCCAGGCTGTGGGTCAGGATCAGGCTGCCGAGCGCGGGAATTTCCAGCCCGTAGCGCGTGCGCTCCTGTTCCATATCCGGCCAGCCGAACAGCAGCAGCGGAGTCGGTTCGCCCGGCGGATTTTCCCAGTGCCCCTCAATGGCCGCAATTTTGGCCGGCTGATGCTTTAGGGTATTCAGCCCGTGCATGTCTCCGACAAGCGCCTGCAGCGGCGCAACGATAAGCGTCATCCACAGCGCCATGGAGAACATGGCGCGGATCGCCGGAGTGTTGTTCCCGCGCAGCAGATGCCACGCCGCCGACGCGCCGACAAACAGCGCGCTGCTGAGAAACGCGGCGATGGACATATGCAGCAGGCGGTAAGGGAAAGAGGGGTTAAAGACCACGGCAAACCAGTCCACCGGGACGACCTGCCCGTTAACGATTTCATATCCCTGCGGGGTCTGCATCCAGCTGTTTGAGGAGAGGATCCAGAAGGTGGAGATAATAGTGCCCAGCGCCACCATGCAGGTCGCAAAGAAGTGCAGCCCCGGCCCAACCTTATTCCAGCCGAACAGCATCACGCCGAGGAACCCGGCTTCAAGGAAGAAGGCGGTGAGCACTTCGTAGGTCAGCAGCGGGCCGGTAATACTGCCCGCAAACTGGGAAAAACCGCTCCAGTTGGTGCCAAACTGATAGGCCATCACCAGGCCGGACACCACGCCCATGCCGAAGTTAACGGCAAAGATTTTGGACCAGAAGTGATAAAGCGAACGCCAGACGGGGTTCTTAGTTTTGAGCCACAGCCCCTCCAGCACCGCGAGATAGCTCGCCAGGCCGATCGTAATCGCCGGGAAAATAATGTGAAAGGATACGGTAAACGCAAACTGTATCCGCGCAAGGTGAAAAGCATCTAAACCAAACATGCACTGCCTCAATGTCAAACGGTGTGCTGTTATGGTATAGGGCCACCCGCAAGAGTATCAGAAGCAGAAATGGGTAATTTAGGTATAACAGTTTGTGAGGGTGGGGATTTTTTGATAACTGATATAGACAGCTTTAATCCCCACTCAGTGTGCAGAGAATCAATGTCTGATGATAAAAGTGGGGCAGAAAGCCCCACCATGAAGTCAATAGCGCGCGGCGTCGAGATGAACCTGAACAGGAGCTGCGGTATTGCGGAAGGAAAACACATCGCCACGCACGCGTAAATACACCTCATCGTCTTTTACATTAATCATCGCCTTATCATCATTGGTGACCATAAATGCATTTAAATCATTAACGTGTGTTAAAAAGTCTGCGTCGCTTTTCGTCGCGTCATAGAAATAGTAATGATAAGAAAACGATGTCATCGCTCCGGCGCTGGCCTGTGTGACATATAGCACGGTCCCATTATTGACCTTTACTCGCTTGTACATTTCATGCTCTATCGGAAAGCTCATAAAACTAACAATCCAGCCGATCATAGCAAGGACAATAAAGAGGGGCACCAGAATATAACGCTTCTTAAAAACCCGTTCTTTTTGCATAATCAATCCCGCATTTTATCCAGAACTGATCGTTGGGATCGTCCCCATAAGGAGACGCCCCATACCAACATCCATCGATAGAGCGTCCATTCCCCGATTTTGATTGCGCCCAGCCTGACGCGCGAAGCAAAACGAACTCAGTCATTCCTGCTGCCGTGCCAACTGCGCCATAATTGAAATTACCGAAGTTCTCATACTGACGACCTATTCTGGTTTTATAATCCCAAGGACCATGTAATCTAACCTGTTGGTAAAACCACTTATAGGTAAGTAATGATGGGCCTCGGTGCAATCTTGCTAACATCATATTATTTATGATGCTCACCCCGGGCGGAGAAAATGAGGTTATATCGTAAGGTGGGTGAGGTGATGCCGCTAACGTTGGCCGCCTCATGCTTGCTGTCTCTCATTCCAGCTATCGGAAAACATGATATTTCCTTCGCAATGTTTCCAGGTGATTTTTTCATAGCGAAGTTCTACACATTCCAGATGGTTGTGTTTTTCTTTCGTCGGATCTTTTGTGTCGTGCATTAATGGCGAAACGCCGACTATTTTCACGCCCTCGAGTAACATGTTGAAGTATTCTATTTCCTGACCAGCATCGTTAATTCTGTACCACTTAAATTCTGCTGACTTAAGGGTTTGACCCTTTGCGACAGCTTTATAGAGATAGGGTGAAGATGAATCGAATTCTTTCTGGATGATAATCGCGGAATGATTACGTGTGCCTGTAATTTTCCCCGTCATGCCGTCAGTAGGTAGGCTCAAACTGTGGGAGAAGCCATTGACTTCGATGCTGCCTTCGCGGCCCCAGACATCCACCGAGCCTTTTATATCCGCACCGCCGTCGTCCTTGAGCCACAGGTAAGCGGGAATTGCCATTTCAAATCTCCTTTTTGCTTAACGGTTTATGTTTTAAACAACGTTAAATAAACGCCAAATCGCGGTGGTCATTAGGCAAAAAATGTCATACAAATTTAATATATTTCATTGAGTTATGAGTGATTTCTCAAAGATTGCTTTTTTCAATCGTTGTATAAGACACGTCTGAATGCGAATAAAAAATTCTTTTTATGAATTTTACGCATTAAACCGCTTGCTTTGTCATCACCCCCGTGCGTTAATGGCTCTCTGGTTTTGATTTCAAAAGAATATCTGACGTAGTTTTTTAAAAGCAGTTCTCATCACGTTGTGCCTCTCCGCAGCCTCTTGGGTCTTTTTCTACACTCCGATTCATTTTTGTTTCAGACCACTATCGCCTGATAGGCCCATTAGTAATTTACGTTTTTACGTTTACAGGAGAATCTTATGACTTCTTATATCCATTTCCGCTGCCCATGCTGTCATGGCTCGCAGTACCGTACCTCAGCCTTCGATGTGTCTGAGAAGAACCCTTTCGGTGCGAAATGCATTTTTTGCAAATCGTCCATGATTACGCTCGACCATTTGGCCGCCGCGCGTTTTGCCGCCAACGCGGTGACGGAGTTCCGAAAGTAATTCGCACCATCGGCCATAACAGTTAGCAAAATCTTCTCTTTTTCTCCTGCTGATATAGACTATCGTGCATAAGGAGAATCTGATGAAAAAATACCAGCGTCTGGCGCAACAAATCATTTCACAAATTGAGCTTGGCGTGTGGTTGCCGGGTGATAAGCTGCCCTCGCTGCGAGAGCAGGTGGCAAGCAGCGGCATGAGCTTTATGACCGTTGGCCATGCGTATCAGATGCTGGAAAGCCAGGGACACATCGTCGCCAGGCCGCAGTCGGGCTATTACGTTGCCTCGCGCCCGACCCTGCAACAGCCTTCTCCTCCCGCGCAGGTCATTCGCGACGACGTGGTCGATATCAATACCTATATCTTTGATGTCCTCCAGGCCAGCCGCGACGCCTCCGTGGTGCCGTTTGCCTCCGCGTTTCCCGATCCCCGTCTTTTCCCGCTCCAGCAGCTCAACCGCTCGCTCGCCAACGTGAGTAAAACCGCCACGGCAATGAGCGTGATTGAAAACCTGCCGCCGGGAAACGTCGATCTCCGCCACGCCATCGCCCGCCGCTACGCGCAGCAGGGGATGAACATCTCCCCCGATGAAATCGTGATCACCGCCGGCGCGCTGGAGGCGCTCAACCTCAGCCTGCAGGCCGTCACGGAGCCGGGCGACTGGGTGATTGTCGAAAATCCCTGCTTTTACGGCGCGCTGCAGGCGCTCGAGCGCCTCAAGCTGAAGGCGCTGTCGGTGGCCACCGACGTGCGGGATGGGATTGACCTTAACGCGCTCGAACAGGCGCTGAACGACTATCCGGTGAAAGCCTGCTGGCTGATGACCAACAGCCAAAATCCGCTGGGCTTCTCGCTGAGCGCTGAGAAAAAAGCGCGGCTGATTGCGCTGCTAACGAAGCACGGCGTCACGCTGATTGAAGATGACGTCTATAGCGAGCTCTACTTTGGCCGCGAAAAGCCGCTCCCGGCAAAAGCGTGGGACACACAGGACATGACGCTTCACTGCTCGTCATTTTCCAAATGCCTGGTGGCGGGCTTTCGCATCGGCTGGGTGGCGGCGGGGAAACATGCGCGGCGCATTCAGCAATTACAGCTGATGAGCACGCTTTCAACCAGCTCGCCGATGCAGCTGGCGCTGGTGGACTATCTGGCGACCAAACGCTATGACGCCCACCTGCGCCGACTGCGGCGCACGCTCGCCGAGCGCAAACAGCAGGCGTGGCAGTCGCTTTTGCGCCACATGCCCGCGGGCGTCAACATTCACCACAGCGACAGCGGCTATTTTTTGTGGCTGGAGCTGCCCGCGCTGCTTGATGCGGGAGCGTTAAGCGAAAAGGCGTTGGCCCACCATATCAGCATCGCGCCAGGCAAGATGTTCTCCACCTCAAACGTCTGGGCGCCTTTTTTCCGCTTTAATACGTCATGGTCCTGGGGAGAGCGCGAGGAGCAGGCGGTGAAGCAGCTGGGAAAATTAATACGCGAGATGCTCGACGATTAGATCCGGCCCGTTCTCCGCGTTTTAAATAGCGCAAAAAGGGGGCTTCGCGGCCCCGTCATACGAAATCACAATGTCCACTCTCCTGGCTAACCCCTTGTCTATAATCCAGTTAACGGGGAATGCGCCCTCGGTCACACCTTGATGAAATTTCCTTGAGCCGCCCATCGCGGCGCATTGGCGCGGGCTACGTTTAATTCAGGAGATATTTTTACGGCACGGCTGCCGCCAAATTTCATTGCGACAGGAGTAAACCTAATGAGCAAAAAATTTGCCCGCAGCAGCCTGTGCGCGCTCGCCATGACGATCGTCACCGCGCACGCCGCAGAGCCCCCAAAAGCGATTGGCGACGGCGAGGGGCGGCTGGATATTATCGCCTGGCCCGGATACATCGAGCGCGGCCAGACCGACAAAAGCTACGACTGGGTCACGCAGTTTGAAAAGGAGACCGGCTGTGCGGTCAACGTTAAAACCGCCGCTACTTCGGACGAGATGGTCAGCCTGATGGCGAAGGGAGGCTACGATCTGGTCACCGCCTCGGGCGACGCCTCTCTGCGCCTGATCATGGGCAAGCGCGTTCAGCCGATTAACCCCGATCTGATCCCCAACTGGAAAACCCTCGACCCGCGCCTCGTGAAGGGCGAGTGGTTCAACGTGGGCGGTAAAGTCTACGGCACGCCGTACCAGTGGGGGCCGAACCTGCTGATGTACAACACCAAAACCTTCCCGACGCCGCCGGACAGCTGGAGCGTGGTGTTCGTTAAGCAGAACCTGCCGGACGGCAAAACCAATCAGGGGAGCGTTCAGGCCTACGACGGTCCGATTTACATTGCCGACGCCGCGCTGTTCGTTAAGGCTACCCAGCCCGCGCTCGGCATTACCGACCCGTATCAGCTCACGGAAGAACAGTACGCCGCCGTGCTGAAGGTGCTGCGCGACCAGCACGCGCTGATCCACCGCTACTGGCACGACACCACCGTTCAGATGAGCGATTTCAAAAATGAAGGCGTGGTGGCCTCCAGCGCCTGGCCGTACCAGGCGAACGCCCTGAAAGCGGAAAATCAGCCGATCGCCACCGTGTTCCCGAAAGAGGGCGTGACCGGCTGGGCGGACACCACCATGCTGCACGCCCAGGCTAAACATCCGATGTGCGCCTACAGGTGGATGAACTGGTCGCTGACGCCAAAAGTGCAGGGCGATCTGGCGGCGTGGTTCGGCTCCCTGCCGGTGGTGGCGGAAGGATGCAAGGCCAGCACCCTGCTGGGCGAGAAGGGTTGTGAAACCAACGGCTACACCTATTTCGACAAAATCATGTTCTGGAAAACGCCGATTGCGGAAGGCGGCAAGTTTGTGCCCTACAGCCGCTGGACGCAGGATTACATCGCCATCATGGGCGGGCGCTGATTGCCGGGAGCAGAGCATGACCTACGCGGTGGAGTTTTGTGACGTTTCCCGCCTGTACGGCGACGTGCGGGCGGTGGATGGGGTCACCATTGGCATTCGTGACGGGGAATTTTTCTCCATGCTGGGGCCTTCGGGCTCCGGCAAAACCACCTGCCTGCGCCTGATTGCCGGTTTCGAACGGCTTAGCTGCGGCACCATCAAGATTTTCGGCCAGGAGGCCAGCGCGCTTCCTCCGTGGGAGCGCGACGTCAACACGGTGTTCCAGGACTATGCGCTGTTTCCGCATATGTCGGTCCTCGACAATGTTGCCTACGGCCTGATGGTTAAAGGCATTGACAAGAAAACGCGCCGCGCCCGGGCGGGTGAGGCGCTGGAGAAGGTCGGCCTTGGCTTTGCCGCCGCGCGCAGGCCGTCGCAGCTGTCGGGCGGCCAGCGCCAGCGCGTGGCGATCGCCCGGGCGCTGGTCAACGAGCCGCGCGTGCTTCTGCTCGACGAGCCGCTGGGGGCGCTCGATCTCAAGCTGCGCGAGCAGATGCAGGTTGAGCTGAAAAAGCTCCAGCAGGATCTCAGCATCACCTTTATCTTCGTCACCCACGACCAGGGCGAAGCGCTCTCCATGTCCGATCGCGTCGCGGTCTTCAACAACGGCCGCATCGAGCAGGTCGATACCCCGCGCGAGCTGTATATGCGCCCGCGCACGCCGTTTGTGGCGAGCTTCGTGGGGACGTCGAACGTGTTTGACGCCGCGGTCTCGCGCAGCGTCTGCGGCATGGAGGGCATGTATTCGCTGCGCCCCGAGCATATCCGGCTTAACGAAGGCGGTGAGATTCAGGTGCAGGGGGTGATCCAGGCGGTGCAGTATCAGGGGGCGGCCACGCGCATAGAGCTCAGGCTGAGTGACGGCGCCAGGCTGCTGGTCAGCCAGGCGAATTTCACGGGCGCTCAGGCTTCGGACGTGCTGAGGCCGGGCCAGCCGGTGCAGGCGGCCTGGTCGCGCGAGGCCATGGTGCCGCTGCACGAGGAGCGCTGAGATGACAATGCGCCTTTCTTATGCGACCGCACCGCGCGGCACGCTTAGCCGCGCCAGCGCGCTGTTCTGGCGCAGGCCGTCGCTAGGGCTATTTCTTCTGCTGATTGCGCCGCTGATGTGGTTCGGCATCGTTTACCTGGGATCGCTGCTCACGCTGCTGTGGCAGGGCTTTTACACCTTCGATGACTTCACGATGTCGGTGACGCCGGACCTGACCTTCGCCAACGTGCAGGCGCTGTTTAACCCGGCCAACTACGACATCATTCTGCGCACGCTGGTGATGGCCATTGCGGTCACGATCGCCAGCGCGGTGCTGGCCTTTCCGATGGCCTGGTATATGGCACGTTACACTACCGGCAAGTGGAAGGCGTTCTTCTATATCGCCGTCATGCTGCCGATGTGGGCGAGCTATATCGTGAAAGCCTACGCGTGGACGCTGCTGCTGGCGAAGGACGGCGTGGCGCAGTGGTTTCTCAGCCATCTGGGGCTGGAGCCGATCCTGCTCTCCGTGCTCACGCTGCCCGCCGTGGGCGGCAACACGCTTTCCACCTCGGGGCTAGGGCGCTTTCTGGTGTTTGTTTACATCTGGCTGCCGTTTATGATCCTGCCCGTTCAGGCGGCGCTGGAGCGGCTGCCCGCGTCGCTGCTGCAGGCCTCTGCCGATCTCGGCGCTCGTCCGCGGCAAACCTTCCGCCATGTTGTCCTGCCGCTTGCCGTGCCGGGCATCGCGGCGGGCTCGATCTTCACCTTTTCGCTGACGCTGGGCGATTTCATCGTGCCGCAGCTGGTCGGGCCGCCAGGCTATTTCATCGGCAATATGGTTTACGCCCAGCAGGGCGCGATCGGCAACATGCCGATGGCCGCCGCGTTCACGCTGGTGCCGATTGTGCTGATCTCTCTCTATCTGGCGTTCGTGAAGCGCCTGGGAGCCTTCGATGCACTCTGATCGCGCGCCGTGGTTCCTCAAAGTCGCCGCGTGGGGCGGCGTAATTTTCCTGCACTTTCCGCTGCTGATCATCGCCATTTACGCCTTTAACACCGAGGATGCCGCCTTTAGCTTCCCGCCGCAGGGCTTCACCCTGAAGTGGTTTAGCGTGGCGGCGGGGCGCGGGGATATTATCGAATCCGTGACGTTGTCACTTAAAATCGCCGCGCTCTCGACCGCTATCGCGCTGGTGCTCGGCACGCTTGCGGCCGCCGCGCTGTGGCGAAGCTCTTTCTTCGGCAAAAACGCGATCTCGCTGCTGCTGCTGTTGCCGATTGCCCTGCCGGGCATCATCACCGGCCTGGCGCTGCTCACGGCGTTTAAAACCGTCAACCTTGAGCCGGGCTTTTTCACCATCGTTGTCGGACACGCCACCTTCTGCGTGGTGGTGGTGTTTAACAACGTCATCGCCCGGTTCAGGCGCACCTCCTGGAGCCTGGTGGAAGCGTCGATGGATCTCGGCGCAGACGGCTGGCAAACCTTCCGCTACGTGGTGCTGCCCAATCTGGGCTCCGCGCTGCTGGCGGGCGGCATGCTGGCGTTTGCGCTGTCGTTTGACGAAATCATCGTCACAACGTTTACGGCAGGTCACGAGCGCACGCTGCCGCTGTGGCTTCTGAACCAGCTGGGCCGCCCGCGCGACGTGCCCGTGACCAACGTGGTTGCCTTGCTCGTCATGCTGGTGACCACGATCCCCATTTTGGGAGCCTGGTGGCTCACCCGCGACGGCGACGCTACCGCCGGAGACGGGAAATAACCTTAATTTCAACAGGATAATGCTATGCAAACTCAACTGCTGATTAATGGTGAACTGATTGCCGGCGAAGGGGAAAAGCAGCCGGTCTATAACCCCGCCACCGGAGAGGTGCTGCTGGAGATCGCCGAGGCCAGTGCGGCGCAGGTTGATGCCGCCGTACTGGCCGCCGATCGCGCGTTCGCCGAATGGGGGCAAACCACGCCGAAAGCCCGCGCCGAATGCCTGCTGAAGCTCGCCGACGCCATAGAAGCGCATGCGGAAGACTTCGCGCGCCTGGAATCCCTTAACTGCGGCAAGCCGCTGCACTGCGCGCTGGGGGATGAAATTCCGGCGGTGGTGGACGTGTTCCGCTTCTTCGCGGGGGCGGCGCGCTGCCTGAACGGACTTGCGGCGGGGGAATATCTGGAGGGACACACGTCGATGATTCGCCGCGATCCTGTGGGCGTGGTGGCCTCTATCGCGCCGTGGAACTATCCGCTGATGATGGCGGCGTGGAAGCTCGCGCCCGCGCTGGCGGCGGGCAACTGCGTGGTGATCAAGCCGTCGGAAATCACGCCGCTGACGGCGCTCAGGCTGGCGGAGCTGGCGAAAGACATCTTCCCGGCGGGCGTGCTGAACGTGCTGTTTGGCCGGGGAAAAACCGTAGGCGATCCGCTGACCGGTCATGAAAAAGTGCGCATGGTCTCCCTGACGGGCTCGATTGCCACCGGGGAGCACATCATCGGTCACACCGCGTCGTCGATTAAGCGCACCCACATGGAGCTGGGCGGCAAAGCGCCGGTGATTGTGTTCGACGACGCGGATCTGGACGCGGTGGTGGAGGGCGTGCGCACCTTCGGCTTTTACAACGCCGGGCAGGACTGCACCGCGGCCTGCCGGATTTACGCCCAGAAGGGGATTTACGCGCAGCTGGTTGAAAAGCTGGGTGCCGCCGTCGCCAGCCTGAAGATGGGCGCGCCGGAGGATGAATCGACCGAGCTTGGCCCGCTCAGCTCCGCGGCGCACCTCTCCCGCGTCTGCAGGGCGGTCGATGACGCTAAAGCGCTGGGCCATATCCGCGTGGTCACCGGCGGCGATAAGCGAGAAGGGAGCGGCTATTACTTCCAGCCGACCCTGCTGGCGGGCGCCCGGCAGGAGGACGCGATCGTGCAGCGGGAAGTGTTTGGCCCGGTGGTGAGCGTCACCGAGTTTGAAGACGAGGCGCAGGTGCTGGCCTGGGCCAACGACTCGCAGTACGGGCTGGCGTCGTCGGTCTGGACGAAGGACGTGGGCCGCGCCCATCGGATGAGCGCGCGTTTACAGTACGGCTGCACCTGGGTGAACACGCACTTTATGCTGGTCAGCGAAATGCCGCACGGCGGAATGAAGCTGTCGGGCTACGGAAAGGATATGTCGGTTTACGGTCTGGAGGATTACACGGTCGTTCGCCACGTGATGTTCAAGCACTGATACAAAAGCCCGGCAGCCTACCTGCCGGGCAGAACGTTTACCAGCCGCAAACGTCGTGTTCATTTTCCGTGTCGTAGGCGCGCACGGTGTTCACCAGATCTTTCACCACGTCGGCGGCAACGTCCGGTATCAACAGCTCCATTGGGGCTTCCGTTTCATAATCCACCGACACGCCGTTGCTGTTATTGGTGACGGTGACGGTATAGGTTGCTTTGCCCATGGTTTACTCCTTATGCGTGTTAACCACTTTTCCAATACCCGCGCCCTGAAGCGTCACGTTCGGATCGGCAAAAAAGTCGATGTTGAAGTAGGTATCGTCGGTTAACAGCTCAATGCGGTGCCACTTCTGCGGCGGGGAAATGCCAAACGAACCGGCTTCAATCACCAGCTCAAGGTCGGGTTCGGTTGCGTCGGCGTCCGGAAAGCCAAAGTAGCGCACGGCGCCCTGCATCACGGAAAGGCGGCCATAAACGCCGGCTTTGGTGTTGTGGTGGGTGAAAAGCGCTTTCGGCGCGCTCTCTTTGTTCCAGAATGGCGTGGCGCGGGTATGAACAAAATTCTCAGGAATACGTAGCATAGGGGGTTCCTTCTTAGCGTCAGAAGCTCATAGACTTCAGCACGTCAGGTTCGACAAAAAAGTCGATATTGAACAGCGTATCGTCGGTCATCACCTCGATATGGTGCCATTTCTCAGGTGGAAAGACGCCGAAGTGACCGGCCTCGATAATCAGCTCGCTGTCGGGCTCGGGCGTAAATTGATCGGCGTAGCCTAAGTAGCGCACGGTGCCCCGCATGACGGAGAGGCGCGGGTAAACGCCGGGGCGCGTGCCCTTGTCGAGATGGCGCTGAAAAATCCCTGCGGGGGCGGTGTCTTTATTCCAGAACGGCGTGGAGCGGGTGTGAATACAGCCTTGCGGAATGCGCAACATGTCTTATCCCTCTTGAAGTCCTGCCTTATTAGACGCCTTTATCGGCGCAGCAATTTATCAAAAAGTGCATTTATTATGCATCTTATCAATAAAGGTGAGGCCGACTCCTCCAGGGATGTAACGTGAATTACCTCGTTGTTATTATCCTTGTTATTTAAGTGTTTATGATGTGACGAAAAAACTTGATCTGTATCAACATATGACGCATATTGCGCGCGGTTATTTTTTCAGCCTGGGTAATAGAAATGACGTTGTATCAAAAGATGCTGGTGTTCTACGCAATCATGGCCTTCATCTGCGCGCTTATTACCTGGTTCCTCTCAAAAGACCGCAAGCGCATCCGCTTTCTGAGCGCTTTTCTGGTCGGATCGACCTGGCCGATGAGCTTCCCCGTCGCGCTTCTGATTTCGCTTTTCTGAAGCACGCTTCCATTTTTAAACATTGAATATGGCATTCCTGACACGATAACTGTATAAATAAACAGTATCTCGTAGATGGAGTGCTTATGAACAGCTTTTATTCACAGCAGGCCGGTTGCAACGTTCGCTGGCATGATTTGCCCGGCTGCGGCGATCCCGTGGTATTCATCCACGGGTTGGGCTGCGCCTCTTCCTATGAATATCCCCGCGTCGTTCGTGACCCGCTGTTTGGCGCGCGCAGAGCGATTCTCATTGATTTACCCGGCAGCGGTTACAGCGATAAGCCCGAGCGTTACAGCTACAAAACGACTGACCAGGCGCGCGTTGTCGCGGAACTGATTCGTCATCTTCATCTGGATGCTTTCTGGTTATACGGCCACAGCATGGGCGGAAGCATTGCTATCGAGACGGCGGGGCTGCTGGCACCGCACGTGAAGGGGCTGATGGTGTCGGAACCCAATTTTCACGCGGGTGGAGGGATGTTCAGCCGGTCTATTGCGGCACAAACTGAGCAACAGTTTCTGTTGCAGGGCTATGACGCCTTGCTCAGCGCAGAAAAAACGGCGTGGGCGGGGTGTTTGCAAAGCAATGCCCCGTATGCCGTCTGGCGCGCTGCAACGAGCCTCGTGAAGGGCATTGATCCTGACTGGGAGGCGCAATTCCTCTCGCTGACTTGCCCCGTGACGTTGATTTTCGGCGAGCTTTCACTGCCTGATGGCGATGCCGAACGTCTGAAGCAAAAGGGCGTAGAGTTGAAAATTATCCCAGCCGCAGGGCATTCAATGTCGTGGGAAAATCCCGCCGCACTGGCGCAGACCTTAGCCGGGTGCATAGCGGAAAGTGGATGTTAAGCGTATCGCCCGGCGGCGCTACGCTTGCACGGGTCTTCAATGCAGTGGAATAACGGAACGTAGGCCGGGTAAGCGCAGCGCCACCCGGCAAGAAAAACAGCGACTTCAGCGTAATATCGCGCTTAGAGCCTTTCGCGCGGCGGGCTGCACGTCGTGCGGGTGCTGATAATCGATATTCTCAATAGCACGGGTGTAGAGCGCGACCAGCCAGTCGTAAACATAGCTCGTCGCCGCGTGTACCGGCTGCTCGCCCAGGCGCGTCAGGCGCGGTGACAGGCTGCTGACAATCGGCGTGACGAAGATCGCCTGGCCTTTACGCACGCGGCTGGCGGGGCGTTGCTCCACCGGCGTCTGCTCGTAGCCCAGCCAGCCAATGAAGTTCCCCATCACCGCGTGCAGCTGCGCCGCGCTGCTTTTGTCTGCCTCAACGATGCGTTGCAGCTGCTGGACCAGATCCAGCCGGTAGCTCGCCGTTACCAGAACGTCGGCAATCTGCTGGAGCGTTGCGGCGTCCAGCCCTAAACGCGCGGCGGCGGCGTCGCTGCGGCTCCACTGGCGCAGATGGTTGATCCACACGCCGTGCGCCAGCCGGGCCTTATCTTTGGTCTGCGGCGCGCCGGGCGCGTCCGCTGCGCTATCGGCAAACAGGTCAATCACGTCGGTAAACAGCCCGCTAACGTGCTCCTCGCGCGGCTGCTGGAAGGCCAGCAGCGTCTCAAACGCCTTCATCGGCGGCAGAAGCCCTTCGAGTATTTCGCCGTGGCGCGACGCGCAGCCCTGCAGGGCGCGCACCATGCTCTTGGCCTGCGCGCGTCGCGCTTCCGGCGTCTGCGTCAGGGGCGCAATCCACGGCTGCATCAGCGTGGAAAGCTCCAGACGCAGATTCGATTTCAGCGTCTGGAGCCGCTTCTGGCGCAGCGCGGGCAGCGTGGCCTGGGAAAGCCACTCGATAACGCGCTGCATGCTGTGGCTGTCCAACGCCTGCAGGGTGCCCCAGCGCGCGCCGGGATGGCCTAACAGCTGCTGTACCGCCTCATCGAGATTGCGTTTTGTGGAGAACCGCGCGTCCTGCGGGGTAATCGCCCACACCAGGCCCGGCAGGGCCGCGTCTTCCGCGGGCTGCGTTTCTCTTGCCCAGTTGAGCAGCGCTTTTGCCGTTTTGGTCGTTTGCTCCGGCCTGGCGGTGGCGTTGCAGATCACCAGCACGTCCGGCTGGAGCTGCTGGCGATAGTGCTCAAGCAGCCACTGGCTTTTGGCCTGCGCCAGCAGCGGTGCGCTGTCGTCGGTTAACGCCGGAATATCAATGATATCAACCGTGTCGAGCGCGCAGCTTTCAACGGGCAGAACCAGCTCGCGCGTCAGAAACGCCAGCACGTCCACCGGGATGCTGATGGCGTTAAGCATTTCGCCGTTGCTCAGCGGATGGAGCAGGAACGCCTGCGCGGGCGCCAGGTCTCCCTGCGTCAGGAAGCCTTCTCCCGGCAGGCCAAAATTATCGACCAGCAGGCTGAGCGGGGCGGCAAGCTCGCGCGCGTGGCTGGTCTGATGCAGCACGTGGGCCAGCTTCAGCCACTGCTGGGTCAGTTCCTGCTGCTCGCCCCACAGCAGCGACCAGACGCTGGCGCGGGTGCTGAGATCCAATGACGGCACCAGCAGCGCCAGCTGGTGCCACAGCGCGTCGTCAATCTGCTGACGTGCGGTGGGCACCGCGCTCTGCCAGAAGCGGGCAATGGTGCCAACCTCCTGCGCCGCGATCCCCGGCACGCCCTGCGGCTGGCGCAGCGCGCGCCATTTTTCCAGGCGGCTTTCTACCACCGATTTCTCAACCGGGCGGATCTGCGGGTGAAGCGCGGTGCGGGCGATAAACAGCTGCACCAGCTCGGCCTCGGTCACCAGGCTCAGTCGAAGGGGGAACGCCTCGTCGGTCACGTCGGGCTGCGCGGTGCTGAAGCGAATCGCCATGCTGGTGGCGGCGTGCCCGGGGTTGACGTGCGAGAAATAGTCGAAGGTTCGCTGCCCCAGCGCGACGTTTAGGCGTCCGCCGCCGCTCCCGCAAAGCGTCGAGAGCAGATGGGCCTTCGCCGCCTGAGCGTGTCCGTACAGGCCGATTGCGCTGCGCCCGGCAAGCGCGCGTTCGATTGCTTCCTCGCGCGCCTGTAAGGACGTCATCCGCGCCAGCAGGGCATCGGCGTCGTTATCCAGCATCGGAGCGTGCTGTCGCGTCTCGTTAATCCACCCGATCAGGGCCTGGGTGGTGGTCATCGTCGCACTCATTTCAGGTATACGCTCCCGCTGTCGATCCAGTAGTGGCTGCCGCTGTGTCGGCGATCGGCCAGAGTATTCAGTTTAAAGGTCAGGGCGTCCGGCGGCACTGGCGTGCCGTCCTGCAGCCAGGCATCGCTCAGTTCGAACGCTTCCGGACCTTCCTGCCTGCTGCCGCCGCAGAGCTTAAGCCGGACGTTCAGCACGCCGTCACCGGCGATCGCCTTCGCCAGCTCGGCGGAGTTGATGCTGAGGGTATAAAGCGGCGTGGCGGGCCAGCGGGCGTTCTCCAGCTGGCGGAAGCCGAGCGTGACGTTGCCGCGCAGCGGGAAGTGCAGGCGCGCGTCCAGCTTCGCGCCGGGCTTGTCGAGGTCGATATCCTGATACCAGACGTTTTCATCGCGCAGGGTGTTAACCGTGTTGTCGAGCACGCCCAGATAGCGAACGGTGGAGTAAGCGCCGATATCGGCCGCCTTAAAGTTGAAGCGCGGCAGGCGCAGATCCAGCGCCAGGCTGCACAGCATCGCGCCCACGGCGGCGGTGGATTTCGGATTACCGATGCGCCCCTGCTGGCTGAACGGATACCATTCATGAACCTGATATTTATCCAGCCAGACGATGCGGTTGACGGGCACCGGCTGGAGGTGGCGAATCAGGGCCTGTACGCCCGGCAGGCAGCCGGGGCGGCCGGTAATCAGCAGGATATCGCAGCCGTAGTGTGAAATGGCTTCGCACACCGCGTGCAGCGGCGCGGTCAGCGTAAACTGCCCGGCCAGCATCGCGTCCTGCATCTCGCGGAAGCTCACCTGAATAGGCACGGCGAAGAGGTCGAACGCGTCGGACCCGGCGGGCAGCGCGTGATCGATCGCCTGCTGGAGGTAGTTCATCACGTTGCGGGTCGGCCTGCCTGTCAGCAAATCGCCGAAGGTGGCGTGCAGCCCGGCAAGCGGATCGTCCACGTCGCTGGCTTCCCAGGCCGACAGGATCGCATGGCCGATCGGCATAAAGAGCTGCAGCGCGGTTTGCTGACGCAGCACCGCCTGGGTATCAATCCTTCCCGAATCGCCAAACAGCGACGCCATCAGCAGAGACGCGTCGGCAATGCCGGATTTTTGCAGCTGGGTTTGCAGCGCGGGGAGCACGTAGCGCTGGATCACGTCGAGCAGCGTGTCGTCGCCTGCCACCTTAAACCCTTCGCGGAACAGCAGCTGCGGGGTGATTTTGACGTTGTTGCCGGAGCCGTCGTCCAGCTGGTAGTGGGTGATCGCCATGTCCGTCGTGCCGCCGCCGATGTCGATAGAGGCGACGCGCAGCGCGCGGCCGGGCTGTACGCCGGGCTCGGGCTCGCGGTCCGGGCGGGCGAGGGAGGCAAAGAACGCTTCCGTCTGGCCGCCGAAGTGGGAAATGGCTTCGTTATAAAGCCAGACCAGCTGGCCGCAGCTGGCTTCGTCCCACTCCATCTGGATCTCAGGCACCGGCACCACGCTTTTTTCCTGCTGCTTGCGGGTGGCAAAATCCTCGTCCTGCGGATGCCAGCCCATCGCTTTCCAGACGATGGCAATCGCCTCGAACATGCGGCGGCGGAAGATCTCGCGCTCCTGTTTTGGCATGGCTGACGGGAGCGTCAGGATCAGCGTGCGCAGCTGGCGCGGCGAGGCCGGGAAGCCAAGACGCAGGCGGGTGGCGACGCTGTTGATCTGCCCCAGCGCCTGCGCCAGCAGCTCGCACAGCATGTGCGTCATCAGCGTGCTGCGGCTGTACTGCGGTGAGAAGACCGGCAGGCGCTCGTCCTGCGGCAGGGTAAAGAGCGGCTCGCCGTCGTCGTTCATCAGGTTCATCAGCGGGAACGCGGTCGCCAGCGGCTCGCGCTGGGTTTTGCCGTTCATCTGGCTAAAGCGCCAGTCCTGGACCACCGGCGTTTCATCCCACAGGTAGCGGCGCGGGCTGGAAATGCCGCTGTTGCCTTCGGTGCCCAGACGCTGCGTGGCCAGCTTGCGCGCCTCGTCGCCGACGCGAACGATTGAAGGCCAGACGAAGGCATCCTCGCGGCCGCTCTCCACGGAAAAGTGCTGCTTGCCGAAGCGGGCTTCCGAGAACTCGAGGCGGCTGGTAAACAGCGGTTCGTTGAGGAACTGCGGCTCGCTCAGGGAACGCACCTGAAGCTCGGCGGTCTGGCGCAGGCCGTCGTTCGCATCGCCGTGATCTTCAATAATCACGCCGCAGGTGTGGGTGTTGCCCACGTCGAGGATCAGATCGACCGGAATCGCCGGGGTGCTAAGCGTATGGGTGACAAATTTCACTTCCGGCACGGTGAGCTGCTCGCCGAGCATCGAGAGAATGTTCAGCCAGTGGGCCTGATACTCAAAGCCGCGCATCGCCTGGTGCAGCTCGCGCTCGGAGCGATGCTCAACGTCGGCGGCGTAGTGGGTGAAGGCCTCACGCAGCCAGCCGTCGATCCACGTCTGGTCGAGGAAGTTTTCCACTTCGCCGTCGCGCCAGGCGAGCGCAAAGCGGGTGCCGTTGAGAATATCGTTGGCAACCGGGGAGAGATCGCCGGCGGCATGGTCGGCAATCTGGCTATCGAGCGCCAGCGTCACGCGGTGCGTGTTGCCTGCGCCGTCCGGCGTCTCCAGCCTGCGCACCTGCACGCGGGCCCAATTGTCCGGGCCGTCGACAAAGGTGCGCGGCGGGTTAAAGCGCAGGAAGGGAACGGGAAGCCAGACGCCGTCCAGCACCGTCAGCGACTGGTGCAGCGGGATGGTGCTTTCGGGCTTCACCACTTCCGCCTGGCTACCCTCCGAGGCCGGAAGGGTGTAGCGGTTGTTAACCAGATCGTAATCCAGGCGCAGCAGCGGGCCATTGGCAGTTTTACGCACGAAGCGGCCGTTGCTGGCGGTGTCCTGAGGCGTGAGGCCAAAATCAAGAAACTGTACGCCGCTGTTGGCAATGAGCGTCACGCTCTGTTTGTAGTCGCAAAGATTTACCAGCATAGGATCAGGCACCTGCTTTCTTGAACGTCAGGGGAACGACGGTGTTGGCATCATAACGGGCGGTGCATTGCGCGATATCGCTGGTCCCGGCCCTACACGACACTTCCGGCATCGGGTAGCGCGAACCGTCCACGCAGCGCGCGTTGCCGCGGCTTTTAATCAACAGCTCGCCGCTGCTGTGCAGGCCCGAGAAGACCTCCGCGCGGCAGACAACGTTGTCGCCATGCACCACGCGGGCGGTGCCTTTGTTGTTCTGAATCTGGTAGCGCACCGACGGCGGCTTGCCGGTAATCGGATCTTTGACGTCCAGCACGGCGCGCCAGGTGCCGTTCAGGAAGCGGGTTGAGCCCGCCTTAACCTGGCCCGCGTCCATCACCATCGCATCTTTGGGGATCGCGGCAATCACCACCGGTTCCGCCGAAGGCTCCGGCGCTTTCGCTTTCGGCTCAACCACCTCGGCCTTGTGCAGCGGCAGCGTCATCGCCAACTGCTCGACCGCCTTAACGGGCTGGGGCGCAATCGCCACCGGCGCGGCGACGGCGACGGGCGCGGATTCAGCAGAAGGGGCGTCCTTAGGCCACAGCAGCGGGGCGGCTACCGCGGCGACGATGACGGCAGCAGCGGGCAGCGCCCACAGCGCCACGCGGCGTTTTTTAGCGGCCACCGCGGGCGCTGGCGCGTCTGCCGGTTCGGCTATCGTCGGGGCCGGTGCGGGCAGCGGCTCGGGCGTATAAAGGTCGTCCACGGTAATGCGTACCGAGGCCGCAGGCGTCGCGGGGGCGATGAGCGGCTCATCGCTTTTTTCGAAGGTAACGGTGGGTTCCGGCTCGGGCGCAGGCTCCGGTTCAGGCGCTTCGATAACCACGAGCGCAGGCTCGGGGATCAGCGATTCGCGCAGGCAGTTCAGGACGTCGTCGCGCGCGCTCTCGTTGAGATTCACAAAGCCCCAGAAGCAGAGAACGGGCTTGCCATCCACCAGGTACAGGAAGTTTTCGCCGGGGAACTGGAATGCTTTTGAGAGCAGCGAGCCAAACAGCTGCTGCGAGGTTTTCGGGGACTGAAGACACTTTTTACTAAGCGATTCAACGCTGGCGAGGGTATTTTCCAGATAGCTCAGGGCGCGATAGCGCGCGTCTTCGTCAGCGGCTTTCCAGGTGCTGACCTGACCGTCCACGGGAGAGTACCAGTCAACGCGATCGGCGCCGTCGTTCACCTGTGGAATGGCCAGGCAATCGACGATTGCCTGCTGTTTGCGCAGCCGGAGAGCCTCGCGGATTTGCAGTGCTGATTCAAAAACGGCCTGTCCGCCGCCGCCAACGGCCTGAAAATCATCCAGATTACCGCTTCGTAAAAGTGTTTTTGCCACGATCTGTTCCCATAGACTTCTTCACGACGTTACTTTAACGAAACCGGGAGGCAAACAAATGGATGAAGAGACGTACAAATCGCCGATTTCTTAGGGCATAGATCCTGACGGTTGTGCTTGACGCATAACGGCACTTAAGGCAAATCGACGTTTGCGCGCGGGTGGAAAAATCAGCGGAAAATGCGTCTTTAGAATAACCTGATAGTGTTTCGTTATTTGCCAGGGCAAAACGGCTGTGCTGTTATTACCTTGCTGAATAATAAAACCGAAAGGGTTATAACCATGTCTACAGGGAAAACGCTGCTCGCGCTTGCGCTGAGCACACTTCTACCGGCAAGCGCTGCGATGGCAGCAAACAACGACACTCTCATTTACTGCTCTGAAGCCTCGCCTGAATCCTTCAACCCACAAATCGCCAGCTCCGGCCCGTCGTTCGTGGCCAGCTCGCAGGTGCTCTATAACCGGCTGATCAACTTTGAACCGGTGAAAAATACGCCGGTTCCGTCGCTGGCTGAATCCTGGACCATTTCGCCGGACGGCAAAACCTATACCTTTGCGCTGCGCAAAGGGGTGAAATTCAACAGCAATAAATTCTTCAAGCCGACGCGTGATTTTAACGCCGACGACGTTATTTTCTCCGTGATGCGTCAGAAAGACCCTAAGCATCCGTACCACGCCGTTTCGCAGGGCAATTACGAGTATTTTAACGACGTAGGTCTCGACAAGCTGATTCAGGACGTGAAGAAGATCGACGATTATCACGTCCAGTTCACGCTCAGCGAACCGAACGCTGCGTTCCTGGCGGACTGGGGGATGGATTTTGCCTCCATTCTGTCGGCGGAATACGGCGACGCGATGCTGAAAAAGGGCACGCCTGAGAACGTCGATACCTGGCCAATCGGCACCGGCCCGTACGTGCTTCAGCAGTACAAGGTGGACTCGCTGATTCGCTACGTGGCCAACCCGAACTACTGGGACGGCGAGGTGCCGACGAAGCACCTGATCTTCTCCATCACGCCAAACGTGGAGACGCGGCTGGCGAAGCTGCAAACCAACGAATGCCAGATTATCCCCGCACCGTCGCCAATCCAGTTTGACGTTATCAAGAAAAACAAGGATCTGACGCTGCACTCCGTCGACGCGCTTAACGTTGGCTATCTGGCGTTCAACACCGAGAAAAAGCCGTTTGATAACGTGCTGGTGCGCCAGGCGCTGAACTATGCCACCGACAAAAAGGCCATCGTGAACGCGGTGTTTATGGGCTCCGGCACGGTGGCGAAATCCCCGATCCCGCCGAACATGCTGGGCTTTAACAAAGAGCTTAAAGACTACGAATACGATCCGGAAAAAGCGAAAGCGCTGCTGAAGCAGGCGGGGCTGGAGAAGGGCGCGGAAGTGACCCTGTGGTCGATGCCGGTCCAGCGGCCGTATAACCCTAACTCGCGCCGCATCGCGGAGATGATCCAGAGCGACTGGGCGAAGGTGGGCGTGAAGGCGAAAATCGTGTCGTACGAGTGGGGCGAATATCTCTCCGGCATGCGCAAGGGCGAGCACGACTCCGCGCTGTTTGGCTGGATGTCCGACAACGGCGACCCGGATAACTTTGCCGACGTGCTGCTGGGCTGCGACAGCATTAAAACCGGCTCGAACGCCGCGCGCTGGTGCGATAAAGGGTATGATGAGCGGGTGAAAAAAGCGAAGCTGACCAGCACGCCAGCGGATCGCGCGAAGCTGTACGGGCAGGCGCAGGAGATTTTCTACCAGCAGGCCCCGTGGATCGCCCTGGCGAACGGCAAAACGTTCTATGCCACGCGCAGCAACGTGTCGGGCTATAGCGTAAGCCTGATGGGCAGCGATTTCTCGAAAGCAAAGCTGAATTAGGTCTTTTATAGCCGGGTGGCGGCTCCGCCTTACCCGGCCTACATTTGGCACCCGTAGGCCCGGTAGGCGCAGCGCCACCGGGCACACAATAAGGAGTGACAATGTCACATTTAAGCGAAGTTATAAGCCGCGTCGATGCCGCCATCGACGAGAGCGTGATTAGCTACATGAATGAACTGCTGATTGAGTTAAGCGACGACGGAGAGCTGAGCCGCGACGAGCGATACGTCCAGCAGCAGCGCCTGCGCAACGCGATTTCCCATCACGGAAAGCATCACAGGGAAGAAGAGGAGGCGCGCCACGAGCAGCTGACGAAGGGCGGCACGATCCTCTAAAACTGCCTGCGCGCCACCAGCCAGGCACCTACCACCAGCATCACCGCGCCGCAAACGGGGCCAACCAGCGCGCGCAGGGGAATGCCGTGGCTTCTGAGAATATCCAGCGCCAGCCCGCCGATCAGCTGGCTGGCGACCAGCACGGCGATCGTGGTGGCCGCGCCCACGTTTTGATATCCGCTGATGCTGGCAAACACGAAAAACGAGCCCAGCAGCCCCGGGATCAGCGTCCACCAGCGCACCGTGGACGCCAGCTCGTGGAAGCCGCTAACCCCCTGCTTGATGAACAGAATGCTGACGAACAGCACGATGCCCACCAGCGAATTGAGCAGCATCGCGATCAGGATCGTCGACGAGGACTGGGTAATGCGCACCATCAGCGTGTTTTGCACCACCAGGCCAACGCCCGCGGCGACGAGAAACGCCAGGGTTAACGACTGATTCATGGCCGGGCGTCCGGCTCGCTGCGATCGTCAAGCTGCAGCTGCATGAAGGTTAAATCCAGCCAGCGGCCGAACTTGGTGCCGACCTGCGGCATCTGCCCGGTGGTGACAAAGCCGAGCGTTTCATGCAGGTGAATAGAGGCGCGGTTTTGCGTTTCGATCCCGGCGACCATGACGTGCTTGCCCGCCCGGCGCGCCTCAACAATCAGCGCGTTCATCAGCTGCCTGCCGATGCCTTTGCCCTGATGGTCTGGGTGAACATAGACCGAGTGCTCAACCGTATGGCGAAAGCCGTCAAACGCGCGCCAGTCGCCAAAGGAGGCGTATCCGGTTATCGCGCCAGCTTCCTCGCACACCAGCACCGGGAAGCCGACGTGCGTCCGCGCTTCAAACCAGGCGATGCGGTTATCGGTATCGACGGTTTTATCGTTCCAGATAGCCGCGGTGTGGAGCACCGCGTGGTTGTATATTTCACCGATGGCGGCGCAATCTTCTTTACTGGCATGACGGATAATCATCGCTAACCTCTGGCTGTGTTGTTCACTATAGTATTACGCATCTGTCACGATATTGCACTATAGTGTAGCGCTATGAATACGATAATCGACACCATGAACCAGCGGATCAGCGCCCGCATCCGCATTGAGCGCGAGTCGCGCGGCTGGTCCTTAAGCGAGCTGGCCGAGCGGGCGGGCGTCTCGCGCGCCATGATCCACAAGATTGAGCGCGGGGACAGCAGCCCGACGGCGACGCTGCTCGCCAGGCTATCCGGCGCGTTTGGCATTAGCATGTCGACGCTGATCGCCCGCGCGGAAATGCAGGAGGGAAAACTGCTGCGGCGGGAGAACCAGCCCGTCTGGCGCGATCCGCAGTCGCACTACCTGCGTCGCCACGTTTCCCCGCGCACCGATCTGCCTATCGACCTCGTACAAATCGAGCTTCCGCCCGGCAGCGACGTGCCGATGCCGGCTTCGTCCTATGCGCTGGCGCGCCAGCTGATCTGGCTGCAGTCCGGCGAGCTGGTATTTCAGGAGGGCGAAACCCGCCACGAGATGCAGGCCGGGGATTGCCTTGAGCTGGGGCCGCCCAACGACTGCCGGTTTATCAATCAAACGGATGCCCCGTGCGTCTATCTGGTGGTGAGGCTTAACCAGTCCGGCTCGTAATGCTAAAGCACTTTGCGTGATAAATGACTAGGCTCTAAGGACATTTGCACGTAAAGGAGCGAACTATGAGTCAATCTTCCACGCAAAACCGCCGCTGGGTCCTGGCCTCGCGTCCGCACGGCGCCCCGGTGGCGGATAACTTTCGTCTTGAAGAGCAGCTGATCCCCACGCCCGCAGAGGGGCAGGTGCTGCTGCGCACGATGTGGCTGTCGCTCGACCCGTACATGCGCGGCCGGATGAGCGATGAGCCATCCTACTCGCCGCCAGTTGAGCTGGGCGCGGTGATGGTGGGCGGAACGGTCAGCCGGGTCGAAACGTCTCATCATCCCGATTTTAAGGAAGGCGAGTGGGTGCTGGGCTACAGCGGCTGGCAGGATTACGATCTCTCTGACGGCAGCGGGCTGGTCAAACTGGGCGACAACCCCGCGCATCCGTCCTGGGCGCTGGGCATTCTCGGGATGCCGGGCTTTACCGCCTACATGGGGCTGCTGGATATCGGCCAGCCGAAAGCGGGCGAGACGCTGGTCGTGGCGGCCGCGACCGGCCCGGTTGGCGCCACGGTTGGGCAGATCGGTAAGATTAAGGGCTGCCGGGTTGTCGGCGTCGCGGGAGGCGAAGAGAAGTGCCGCCATGCCGTCGAGGTGCTGGGCTTTGATGCCTGCATCGATCATCGCGCTGAGGATTTTGCTGCGCAGCTGGCCGACGCCTGCCCGCACGGTATTGATGTCTACTATGAGAACGTCGGCGGCAAGGTCTTTGACGCCGTGCTGCCGCTGCTGAACACCTCCGCGCGCGTTCCGGTATGCGGGCTGGTTAGCGGATATAATGCGACGGGCCTGCCGGACGGCCCGGACCGCCTGCCGCTCCTGATGGCAACCCTCCTGAAAAAGCGCATTCGCATGCAGGGCTTTATCATTGGCCAGGACTATGGGCACCGCATCGGCGAGTTCCAGAAGGAGATGGGGAGCTGGGTAAACGAAGGCAAAATCCACTATCGTGAACAGGTCACCGATGGGCTTGAGAAGGCCCCGGAGACGCTGATCGGCCTGCTTGAAGGGAAGAACTTCGGCAAGGTCGTGATCCGGGTCGCGTAGTACAGGTATTACATCCGTTAATGACTGGTATTGTTATATATTATGGCGAGAAGCGTCGCCATAATATATTCTATTCTCTGTCGGTAACGTACTTCTGGCGTAAAAAAGACCGAATGCCAAACAGGCAGTTTGGTAGCAGGAATAAAAATAATAGTGTCACTCTGAATTTTGATTCCAGGCATAAGAACAAACTTCATATTTCATGTTTTAGTGTTAATAACACTGAAATAGATAACCGCGTCTTGATTGAGTAACAGGAAATAAACATGCTTGATTTAGAAAATTTAGAAAAAGCACAACGCGTCAGCCTGACTATGCAAGTTGAACTCAGCCTGAAAGGGGCATTAATTACCGGTTCACTCAAGCCAGGCGCACGACTGATTACCAAAGAAATCGCAGATAAATTAGGAACCAGTATTACACCGGTCCGTGAAGCGCTGCTGCGACTGGTTTCCGCAGGGGCGTTGCAGGCAACGCCTGCACAGGCATTCCTGGTACCGGAAATTACCATCGAACGCTACAACGAAATTAACCACATCCGAAAACAGCTTGAGCCGATGGCCGTCGCCGCAGCCTGCCTGCGCATTACGGACAGCAAGCTCGACGCGCTGCGCGAGCTGGCCGCCAGTTTTGCCGATGCCCTGGAAAAGGGAAGCATTCAGAATGCGTTGAACGCTGAACGTATTTTCCGCTTCACCCTGTATCAATATGCTGAAATGCCAACCCTTAGCGCGCTGATTGAGCAGCTTTGGATCCGCGTTGGGCCTTGCACCAATTATTTGCACAGAGAGCGGCAGGATATTGCATGTCTTATTTCTCATTATGAGAAATTACTTTCTGCCCTGAAGGAACGCGATGTAGAGGCCAGCCAAAAGGCCATCGATACCTTAATCGATCAATCTGGCGCCATTTTGCAGCGCCAATATTTGAACTAATAACGCGTTGCGTCGGTAATTATTTTTTTAGACCCTGCTGTTGAATATTATGTTACCCGCCATTGGGAAGCTCCCGGCAGCGTAATGCCGCCGGGAGACGTCTTATTCGAAGCGATAAGACACCGACATCCCTACGCCATAGTTGCGGCCCGGCGCAGGCTCGTAATACCGTCCGTTTGATTCATTGACGATAACCGAACCGGCATAATCTTTGTCGAACAGGTTATCCACCCGTCCAAACACGTCCATTCCCCAGTTACCGTAATTGAATTTATAGCCCGTATTGAGGCCCACTACGGTATACGACGGCGCTTTTGCCGTGTTTTCGTCGTTTGCCATAATGTCGCTCATGTAGCGCACGTCCGTTCCGGCGTACCAGCCTTCATCCGGCTGCCAGCCGAATGATGCAAAGCCCATGTTGCGCGCGATGCCCGGCATGCGGTTGCCGTCGCAGTCTGACGTGCGGCAAACGTTCGAACGGTAGGTCGCGTCCAGATAGGTCCACGCCATCTTCAGCTTCCAGCTTTCGGCAAACTGCTGGTCAAGCGAGACTTCCACGCCCTGACGACGCGTTTTACCGGCGTTTTTATAGCTGGTTCGGCCACCCGAGCTGGCGTCCACCACGATCTCGTCGTCGGTATCGGTGCGGAATAGCGCAGCCGTGAACAGGCCGTTGCCAATGCGGGTTTTACTGCCCACCTCGTAGGTATTATTCGTCGAGGGCTTAAGGCCAATGTTCAGCCCGCCGCGATCGTCAGCGCGGTAGGAGAGCTCGTTAATGGTTGGCGTTTCAAACCCGCGCCCGGCGGCCGCATAAAGATTCCACGCGTCCGTCACCGCGTACTTTACGGCACCGGCCGGGAGCCATTTGTGGTAGCTCGCGTCGCCGCTGTCGTCGCCGTTGCCCGGCGTCACATAGTGGTCGTTCGAGTCGAACCAGACGGAGCTGTAGCGAACGCCCGCATCCACGGACAGCTTCTGCGTCAGCTGCCAGCGGGTTTGCAGGTAGGGATCGACGTTCCACATCAGGTTGCGCTCGTTGCGGCGCTTGTCGCCCTTCACGCCATACTCCGGCACGCCGCCGTTCATAACGAAGTTTTCATACCCGCGGCGGTCTTCGCTCATGGTTTCGTAGTTCAGGCCGGTGGTAAACGTTACCGGCACCAGCAGCTCGCCGCGGTGGGTCCAGCGGGTATCGATGCCCTGGTAGTGGCGCTGCATGTCGATCACGCCGCCGGAGTGGGTAGGCTTGAGCTGCGGCTGATACGGAATCGACTGGTACTGGGTCATTTCGCGCTCGCCGGCGTACATCATGACGCTCATGTCGTCCTGCTCGCTAAGCTGGCGATCGTAGCGCAGCCCGGCCTGCGTCTGCTTAATGGTCTTGCGGGTGTTGTACTGCTCCGCGCGCGGCGACTGGCGCGGGTTGTCCTGCCACTCCTGATAGGTCAGCCCGCCGGGATCGTTGGCCTTCATGTCCACGCTGTTGAAGATCAGCGTCAGCTTGCTGGCGTCATCGATGCGCACGCCCAGCTTCGCGTTGGCGAGGTTTTTCCGCGCGCCGCTGTGGTCGCGGTAGCCTTTGGTGGTGAAGCGGGTGGTAGAGACGGTGTAATCCACGTCGCCCGCGTGGGTGCCGTCACCCATTGCGCCCGTCGCCTTCATGCCGTAGCGCCAGGTGCCGTAGCTGCCGTAATAGCTGCTGGCCTCAACGGTGGGCGGCTGTTTGCCGGTCTCGGTAGCAATGTTGATCACGCCGCCGGAGGCGTTCCCGTAAAGGGCAGAGAAGGGGCCGCGCAGGACTTCCACGCTCTCCACGCTGGAGAGATCGATGTTGGAGGTCTGGCCCTGGCCGTCCGGCATGGTGGCGGGGATCCCGTCCACGTACATGCGAATACCGCGCACGCCAAAGGTTGAGCGTGCGCCAAATCCGCGCATCGACAGCTGGAGATCCTGGGCGTAGTTCTGTCGATTTTGAACCTGCAGCCCCGGAACGCTGCCCAGCGATTCGGACAGGTTAATGCGCGGCTCGGCCTGGCGCATATCGTCGCCCTGCACGACGCTGACGGCCGCGGGCGTATCAAGCTCGGAAACCGTCTGCGGCGCGGCGCTTACGATCATCGTTTGTTCTTCAGCACCCACCGCAGCGAGCGGGGCCATGATGCAGGGAACCAGCAGCAGGGGAAGCGTGGCCCTACGGGCAGATATGATTTTCATGAAGAGATCCAGCCATGGAATGAAACGAACCAAATGGAACATGTGCATACATGTTAAAGGTTTTGTAAAAGTTTTGAAAACTATAACCGCACATTGCGTTAATGCCAGAAGCGGTTGAAAAAGAAAACTCCACTTTCACGGCATTAATGATTACTATTCTCATCAAAAGAGAAACGGCAAAGCCACGACTTTGCCTGCTGGAAGCGATGTCGGCAGCACTCACCCTGATTAAAAAAAGGAATTGGTATGTCTTTACGTCAACGGTACACGCCGCGCCTGCGGGGCTCCCTGCTGTTAGGTTCATTGCTCTTTGCGGGGGCATTCCATGCCCACGCGGCGGAAGAGGTCCTGCGCAAGGCGGTGGGGAAAGGGGCTTATGAATTGGCCGTTAGCCAGCAGGAAAACGCGCTTTGGGTGGCTACGTCTCAAAGCCGCAAGCTCGACAAGGGCGGCGTTGTCTACCGTCTCGATCCGGTCTCGCTGGAAGTGACCCAGGCAATTCATAACGATCTGAAGCCGTTTGGCGTCACCTTTGATAAAGCCAGCCAGACGCTGTGGCTCGGCAACACCACCAGCAGCGCGGTAACCGCAATGGATGCGAAAACCGGCGACGTGAAGGGCCGCCTGGTGCTGGACGATCGCAAGCGTAGCGAAACCGTTAAGCCGCTGCAGCCGCGCCAGCTGGTGGCCGATGACGCCACCAACACCGTCTACATCACAGGGGTCGGCAATGAAAGCGTGATTTGGGTGGTGGACGGCGCGACGGTAAAACTCAAGAACACCATCAGCAAGACCGGGAAGTACAGCACCGGGCTGGCGCTGGATCCGCAGGCTAAACGCCTGTACACCACCAACGCCGACGGCGAGCTGCTGACCATCGATACCGCCAGCAACAAGATCCTGACGCGCAAGAAGCTGCAGGACGACGGTAAAGAGCATTTCTACCTGAACCTGAGCCTGGACACCGCCGGGCAGCGCGCGTTTATCACCGATTCAAAACAGCCGGAAGTGCTGGTTGTCAGCCTGAAGGACGGCAGCGTGATGGAAAAAATCGCCGCGCCGGAATCGCTGGCCGTGCTGTTTAACCCGGCGCGCAACGAAGTTTACGTGACCCACCGCGAGGCGGGCAAGGTGAGCATTATCGACGCGAAAACCTACAAAGTGACTCGCACCATCGATGCGCCCGTTTATCCAAACAGCCTGGCGCTCTCTGCGGATGGCAAAACGCTGTACGTGACGGTGAAGCAGAAATCGACGCGCCAGCAGGAAGCGACCCAGCCGGACGAGGTGATGCGCATCGCGCTGTAAAGAGGGGAACTGCCCGGCGGCGCAGTGGTTGCCGGGCACGCAGAAGAGTGAAACATAGGCCGGGTATGGCGAAGCCGCCACCCGGCTTTTTTATTAACGCGACGTCTCTTCCACGAGCGGAGCGCCCTTGCCGTCATCATCATGATGAACCGGCGCGGTGCTGTGGATCTCATTCACGCGCTTGCGCACGCCGAACCAGCCCGCGATCAGCAGTACCGCCAGCAGCGGAATCGTCGCGATGGTGTAGGTACCGTTCGGGTAATCAAACGCCATCAGCACCAGCACGCTGAACAGGAACAGCAGGGTCAGCCATGAGGTCACCGGCGCGCCCGGCAGCTTAAAGCTTACCTCGGCGGCTTTACCTTCCTTGATCGCCTTGCGCAGGCGCATCTGGCAAACCACGATAAAGGCCCAGGAGGCGATTATGCCCAGCGCGGCGACGTTCAGCACGATCTCAAACACCTGAGACGGCACCAGATAGTTCAGGAACACGCCAAAGACGTAAACGACCAGCGTGGCGAGGATGCCCGCATACGGAACCTGCTGCTTGCTCATCTTCGACATGAACTTCGGCGCAGAACCGCCCATCGACATGGAGCGCAGGATACGCCCGGTGGAGTAGAGGCCGGAGTTCAGGCTGGAGAGGGCGGCGGTCAGAACCACGATGTTCATGATGCTGCCAACGTAAGGCACGCCGAGCTTCGAGAAGAAGGTCACGAACGGGCTTTGACCCGCCTGATACGCATTCCACGGCAGGAGCAGCACCAGCAGCACCACGGAGCCGACGTAGAACAGGCCGATACGCCAGATCACGCTGTTAATCGCTTTTGGCACCATGGTCTGCGGATCTTTGCATTCGCCCGCCGCGGTGCCGACCAGCTCAATAGAGGCAAAGGCGAAGACCACGCCCTGAACCAGCACCAGCGCAGGCAGCAGGCCGTGCGGGAAGAGGCCGCCGTTGTCGGTTATCAGGTGGAAGCCGGTGGCGTTGCCGTCGAGCGGCTTACCGCTGCCGAGGAACACCGTACCGACGACGAGGAAAATCACAATCGCCAGCACTTTTACCAGCGCAAACCAGAACTCCATCTCGGCGAACCACTTCACGCCGATCATGTTCATGGTCCCGACGATGGCCAGCGCGCCGAGGGCAAACACCCACTGCGGCACATCGCCAAACGCGCCCCAATAGTGCATGTACAGCGCCACGGCGGTGATGTCGACAATGCCGGTCATCGCCCAGTTAACGAAGTACATCCAGCCTGCAACGTAGGCCGCTTTTTCGCCGAGAAACTCGCGGGCGTAGGAGACGAAGCTGCCGCTGGAAGGGCGGTGTAAAACCAGCTCGCCCAGCGCGCGAAGGATGAAGAAGGAGAAGATCCCGCACACCAGATAGACCAGGGCGAGAGCAGGGCCTGCCATCTGCAGGCGAGCGCCCGCGCCGAGAAACAGACCTGTACCGATAGCGCCGCCGATGGCAATCATCTGGACCTGGCGGTTGCCCATCGCTTTGTGGTAGCCCTCTTCATGGGAGTTCAACCAGCGACGTTTCGCAGCGTGATGATCGGCCGCGCTTTTATTGCTTGTTTTCATTGAGTTACCTGTTTGCCTGTCTGAACCATTATTGTGATAGTCGTACCTGGCATGCGGCGAAACAAACGATTGCCTCTGCGCAGGCACATGCTGCCTTTCCAGTCATTCTGCGTATGGATAAGGCGAAACATGGCGTCGCATCCTACCTGCAATTGATAAGCGACGCAAAATATAACCGTGGTGAAAGTGATACGCGTCGAAGTTAATCGTGTGGTCAGAGCAGACGGCGATCGCAAGGCGCTGAATCGCGGCAACATTGTAGATAAAATGACCTGTAGGCTGGCGATTTAATCATCAGTTATGCTTAAGCGTTTAGCCCTGGTATTGATGAACTGGATTCATAAGGACAAGCGGTTTTGCGCTGTAGTGTTCATAAGCAAACGCGCCTAAAGTCATTCCACCAGAGACATCATCATGAGGTGGACAATGCAACAGAGACGATTAGGCAAAAACGGACCCGACGTGTCAGCGCTCGGCCTGGGCTGCATGGGGCTAAGCCACGGCTACGGCCCGGCAACGGATAAACAGCAGGCTATCGCGCTTATCCGCGCGGCGGTCGATCGGGGAGTCACCTTTTTCGATACGGCGGAAGTGTACGGTCCCTACCTGAATGAAGAGGTGGTCGGCGAGGCGCTGGCACCGGTGCGCGACAGGGTGACCATCGCCACCAAGTTTGGGTTTGACTGCGATAAGCCGGGGCAGGTGATCAACAGCCGTCCGGCGCATATACGCGCAGCGGTGGAAGGGTCGCTGGCGCGCCTGAAAACGGACGTTATCGATCTTTACTATCAGCACCGCGTGGATCCGGACGTGCCAATGGAGGACGTGGCGGGAACGGTCGCGGATCTTATTGCCGAAGGGAAGGTGAAGCACTTTGGCCTCTCCGAAGCGGGGCCGGACTCCATCCGACGCGCCCATGGGGTTTGCCCGGTTGCGGCGTTGCAGAGTGAATATTCGCTCTGGTGGCGTCAGCCGGAGCAGCAGATCCTGCCGCAGCTGGAGGAGTTAGGCATCGGCCTGGTGCCGTTCAGCCCGCTAGGCAAGGGCTTCCTGACCGGCGCGATTGACGCCAGCACAACCTTCGACAGCAGCGATTTTCGCAACGTCGTCCCGCGCTTTAGCGAAGCGTCGCGGCAGGCAAACCAGGCGCTGGTTGAGACGGTTAAGCGTCTTGCCGCGGAGCAGGGCGTAACCCCTGCGCAAATCGCCCTCGCGTGGCTGCTGGCGAAAGCGCCGTGGATTGTGCCCATTCCCGGCACCACCAAGCTGCACCGTCTGGATGAAAACCTCGGCGCGGTTAACGTGACGTTGTCACAAACGGAGATGAGCCACATCAACCAGGCGCTGGCGGCCGTTGACGTTGTCGGCGAACGCTATCCGGCGCACCTGCAGGCGCGGGTCGGGAAATAAGCTAGCGGTGGCGCAGCGCCTCCACCAGCAGCGCAAACGCGGTGGTATGCTGGCGGCGGCTGGGGTAGTAAAGATGGTACCCGTCAAACGGCGGGCACCACTCTTCCAGCACGCGTACCAGCTGCCCCTGCGCGAGAGCGTCCACCACCGTATCTTCCGGCACGTAGGCGAGGCCCAGCCCGCATTGTGCGGCGTCGATGCGCTGCGGCAGGCTGTTCAGCGTCAGCTGGCCTTCCACCCGCACGCGCAGCTCGCGCCCGTCGCGCTCGAACTCCCAGGCGTACAGCCCGCCGCGCGTCGGCAGGCGCATGTTGATGCAGCGGTGGTGCGCCAGCTGCTCGGGCGTGTCGGGCACCCCGGCGCGCTGGAAATAGTCGGGTGAACCCACCACCGCCATTCGCATATCCGGCGCGATGCGCACGGCAATCATGTCTTTCGCCACCTGCTCGCCGAGGCGCACCCCGGCGTCAAAGCGTCCGTCCACGATGTCCGTCAGCCCGTTATCCACCGTCACTTCAACGTTAATATCGGGATACTGCGTCATAAAGGGCCTGAGCACCGGCCACAGCACGGCGGTCATCGCGTGTTCGCCCGCCGTGATGCGTATGTTTCCGGCGGGCCGGTCGCGGGTATCGCGCAGCGCCGCGAGCTCCTGTTCAATCTCCAGCAGGTGCGGGCTAAGCCGCATCAGCAGCTTTTCCCCGGCCTCGGTGGGGGCAACGCTGCGCGTGGTCCGGGTCAGCAGGCGCACGTCGAGCCTGGCCTCCAGGTTTCGCATGGCGTGGCTGAGCGCCGACTGCGACACGCCGAGCTGCGCCGCGGCGCGGGTGAAGCTGCGCTCGCGGGCGACGACCATAAAGGAGAGCAGGTCGTTGAAATTGTCTTTAAGCATCATGGCTGCCTCATTTATGAATTTAGCTCATGGTTCCATTCTGATTATGCAGTCTAATGCTCCGCCTGGCTTTAGGCTACTGTTAGCACATCAGTCAACGAGGAGATCAACATGAAAATTATTCGTAGCGGTTCACTGCCTTCAGCGCGCGGCCCGGAAGCGTGGTTTACGGGCACGGTGCGCATCGATGCGCCTTTTCAGGCCACCGAGCCGGCAAAGGTAGGGGGCGCGACCGTCACCTTCGAGCCGGGCGCGCGCACGGCGTGGCACACGCATCCGCTCGGGCAGACGCTTATCGTCACCCGGGGGCGCGGCTGGCTGCAGGAGTGGGGCAAAGCCGCCGAGCCGCTAAACGCGGGAGATATCGCGTGGATTGAGCCCGGCGTGAAGCACTGGCACGGGGCGAGCGCCGAAACGGCGATGACGCACATCGCTATCGCCGAATCGGTCAACGGCAGCCCGGTGGAGTGGCTGGAAAAGGTCACCGACGAGCAGTATTCAGACGCGTAGTATCCGGCCTAAACGGCGCCCGCGATGCCGCGCGGGCGCCTTAAGGCTTATTCAGTGCAGGGTTTTACATATCTGATTTCCGGCAAACCAAATGTAAATTAATTGTTTCTCACCGCCAAATTCCGCCTCTAATAATGGTGACATGTTCAGTCAAATGAGATGTCAACATGTCCTGGCGAATCAGCATATTGGATAAAAGCCCCGTCGCGGAAAATGAAACGGCAGCCGACGCGCTGGCGCGCACGCTCAGCCTTGCGCAGCAGGCGGAGGCGCTGGGCTATCACCGCTTCTGGATCGCCGAACACCACAATACTCCTCAGCTGGCGAGCCCTTCGCCGGAACTGGTTATCGCCTGGATCCTCGGCCAGACCGCGCGCATTCGCGTTGGCTCGGGCGGCGTCATGCTTCAGCACTACAGCCCTTACAAAGTGGCGGAAAACTTCAACCTGCTGGCCGCCATCGCGCCGGGCCGGGTGGATTTGGGCATCGGCAAAGCGCCCGGCGGGCTGCCGCTCTCAACACGTGCGCTGCAGCGCGGGCTGAACCCGCAGGAAAAAGGCAGCTTCGCGGAACAGCTGGCCCAGCTTGACGGCTGGATACGACCGGAAAATCAGGCGGAAGAGGCCTCCGTTCGCGCCACGCCGCTGCCGCCGGTTCCCGCCCGGGGCTTTCTGCTGGGGGCTAGCGTTGAAAGCGCGGCGCTCGCGGCGAGCCTGGACTGGGATTTTGTCTTTGCGGCGCACCTTAACGGCGATCCGGAACTGCTGCGGGACGTTATCAGCACCTGGCGCGATAAGAGCGCCCGCGACGTCATCGTCGCCGTGCAGGCCATCGTGGCGGACACCCAGCAGCAGGCCGACGCGCTGGCGCAGCGGGTGGAGGTGTGGGGCGTTGAGCTGGCAAACGGGCAGCGCGTCACCGTCGCCAGCGAGGAGCAGGCCTACGCCTTTGCCCGCCAGGCGGAAAGCGAGCCGGTGCGCATCGCCCGCCGCGCGCAGTCGTTGCTGTTGGGTACCGCGGAATCGGTTATCGCCCAGCTGGACGATCTGCACCAGCGGTGGGGCATCGATGAATTTATTATCGATACGCCCGTGTCCGAGGGCGCGGCGCGGCTGCGGTCCCTGCGTCTGCTGGCGCAGGCGCGCCTGAGCAGGGAGGTGAGCGCATGAGTTTCGCTCAACAGCTGATTGAATGGCGCCGCGAGCTGCACCAGAACCCGGAGCTTTCCGGACAGGAGGTTGAGACCACCCGCCGCCTGCGCGAGTGGCTGACGGCGGCGGGCATCGAGGTGCTGCCTTACGATCTGGCGACCGGCGTGGTCGCGGAGATTGGCAGCGGTGACAAGCGCATCGCCCTGCGCGCGGACATTGACGCCTTGCCCATTGAGGAGCGCAGCGGCGTGCCGTTTAGCTCGCAGCGGCCCGGGGTGATGCACGCCTGCGGCCACGATATTCACACCAGCGTGATCCTCGGCGCGGCGCTGCAGCTCAAGGCCCGCGAGGCGACGCTCGGCGGGCGCGTGCGGATCCTTTTCCAGCCTGCCGAAGAGAACTTTGGCGGTGCGAAAAGCCTGGTGCGCGCCGGGGCGCTGCGCGACGTCAGCGCCATCTTCGGCATGCATAACGAGCCGGGCCTGCCGGTTGGCGAATTTGCCACGCGCGGCGGGCCGTTCTACGCCAACGTCGATCGGTTCGCGATCCGCATTACCGGCAAAGGGGCGCATGCGGCGCGTCCGCACGAGGGCAACGACGCCATCGTGCTGGCAAGCCAGCTGGTAACGGCCCTGCAGAGCGTCGCCAGCCGCAACGTGAACACCCTGGATTCGGTGGTGCTGAGCGTCACGCGGATCGCGGGCGGCAACACCTGGAACGTGCTGCCGGAAAGCGTGGAGCTGGAAGGCACGCTGCGCACCCACCGCACGGAGGTGCAGCAAAACGTCAAGACGCGGGTGGGGGAAATTGCCGCCGGATTTGCCAGCGCCTTTAGCGCGCAAATCGATATCACCTGGTACGCCGGGCCGACCGCGCTGGTCAATGACGCGCGCTGGGCGGAGTTCGCTACGTCGGTTGCCCGCGAGTCGGGTTACGAAACGCGCCGCGCGGAGCTGCACATGGGCGGCGAAGATTTTGCCGTCTATCTCCAGTCCATACCCGGCGCGTTTGTCAGCATCGGCAGCGCCAGCCCGTTTGGGTTACATCATCCGGCGTTTAATCCCGACGAGGCGTTAATTGAGCCTGCCGCCCGCTATTTTGCCCGGCTTGCGGAAAAAGCATTACAGCACGTTTAATTCAGAAGAGGTGAATATGTCTGCAACTCGTCAACTGCGGCTGGGAACCATTTTGCACGGTGCCTCCGGAAATATGTCTGCCTGGCGCCATCCCGTTGCCGCCGCGGATGCCAGCATTAATTTTGATTTCGTTAAGGCGACGGCGCAAAAAGCGGAAGAGGGCAAGCTTGATTTTATTTTTGTGGCCGATGGTCTTTATATTAACGAAAAGTCGATTCCGCATTTTTTAAATCGCTTTGAGCCGCTGACGGTATTATCCGCGCTGGCGAGCGTTACCTCGCGCCTGGGGCTGGTGGGAACGTTATCCACCTCCTACAGCGAGCCGTTCACCACCGCGCGCCAGTTCGCCAGCCTCGATCACCTGAGCAACGGCCGCGCGGGCTGGAACGTGGTGACCTCGCCGCTGGAAGGCTCCGCGAAGAACTTTTCCCGCGATAAGCACCCGGAGCACGCGCTGCGCTACCGCATTGCGGATGAGTATCTCGACGTGGTGAAAGGGCTGTGGGACTCCTGGGAGGGCGATGCCTTCGTGCGCAATAAGGAGAGCGGGCAGTTTTTTGACCCAGAAAAATTGCACACCCTCAACCATCACGGGGATTTCTTTAAGGTGGCCGGGCCGCTGAATATTGGCCGCACCCCGCAGGGGCGTCCGATTGTCTTTCAGGCGGGCGCATCCGATGACGGGAAAAAGCTGGCGGCGAAACACGCCGACGCCATCTTTACCCACCACGAGACCCTCGGCGACGCGCAGGCGTTTTATCGCGACGTTAAGCAGCAGCTTGAGTTACATGGGCGCAGGGCGTCCGATCTGCATATTTTCCAGGGCGTGAGCGTTATTGTCGGAAAAGACGCTGACGACGTGGAAAATCAGTATCAAACCACCGCCGCGCTGGTCTCCATTCGCGACGCGCTGAACTATCTTGGGCGCTATTTCGAACATCACGACTTTAGCCAGTACCCGCTCGACGAGCCGTTCCCGGACGTCGGCGACCTGGGGCAAAACAGCTTTCGCAGCACCACCGACGAAATCAAGCGCAGCGCGCGCGACCGCGGCCTGACGCTGCGCCAGGTGGCGCTGGAAGCCGCTTCGCCGCGGCCGCGATTTTCCGGCACGCCGGAGCAGGTGGCGGATGGCCTTCAGGCCTGGTTCGACGGCGACGCGGCGGACGGCTTCATTATTCAGGGCGGCACGCCGGACGCCTTCCCGCGCTTCGTCGAGCAGGTGGTGCCCGTTCTCCAGGCGCGCGGCCTGTTCCGCACCGAATATCCCGGCACCACGCTGCGCGAAAGCCTGGGATTAGACCAACCTAAAAACCAGTTCACACAACAATAAAAGAGACGCGTGCTATGCAGAAATCATCGCTATTCCTGGCGCTTGCGCTGGCCTTTACCCCTGCCGTCTGGGCAGAGAACGTGAATATTAACGGCACCGGCGTGAGCATCGAGGCCAATAAAACCCCGATCAACACCGCGAAAAACGACGCCGCGGTGGCGCAGCTGCCGAAGGACTACCGCTTTGCGGTGCCGGGTAAATTCACCGTTGCGGTCGCGGGCCTGAACCAGCCGCCGCTGACGGTCTTTTCCGACGACAACAAAACGCTGCTGGGCAGCGAGGTCGACGTGGCCCGCCTGGTGGCCGACAGCCTGGGGCTGGAGCTAAACGTAGTGCCGACCTCGTGGGAAGACTGGCCGCTCGGCGTGGCGTCCGGGAAATATGATGCGGCGATCAGCAATATTACCGTGACCAAAGCGCGCAAGGAGAAGTTTGATTTTGCCACCTACCGCAAGGATTCGCTCGGCTTCTACGTGAAGTCGACCAGCCCAATAAAGTCGCTTGAGAAGGCCGAGGACATCGCCGGGCTGCGCATCATCGTCGGGTCGGGCACCAACCAGGAGGCGATCCTGCTGGCGTGGAATGAGGAGAACGTCAAAAAAGGCCTCAAGCCGTTCACGCCGGTCTACACCAAAGACGATGCGGCCCAAACCCTGGCGCTGCAGTCCGGGCGCGCCGACGCGTACTTCGGTCCGAACGTGATTGGCGCGTGGAAAGCGGCGCTCACCGGGAAAACCAAACTGGTGGGCAGCGTTGACGGCGGCTGGCCGAAGGCGGCGCATATCGCCGTCACGCTGAAAAAAGGCAGCGGCCTGGTTGAGCCGGTTCAGACCGCGCTGAACGGCGTTATCAAGAATGGGGATTACGACAAGGTGCTTAACCGCTGGGGGGAAGGCGTTGAGCGCATCCCGTGTTCAGAAGTTAACCCGGCGGGCCTGGGCGATTAAGGAGCCAGCATGAGCGATAGATTTCGTGACGTTTCACCGGAAGATGCCGATCTCCAGCCCATCATCGAAGGGCTGTTTGGCGAGTACGCGGCGCGCTACGGCGATTATTTCTCTAAGGACTCGGAGGTTGAGCTGACGGAGTGGTACCTGGCGCCGCAGGGGCTGTTTATCGTGCTGGAGCGGGACGGGAACATTATCGCCACCGGCGCGTACAAGCCGTTCGACGAGCGCACCGCCGAGATCAAGCGCATCTGGACCGACAAAACGCTGCGCCAGCAGGGGCTGGCGGCGAGGGTGGTGCAGGAGCTTGAGCGCCGGGCGGTGCTGGCGGGCTATAGCCAGATATATCTGACCACGGGTTTTCGCCAGCCGGAAGCGGTCAGGCTCTATCTCAGCCAGGGCTACGCGCCGCAGTTCGATCTTCACCGCGATCCGGAGGAGTACAGCCGACCGCCGTTCGACGGCAGATTGCGCTTCACCAAAACCCTGATCCGCGAAGCGTTCAGCAAAACCGCATGAGGAGCGACGATGAGCAAAGTTGAAACCATCAAGGTGGTCCCCGCGCGGTATCCGCTGCGCGCGGCCGGGGCCGTGGCGGCGCTGTTTGTGCTGGCGGCGGTCGTCCAGTCCGTCGCCTTTAATCCGCGCTGGGAATGGGCGGTTTTCGCCCGCTGGTTCTTCGATCCGGCGATCCTTGCGGGCGTGGGGCAAACGCTGCTGCTGACGCTGATCGGAACGGTGCTGAGCGTCGCCATCGGCGGGCTGCTGGCGCTGGCGAGACTCTCCTCGTCGTGGCTGCTGAGCAGCCTGGCCTGGGGCTATATCTGGCTGTTCCGCTCGCTGCCGCTGATCGTGGTGCTGATCATCCTCTACAACTTCTCCTATCTTTACGACACGCTTTCCCTCGGCGTGCCGTTCACGGGCATCACCTGGGGCCGCTTTGAGACCATCAACGTGCTGGGGCAGTTTTCAACCGCGGTGGTCGGGCTGACGCTGGTGCAGAGCGCCTATACCGCCGAAATCATTCGCGGCGGCTTTTTGGGCGTCGACCACGGCCAGTATGAAGCGGCCGCCGCGCTTGGCCTCCCGGCCTGGCGCCGCACCCTGCGCATCATTCTGCCGCAGGCGCTGCGCACCATTTTGCCCTCCGGGTTTAACGAGATCATCAGCCTCGCGAAGGGCACCGCGATGGTGTACGTGCTGGCCATGCCGGAGCTGTTCTATACCATCCAGATGATCTACAACCGCACGCAGGAGGTAATCCCGCTGCTGATGGTGGGGGCCGTCTGGTATCTGGTGATCACCACCGTGCTCTCCGCCATCCAGTACGTCGTGGAGCGCGGGCTGGCCCGCAGCGAGCGCCGTTCCGCCGTCAATCAGAACCGCGCGTCCAGCCGCACCCATTCCGTTACCGCCCCAACCGCACAGGAGCCCGTCCATGCAAGCCTCTCCTGAAGGACATATTTCCATTACCGGCGTGAGCAAGTTCTTCGGTCGCCACAAGGCGCTCGATAACGTCACGCTTGAGATCCCGCCGGGGTCGGTCACGGTGATCCTCGGCCCGTCCGGCTCCGGCAAATCGACGTTGCTGCGCACCATCAACCACCTTGAGCGGGTGGACGAGGGGTTTATCCAGATCGACGGGGAGTACATCGGCTACCGACGTCAGGGCGACAGGCTTTACGAGCTAAAGGAGAAAGCGATCCTGATGCAGCGCGTCAACGTGGGCTACGTGTTTCAGAACTTCAACCTGTTCCCGCATCTCACGGTGCTGGAAAACCTGATCGAGGCGCCCGTCGCCCACGGCAGGCTCAGCAGGAAAGAGGCGGTGGAAAGGGCTTACGACCTGCTCGACGTGGTTGGGCTGCGCGACAAGGCGGACGCCTGGTCGCGGCACCTTTCCGGCGGCCAGCAGCAGCGCATCGCCATTGCCCGCGCGCTGGCGCTGCGCCCCCGCGTGATGCTGTTTGATGAGCCGACCTCCGCGCTGGATCCGGAGCTGGTCGGCGAGGTGCTGGACGTGATCAAAAAGCTCGCCCGCTCCGGCACCACGCTGGTGGTGGTAACGCACGAGATCGGCTTTGCCCGCGAGGTGGCGGATCAGGTGGTGTTTATGGTCGACGGCAAAATCGTCGAGCAGGGCAGCAGCGACGAAGTGCTCAACCGCCCGGCACATCCGCGCACCCGCCAGTTTCTCTCCAAAGTGCTTTAGCGAGGCTAATCCGGCGGGGTGCTCTACACTTAGGGTTTTGAACCCTGAGGGGGGGCAACATGATTAAACTTTACGGCGTTCCCGGCTGGGGCTCGGCAATCAGCGAGGTCATGCTGACCCTGGCCAATATTCCCTATCAGTTTATCAACGTGGACGGGTTTGATCGGCCCGGCCCGCAGCGCGAGCTGCTGCAGAAATTGAATCCGCTGTGCCAGGTGCCGACGCTGGAGCTTGAAAACGGCCACGTCATGACCGAAACGGCGGCCATCGGGCTGATGGTGCTGGACCGCTGTCCCGACCTTGCGCCGCTTGTCGGACAGGCCGAACGCCAGCAGTTTCAGCGGCTGTTCGTCTGGCTGGTCGCCAACGTCTATCCTACGTTTACCTTCGCTGATTATCCGGAGCGATGGGCGCCGGACGCGCCGGAGCAGCTGAAGAAAAACTGTCTTGAATACCGCAAATCTCTCTACCTGTGGCTGGATAACCATTTAAAGGCCGCACCGTACGCGCTGGGCGAACAGCTGACCCTGATTGATATCTATATTGCGGTGATGCGCACGTGGGGACCGCGCCACGCGTGGTTTGCGACGAACGCGCCTAAGATAACGGCCATCGCAGACGCGGTGTGCCAGCTGCCTGAACTGCACGGGGTGCTAAAAGCTAACGAAATAATCTGATAACGTGAAGACCCACTTAAAAACAGGACGCCTGCACATGCCACACGTTGATATCAAATGTTTTCCCCGTGATTTTAATGACGAGCAAAAATCCGCGCTGGCGGCGGATATTGCCGAGGTGATTATTCGCCATTTTAATAGCAAAGACGCTTCCGTGTCGGTTGCGCTCAATCAGGTGCAGCAGGAGGACTGGAAGGGGCAGGTCTGGGACACGGAGATTGGCCCGAAGCTGAATGAGCTGATCAAAAAACCGGGTTATTCGATGTAATATTTTTGCCGGGCGGCGGCTAAGCCATGCCCGGCGAAATGTTCCTAAACGCCGGGTGCCGGAAAAGAAAAGCAAGCAACTGATTGATTTAGCGTGTATGGTGGCAGTCCCTTAAATCAGGAGATGCCTATGTCTGGACGTAAAAACACGCTAGCTCGTCGTAACTATTTAGTTAAATGCCCATGCCCAAACTGTTCAAAGGATTCTGAGCACAGCTTTACCCGCGTTCAAAAAGGGGCCCAGCTTGTTTGCCCGCACTGCAGTACCTTATTTAAATCCACGCAGCGACTCTAATCGTCCGCCTTTGCCAGATGACAGACGGCGGAAGCAGGCGCACTGAATCATTTGGCAATAAATTTCCCTCTTCGACACAAAAATAACCGCGTTAGCTTTTCTTCAGCAGTATTTCCATGAGCCCCGGGAAGCGGGCATCCAGATCGTCTCTTCGCAGCGAAATCATATTTTCACGCCCCTGCGGGCGCTGCCAGATCACGCCGCTATCGCGCAGCACGCGCCAGTGGTGGGTCATGGTCGATTTCACGACCTCCTCCGGGCGCAGCGCGTTACAGCTTAGCTCGCTGCCGTCGGCGAGGCGGCGAACGATCGCCAGGCGCAGCGGGTTGCCCAGCGCGAACAGGACGTTTTCCAGCACTATTTGTTCAGTTTCGGGATGGTTCGGGATCATGGTTTTCCTGCATCGGTCATCAGATTGGGCTATATCAACAATAGGCCAACCGTTAAAAAATAGTTCGATAATACTCGTACAATGGGACTATTATAGCAAACGAACGTACGGGCGACCATCCCGGTCGTCAACGCTGTCTTAATGACTAAGGATCTATCATGCCCCGACCCATCCCTCTCGAACGTTATCGCAACATCGGTATCTCCGCGCATATCGATGCCGGTAAAACGACCACCACCGAGCGCATCCTGTTTTATACCGGGATGAGCCACAAGCTGGGCGAAGTACACGATGGCGCGGCAACCACCGACTGGATGGCCCAGGAGCAGGAGCGCGGGATCACCATTACCTCTGCGGCCGTGAGCTGCTTCTGGCCGGGTATGGACAGAAGCTATGAGCCGCACCGGATCAACATTATCGACACCCCGGGCCACGTTGACTTCACCATTGAAGTTGAGCGCTCCATGCGCGTGCTCGACGGCGCGGTGATGGTGTATGACTCCGTTGGCGGCGTGCAGCCCCAGTCCGAAACCGTGTGGCGGCAGGCGAATAAATACCGCGTGCCGCGCCTCGCGTTCGTCAACAAGATGGACCGCCCCGGCGCCGACTTCTTCCGCGTGGTGCGGATGATGCAGGAGCGGCTGAAAGCCAATCCGGTGCCGATTGTGATCCCCGTCGGCGCGGAGGATCGCTTCAGCGGGGTGGTGGATCTGATCAAGATGCGCACCATCATCTGGGACGATGCGACGCAGGGCATGGCCTTTAGCTATGCCCCGGTCCCTGACGATTTGCTCACTACCGCGCAGGAATGGCGGGAAAAAATGGTTTCCGCAGCGGCGGAGGCCAGCGAGGCGCTGATGGATAAATACCTGGAAACGGGCGATCTCGACGAGGCCGACATTATTAAAGGCCTGCGCATCCGCACCATTTCAGGGGAAATCCAGCCGATGCTGTGCGGCAGCGCCTTCAAAAACAAAGGCGTGCAGCGCATGCTTGACGCGGTTATCGAGCTGATGCCGTCTCCGCTGGACGTGCCCGCCATCGACGGCGTGGATGAGAAAGGGCAGCACGCGGAGCGTCACCCGAGCGATGACGAACCGTTTTCGGCGCTGGCGTTCAAGCTGATGAGCGACCCGTACGTCGGGCAGCTGACCTTTATCCGCGTCTATTCCGGCATCCTGCGTAAAGGCGACGCGGTGTACAACCCGGTGAAGGGCAAAAAAGAGCGTATCGGGCGCATCGTGCTGATGCACGCCAACGATCGCCACGAGGTAGACGAGCTGCGGGCCGGTGATATCGCGGCCTGCGTCGGGCTGAAGGATGTCACCACCGGCGACACCCTGACCGATCCGAACGCGGTTATTACCCTCGAACGGATGGAGTTCCCGGACCCGGTGATTTCGCTCGCCATCGAGCCGAAAACCAAGGCTGACCAGGAGAAGATGGGGATCGCGCTGCAGCGTCTGGCGGCAGAAGATCCGTCGTTTCGCCTGCACACGGACGACGAATCCGGCCAGACGATTATCTCGGGCATGGGCGAACTGCACCTGGAAATTATCGTTGACCGCATGAAGCGCGAGTTTGGCGTTGAGGCGAGCATCGGGCGTCCGCAGGTCACCTACCGCGAAACCCTGCGCAGGGCGGTGAAGGACATTGAAGGGAAATTTGTCCGTCAGTCCGGCGGTAAAGGGCAGTATGGTCACGTGGTCCTGACTCTTGAGCCGCGAGAGCCCGGCAGCGGCTTCCAGTTTGAGGATGCCACCAAGGGCGGCGTGGTGCCGCGCGAGTACATCCCGTCCGTCGAGAAAGGGCTGCGCGAAGCCATGAATACCGGCGTGCTGGCGGGGTATCCGGTGGTTGACGTGAAGGCGACGCTGACGTTTGGTTCGTACCACGACGTGGACTCCTCGAAGATGGCGTTCCGCATGGCGGCGATCCTCGGATTCAAAGAGGGCGCGCGCAGGGCGGATCCGGCAATCCTTGAGCCGGTGATGCACGTAGAGGTCGAAACGCCTGAGGAGTACGCCGGAAATATCATGGGCGACCTCTCTTCCCGCCGCGGGATGGTGCAGGGGATGGAGGAGCAGTACGGCAGCCAGATTATTCGCGCTGACGTGCCGCTGGCGGAGATGTTCGGCTACGCCACCACGCTGCGCTCGATGTCGCAGGGGCGCGCGACGTACACGATGGAGTTCCATCATTTTGCTCAAGCGCCGCAGCATGTTGCGGATGAGATAATTTCGCGGCGTGCGAAGTCGTGAGATAAAAGCGCACAGTGGTCACAGGGCTACCGTGCGCTTTTTTTATTTGTGAGTCTGATCTGAGCCGCTGCCGTGGTGATACCGACTGGGGCGAGCGCTGCGCCAAAGCTGAGCCTCTGAGCGTTTACCTAGTGATGCTGGGTCGCGTTGAAAAGCCTGATCCCCTCCGCGTTTTGCTCACTGTGCAATCCGTAAAAACGGGCTCTGTCCAGAATTGCGGCCGCCCAGCGGCGATGCGTGGCGGGTTCACACATTACCCCCTGCGACTTAAACACAGCCTGGGAAGAGTTCAGGATCCGCAAGGCGTCAGAGTGCTCACTCTGGGTGACCATCAGTGCGCTTTGTATGATCTCTATCTGACGCGGATGAATCGCTGTTTTACCTACGAGCCCGTGAGCCATATCAAGAGCCAACTCTCTGGCCATGACCGCCTGGTCGTCAATATGCTCGCACACGGGCGCAGTCAGGGCGAAATCACGTGTCCCAAAGACCGAAACAAGCATTTTGATGACGTAACCCATCGGGCTGTCATACAGCGTCAGATCCCGGGGGCGACGAAGTGAGACAACGTTCATGAGATCGTTGCCACCGATTCGAAGCGCAATAATGCGTTCGTGGCAGGGGTGTGCTATCAAATGGTTAGCGAGCTCGCGCATCTGCACCACGTCAAAGACGTCTTCTGTTTCCAGCGTCGGCATCATATGCAGGTGAGTTCCACCTATGATGTCCCACCATTCAGCTAACGCGCTGAGGGTAAATTTCGGCAACACGAACCCGTCGATCGCGGAAAGATCGTAGTGTTCTTTTAAGCGTTTTCCCATTTCGGCATGCCGGGGGCGAATAAAGACCAAAGGCCAGTCAGTTTTACCCTGATTGCGCATGCAGGCGCTGAGCTTGTGTAACAGCTGCTCAAGATTTTTGAGGGCGGCGGGAATATCTTCTTCACTGACCGCATCTTCAAGGCAAATAACGAGGGAGCGTAAGCCCGGGATTTTATCTTGCGTAACGGCATCAGCAATATCTTTCCGGGTTGCAGGCATGTACAGCGTGGCTCCCAGGTTCCAGGGAGAAAGACGTTTTTTCATCAGAGTACCTTCTTGATAATGGTTACAGCCCGATACTGGCCGAGGGTTCCCCCTATTTCTGTAACGACTATTCCCTTTTCACGAGCAAGCCCCACAAGCAGCGCAACGTCCGGGTCGTCAATTGAACGCACAAAGACATGATCTGGCACCCGGCGTAATACCGCTCGGGTTGCCTCAGCAATGCCGGGTTTAATACGATTGACGCTGTCAACGCTAAACTCATTGGCCAGGAAAGCGAGCACGTCGCGGCTTGTCTGCCACAAGTTCCGGGCTGATTCCGTATTCCAGTTTAGAGGTGCGAGAGAGGACGGTATTAACGCCTTACGGAAATGCGCGACGGTATCGACAAGCATTCGGCTGCATTCGTATTCGCTGAGGTGGTCGCAAACCATGCATCCATGAAACCCTTCAGAGGACCATACTGACCGGGAGATCAGACCTGAAACCGGTGCTCCCATGATGCCAAAAGGAATGAGCCAGTCGTCATCACTGGCAGCAAGCCAGGAGCAGCCGCAGGGGTCGGCCAAAACAACCAGTCGCGGCTGCTCGGGGTAGCCTGGGCGATCTTTTAGCGCGCGCACAAGCTCGCCGGTAATGGCCCCTTTACCGGTCCAGCCGTCAACAAACACAATTCCCCTGGTACCGTGTCGCTCTTCAATGACGTCCAGTGCTGCACCGTCAATTCCGCGATCCCGGATAATGCTGATGCCGTAGTGCCATGAGGATTTCCCCATATCACGCAAGGCCTGGTGCAGCATAACGCCGAGCGGTACGCCAGCCCTGACAAGACTGGCCAGTACGATGGGCTCATCACCGAAGCGTTCGGCCAGCGCAATCGCGAGCTGCGTGACTTCTTTTGCAAGCCGGCCTGCGCCACGATCGAGCGCCCGATGAAACAGATCAAGATGCCATTGCGTGGGTGCTGGCTCCTGGCTGAGCATCTCCGAATAGTGTTTCTTTCCGGACTGAATCAGCTCTTCTTTTTGCTCAACCGGCGTCATTTCAATTTCAACTGGCTTTAGCAGAAACTCTACGTCACCAGGCTGGTATGAGCCGGTGAATGTTTCCCGTGACCGCATTTTATTGCTCTCCAAAAATCCGCTGTGAAATGGCTTCCGCAAACTGACTCTTGCGCGGTATGCCAAACCAGCTGCACAGCTTCATAAAACGGCGATCGCTCAGGCTGTCACCCAGGCCAATGACGGGGAAAACGCCGCGCTCAGCCCGAAGTTTTTCAAGCAGCCAGCTTACCGCCAGCCCTTTCTCTACCGGGTTGGGAAGCCAGGCCACGTTATTACCGTTGCGGTGGATATAGAAACCCTCTTTCGGAAATACCGTTTCTATCTCATCCGCGATGGCATTGAGTTCGTCGAGGCGGGTGCTTTCACGGTGTTTCATCACCATATAAATCGGCGTCTCACCGTATTCGAAATTCAGTCTTGCCCAGGCATTGATCCCTTTAGCCTCCATCATTTCCGTAATAAGGCGCTGCATGGTTGTCAGCTTTTCCCGGTACGGTGCCAGTTGGTCAAGCATGTGGTTCTGCCACTCCTCGTCCGGCTTGCCTTCCGGCGTAAGAATGACGGCTCCGTGCGTGGTGATTGCCCATGAGCGGAAAGGGATTCGGACGCGGCCGATTTCTTCGGTGCCACGTGCGGTCACGGGAATAAGCTCAGCATGCTCTAAGAGCCAATCCACGAGCATGGACTGTTCTTGCGTCATAAAGCTTCGTGGATTTAGGGCACGATCGACGGCACCGGTACGAAATGGCTCCAGTGCCAGTTCGTCCACCATTTTTCGACGGGTCTGAAACAGCGTGTCGTCAAGGTCACTCAGAAAAACAGGTTTATTCATAGGCAACAATCTCCACGACGGGGGCAACATCAGCCAGCGCCTTCAGGAGCTGACTATCCAGACTTTCTGCGGGGGTTTCGGTACAAACAAGAATGCGGTCAAACTGCTGGTGGGCGACGTTATAAACATAATTAGGGATGCCCAGACCATAGTTGTCGGTAAAGTAAATCGCTGACTGAATGGCATAACCCACGGCGATAGGGGAGCGGGTCGTCGAGCCGAAAAACGTTGCTGCTCCGGCAGCTTCGAGCCGTTCAGCGAGCAGGAAGGGCTCCCAAACGAACTCTCCAGTCCCGAGAACCAGCACACGCTCTCCCTGGCGGACAGAGACCTCAAGACCCAGATCGGCCGCAGGTGCAAGCATCCCCAGACGGCCCCAGGACTGTTTACCCTGGATATTCCATTTTCCGCGTGACGTTGTGCCGGCCTTCGGCATGTCCGGTACAGGTGCGTCAGGCAATGGCGTCCATTCCCACCGGCCGCTTACAAGAGAAACGGAACTGACGGGCAAAGGGCTGCGTGCAGACAGGGCATTACTGCTCCAGTCCGTAAGCGTGACGGCAATGACCTGCTCGATATGTTCGAGCTTGCCGGTTTCCCGCAGCGCGGACAGCAGGTTAATAAAGGTATTACCGGTTGTCGCTTCGTCGTCAATCAGCACTATCGTTCGCGCGTGCGTAACGCGGCGTCTTTTCTCTTTATCCTCTGGCAGATAAATCAGATGATCGGTGGCGTGGCTATGCTCTTCTTTGAACTCGCAAAGCAGCGTGCCGTCAATCGGGTGACGGGTTGAGGTCAGGTAAACAGATTCGCAGTACTGGCGGCGTACTTCATCAAACACACCCGCACCGAGCCCTACGGCCGTTTCAGCCATTCCGATAAAAAGCACAGGCCCAGCCAGTTTTGCAGGAAACTGGCTGGCAAGCTGCCTGTAGGCCTGCCGCATGACGGAGGGGGCGACGGGAATATGCCTGCCGAGAACTTTACTCACAAACAGGAAGGCTCGCTTCGGGTTGCGCCGCTCGGCGATATCAAACAGGTCTTCGAGCAAGGCGCCATCCTGGTCTCGGGTAACCTGAATCGTACCGGATGAAAGCGAACGGCGATAAATCATTTCTTCGAGGGAGTCCGACATAAAGACGCCTTAATTCAGTCGGTTAGTTAACGATTGCGGGTATACGATGACATCCGTGATGGATCTCACCGCAACCGAAGAAAAGGCGTTTTTAGCGCTCTGGACCACGGCATTTTTAGTCATCAGACAGAGCTTAAAGGCGGCAAATAATCCGGGAAGGTTTACCCCGCTGTGAAGGGTGTAACCCACTCCACCTGACGGACGCATATTGGTTTCAAGCAGCATGGGGTTGCCATGTACATCGTTCCTTGTCTGAACATTCACCAGCCCGTCGGCCTTCATAAGCCGGGCGCAGCTGCACGCAAGCTCAAAGGCGGAACCTTCGTTTACCAGATACTGGATAGCGCCTTCTTTACGACGCCCTACGGCAGCGAGTATTTCCCCCTTATCTGCAAGAATATCGACGGAAAATTCTGGGCCTGGCAGGTATGGCATCAAAACAAGTGGCTCAAACGACTCACAGGCCGAAGCGGCTGCTACATACTGTTGCGGAGTGACGATGCGATGATCGGGATGATTAAAGACAGCCATGGGCGATGCATTGTCATCAAAACGCCAGAAGCCCATGCCATAAATGCCTGTTATTGGCTTCACGCATACCGCACTGTCAGTAAACGGCGGGGCCGACAGGTAGGCCTGTAATTCTGCAAGCGTGTTGACGCGCCAGGACGGCACGACCGGTAGGCCGTTTTGCATCATAAACTCAGCAAAATTAGCCTTTTCATCCGCCAGGCTAAGCCAGTCAACGCTTGTTGCCCCGGTCGTCAACGTGGCTCCCGTTGACTCAATGGCGGCGCGGTGTTCCTCAAACCATCGGCTACTCCGGCCAGTATGAATATGATGAATACCGTGATGCTGAACGGTGTCTTTAATAAACTGAAGGCGGTTTTCGGTGGTCTGAGGTTCAATCAGCGAATAATCAGCGACAGAGAGTATTTCATTTCTTTCATTACGGTGAGAAGCGAAAAGGGTAATGCAAAATTTATTTGTCTTAGCAAATGAATTGATTCCCTGAATAATATCCCGCTGTGAGGATAGGCCTTCCATTAGCCAAATTTTTCTTTCCACGATTATTTAATTGCCCAGAGCACTATGTAAATTATGACTGGCGGCGAGTCTATGGGCATTGAGGGTGCTTGTCAATCACGCCATCATTAAGTGCTTATTTCTGGGTGAAGTATTATCAGGCTAATGAATAAGAACTGACGAATCGATATTTTGTATATATTACAACGCATAAACAAAGTCTGAATTTTATATGGCGAGGCGTAAAAGAAGTACCAGGGCATATCATCATGATATTATTTTTTATTGCAGTTGATAAACACACTTTCAATTATCCAGGATATAGCCATTTTAAGGAATGAAATATGGTTTCGCTAAGCAAGAATCAGACGGTGTCACTCAGTAAAGAATCTTCATCATTAAGCCAGCTCCAGTTTGGTCTCGGCTGGGATCCGCTAAAGAAAAAGGGCTTTCTTAGCGGTCTATTGGGCGGCAATGCATCGATTGATCTTGATGCTGGCTGCGTATTGATGGATAGCGCCGGAAATACAATTGACACGATCTGGTTCCGCAAACTGGAATCTACCTGCGGAGCAATTGTTCACAGTGGCGATAACCTGGATGGTGTAGGTGACGGAGATGATGAAGTGATTAACGTGAACCTGACCCGCCTGCCTGCAAACGTTGAATACCTTGCATTTACCGTTAACAGCTTCCGTGGTCAGTCTTTCAATGACGTCGAAAATGCCTTCTGCCGCGTGGTCGATCAAACTGGCAAAGAACTGGCTCGTTACAAGCTGACTGAGCAGGGGGCACACACCGGGATCGTTATTTCTTCTCTACGTCGTAACCACGGCAACTGGGATTTCACCGCCCATGGCCATGCGTGTCGCGGCCGCACAATTGATGACATGCATTCCGATATCGTTTCGACGGTTATCCGCTAATGAATCTTACGCCGGGGGGGAACGCCCCCGTCCCAACCCAGGAGTTACGGATCCGGATTGCCTCGGGCGGCCAGGTAGATGCTTCTGCGTTTCGCCTGTACGCAGACGGGAAGGTGAAGGGTGATGCGGACATGGTGTTTTATGGCCAGCCTCGTAACGATGACGGTACCGTCAGCCTGGTCAGTGAGGGCCAGTTTTCAACCTTTACCGTTGCGCTCAGCCGGCTGAAAGCGGAGGTCCAGAAAATAGCGTTTACAGTGACCTGTGACGGTGGGCAGAAGGTGTCTGATCTTCATCATCTCTCCATCGACGTAGAGCAGGGGGCTGCCAGCCTGGCGAGCGGAGCAGTTGACCTGAGCGGCCGTCAGGAAGCAGCCTTAATTCTGGGCGAATTTTATCGTCGCAATAATGACTGGAAATTCCGCTTTGTTGCACAGGGGTTCAACGGTGGGCTTAAGCCGCTGGCTGAACATTTCGGTGTAAATGTGGCAGATGATCCTACTCCTGCAGCCCCGACGCCTGCGCCTGTAACCCCTCCGCCAGCAGAAACAAAAATCAGTCTGAGTAAAGTTTCCCTGACTAAAGAAAAGCCTGCCATAAGCCTGACCAAACGGGACAACTTCGGTGAAATCCGGATTAACCTGAACTGGCACCGGGGCAGCAGTCAATCCGGCTTTGCAGGCATGTTCGGCTCCCAGGGTATCGACCTGGATTTGGGGGCCTTTGTTGAGCTTAAGGACGGTTATAAGTCAGTCATTCAGGCGCTGGGTAATGCCTTCGGTGATTATCGCCATGAACCTTATGTTCAGCTCAAGGGCGATGACCGGACGGGGGATGCGTCAGATGGCGAATGGCTACATATCAATGGCCGTGAATGGAAGCATATCCGCGAAGTGCTGATATACGCCTTCATTTATGAAGGCGTTCCCAGCTGGGACAAGACTGATGGCGTGGTCACCATTCACGTTCCGGAACAACCCCCTATTGAGACCCGGTTAACCGAAGGTGAAAACCGTCGCACGTTGTGTGCCATTGCCCGGCTCGTAAACGAAAACGACGCGATTAAAGTCGAGCGTATTAACCAGTACTTCAAAGGTCAGAGCGAAATGGACCGGGCGTTTGGCTGGGGATTTCGCTGGAGCTCCGGTTCTAAATAACACCGCAACAAAGGAAACAAGCATGAGCTTTTTCAACAAAGTAAAGGGGGCCATTAACTCCGGTCGGGATGAACTGACCCGTCAGGTTGGCCGCTATAAAAACAAAAAATTTATGCAGGGCACCGTTGCTGTCTGCGCGCGTATTGCCGTATCCAGTGACGGCGTGAGCTCAGAAGAAAAGCAGAAAATGATGGGCTTTCTTCGCTCTTCTGAAGAGCTGAAGGTTTTCGATACGAATGAGGTGATCGAATTCTTCAATAAACTGGTTTCAAGCTTCGATTTCGATATGGAGATTGGTAAAGGGGAAACCATGAAATACATCCTGGCACTGAAAGATCAGCCTGAGGCCGCCCAGTTGGCCTTACGTGTTGGTATTGCCGTTGCGAAAAGTGACGGTAACTTCGATCAGGATGAGAAACTTGCCTGCCGCGAGATTGCTATCGCGCTGGGCTTCGAACCGGCTGAATTTGGTCTCTAATCCACATCTCAAAGGGTAAAATAGAGTGTCAACACACATCGGCTTCCCGACTGAAACGGTCGCTGTCTTCATCGCGCTTTCAGTGGGTGCCATCTTTATTGACCTGTTTATGCACCGTGATGATAAGCCCGTTTCCCTGAAAAGCGCGGCGCTTTGGTCCGTATTTTGGGTTGTCATCGCGATGGCATTTGCCGGTTTCCTCTACATCCATCACGGTGCTGAGGTGGCGAGTCTGTTTGTTACGGGTTATGCACTGGAGAAAGTTCTGTCGGTCGACAACCTGTTTGTCATGATGGCCATTTTCTCCTGGTTCGCAGTACCGGATCGTTATCGCCACCGCGTTTTGTACTGGGGTGTCATCGGTGCCGTTGTCTTCAGGGGCATCTTTGTTGCCATCGGCACCAGCCTGCTGAGCCTGGGACCGTACGTTGAAGTCGTCTTCGCCATCATCGTTGCCTGGACGGCGGTCATGATGCTTAAAAGCGGTGATGATGATGACGAAATCGAGGATTACTCCCAGCATCTGGCTTATCGCATGGTTAAACGTTTCTTCCCCATCTGGCCGAAGCTGAGAGGTCATGCCTTCCTGCTGAATCAGAAAGAAGTGGATGGTGAACTGGCGAAGCCTGAAAACAGCGATGTGACCATTGGGCGGGGTAAAAAGGCGGCGCTGTATGCTACCCCACTTTTCCTGTGCGTGGCCGTGGTTGAACTGTCGGATGTGATGTTTGCGTTTGACTCGGTACCGGCAATCATTGCCGTCAGCCGTGAACCGCTCATCGTCTATAGCGCAATGATGTTCGCTATCCTCGGCCTGCGTACCCTGTACTTTGTCCTTGAGGCTCTGAAACAGTATCTCGTTCACCTGGAGAAGGCCGTCATCGTGCTGCTGTTCTTCATTGCGGCAAAACTGGGCCTCAATGCGACCGACCACATCTGGCATCACGGTTTCAGCATCGCGGCTACAACTAGCCTGTATGTCGTATTAGGCGTTCTGGCGCTGGGTATTATCTCAAGCGTTATTTTCCCGGACCAGCCTGAACCGGAGGAAAAGGGGAGCTGATCCCCTTAACTGCCAACCTGAACAATTACTAAGCTAAGAGGGTATTTTATGAGTGTTTCTCTTTCTAAAGGTGGGAACGTTTCCCTGAGTAAAGCCGCGCCGTCGATGAAAAACGTCCTGGTGGGGCTTGGCTGGGATGCGCGCTCGACTGACGGTCAGGATTTTGACCTTGATGCTTCAGCATTCCTGCTGGCCACTAACGGCAAAGTGCGCGGTGACGCTGATTTCATCTTCTATAACAACCTCACGTCTTCCGACGGATCTGTAACGCACACCGGCGATAATCGTACCGGTGAAGGCGATGGTGATGATGAATCGCTGAAAATCAAACTCGACGCCGTTCCGTCTGACGTAGACAAAATCATTTTCGTGGTGACGATCCATGATGCGGTGGCTCGTCGTCAGAGCTTTGGTCAGGTATCCGGTGCGTTTATCCGCCTGGTTAACGACGACAACCAGAATGAAGTCGCTCGCTACGATCTTACCGAAGATGCGTCAACGGAAACCGCCATGCTGTTTGGCGAGCTGTATCGCCACAACGGTGAGTGGAAATTCCGCGCAGTGGGCCAGGGTTATGCTGGGGGTCTTGCCTCTGTATGCGCCCAGTACGGCATTAATGCGTCTTAATAGAACGATATTTTTTCATATCAGGAGCTGGTGGTTCAGCCCTATTTTAACTGTTTGCAGGAGCTAAAAAAATGGCAGTTTCTCTCGTAAAAGGCGGCAATGTATCCCTGACTAAAGAAGCGCCAACCATGAATATTGCGATGGTTGGCCTGGGCTGGGATGCTCGCGTAACTGACGGTCAGGGTTTTGACCTGGACGCTTCAGTATTCGCAGTAGGCGAAGATGGCAAAGTGCTGTCAGATGCCCATTTCATTTTCTTTAATAATAAAACCAGCCCGGATGGCGCGGTAGAGCACCAGGGGGACAACCGTACAGGTGAAGGCGACGGCGATGACGAGCAGGTCAAAATCGATCTGACCAAAGTCTCAGCAGATATCAAAAAACTGGTGTTTGCCGTTACCATCTATGATGCAGAAGCGCGTAAACAAAACTTCGGCATGGTGAGCAACAGCTTCATGCGCGTTTACAACAACGACAACGGCACGGAAATTGCCCGTTTCGATCTGTCTGAAGATGCCTCAACCGAAACCGCTATGGTCTTTGGTGAACTTTATCGCCACGGCGCTGAGTGGAAGTTTAAAGCTGTCGGTCAGGGCTTTGCCGGTGGCCTGGCGGCTCTTGCCTCTCAACACGGCGTCAATATCTAATTAAAGCGTCATTTAACCCCGGCATCATGCCGGGGTTTTTACTTGACGAAATATTATTGTGATTTAGTGAATGTATTCACAAAGCCTGGCTTTACGTCTGAGCTGATATAAACGCTGCACTTTCAAAATAATAAATCATGTGGAAAGTTAATGTGAATTTACAACCCGGACAAAACATTCCGCTTCATAAAATATTGATCAGGCTGAATCTCAATTACTCTGCCAAACCCGGTTTTAAGAGCGAAATAGATACCTGCCTGTTCCTGCTCAATGCTCAGGGAAAAGTAACGGGCGATGCCGGTTTTATTTTTTATAATAACCTGACTTCTCCAGAGGGAGCGGTAAAGCTTGTTTCCGAGCCCCACCAATCCAGCATCGATATAGCACTGTATCGTGTGCCGCCTGATATCAGTAAAATTGCGATCACCGTCGTCATTGATGGTGATGAGACGATTAGCGGACTCAATGTGCTGAGCATTGAGATTCCAGGCATCTCCGAATTTCGGGCTGAGACACAGGCTCGGAGTGAAAAAGCGATCATTCTGGGTGAAGTATATCGTCATAATGGCGCCTGGAAATTTCGTGCGCTTGGGCAGGGTTTCAACGGCGGACTGGAGCCTCTGGCAACGAGTTATGGTGTCGATGTCCTGGCGGAACCAACAATGAACCTCCCGTAATGGAAGAAATTGTCGACTATCTTTGCAATGGATGATTTCGGTTCGATAAGCGATGAAAAGCTATATGATAATTTACTGGAAGAATTCCGGTCGTGGATTGATGAAAGTAAAAAGCTAAATATCCTTTAGCCAGATTCAGAATAAAAATAGCTCTGCAGAAAACAATTGCTGTAGAGCTTAGATGAGACAGGAATAAAGCCGACTTACTCGCACTGGAAAAAGCCACATCATAACGTTGCACGCTAAGTTTAAAAGAAACGATATTCAGCCAACCAGGACCTGTAAATATCAATCCAGCGCCCTAACCATCCTGCCGCTCGCCACAAACGTTCCCGCGCCCAGATGATGCAGCGTATTGAGCTTATCCCCGTCAAACTGCCAGCGGCCTGCAACAAACGCCCGAGCATCCGCGGCGGCGGACACCACTTCGCCAAACAGCGTGTCGTATTTATCTGCCGCCGCGGTTGCGGGCAACAGGCGGCACTCCATCCATGCCAGGCACTTTTCTTCAATCACCGGAAGGCCCAGCTCCGGGCCGTTGACCACCGGAATGCCATAGCAGTTGAACTTGTCTTCATCGCGTCCGCTGACGCTGCCGACGGCGTAGGTCCAGTTTGCGGCCGCGACGCCGGGGATCACGATGCCAAATTTCCCGCTGCGCTCAATCAGCTCCCGCGACCAGGCGCTTTTATCGACCACAATTGCGATGCGTGGCGGATCGAACTCGACGGGCATCGACCAGGCGGCCGCCATCACGTTGCGCCTGTCTATGGTTTCATCGCGGCTGGTGATCAGCACCGTGGGGCCATGGTTTAGCAGGCGGCTGGCGTGGCGTAGCTCAACGGGGTGAAAGTGGCTCATAGGGTCTCCTCATATATATGGATGAGTATGGCGAAAAAGCACTTTTGCGCATCTGGTTAAGCCAAAATAGTTTATAAACAGGGAATATCTTACTAAGGAATTAACTATGTCCCCATTTCTGAGTGCCTATTTTGCCCGCATCGGCTGGAAGCAACCGTCTTCTGTTGATATCGACACCCTGCGCGGACTGCATCTTCACCACAACAGCGCCATTCCTTTCGAAAATATCGATGTCGTCCTGCCGCGCGAGATCCACCTTGACGATCAAAGCCTGGTCGACAAGCTGATGACGGCGCGACGCGGCGGCTACTGCTTTGAGCAAAACGGCCTGTTCGAACGGGCGCTGCGCGAAGTGGGCTTCACGGTACGCAGCGTGTTGGGGAGGGTGGTTTTAGCGAATCCGCCGCAGATGCCGCCGCGCACGCACCGCCTGCTGCTGGTTGAGCTTAACGGCGAGCGCTGGATCGCGGACGTCGGCTTTGGCGGACAAACGCTGACGTCGCCGATTCGCCTGATTGCCAACGAGGAGCAGACGACGCCGCACGGGCTTTATCGGCTGCTGAGCGAGGGCAACGACTGGGTGCTCCAGTTCCGTCATCACGAGCACTGGCAGTCGATGTACCACTTTGATCTGGCAGCGCAGTATTTCAGCGATTACGTGATGGGCAACTTCTGGTCAGCGCACTGGCCGCAGTCCCACTTTCGCCATCACCTGCTGATGTGCCGCCATCTGCCGGACGGCGGCAAGCTGACGCTCACCAACTTCCACTTTACCCACTGGCAGAACGGTCATGTGGAGGAGCAAATTCATCTGCCGGACGCCGGGGCGCTCTATTCGCTGATGCTGGAGCGGTTTGGCCTGGGCGTTGACGATCCGAAACACGGATTTTCACTGGCGGAACTGACGGCGGTGATGGCGGGATTTGAGACGCTTCCGCAGGCGGGGAAATAGCCCGGTAGCGGCTACGCTTTACCGGGCCTTGAACGTAGGTCGGGTAAGGCGTAGCCGACACCCGACACATTTAACGCCGCGAACGCACCACCTGATACCGCCGCGTTAAATACTCCAGCGGCGCGCTCCAGACGTGAACCAGACGCGTGAAGGGGAAGATCAGGAAGATGGTCATTCCCAGCACCAGATGGACGCGGAAGATAAACGCCACGCCGCTCAGATGTTCAGACGAGCCGCCGCGGAACGTCACCACCGACTGCGCCCAGTCCACCAGCTTGAGCATTTCGCTCCCGTCCGGATACCGCGCGGAGAACGGAATGGTCGAGAGTCCCAGAATGCACTGCGCCAGCAGAATGCTGAGGATCAGAATATCCGCGGTCGTCGCGGTGGCGCGAACGCGCGGGTTGGTCAGGCGGCGGATCAATAGCCCCGCGCCCCCCACCAGCGTCAGCACGCCGCACACGCCGCCGAGGATCATCGCCATCAGCTGCTTTTGCGACATCGGCAGGAACCACGAGTAGACCCAGTGCGGCGTCAGCATGCCGAACAGGTGCCCGAAGAAAATGCCGAGAATGCCGACGTGGAACAGATTCGACCACAGCACCATGCCGCGCCTGTCCAGCATCTGGCTGGAGGAGGCGCGCCAGGTGTACTGGCCGTAATCGTAGCGCAGCCAGCTTCCGACGAGGAACACGGTGCCGCACACGTAGGGGTAGATATCGAAGAAAAAGACGTTCAGATACGGCATCATTTTGGGCCTCCGGCGCTGACGTCGACGTACTGCGGGGCGACGTCCTGGCTAAAGCGTCGTTGATATTGCTGCATCGGCGAGCTGTCGCACGACGTAGCGTTGTCCTCAATAAACTTAACCTGTTCCTCTTCCCAGACCGCGTCCAGCGCCTGGCGGGTGTCGTCGCGCTTTTCGCCCGAGACCTGTTTGGTGACACTGTCACTTGAGAGGCGGCTTCCTGCCAGGGCGAGCAGGGCGTCAAACAGCTGATAGTGCGCCACGCCGCGCTGCTTGAGGCGTCCGCCAATCAGCGCGAGGATCGGCGCGACGTTTTGCAGCCCGTCGCGCGCCTCGTCGTCCGTGACGATGCTGAGGTATTCCAGATACAGCGGCAGGTAGTCCGGCAGCTCGCGGCAGTCCAGCTGCAGGCCCGCCTTCTCGTACTGGCTCATCAGATCGACCATCGCCTGGCCGCGATCGCGGGACTCGGCGTGAACGTGCTCGAACAGCAGCAGCGACGTGGCGCGGCCCCGCTCGAACACTTCGCACCACTCGGCCTGCTTGTCCAGCAGGGCGGTGCTCAGGTGCTGGCGCGCAAACGGCAGCAGCATGGGCGCGTCCTGGGCAATCAGGGAAAGCGCTTCGTCACGGCTTTCCCACAGGGTCTCATCGGGATACTCGATCAGCAGCGCGATGATTTTGAGGATCTGCATTATTCTCCCTCCCCGTGTTCGCGCACCTCGGTGATGTTGATCGCGTCGATGCGGCTGCTGTTGAAGAGGTTGAATTTGGTGTCGGAGCCGTGGCAGCCGTCGCCGAAGGTAAAGCCGCAGCCGTTTTTCTCTGGGAAGGCGTCGCGCGCCATCTCGCGGTGGCTGGTGGGGATCACGAAGCGATCTTCGTAGTTGGCGATGGCGAGATAGCGATACATCTCCTCAACCTGTTCAACCGTCAGGCCGACCTCTTCGATCGCGCGCGTGTCCGTTACGCCTTCTACGGTCTGGGAGCGCATGTAGTGGCGCATCGCCATCATGCGCTTCAGCGCGCGCAGCACCGGGCCGGTGTCGCCCGCGCTGAGCATGTTCGCCAGATACTGCACCGGTATGCGCAGGTTCTCAACCGCAGGAAGCACGCCGTCGTTCATCGGCAGGCCGCCGGCGTCGGCGTAGGACTGAATCGGCGACAGCGGCGGCACGTACCAGACCATCGGCAGGGTGCGGTATTCCGGGTGCAGCGGCAGGGCCAGCTTCCAGTCCATCGCCATTTTGTAGACCGGGGACTTTTGCGCGGCGTCGATCACGTTCTGCGGAATACCCTGCTTCAGTGCCTCTTCGATGACCGCCGGGTCGTGCGGGTTAAGGAACACGTCGCACTGGCGCTCGTAGAGATCGGTTTCGTGCTCGGTGCTGGCCGCTTCCTCAATGCGGTCCGCGTCGTACAGCAGCACCCCGAGATAGCGGATGCGCCCGACGCAGGTTTCCGAGCAGACGGTAGGCTGGCCGGATTCAATGCGCGGGTAGCAGAAGATGCATTTTTCCGACTTGCCGCTCTTCCAGTTGAAGTAGATTTTTTTGTACGGACAGCCGCTGATGCACATGCGCCAGCCGCGGCATTTGTCCTGGTCGATCAGCACAATCCCGTCTTCTTCGCGCTTGTAGATCGCGCCGCTCGGGCAGGTCGCCACGCAGCTTGGGTTCAGGCAGTGCTCGCACAGGCGCGGGAGATACATCATGAAGGTGTTCTCGAACTGGCCGTACATTTCCTTCTGAATTTTGTCGAAGTTGCGGTCGCGCGCGCGCTTTTCGAACTCGCCGCCGAGCAGCTCTTCCCAGTTCGGACCGCCGACGATTTTATCCATGCGCTTGCCGGTCAGCAGCGAGCGGGGGCGGGCGGTCGGCAGATGATCGCCTTCCGGCGCGCGGTGCAGATCCTGGTAGTCAAAGGTGAACGGCTCGTAGTAATCGTCGATGCCCGGCAGCGACGGGTTGGCGAAGATTTTCGACAGCACGCCGACGCGGCCGCCGAGGCGCGGGGTCAGCTTGCCGGTAATGCCGCGCACCCAGCCGCCTTGCCACTCCTCCTGATCTTCCCAGTTTTTCGGATAGCCAATACCCGGCTTGGTCTCCACGTTGTTGAACCACGCGTACTCCATGCCTTCGCGCCCGGTCCAGACGTTTTTACAGGTGACCGAGCAGGTGTGGCAGCCGATGCACTTATCGAGATTCAGTACCATGCCAACCTGTGAGCGTATTTTCATTTTTTCGCCTCCTGAACCTGATCCCGACCTTCGCCGTCCAGCCAGTTAATGTTTTTCATTTTGCGGATCATGATGAACTCGTCGCGGTTGGAGCCGACGGTGCCGTAATAGTTAAAGCTGTAGGCGAGCTGCGCGTAGCCGCCGATCATGTGCGTCGGCTTCGGACAAACGCGCGTCACCGAGTTGTGAATGCCCCCGCGCCGTCCGGTTACCTCTGAACCCGGAATGTTCAGGATGCGCTCCTGGGCGTGGTACATCATGGTCATGCCCGGGGGCACGCGCTGGCTGACCACCGCGCGGGCGGTGAGGGCGCCGTTGGCGTTGAAGGCTTCGATCCAGTCGTTATCCTCAATGCCCAGCTCGCGGGCGTCGGTTTCGCTGAGCCAGACGATCGGCCCGCCGCGCGACAGGGTCTGCATCAGCAGGTTTTCGCTGTAGGTGGAGTGAATGCCCCACTTCTGGTGCGGCGTCAGGAAGTTCAGCGCTTTTTCCGGGAAGCCGTTCGGCGGGATCTCGCGCATGTGGGTCACGCTGCGGGTGTCAATCGGCGGACGATAGGCCACCAGGCTTTCGCCAAAGGCGCGCATCCACGCGTGATCCTGATAGAGCTGCTGGCGGCCGGAGAGGGTGCGCCACGGGATCAGCTCGTGGACGTTGGTGTAGCCCGCGTTATACGAGACGTGCTCGCTCTCAAGGCCGGACCAGGTCGGGCTGGAGATGATTTTGCGCGGCTGCGCCTGAATGTCGCGGAAGCGGATTTTCTCGTCTTCCTTGTTGATCGCCAGATGGGTATGGTCGCGCCCGGTTAACTCCCCGAGCGTCTGCCAGGCCTTCACCGCCACCTGGCCGTTGGTCTCCGGCGCGAGGGCGAGGATCACCTCCGAGGCGTCAATCGCCGTCTCGATCAGCGGGCGGCCTTTTGCCGGGCCGTCGAGCTTGACGTAGTTAAGCTTGCCGAGGAAATCCACCTCGTTCTGGGTGTTCCACGAAATGCCTTTTCCGCCGTTGCCGAGCTTGTCCATCAGCGGGCCCAGCGAGGTAAAGCGCTCGTAGGTTTCCGGGTAGTTACGCTCAACCACCGCAATGTTCGGCGCGGTTTTGCCGGGGATCAGGTCGCATTCGCCCTTGCGCCAGTCCTGAATATCAAACGGCTGGGAGAGCTCCGCCGGAGAATCATGCTGCAGCGGCTGCAGCACCACGTCGGTTTCGGTGCCCAGATGCCCCACGCACACCTCGGAGAAGACTTTGGCGATGCCTTTGTAGATCTCCCAGTCGCTGCGCGATTCCCACGCCGGATCGACGGCGGCGGAGAGCGGGTGAATAAACGGATGCATATCCGAGGTATTCATGTCGTCTTTTTCGTACCAGGTGGCGGTCGGCAGGACGATATCCGAGAACAGGCAGGTGCTGGACATGCGGAAATCGAGCGTCACCAGCAGGTCCAGCTTGCCCTCGATGGCGGCGGTCTGCCACTCCACCTCTTCCGGCTTGACGTCGTTGGTCGAGCCCAGGTCCTCGCCCTGAATACCGCTCTCGGTGCCGAGCAGGTATTTCAGCATGTACTCATGGCCTTTACCGGACGAGCCGAGCAGGTTTGAGCGCCAGACGAACAGGTTGCGCGGGTGGTTTTTGCCGCTGTCGGGCTGTTCGCAGGCGAAGCGGATATCGCCGGACTTCAGCGCCGCCGCGGTATAGTCCTGCGGCGTCATTCCCGCGGCTTCCGCGCGCGCCTTCACGTGCAGCGGGTTAAGGTTGAGCTGAGGCGCGGACGGCAGCCAGCCCATGCGCTCGGCGCGGACGTTGAAGTCGATCAGGTGGCCGCTGAACTTCGAGGCGTCGGCTAGCGGAGAGAGCAGCTCCTGCGCGGTCAGCTTTTCATAGCGCCACTGGCTGGCGTGGTTATAGAAGAACGAGGTGCTGTTCATCTGGCGCGGCGGGCGGTTCCAGTCCAGCGCGAAGGCCAGCGGCAGCCAGCCGGTCTGCGGGCGCAGCTTCTCCTGGCCGACGTAGTGCGACCAGCCGCCGCCGCTCTGCCCGACGCAGCCGCAGAAGACCAGCATGTTGATCATCCCGCGGTAGTTCATGTCCATGTGGTACCAGTGGTTCACCCCGGCACCGAGAATAATCATCGACCGGCCGTGCGTTTTGTGCGCGGTGTCGGCAAATTCGCGGGCAATTTTTTCGATCAGGTACGCCGGAACGCCGGTGATCTGCTCGCCCCAGGCCGGGGTATAGGCTTTCACGTCGGCATAGCTTGCCGCCGCGTTGCTGTCCTCCAGGCCGCGGTCGAGCCCGTAGTTGGCCAGCACCAGGTCGTACACGCTGGCCACGCGTTGCTGGCTGCCGTCGGCGAGGGTCAGGATTTTGCTCGGCACGCGGCGATACAATACCGGTTCCTGCTTGACGCTGCGGAAGTGCGGGTTTTCGTTACCGCCAAAGTAGGGGAACGCCACCTCGGCGATGCTGTCGTGGGTGATGAGCAGGGAGAGCGTAAGCTCGGTTTCGCTGCCCGCCGCCAGCGTTTCGAGGTTCCATTTGCCTTTTTCTCCCCAGCGGAAGCCGATCGATCCGTTTGGCACCACCAGATTGCCCGCGACGTCAAAGGCGATGGTTTTCCACTCCGGGTTATTGGCTTCGCCGAGGCCGTCGGCCAGATCGGACGCGCGCAGCATGCGCCCCGGCACCGTGCGTCCGTCGGCCTGTTCGTCGAGCAGCACCAGCATCGGCATGTCGGTGTAGCGGCGGCAGTAGTTGAGGAAGTAATCGCTCGGGTTATCGAGGTGGAACTCCTTAAGGATCACGTGGCCCATCGCCATGGCGAGGGCGCTGTCGGTGCCTTGCTTCGGCGCCAGCCACTGGTCGCTCAGCTTGGCGACCTCGGAGAAGTCCGGCGTGATGGCAACGGTTTTGGTGCCCTTATAGCGCACCTCGGTAAAGAAGTGGGCGTCCGGGGTGCGCGTCTGCGGCACGTTCGAGCCCCAGGCGATGATGTAGCTGGAGTTGTACCAGTCGGCGGACTCCGGCACGTCGGTCTGCTCGCCCCACGTCATCGGCGACGCGGGGGGCAGGTCGCAGTACCAGTCGTAGAAGCTCAGGCAGGTGCCGCCCAGCAGGGAGAGGTAGCGCGTGCCCGCGGCGTAAGAGACCATCGACATCGCCGGGATCGGCGAGAAGCCGGCCACGCGATCCGGGCCGAAGTTTTTGATGGTCCAGACGTTGGCGGCGGCAATCAGCTGGTTAAGCTCTTTCCAGTTCGAGCACACGAAGCCGCCGTGGCCGCGCGCCTGCCTGTAGCTTTGGCTCTTCTGCGGATCGTTTTGAATGGCGTCCCAGGCCACAACCGGATCGGGATGCTCGGCCAGCGCCTCGCGCCACAGCTCGATCAGCCGACGGCGCACCAGCGGATACTTCAGGCGGTTGGCGCTGTAGAGATACCAGGAATAGCTCGCCCCGCGCGGGCAGCCGCGCGGCTCGTGGTTGGGCAGGTCAGGGCGGGTGCGCGGGTAGTCGGTTTGCTGGGTTTCCCAGGTGACGAGGCCGTTTTTAACGTAGATTTTCCAGCTGCAGGAGCCCGTACAGTTTACGCCGTGGGTCGAACGCACGATTTTGTCGAACTGCCAGCGCTGGCGGTAGCTGTCCTCCCAGTCGCGGTTGGTGTGGTACACCTGCCCGTGCCCGTCGGCGAAGCTTTCGCCTTTTTGTTTGAAATAACGAAAGCGGTCCAACAGTTTGCTCATGACATTTCTCCTGCTTCGATAACGTGGCCGCAGGGCGCCGCGGCGCCTTACGGCAAAGAGGCATTATTATTTTTGTGAGGATTTACGGCCGTAGACCAGCCAGGTGACAAGCACGCAGACGATGTAGAACACCAGGAACACCTTCATCGCCCCGACCGGGGAGCCGGTCATCGCCAGCGACGTGCCGAAGGCTTTAGGAATGAAGAAACCGCCGACGGCGCCAATGGCGGAGATAAAGCCCAGCGCGGCGGCCGTTTCGGTCACCGCCTCGTGTTGCGCCTGCTCGTCGCTGCCGCCCTGCTGCTTGACGCGGGCGAGGGTGATTTGGCGGAAAATCACGGCAATCATCTGGAAGGTAGAGCCGCTGCCCAGCCCTGCGGTCAGGAACAGCCCCATAAACACCAGGTAGAACGCCATGAAGCTGCCCGAGCCGGAGCCGGGCAGCGTCAGGAAAATCAGGGCGCTGAAGATCGCCATAAAGACGAAGTTGATCAGCGTGACGCGCACGCCGCCCAGCCGGTCGGAGATCATCCCGCCCGCAGAGCGCGCCAGCGCGCCGATCAGCGGGCCAAAGAAGGCGAGGTGCAGGATGTTGACGTCCGGGAACTGGGTTTTCGACAGCATGGCAAAGCCCGCCGAGAAGCCGATAAAGGAGCCGAACGTCGCCAGATAAAGCAGGCTCAGCAGCCACAGGTGAAAGCGCTTCAGCACCGGCAGCTGGCTGGCAATCGTCGCCTTAGAGCTGGCGATATCGTTCATGCCAAAGAAGGCGGCCACGGTCGCCAGCAGCAGCAGCGGCGCCCAGATCCACGCCGCGTTGGCGAGCCACATCGTGGAGCCGTCCTCCTGCGGCACGCCGTGAACGCCGAGGAAGGTGAACATCGGCAGGAAAATCACCAGCGGTGCGACCAGCTGCATCACGCTGACGCCGAGATTGCCCAGCCCGCCGTTGATCCCCAGCGCGCTGCCCTGTTTGGCTTTCGGGAAGAAGAAGCTGATGTTGCCCATGCTGGAGGCAAAGTTAGCCCCGGCAAAGCCGCACAGCAGCGCGATGATGATAAACACCCAGTACGGCGTGGCGGTGTTCTGAATGGCGATCCCCAGCCAGACGCAGGGAACAATCAGGATCACCGTGCTCACTACCGTCCAGTAGCGCCCGCCAAATATCGGCACCATAAAGGAATAGGGCACGCGCAATATCGCGCCGGAAAGGGAAGGAAGGGCGGTAAGCATGAAAAGCTGGTCGGTGGTGAAATTAAATCCGACTTTATTCAGATTGACCGCAATGGCGCTAAATAACATCCAGACGCAGAAGGCGAGCAGCAGGCAGGCGACGGATATCCATAGATTTCTTCGCGCGATTGGCTTTCCTTTATTCTCCCAAAATTGCGTGTTTTCCGGTTTCCAGTCTTTAAGCAGGTATTGATTATTTTTTTCACCTTGAAATGACATATCGCCCTCTTGCTTCACCAAGTAAAGAGAAAAGTAGAATAAAATCAAACAGATGACAGGATGGAATGAACTGACGTTATTGGATGTTTTTGGATACTTCTGAAAGGATAGATAAAAAAGCGAACCCCCGAGTTTGGAATGGGAATAGGGTATCGCTTTATGTGTTACTAATTGTAACGTTTTGCGGATTTTAATACCTCGTTGTAGGTATTAATACAATTCGAGGGTGATAGATTTATCGAGATGGGTATTAAACGCGTCATCGTCCATTTCGGGCATATTTAAAACGTATATCCCGTCAAGCCCGCATACCAGCCCGATCAATCGCCATGCGATATTTTCAGCCCGATCCGAAAGGGTAAATTCGCCTGCCGACTCGCCGGCCTGAATAATGGCAACGGTATCCTGATGCCACATTTCCATCGTCAGCACGTAGGCGCCCTTTATGTCCTCATCGCGGCTCGCCAGGATCTGCGCTTCGCGCCATAACCGGATATAAGGTTCAAACCCGCCCTCGTCGCTGCCGAGCATCGCCCGCAGGCGTTCCCGCCAGCTGGCCTCCTCGCCGACCACTTCCGCATCCAGCAGGTCGCGGATCAGCCTGACGAACGTCAGCGACTTTAGCTCTCCGACGGAGGCAAAATGGTGGTGAACCTGGCCGGTCGCGACGCCAGCCTCCGCCGCAATGCGTCGCACCGTCATTGCCGCCAGCCCTTCCGCCAGCGCCACGCGCATGGCCGCCTGTAAAATCGCTTCTCGCCGTTCGTCCTTGGTCAGATACCGCATAGTGACTCTCTCTCAATGGGAACGAAACGAGTGTAACAAAAAGCTGGACAAGTGTTCAACATTACGTAGGATCGCCTCCTGGACATGTGTCCAGCTTTAGGTGAAAAGGAAATTTATGTTTCGTCAGTGGTTAGCGTTGGTAATTATCGTGCTGGTCTATATCCCGGTAGCGATTGACGCGACGGTGCTGCACGTGGCTGCGCCGACATTGAGCATGACGCTGGGTGCCAGCGGCAATGAATTGCTGTGGATTATTGATATTTACTCGCTGGTGATGGCGGGTATGGTGCTGCCGATGGGCGCGCTGGGGGATCGCATTGGCTTTAAGCGGCTGCTGATTATCGGCAGCACCCTGTTTGGCCTGTCGTCGCTGGCCGCGGCGTTTGCGCCGTCGGCGGGGTGGCTGATTGCCGCCCGCGCGTCGCTGGCAATCGGGGCGGCGATGATCATTCCCGCCACGCTTGCGGGTATCCGCACGCTGTTCGTTGACGCCAAAGATCGCAATATCGCCCTTGGCGTCTGGGCGGCGGTCGGCTCCGGCGGCGCGGCGTTTGGCCCGCTGATCGGCGGTATGCTGCTTGAGCATTTCTACTGGGGCGCGGTCTTCTTAATCAACGTGCCGATCGTGCTGGTGGTGGTAATGCTGGCCGCGCGCTTTGTGCCCGCGCAGCAGGGGCGGCCCGAGCAGCCGCTGAACATCAGCCACGCGATTATGCTGATTATCGCGATCCTGCTGCTGGTCTTTAGCGCGAAAACGGCGCTGAAGGGGGCGCTGTCTCCGTGGCTGGTGGCGGGCACGCTGCTGATCGGCGCGGCGATGCTCTTTACCTTCGTGCGCATCCAGCTTCGCGCCCGCGTGCCGATGATCGACATGCGCCTGTTCTGCCACCGCATCATCCTGAGCGGCGTGGTGATGGCGATGACGGCGATGATCGCGCTGGTTGGCTTTGAGCTGCTGATGGCGCAGGAGCTGCAGTTTGTTCACGGCTTCACGCCGTTTGAGGCGGGCATGTTTATGCTGCCGGTGATGGTCGCCAGCGGCTTTAGCGGCCCGATTGCCGGGATCCTGGTCGGGCGTCTGGGGCTGCGCCTCGTTGCGGCGGGCGGCATGGGGCTTAGCGCCGTCAGCTTTATCGGGCTCTCGACGCTCGACTTCAGCACCCAGCAGTGGCAGGCGTGGAGCCTGATGGTGCTGCTCGGCTTTAGCGCCGCCAGCGCGCTGCTGGCGTCAACCTCAGCGATTATGGCTGCCGCGCCGAAGGAGAAAGCGGCAGCGGCGGGGGCGATCGAAACCATGTCCTACGAGCTGGGCGCGGGGCTGGGGATTGCGATCTTTGGCCTGCTGCTGACCCGCAGCTTCTCGGCGTCGATCGTGCTGCCGCAGGGGCTGAGCGGAGCGCTGGCCGATAAGGCCTCGTCGTCGATTGGCGAAGCGGTGAAGGTGGCGCAGGATCTGACGCCGTCGATGTCCGAGTCGGTGATCGGGGCCGCGAAGGCGGCGTTTATCACCTCCCACAGCGTGGCGCTGGGCAGCGCGGGCGCCATGCTGCTGGTGCTGGCGGTGGGGATGTGGTTTAGCCTCGCGAAAGCGCCGCAGCAGTAACCGCGCGGCGCGCGGATCGGGGCCTCCTTGTTTTCAGGGAGGCCTTTTTTAGTGCGCTATTTCGCGGTGCTTCGCGTGGCGTACCAGCAGAGGAGCGAGCCGGCGCACACCATCAGCGCGCCCTGCCAGAAGGAAAACGAGAGCGGGGAGCTGAGCACCGCGGCCGCCAGCGCGGCGGAGAGCACGGGGGTAAAATAGGAGACCGCAGCAAGCACCGTGACGTTGCCGTGCAAAATGCCAATGTTCCACGCCGCGTAGCCGAAGCCAAGCGCCACGCCGCAGAGCAACAGCTTAACCACCACCGGCACGCTAAAGACCATTTCCGGCTGATCGCTGACGGCATATTTCACCCACAGGCTGAGGGCCGTCAGCAGCACGAAGAGGGTAATGCCGTTCTGGCCTTTCGCGTATCTGCTGGTCACGGTGCAGTAGGCCGCCCAGATGAAGGCTCCGACAAAGGCCAGCGCGTAGCTCAGCGGGCTGGAGACGACGTTGCGGATGATTTCATCCGCGTGCAGCCCCCGGTCGCCGCCCAGCACCCAGCAGACGCCGAGAAGTGAAACGAGCAGGCCGGGGATCACCCACAGCGTCGATTTTTGTCCGTTGAACAGGATGGCAAAGACGATCGTCAGGCTCGGCCAAAGGTAGTTGACCATGCCCACTTCGATGGCCTGCGCGCGCGTGGCCGCGTAGCCCAGGGAGAGCGCCAGGCAGATTTCGTAGCTGACGAACAGGATGCTGCCCGCCACCAGATAGCGCGGAGAAAACCGCCTCACATTGGGAAAACCGACGGTGACCAGACACAGTAATCCGCTGACGGTGTAGATCATCGCCGCGCCGCCCACCGGGCCGAGCCCTTCGCTGACGCTGCGTATAAGTCCGACCATGGTGCTCCACAGCAGGATCGCCGCCAGCCCAATCAGCGTTGCTCGCTTTCTGTCCATCTCTTCGCCATTCCCCTCATATTCAAAGGGAAAACTTATAACACCGATTGCATACATCCTGCGAATAGTCCATGCAAAAATTAGCCCTTTGGGAGTACGCAAAGCCAGCGGGTGCGACTATTTAGGGGGCTAAATCAGGCGTCCTTGATTTGACGCAAAAAAAACAGGGGCTTTGCTGTTAGTTTGCGGCGCGAAGTCTCATTAGATAACGAGGACAGCAATGGACGTCAGCCGCAGACAATTTTTTAAAATCTGCGCGGGCGGTATGGCCGGAACAACAGTCGCCGCACTGGGATTCGCTCCCAAGATGGCGCTGGCTCAGGCGCGCAACTTTAAGCTGCTGCGCGCCAAAGAGATCCGCAACACCTGCACATACTGCTCCGTAGGTTGTGGGCTACTGATGTATAGCCTGGGCGATGGCGCGAAGAACGCCAAAGAAGCGATTTACCATATTGAAGGCGATCCGGATCATCCGGTAAGCCGCGGGGCGCTGTGCCCAAAAGGGGCGGGCCTGCTGGACTATGTCCACAGCGAAAACCGCCTGCGCTATCCGGAATACCGCGCGCCGGGTTCCGATAAATGGCAGCGCATCTCGTGGGATGAAGCCTTCTCCCGCATCGCGAAGCTGATGAAAGCCGACCGCGACGCCAACTTTATCGAAAAGAACGAGCAGGGCGTGACGGTCAACCGCTGGCTCTCCACCGGGATGCTCTGCGCATCTGCGGCAAGTAATGAAACCGGCATGCTGACGCAAAAATTCGTGCGCTCGCTCGGCATGCTGGCGGTAGACAACCAGGCGCGCGTCTGACACGGACCAACGGTAGCAAGTCTTGCTCCAACATTTGGTCGCGGTGCGATGACCAACCACTGGGTTGATATCAAAAACGCTAACGTCGTGGTGGTGATGGGCGGTAACGCCGCTGAAGCCCATCCGGTGGGATTCCGCTGGGCGATGGAAGCGAAAAACAACAACGATGCGACGCTTATCGTCGTCGATCCGCGCTTCACGCGTACGGCATCGGTGGCCGATATCTATGCGCCAATCCGCTCCGGCACGGACATTACGTTCCTGTCCGGCGTGCTGTTGTACCTGATCGAAAACAACAAAATTAACGCCGAATACGTTAAGCACTACACCAACGCCGGCCTGCTGGTGCGGGACGATTTTGCCTTCGACGACGGCCTGTTCAGCGGCTATGACGCCGAAAAACGCCAGTACGACAAGTCCTCCTGGAACTACCAGTTCGACGAAAACGGCTACGCGAAACGCGACGATACGCTCACCGATCCGCGCTGTGTGTGGAACCTGCTGAAGCAGCACGTTTCCCGCTACACCCCGGACGTAGTGGAAAACATCTGCGGGACGCCAAAAGCGGACTTCCTGAAGGTGTGCGAAGTGCTGGCCTCGACCAGCGCGGCGGACAGAACCACCACCTTCCTGTACGCGCTCGGCTGGACGCAGCACACCGTGGGCGCGCAGAACATCCGCACCATGGCGATGATCCAGCTGCTGCTGGGCAACATGGGCATGGCGGGCGGCGGCGTGAACGCGCTGCGCGGCCACTCCAATATTCAGGGCCTGACCGATCTCGGCCTGCTGTCGACCAGCCTGCCGGGCTACCTGACGCTGCCGTCGGAAAAACAGACCGATTTCCAGACCTGGCTTACGGCGAATACGCCGAAAGCCACGCTGCCGGACCAGGTGAACTACTGGAGCAACTATCCGAAGTTCGCCGTCAGCCTGATGAAATCCTTCTACGGCGATGCGGCGCAGAAGGAAAACGACTGGGGCTTTGAGTGGCTGCCGAAGTGGGACCAGGCCTACGACGTCATCAAGTATTTCAACATGATGGATAAGGGCAGCGTCACCGGCTACATCTGCCAGGGCTTTAACCCGGTCGCGTCGTTCCCGGATAAAAACAAGGTGGTTCGCAGCCTCAGCAAGCTGAAGTACATGGTGGTTATCGATCCGCTTGTGACCGAAACGTCCACCTTCTGGCAGAACCACGGCGAGTCTAACGACGTCGACCCGGCGTCGATTCAGACCGAGGTGTTCCGCCTGCCGTCCACCTGCTTCGCGGAAGAGGACGGCTCGATTGCCAACTCCGGCCGCTGGCTGCAGTGGCACTGGAAGGGCCAGGACGCGCCGGGCGAAGCGCGTAATGACGGCGAAATTCTGGCCGGTATTTACCATCGCCTGCGCGACATGTACCGCACGGAAGGCGGCAAAGGCGCCGAGCCGCTGCTGAAGATGAGCTGGAGCTACAAGCAGCCGGACCATCCTGAGTCAGAGGAAGTGGCGAAAGAGAACAACGGCGTTGCGCTGGAAGATCTCTTTGATGCCAACGGCAACCTGCTGGCGAAGAAGGGCCAGCTGCTGAACAGCTTCGCGCTGCTGCGCGACGACGGCACCACGGCCTCTTCCTGCTGGATCTACGCCGGAAGCTGGACCGAGCAGGGTAACCAGATGGCCAACCGCGACAACGCCGATCCGTCAGGCCTTGGCAATACGCTGGGCTGGGCATGGGCGTGGCCGCTGAACCGCCGCGTGCTGTACAACCGCGCGTCTGCGGACGTCAACGGCAAGCCGTGGGATCCGAAACGGATGCTGATCGAGTGGAACGGATCGAAGTGGGCGGGGAACGACATCCCGGACTTCAACACCGCCGCGCCGGGCAGCAAAACCGGGCCGTTCATCATGCAGCCGGAAGGGCTGGGCCGCCTGTTCGCCCTCGACAAGCTGGCGGAAGGGCCGTTCCCGGAGCACTACGAGCCGATGGAAACGCCGCTCGGCACCAACCCGCTGCACCCGAACGTGATCTCGAGTCCGGTGGTGCGTATCTACGAGGACGACGTGCTGCGCCTGGGCAAGAAGGACAAATTCCCGTACGTGGGAACGACCTATCGCCTGACCGAGCATTTCCACACCTGGACCAAGCACGCGCGGCTTAACGCCATCGCCCAGCCGGAACAGTTCGTGGAAATCAGCGAAACGCTGGCGAAGGCGAAGGGCATTGCCAACGGCGACCGCGTGACGGTCAGCAGCAAGCGCGGGTTCATTCGCGCCGTGGCGGTGGTGACCCGCCGTCTGCAGACGCTGAACGTGCACGGCCAGCAGGTGGAAACCGTGGGTATTCCGCTGCACTGGGGCTTTGAGGGCGTGGCGCAGAAAGGCTACATCGCCAACACCCTGACGCCTAACGTCGGCGATTCCAACTCGCAAACGCCGGAGTACAAAGCGTTTCTGGTTAACATCGAGAAAGCGTAAGGAGCGAATAAATGGCGATGGAAACACAAGACATCATTAAACGCTCCGCGACAAACGCCATGACCCCCGCGCCCCGCGCGCGGGATTACAAGGCCGAGGTCGCCAAGCTTATCGATGTTTCATCCTGCGTGGGCTGTAAAGCCTGCCAGGTGGCGTGCTCGGAGTGGAACGACATTCGCGACGAGGTGGGGCACTGCGTCGGAGTTTACGATAACCCGGCCGATCTGAGCGCCAAGTCGTGGACGGTGATGCGCTTTAGCGAAACCGACCAGAACGGCAGGCTGGAGTGGCTGATCCGCAAAGACGGCTGCATGCACTGCGAAGACCCGGGCTGCCTGAAGGCGTGCCCGTCCGCGGGGGCGATCATTCAGTACGCCAACGGGATCGTCGACTTCCAGCAGGACCACTGCATCGGCTGCGGCTACTGCATTGCCGGGTGTCCGTTTAACGTCCCGCGCCTCAACAAAGAGGATAACCGGGTCTATAAATGCACCCTGTGCGTGGACCGCGTCAGCGTGGGCCAGGAGCCAGCCTGCGTGAAGACGTGCCCAACGGGCGCCATCCACTTCGGCACCAAGACCGAGATGCTGGAAGTGGCGCAGCAGCGTGTGGACAAGCTTAAGGCGCGCGGTTACGAAAACGCGGGCATTTACAACCCGCAGGGCGTGGGCGGGACGCACGTGATGTACGTGCTGCACCATAACGACCAGCCGGAGCTGTACCACAACCTGCCGAAAGATCCGGCGATCGATACCTCGATCAACCTGTGGAAAGGGGCGCTTAAGCCGCTCTCCGCGGCGGGCTTTATCGCCACCTTTGCCGGGCTGATTTATCACTACATCGGCATCGGGCCAAACAAAGAGGTGGATGACGACGAGGAGGATCATCATGAGTAAGTCGAAAATGATCGTGCGCACGAAGTTTATCGACCGCGCCTGTCACTGGACGGTGGTGATCTGCTTCTTCCTGGTGGCGGTATCGGGGATTTCGTTCTTCTTCCCGACGCTGCAGTGGCTGACCGAAACCTTCGGGACGCCGCAGATGGGGCGCATTCTGCACCCGTTCTTCGGCGTGCTGATTTTCGTGGTGCTGATGTTTATGTTCGTGCGCTTCGTTCACCACAACATCCCGGACAAGCAGGACATTCCGTGGGTGAAGGGGATTATCGAGGTTCTGAAGGGCAACGAGCATAAGGTCGCAAAAGTCGGCAAATACAACGCCGGGCAGAAGATGATGTTCTGGACCATCATGAGCATGATTTTCGTGCTGCTGGTGACCGGCGTGATCATCTGGCGTCCGTACTTTGCCCAGTACTTCCCGATCCAGGTCGTACGCTACGCGCTGCTGATCCACGCCACGTCGGCCATCATTCTGATCCACGCCATCCTGATCCATATGTACATGGCATTCTGGGTGAAAGGCTCGATTAAGGGGATGATCGAAGGGAAGGTGAGCCGCCGCTGGGCGCAGAAACACCACCCGCGCTGGTATCGCGACGTTGAGCGCATGGAAGCGAAAGAAGAGAGTAGCGAAGGGCTTAAATAGCGTAAGCGCCGCCGGTTTTGACCGGCGGCGTTTTGCTAAAACCGTTCATGTATAAACCTGAACGGGTATTTTGTCGGCTTCACCTTACCAATTTTACGCTTCGGTAAATCCAGCGTTTCGATATGCAGGTCTTTATAGGGGATCTGCGAAAGCAGGTGCGAAATAATATTAAGCCGCACGCGTTTTTTATCCTCCGACCGTGCAACAAACCACGGTGCCCACGCGGTGTCGGTGGCTTTAAACATCTCGTCCCGCGCCACGGTATATTCGTCCCAGAGGTTGAACGATTTAATATCCATGGGCGACAGCTTCCAGGTCTTTCGTCCGTCATTAATTCGGTCGCGAAGGCGACGCTCCTGCTCTTTTGGCGTCACCTCGAGCCAGTATTTCAGTAAGATGATCCCCGCATCAACCATCGCTTTTTCCATCACCGGCGTGCCGTCCAGAAACTTCTCAACCTGTTCTTCGGTACAAAAGCCCATCACGCGCTCAACGCCCGCGCGGTTATACCAGCTGCGATCGAAAATGACGATTTCTCCGGCCGAAGGCAGGTGGGAAACGTAGCGCTGTAAATAGAGCTGGCTTTTCTCCTTTTCGGTAGGGGCCGGCAGGGCGACAACCCGGAAAACCCGGGGGCTGACGCGCTCGGTGATGGCTTTAATCGTACCTCCTTTGCCCGCGCCGTCTCGCCCTTCAAACACGATACAGACCTTCAAACCTTTGCTGACCACCCACTGCTGAAGCTTCACCAGCTCTACGTGCAGGCGGCGCAGCTCTTTTTCATACTCTTTCGTTTTCAGGGGCGTTTTCGCTGCGTCATCAACCACTTTGTTCGCGTTCTTTTTGCTGCCCATACCTGTCATCCTCTTGCGGGTCTACCTGAAGTGTAATCGACCTGAATAAATGGACTAACGTGTCAGAGATCGGTTTTGAACTGGTTCACCATACCAGTTTGGTCAATAATGCCGGTTGCCTCTCTTTTCTTTGTGGTTGCGGTATGAAAAAAACGATCTTTTCGCTGGCGCTCGGCACGTTCGGTCTCGGTATGGCCGAGTTCGGCATTATGGGCGTCCTCACCGAGCTGGCGCACGATACCGGGATATCCATTCCCTCCGCCGGGAACATGATCTCGTTCTATGCGTTTGGCGTGGTGATTGGCGCGCCGGTGGTGGCGCTGTTTTCCAGCCGGTTTTCGCTGAAATCCACGCTGCTGTTTTTGGTTGCCCTGTGCGCCATCGGAAACGCCATTTTTAGCCTGTCGACAAGCTATACCGGGCTGGCGGTCGGGCGGCTTATTTCCGGCTTCCCCCACGGCGCTATCTTTGGCGTCGGCGCGATCCTGCTGTCGAAAATTGCGCCGCCGGGCAAGGTGACGGTCGCCGTTGCGGGCATGATCGCCGGGATGACGGTCGCTAACCTGGTGGGCGTGCCGCTCGGCACCTGGCTCGGGCATGCGTTCAGCTGGCGCTACACCTTCTGGCTGATTGCCGCCTTCGACGCGCTGGTGATTTTGTCCGTGCTGGCGTGGGTGCCCAGCGTCTATGACAAAACGGAAACCCGGCTGGCCGAACAGTTTCATTTTCTCAAGCGGCCGGAGCCGTGGCTTATTTTCTCCGCCACGCTGTTTGGCAACGCCGGGGTGTTTGCGTGGTTCAGCTTCGTGAAGCCGTTTATGGTGAGCGTGTCCGGCTTTAGCGAAGGGGTGATGACCGCGATCATGATGCTGATGGGGCTTGGCATGGTGCTGGGCAATCTGGCGAGCGGAAAGCTGTCGGCGCGCTTCAGCCCGCTGCGCATTGCGGCAACCACGGACCTGATCATCGTCGCCTCGCTGCTTTCGCTGTTTGCCTTCGGCGAGCGGCAGACGGCTTCGCTGGTGATGGGTTTTATCTGCTGCGCCGGGCTGTTTGCGCTCTCCGCGCCGCTGCAAATTTTGCTGCTGCAAAACGCGAAAGGGGGCGAACTTTTAGGGGCTGCTGGCGGGCAGGTGGCCTTTAATCTCGGCAGCGCGGTAGGGGCGTACTTTGGCGGGATGATGATCGTGCTGGGCTTCAGCTGGCGCTACGTCACGCTTCCGGCGGCGATTCTGTCCTTCTCGGCGATGACGTCGCTGCTGCTGTACGGCTACCTCAAATCGAAACGGGCTCAGGCCAGCGCGCGCGCGCCGGCCTAAAGATCGGAACTAGACAAATTTCGCCAGCGGATCGGCGGCGGCAAAGGCGACCGCGCGGTCCGCTGCTGGCGGATAGATCAGCTCGTTGGTGATGGCGATTTTGATTTTCTTCGCCTCATCGCGAACCGATTTCACCTGCTGATCCCAGCCTTCGGTATACACCGCGCCCCACGCGCCGAGATCCAGACAGGTCACATAGTTCACCTGGCGATAGGGATACGGCTCTGCGCCGAGCAGGCTGGCCGCCGCGTTGTGACCGGCGAATTTGCCGAGCTGGATGGCGTGCTGGCAGGTCATCAGCGCGGTGTTCCCCACGTCGTCCGTTTTGGCATGGGCCATATCGCCGGTGGCGTACACGTCCGGGTGCTGCACAACCTGCAGGTTTTCGTTGACGATAAGGCGGCCCTGGCTATCGCGATCGTCGCTAATCTGCTGGCTCAGCGCGTTGGCTTCTACGCCAGCGGTCCAGACGACGGTGGACGACGCTATACGCTCGCCGTTTTTCAGCGTCACGCCGCCTTCATCAATTGCTTCAATTTCGCTGTTCAGACGCCACTCCACGCCCAGCTCGCGGCTTGCGTCTTCAATGGTTTTACGCAGCGCCTCGCTGTAGCGTCCGCCGATAACCGCGCCTCTTTCAACTACGATAACTTTAGTCTGCGTATCTGCGCCGAAGCGCGCGCGCAGGCGGGCAGGGAGCTCGGTGGCCAGCTCGATGCCGGTAAAGCCGCCGCCGCAGACCACCACGGTATTGCGCTGCGCGCTGACGGGGTGCGCCGCCAGCGAATCAAGATGGGCTTCGAACGCCTGCGCGGACTCAAGCTGGTCGATATCAAAGGCGTGCTCAGCCAGCCCGGCAATCGGCGGGCGCCTGGCCTGGCTGCCCGTCGCCAGCACGAGACGCTCGTAGGACACGACGGATTTGCCGCCGCTGGCATCAAGCCAGGTCACGGTTTTAGCATTGACATCAATGGATTCGGCGCTTCCGGCGATAAATTCGATGCCCAGTTCGTCAAACAGCCCGCCCAGCGGAGCCACCAGCGTTGACACTTTTTCTTCGTAGAAGCGTGGGCGCACGCGCAGTTCGGGGGCGGGAGCCAGTACGGCGATCTTCAGGCCATTATTGCCTTCCAGCGCAGACAGGCGGGCGGCGCTGACGGCTGCCCACATACCGGAAAAACCACTACCCACAATTAAAATTTGCTTCTTCATGTTCGATCCTTTTGATCGTCAGGCCGTATGTCTGACATAACTGCAACTATACTTGTCGGAGTTAACTGCGACAACTTCTTTCTGAGTTAAAATTCGTTATAATGGCCCGAACAGCAATCTGGAGTTAACCATGGCGTTTTACAGTTCCGGTGTGGAATACGGCATTCACAGCCTGATGTGTATGGTGGATGCGAAAGGCAATGAGCGCGAGATGAGCGTCCGGGAGATGGCTGCCCTGCAGGGCGTGCCGTACGATTACTTGGGCAAAATCTTCACGCGCCTGTCGCGCGCCGGGCTGGTGAGCAGCACCGAAGGCAAGGGCGGAGGCTTCAGGCTGGCGCGTCCGGCCGAGCTGATCTCCGTGCTGGACGTGGCGCACGCCATCGACGGTGAAAAAAACATGTTTGAATGTCGGGAAATTCGCCAGCGGCTGGCGGTGTTTGATGAAGCGCCCCCGGCGTGGGTGTGTGACGGCCCGTGCGGCGTGCGTTCGGTGATGGACAGCGCCCAGCAGCGGATGGAAGAGGAGCTGGCGCGGCACACGATTTTAGATCTTGCGCGTAAGATGTACCGCAAAGCGCCGGATACGTTTCAGATTGAAGTACAGGAGTGGATTGCCGACAGGCGGTCTTCCTGAAAAGAAGCCGGGGAGGGCGACGCCTTCACCCGGCACGATATTTACGAACGTAAATCGATAACCATGCGGCCGCGAATCTGGCCTTGTTCCATCTCTTTAAAGATGGCGTTGATATCCTCCAGCGGGCGCATTGCCACTTTCGGAACCACCTTGCCCTCGGCGGCAAACTGGAACGCTTCAACCAGATCCTGACGCGTGCCCACCAGCGAACCCACAACCTGAATGCCGTCCAGCACCAGACGCGGAATGTCGAGGCTCATGGACTCCGGCGGCAGGCCAACGGCCACCACGCGGCCACCCGCGCGCACGGCATCCACCGCAGAGTTAAACGCCGCTTTCGCTACCGCCGTCACCACCGCAGCGTGCGCGCCGCCGGTTTTCTCCTGAATGATCTTGGCGGCATCTTCATTGCGCGAGTTAATGGTCAAGTCAGCGCCCATGCTGGCCGCCAGCTTCAGCTGCTCGTCGTTCACGTCGATGGCAATGACCTTCGCATTAAAGACGTTTTTCGCATACTGCAGCGCGAGGTTACCTAACCCGCCGAGACCGTAAATGGCAATCCACTGGCCAGGCTTGATGTAGGAAATTTTCACCGCTTTATAGGTAGTAACACCTGCGCAGGTGATGCTGCTGGCCGCGGCGGAGTCCAGCCCGTCCGGCACTTTAACCGAGTAATCGGCGGTGACGATGCACTCCTGCGCCATGCCGCCGTCAACGGAATAGCCGGCGTTTTTCACGTCGCGACACAAGGTTTCGTTCCCGGAGTTACAGTATTCGCAGTGGCCGCAGCCTTCGAAGAACCACGCTACGCTTGCGCGATCGCCCACCTTGAGTGAGGTCACGCCTGGCCCGATCTCCTTCACAATGCCAATCCCTTCGTGCCCGAGGATCACGCCGGTTTTGTCGCCGAAATCACCGTTCTTAACGTGAAGATCGGTATGGCACACCCCGCAGCATTCCATTTTGAGCAGGGCCTCACCGTGCTCAAGCGGGCGTAATGTTTTTTCGGTGACGTTAACCTGATGATCGTGAGTCACTACAGCAGCCTTCATATGTTTCTCCTTGTTCATGACGAGAATCTGCATTGCATACACTACCCCTCAAGGATTAATACTTTGCCGCGCTAATGCAAGGTAACCGCAACATAATGTAATAAATTCAGGGCATATCAGATTAAGAACAGAGCGATCCTCTAATAAATAGGGGGGAATAAAACTGCCAAAAAAACGTCATGATTCCGTCATGCGCCAAACGTAACGTGTTGTCTTTCCAATAACCGAAGAGTTAAAAGACAATGCATCTGGTGAAAAAACTTATCGCAGCGGGCGTTTTCCTGTCCGCTTCCGTACAGGCCCAAAACATTCTTGAATTTCCTCAGCCGGACAATAACCCGGAAGAGTTCTACGCCGTGACGGAGATCCCGGCGGGCGGGATAATCAAATATGAAACCGATGCAAAGACCGGGTTTATCGTCGCCGACCGCTTCCAGTCCATGCCGGTGGCGTATCCGGCGAACTACGGCTCGCTGACCCAGTCTTTAGCCGGTGACGGCGATCCGCTGGACGTGATCTTCTATACCCGCGCACCGCTGGCGCCGGGCACGCTGATCAAGCTGCGCGCCATCGGCGTGCTGAAGATGGTGGACGGCGGCGAGAAGGACGACAAAATCGTGGCGGTTCCTGCCAGCAAAATCGACCCGACCTACGACGACATCCACGAGCTGAGCGATCTGCCGAAGATTGAGGTTCAGCGCCTCGAGTCATTTTTCCGCGTCTACAAGCAGCTGCCGGAAGGGCGTAAAAAAGTGGAGCTGAGCGGCTTTAACGATGCCGCCGCGGCAAAGCAGGAGGTTAAGCAAGCGTGGGATGCGTGGAAAGCAAAAGCCCCGCAGTGATTAACTGGCCCGGCGGAATAACCGCCGGGCGCAGGACTACAGCTGTTCTTCCAGGTTTTTAATCTCCTCGCGCCACTGCGCCTGAAGCTGCGGCTTTTGATGCTTCGGCTTGCGCGCCAGATCCTCGGCAAGCAGCGTCTCCAGCGCAACCAGGCGCTCGAGCAGATCGTCCGACGGCGAAGGCTGCGTTGAGGTGGCCTTCTCAGCCGCAGCCTGCGGCATAGCGCCTGACGATTCGCGCAGCCGCTCGAACACGGCTTCCGCGTCGTGCCACTCGCTGAGCGCGCCGTCCTCTATCAGCCAGAAGCGGTTGCAGCTGTGGCTAATCAGCTGACGATCGTGGCTCACCAGCAGAACACCGCCTTCAAACTGCAGCAGGGTTTCCGCCAGCGCCTCTTTGCCTTCCATATCCAGATGGTTGGTCGGCTCGTCGAGCATCAGCAGGCTATACCGGGCGAGCGTCAGCCCGACAAACAGCAGGCGGGAACGCTCTCCGCCGCTGAGGGTGGAGACCTTCTGTCCGTGGCGCGCCCACGGGAAACCGGCGCCGATCAACGCCATCTTGCGATCCTGCGGGTTGGGCGCAAACGGCTCAAGCGCGTCCAGCAGCGTGGCGTTGTCCGGCAGCTGGTTTAGCGTCTGGTCGTAATAGCCGGGAGCGACGCGAGGGTGGATTTTCAGCCCGTCCTCCGCCGGTTCTCCGGTCATCTGGCGCCAGATAAGCCGCATCAGGGAGGATTTGCCGCAGCCGTTGCGTCCGACAATCGCCACGCGATCGCCGCTTTTCAGCCGCGCGACGTCCACGCTGAACAGCGCGGGCAGGCCGGGCGCGGGCGGTACGGCAAGATCCTCCATCTCCAGCAGGCGGTCAGCCCGCAGCGCGTCGCCGCGCAGGGTGAGCGTCCACGGGCTGCCCGCCTTGAGCTCGGTCTGGCTCACCTTCAGCCGCTCGACCTGTTTTTCCATCTGCTTCGCCTTGCGGGCCAGATCCTCGTTGTCGTAGACCTTGCCCCAGGTCGCCAGCCGCCTGGCGCTGGCGGCGACGCGGTCAATCTCCTTTTGCTCCGCCTTGTGGCGCTGCGCGTCGCTTTCGTCCTTCGCCAGCAGCGCCTTACGCGCCGCCGTGCAGGGCAGAGCGAAGTAGTGCAGCGTTTTATCGCGCAGGATCCAGCTGCCGTTGGTGACGGCGTCCAGCAGCTGCCGGTCGTGCGAGACGAGCACGAAGCTTCCCGACCAGGCTCGTAAAAACTGCTCCAGCCAGAGCAGGGTCGGCAAATCGAGGTGGTTGCTGGGCTCGTCAAGCAGCAGCAGGTCCGGATCGCTAATCAGCGCCCGCGCCAGCAGCAGCCGCGTGTGCTGGCCGCCGCTGAGCGTGGCGGACTGCAGCGCCATATCGTTCGGCGTAAAGCCCATTCCGGCCAGCAGCGTTTCCGCCTTCCAGCGCAGGCTTTCCCGTTCAGCGGCCGGGAGTTGCGCCAGCACCGCGTCCAGCATGGTCAGCGAGAGAAGATCCTGCGGCAGATGCTGTTCCACGCGCGCCAGCAGGCAATGCCCGGCCAGCGCAACGGTGCCGAAAGCGGGGGAGTCGGTGCCGTCGAGGATCTTCAAGAGCGTGCTTTTGCCGCAGCCGTTATCGCCCAGCAGGCCAATGCGGTCGCCTTTTTTCAGCGTAAAGGAGAGGGAGTCGAAGAGCGTGCCAAACGCCGTTTCAACGCGTAAAGATTGTGCAGTGAGTAAAGTGCTCATTGTTGCTTACCCAAGAGTTACAGGCATGTTTATGCCTCGTCAAACATCGCTGACGATAACTCAGTAAGCCCGAGGGAAGGGATTTCAGGGGGTTGTGTCTTCGCTCAAGCCGACGTTATCGCAGCACGATATCGGTAACGCTTGAGCAGACGCGATCGCCTAAGGTATGTGAAAAATTGAAAATTTCACAGTACAGCATATCGGTCCTCCTTATATATTCAGTAGGTTGATGGATGAAGGGAGTGTAGCGGGGGAATGGAGGTTTGGCTAGAGGGTATTCGTTAGTCCGTAGGCCCGGTAAGCGAAGCGCCACCGGGTGGTTAGGCTGCACTGCGGTCTGGTGCTTTTACCACAGGGAGAGGGATCTCAGCCAGCAGCGGTTAGGATTTCATTAACAGAATAAAGTACTTAAAGCGACATCCCGGTCCGGCTGAAAATCGCTGAGGCGTTTCCTGCAGGCCGGGAGCCCGGATTGTGAAGGGGGCGGCGGCTGTATGAACCGGTCACATGGGTTACAGATCTGACCGGTCACATAGGTAACACTTTTTGACTTAATCGGCCCGGATTATACGATGATTTCGTCTGTCGTACCGGGCCAGTATCAGTTCACCAAAGCCAATTTCATCC